>JBBRQH010000079.1:0-22643 GCA_038226705.1 Chthoniobacterales bacterium | reverse complement strand
TCCGCCTTCGTCAGCCAGCCCTTGCGCGCGGCGGCGATGCCGAACCACAGATCCTGCAGGCCGGTAGTGCGGTGGGCATCGGGATTGATCGCGCACTTGACGCCCTTTTCCCGCGCCAGCCGCCACCAGCGCCAGTCCAGGTCGAGCCGGCGCGGATTGGCGTTGAGCTCGATGATGGTGCCGGTCGCGGCGGCCGCGTCGATCACCGCGGGGATGTCGACGCTGTAGGAATTGCGCTGCAAGAGAAGACGCCCGGTGGGATGCCCGAGCATGGTCACGTATGGGCTCTTCATGGCGCGGATGACGCGCTTCGTCTGTTCCGCTTCGCTGAGCGTGAAACTCGCGTGCACGGAGGCCACGACGTAATCGAGCGTGGCGAGCACCTCGTCCGAAAAATCGAGCGAGCCATCCTTGAGGATATCGACCTCGGAGCCGGAAAAGAGGCGGAAGCTCCCGCCGAACTCGGCGTTCAGCTTCGCGATCTCGGCCACTTGGGCGGCGAGACGCGCCTCATCGAGGCCGCGCGCCTGGAAGGAACTTTTCGAGTGATCCGCGATGCCGAGATACTGCAGCCCCAGGTCGCGCGCGGCCTCCGCCATCGCGCGGAGCGAGTCGCGGCCGTCGCTTTCCTGTGTGTGATTGTGAAAGGTGCCCCGCAGTTGCTCGAGTTGCACCGGTTCCGGCAGGGTATGGGCGATGGCGGCATCGACTTCGCCCAGGTTCTCCCTGAGTTCCGCCGGCACGAGATCGAGTCCAAGCGCGCGGTAGAGGTCGGCCTCCTCCGCCACCGCCGGGATGGCGTCGGCATCCGGCCGGGTGGGCGCGAGCCGGTATTCGTTGAGCGTCCAGCCGCGATCCAGCGCACGCTGCCGCAGCACGATGTTGTGCTCCTTGCTGCCGGTGAAGTATTGCAACGCGAAGGGAAACTCCGTGTCCGCCACGAGGCGGAGATCACAGGGCACGCCGGAGCGCAGCCGCACACTCACCTTGGTTTTGCCCTGGGCGATCACGTTCGTGACCTGCGGCAGCGTGGCGAAGTACGCGGCCACTGCCTCGGGCTCACGCGTGCTGGCCACGAAATCGAGGTCGTGCACGATTTCCTTCCGCCGCCGGTAGCTGCCGGCCGGACTCACCTGCGCCACGGCGGGATGCTCGCGGAGGGCGGCGTGCACCGCCTGGGCATCGATGTGGATATCGCCGAGACGGAAGAGGTCGGCCGTGGAGCGCTTGGTGTCGATCGCCGCGAGAAGCTTGAGCGCGGTCTTGTCGCCGAAGCCGGCCAGCGCGGAGACGCGTCCATCCCGGCACGCCTCCTCCAGCTTGGCCAGGCCGGTCACGCCGAGTTGCTCGTGCAGAATTTTGATCTTCTTTTCGCCGAGGCCGGGCAAGTCGAAGAGTTCGAGAATGCCGGCGGGGAATTCTTCCCGGAGCCGGTTGTAATAAGCGAGCTGGCCGGTGGTGACGAGCTCGGTGATTTTTTCCGAGATCGCTTTGCCAATGCCATCGACCTTGTCGAGTTCGCCCTTTTCCGCGGCCGTGCGCAGGTTTCCGGCGAACATCTCCACGGCGCGCGCGCCGTTGACGTAGGCGCGGATTTTGAAGGGGTTCTCGCCCTTTAGCGCCAGCAGCCGCGCGATGTTTTCAAAAATCTCCGCGATGTCGTCCGCGGTCAGGTTGGGAATGACGGCTTCGCTCACCCGCCGACTATCGGGGCGGAGCAGGGAAAGACCAAATGTCGCGTTTTACCTCCGATTTTAAGGCTGGTCCGGTGATGGTGCCGTTGTTTTTGCGATCGACCACGTTGCCCGCCGGCGCGGTTTCACGAGTGCCCATGATGGTGCCATTCGCGGCGCGATAGGTGGCGGTGTCCCGCGCTCAAATACGCGTTCAATCCAGACCCCGCTTTGTCCCGATATTCCGGCGCGTCCGGAGGCGTCCAACTGAATTGGTCTGACTGAAGGAATCTTGGAACCGAACTGCGCCATTCCCGGCAGCCCCGGATGTGCATTCCCCAAATCGAAGAAGCTGGCGCGCCGATTTCAGCCGTAGCCGGATTATGCTTTCGCTGGTGCTTCGCCGTGCTTTGCCTCCTCTTGCCGGTCCCGTCCGCCCCCGGCGCGCCGGATGCCCTCGAGACGCGCCTTACCGCCGCCATCGCCGGGATCAAAGCCATCGACAACCACGCGCATCCCTTCATCCTGACGGGCTCCGGTGAGAGCGATCCTGACTGGGATCAGCTTTCCTCGGAGGTGCCGGATTTCCCGGCCCCGTCCCGCCTTCGGCCGGGGAATCGAGAGATCATCGGGGCCTGGCGGGCTCTCTTCGGATATGCCCACGACGACATGGAGCCGGGGCATCTGGCCGAACTCAAGGCGGCCCGGCTCCGCATCATGCGCGAACAGGGCGATCGCTACCCCGAGTGGGTGCTGAGCCAGATCGGCACCGAAACGACGCTGGCGAATCGAGTGACGCTGGGCCGCGGCTTGAACGGGCCGCGATTCCGCTGAGTTGTGTTCGTCGATGCGCTGGCCATGCCGCTCGAGAATGATCCGGCCGAGACCACGCCCGATCGACGCGTGTTTTACGGCGATATTCGCAACCGTTTTGGGCGCCTGCTCGGCGACTTGCAGATCAAGGCGCCGCCGCCGCCCCTTGAGGCGTACCTGCGCGAGATCGTCGATGCCACGCTGGCGCAGAAGAAAGCGGCCGGTGCGGTGGCGGCGAAATTTGAGGCGGCATACCTGCGGTCGCTCGATTTTGCCGTGGTCCCCGCGGCCAAGGCGGCGCGGATCTACGCCGCGCACATCGCGGGCGGGAAGTCTGCGTCAGCAGCCGACAACAAGCCCCTGCAGGACTTTCTTTATCGACATCTGGCGCGGGAAGCCGGCCGGCTCGCGCTGCCCGTGCACATTCACGTCGGATCCGGCATCGGAGGCTACTTCGATCAGCGCGGCGCGAATCCGCTCCCCCACGAGTCTCTCTTTGGCGATCCCGCGCTGGCCGCGACGAAGTTCGTCATGCTGCACGCGCCGTGGCCGTCACCATGCTGACGCGGCCGAACGTTTACGCGGATTTTTTCCGCCCAGACGTTCCTGCTTTATCCTGAGCGCCTCGCGGGCGCCTTGCCCACGCTGCTCGAGTTCGTGCCGGAGAAGATTCTCGTCGCCACGGATGCCTTCGCGGTCGGCCCAGAAGGGCCGTGGGAGAATCTGGCCTGGCTCACTGCCACCACGGGCCGGCGCGCGCTCGGCCTTGCGCTCTACGGCATGGTGCGATCGGGCGCTTTGACCGAACCCCAGGCAGTCGAACTCGCCCGAAGGGTCTTGCGCGACCACGCGCGGAAGCTGTACGGCGAGGCGTTGCGACTGTGAGCGGCGAGCGGGACGGATCGGCAGCGACGCAGAAAATCCGGTCGCACCGGCCAACGACCCAAGGGGTGTGCGCCGGACGGAGCCGCCTCCTCCGGCGGTCGTCTTCTCCGCTGTCTCCCCCATGATCAAGCTGCATCCCCCCTGGTCAGCTGGCCTGAACTGCTTACGTATTACAGGTCGTTGCAGTTCGCAGTGCGCTGTTCTGGCCGGCGAAGGTGGCGGTGGCAGCCTTGGACGTCGGGTATTGCCGGGGACACCGCTTTGGTGCAAAAAGGCTGAAATCCTCTCGCCATGCGCCCCTCTCTCCCCCAAATCCTCGCCTTCCTGCTCCTGGCCTCCGGGGCGGCCGCCGTCCCACTGCAGCTCAATTACCAGGGCCGCGTCGCGGCCGACGGAGTCAACTTCGACGGCCCTGGCCTGTTCAAGTTTGCCCTCGTCGACGCCGCCGGCTCCGTCACGTATTGGAGCAACGACAACTCCAGCGTGGCCGGCTCGTCCCCCGCCACCGCCGTTAGCTTGATCGTCAGCAAAGGTCTCTATGCGGTGCTCCTCGGCGACGCCTCACTGACCAATATGCAGGCCGTCCCGGCGGCTGTCTTTGACCAGCCAGACGTCCGACTCCGCGTTTGGTTCAATGACGGCGTGCACGGTTTTCAGCTCCTCACGCCCGATCAACGCCTGGCCAGCTCGGGCTATGCGATGCGGGCGGCCAATGTGGAAAATGGCGCCATCACTTCCTCCCAACTGGCAAATGGGGCCGTCGGCGCTGCCCAACTCGGCTCTGGCGCCGTAGGCTCCTCACAACTGGCCCCCGGGGCGCTCATGCCGCCCCTGACCGCACCGGGCACCACGGTCTCCGCCGCAACGAACACCGCTTACAGCGCCAACAGCGCGGCTCTTTCCAGCTTCGTCCTGCCCACCCCCGCCAACGTGGGCGATGTCGTCACCGTCAACGGAACGGGGACCGGTGGCTGGTCGATCAGCGCCTGGACGCCGCGCGAGGCCGTCCGCAACTGGCGCTCGGTCGCGCTCTCGTCCGACGGTCAAAAACAACTGGCGGCCGTCAACGGCGGCTTCCTCTACACCTCGACCGATGGGGGCCTGCAGTTCACGCAGCGCGCCACCAGTCAGCCCTGGCGTTCCGTGGCCTCCTCGGCGAGTGGCGTCCGCTTGTTGGCGGCGCCCTATGCCGCTTCGCCCACGGTCACCGTCTCCATCGACTCCGGTGTGACCTGGCAGGACATCAGCATTCCTGGCGCGCCGGGCTGGTTCTCGGCAGTGCAGATCGGAAATGGCGGCGGCAAGCTGGTCGCGGTGAGCGATGGCAACGGCGCCGCCGGTTTTGTCTACACTTCCTGGGATGCGGGGGCACTTGGTCCACGAACGGGACGTTGAACAGTGCGCCCAGGTATTGGACGGGCTTCGCCAATTCGATCGACGGGATCATCTCCTATGCCATCGACCGTGGCCTGAACGGCGGCGGTGGCCGCATTTGGGTGAACCTGAACGGCACCAACCTTTGGACCGCTCGTGAGTCCAACCGCAATTGGGCCGGGGTGGCATGCTCGAACAATGGCACGAAAGCGGTCGCCGTGGTCAACGGCGGGCAGATCTTCACTTCCACCGACTCAGGTACCAATTGGACGTCGCGGGAGAGCAGCCGCGCCTGGGTGGCGGTCACCAGTTCTAGCGACGGCTCCCGTCTGGCCGCGGTCGTCGCCGGCGGACAGATCTACGTCTCGACCGATTCCGGGGTGACGTGGGCCGCGCAGGAATCAAACCGGACTTGGACCGCCATTTCCAGTTCTGCCAACGGCTTGGTCCTGACCGCTTCGGTCTCGGCCGAACCGCTCTATAGTTTTGGCAATTTGCTCAGCGGAGGTTTTGGCGCGGTGGGTTCGCTGCAGTATGCCGGCAACGGCACCTGGACGCCCGTGCTGCAGACCAGCCTCGCCGCCGGCAGCGTCGCTTCCGCTCAGTTGGTCGCAGGCGCGGTCGGAACGGCCCAACTGGCGGCGGGCGCGGTCGGAACCGCGCAGCTGGCGGCGGGCGCGGTCGGCTCGGCGCAGCTGGCGGTCGGCGCGGTCGGCTCGGCGCAGCTGGCGGTCGGCGCGGTCGGAACAACGCAACTGGCGCCGGGCGCAGTCGGAACAACGCAACTGGCGGCGGGCGCGGTTGGTCCAGCTCAGTTGGCGCCGGGCGCAGTCGGAATGACTCAACTGGCTGGAGGCGCGGTCGGAACGCCTCAACTGGCGCCGGGCGCCGTCGGGAGCGCTCAAATCGCGGATGGCGCCGTCGGTTCGGCTAAACTCGCGGGCTTTCTCAACATTTACGATCTCACGGTGGGGCACCATCTGGTCTTGGACGGCGCGAACGTGAGTGACGGGGCCACGCCGTTCCCCGGACTCAGCTTCGGCAGCGAGGGCTCTGGGGAAGGCATCTCTTCCAAACGCACCGCCGGCCCGGGCGTGTTCGGGTTAACGCTTTTCACCAATGGGGTCGCCCGCCTGAGCATTCTCAATGGCGGCAATGTCGGGATCGGCACCACCAATCCGACCTTGGCCAAGCTGCAGGTGACCGGCTCAGTCAGCACCAGCCTGACGTTTGCCTACTTCAACCAGAACGCCCAGATCGGCCTGACGGCCGGAGCGGTCACCGTGCCGCTCTCCATCTACGCCTCCGATCGCATCGCCGGCCTCGAGTTCAACGCCTTCTCCGACGCCCGCATCAAGACGATCACCGGCCCTTCGGACAACGCCACCGACTTGGGCACGCTCCGCCAAATCCAGATCACCGACTACGTCTACAAGGATCGGGTCGCCAAAGGCAGCGGGCCGCAGAAGAAGGTCATTGCCCAGCAGGTGGAAGAGGTCTTCCCCCAGGCCGTCAGTCAGCGCACCGATGTGGTCCCCGACATCTATCGTGCGGGGGAAATACGGTCCGGCTGGATCGAGCTCGCCACGGATCTGCGGGTCGGCGAACGCGTAAGGCTCATTGCCGAGGAGGCCGAGGGAATTTACGAGGTGTTGGAAGTCCGCCCGGGCGGCTTTCGCAGCAGCTACCCGGGCGTCGCGAGGCGGGTCTTCGTCTACGGCCGCGAGGTGAACGATTTCCGCTCGGTCGATTACGACGCCCTCAGCATGCTCCACGTCTCCGCGACGCAGGAATTGGCCCGGCAGCTCGAGCTGGCCCAGCGGCAGTTGGCGACGATGCGGCGCGACTTGGAGGGCGCGCAGCACGCGCTCTCCGAGCGGGACGCCCGCTTGGAGCGCCTGGAGCGCCGCATGGAGCGTCTGGATCCGGTGCGGCTGTCCTCGAACTGACGGCCTCCAGGCCGGGGAGAAATTCCCGGGTGACGACGACGCCAGCCCCGCAGGAGCAAGACCGACGCTCCAAGAATAACGTCCCATCAGTCGGCTCTATGCCTTGAAGGGACCGGCAAACTGCCGTCGTCGTTCGGGAATAGAACGCGCGCGACGAAGAAAGAGAAATCTTTGCCCGAAAGTTTCTGAAACTGTTTTCGGGCGTTCCCGGTAGCTCGGATAATGAATCTTGGATCCTGCTCCCTCCTGCGATCTCGCTTCGCCCACTCCGCCGTGATCTGCGCGGTGCTTCTCGCCCCAACGTTCGCGCTCCTCGCCCAGGGTCCGATCGCTCCGACCGCGCCGCCTGGCCCCACCATGAAAAGGCTCGACGAAGTGCAGCCGCGTACGATCGTCAATGCCGCCAACACGCCCGGCGACGCTTCCTCGCGTTTCGTTATTTCGGCCCCTGGCTCGTACTATCTCATCGGCAACGTCGTCGTCACCGGCGCCAGCGGCGTGGTCAACGGCATCAAGATCTTGTCCGACAATGTCACGCTCGATCTCAACGGCTTCACGATTTCGTCCACCAACCCGAGTGCCGTGGGTAGCGGGGTGCTCCTGGCCGGTCTGCCGGGAAATTCCATCGCGCCGAACGCGAACATCACGATTCTCAATGGCACGATCAAAGGCACCACTACGGCCGGCGGAATCGGCGGCACGACCTACACGCCGGGCGGATTCGACAAGGGCGTCGGCCTCTCAGGTTTCGGCGTAGTTAACGGCCGCATCAGCGGTTTGAGCGTCCAGGGCGTCAACAGTGCTGGCATCGCGTTCTCAGGCGGAAATGTTTCGAGCTCGAGTGTGAACACCGTTGCCGGCACGGGAATCAATGCGTCGACGGTGTCGGATTCGACGGCGAACACGATCGGCGGCACGGCCATTCAAGCCATCTCGGCTTCCAATGTGAATGGTGACACCACTGGTGGGGGCCAGGCGGTGGTGATCACCGGAAGCCAGGGCGTGACCGCGGCCGGCGGTGATCAGCGCACGCCAGTCACGCAACTCGGCGGCGGCCCCATCACGATCGGCAATCCCGGCAGCTATTACCTCACCGGGAATGTCACGGTCAGCAGCGGCAACGCGATCGCCATCACCGCGGACAACGTCACGCTAGATCTCAATGGGTTCACCGTCAGTTCCACCAGCAGCCCAGCCAGCGGCAATGCCATCGACATCGGCGGGGGGCGAACCAATCTGGCCATCTCCAATGGCAACATCCGCAGCGCCAGCTCGGTCAGCGGAACGACTTTCACCGCCGGTCCCGGATTTCTTGGCGGGATCAATTGGGATTCCGGCACCCCGAGCAATGTGCGGGTCAGCGGAGTCAACGTCGTGGGGGTCAAGAGTTACCCTCTCGACGTCGGCTCGGACGGCTCGTCGGTGGTTCAAGCCTGCACAGTTCGCGTCTGCCTAAATTATGGGATCAGCGCCGGGTCGGTCTCCGATTCCAGCGCGTTGCAGTGCGGCACGTTTTCGATCCAGGCCCAGACGATCGCAAATTGCGTCGGCTCGCTGACCAGCGGGAGTGGGAACGGCATGAGCAGCGGCGGCGCAAACCTGACCACATTGCAGACGAACGTCACGAACGTGCAGAACGGAGTGACGACCGCGAACACCGGCATCGCGACGCTCCAGACCTCGACCAACGCCGCCAATGGCTCGCTGACCCAACTGCAACAGACCGTGGGGGCGCGCACCGCGATTCCGGGTGGAACTAGCCTCGTCACTTTGAATGCGGCGGGTAGTTATTATCTGACTGGAAACATCACCGTGAGCAGTGGAGATGGCATCGACATCGCGGCGAGCAACGTCACCCTCGACCTGAACGGCTTTACCATTTCCTCCACCCACAGCGGCGGCAGCGGTAGTGGCATTTTTGTTTCAGCATCCCGGAACAGCATCTCGATCCACAATGGCCGCATTTTGGGGACGACGACCAACGCGTCGCCGACGAGTTCCGTTTATACGGGCGGCGGCTTCAACGACGGGATCTTTTCGCCAGCGACAGCGAACAACCTGCGCCTCGAGGACGTGGCGGTTTCAAACGTCGCGGGCAATGGCATCAATTGCGCGGGGGCCAGCGTGCTGGTGCGGAATTGCACGGTCTACCTCACGAAAAGCGCCGGCATTTCGGTCGCGAACGGAGTCGTCTCAAATTGCACGGCGGACAATTGCGGAGGGAACGGAATCCTATGCACGACGGCGGAAAGTTGCAGCGGTTCCACCAACGACAATTCCGCAACCTATTCCGGTATTGTCGCGAATCGCCTCGCACTCAATTGCGTGGCGGTCTCGAACAACACCGGTTACGGCGGATTGGTCACAAGAATCGCCAACAGCTGCTCTGGCTACACGCGTCTCGGCAACTACGGCATCTATTGCACGAACGCCGCGACCTGCGAGGGGCAGACCGACAGCAACTCGGGCTTGGCTTGTGGGCTGTACGCCAACGACACTGCGTCCAATTCACAGGGTCGCGCGCTTGCGGCGCCCGCTTTTTCGCTGCACGCCTACATCGCCGTGGGCTGCACCGGCAGTGGCGGCGGAATAGACGTCTCCAACCGTTACAACATGCCGTGAGCCAAGCCCCCCAGCGCCTGCGCCTGAGCCGTCACTTGCCGGAACGGGCCAGGTGTTCGAATAGTCTGGCGTGTGTTCCCCCGACGCGCCGCTGAAGACCGTTGATGCCGCGGGCGGATTCCACACAACGCGCTGGACGCTGGTTTTCGAAAGTGCCGGCGAGGACGATCCAGCCCGGGCCGCGCTCGCGGAGCTTTACCGAATCTATTGGTTCCCGCTTTACGCGTGGTTGCGGCACCGGAACTACTTAGCCCCCGATGCTCAGGATCATCTACAGTCCTTCTTCGAGCATTTGCTGGAAAAGCGCGGCCTCGCGCAGGCCGATCCGTTGCGGGGGAGGTTCCGGGCTTTCTTGCTGACCGCGTTGCGCAATTTCGTCGCGAGCCGGCATGAGCATGCCGGAGCGAAGAAGCGCGGCGGGGGCGCGGAACATGTTTTTTTGGACGCGCAGACCGCGGAGCAGCGCTATCGGCTCGAACCGGTGACAAATTCCTCAGCAGACCAGGCGTTCGATTTGAACTGGGCGCACGCGTTACTGGATCAGACGACTCAATCGCTCCGGGCGGACTTCGTGGCGCGGGGCCGCGGCGAGCTCTTTGGCACGCTGGCCCAATTTCTCACCGGCGAGCAGGAGACGGGCGATTACGAGGCAGCGGCGAAACGACTCGGCATCCCGACCAACACCGTGAAGACGCAGGTGCGCCGGCTGCGGATGGAATACCGGGCCACGCTGCGGGCGGAAATCGCGCGGACCGTCGGGTCGACTTCCGAAATCGAAGAGGAATTAGATCAGCTCCGCGAGATCCTTGCCGGGGCGGGAAGCAGTTGAACCGCGCAGGCGCGGGGGTCGAGGCACTCGATTCCGCCTTCCCCCGATCCGGGGCGGGCGTTAGCGTCCGGATCAATGGCCGGTGACCCGCGAAGATTTGCGCACTATCGCGTGCTCAGACGAGCCGATGGCTCCCTCTGGACGCTTGGTTCGGGTGCGATGGGGGTGACTTACAAGGCGACCGACGAACGCCTTGAGGTCGACGTGGCGCTCAAGGTGATCGCAGAAGGGGAATCGGCGCGACCCGGCACGACCGCGCGCTTCCTTAAGGAGGCCCGCGCCGCTGCCCGCATCCGGCACCCAAATGTCGCCAGCGTGCTCTATCTCCACGACACGCCGGGCGAACTGTTCTTCGCGATGGAATTCATCGACGGCACGTCGCTGGCCGAATGGCTGCCAGAGCGGGCGCCGTTGGCGGTGGCGGACGCGATCGATCTCGGATTGCAACTGACGCGCGGACTCGGCGCGATCCACGCCCAGGGAATCGTGCATCGAGACCTGAAACCCGCGAACATTATGGCGGTCCGGCAGGTCACAGATGGTGCGGAGGGGAAGAATGAGTGGCAGTTCAAGATCATCGATTTTGGGGTCGCGCGCGTGCCCGCCGCCGCCGATGTCACGGCCACGGCGGATGGCATCTTTTGCGGGACGGCGGCGTATGCGAGTCCGGAACAGGCCGAGCACGGCGCCGTCGTGGATGGCCGGGCGGATCTCTACGCGCTGGGTTGCATCCTCTGGGAAGCGCTTTGCGGGCATCCGCCGTTCCGCGCGGGAAATACTCGCGATTTGCTCACGGAACACGCGGTGAAATCGCCGCCGTTCGAGGAGATCGCTCACCTCCCGCCGAGCCTGGCCGCGGTGCTCATGCGTCTGCTCGCCAAGGATCGGGAAGAGCGGCCGGCCACGGCGGCGGAAGTCGAGCGGGCGCTCACGCGAGTGGGGACCCGGGTCGAGGAAGGCCTCGAGCGCCGTGAACCCACGGGGCTGACCGAGAGTTTCTTCCGGGCCGCCGTCGCCCGAGAAACCACGCTACCGTTTCATCCCACCCCGGCGCGGAAGCCGCGCCGGATTTTGCCGGCGATCGTCGGGCTCGGGGTCCTGGTCGCGGCCCTGCTCCTCGGATGGTTTTGGTGGCGGGGCCACCCGCGCCTTCCCTCGGCCGACCCCGCCACGCGGAGAATCGTCGCCGTCCTTCCCTTCGAGAGTCCCAGCGCCAGCGCGGAAGACACGGCGTTTTCCGACGGAATGCAGGAGGATGTCATTTCCAATTTGTCGCGCCTCGCGGACCTGCGCGTCGTCTCGAGGACATCGGTCCAGCCATATCGAACCGGCCCCCGCAGCGGCCGTCAGATCGCGGGCGATCTCGGCGTAGGGACGATCGTGGAAGGCAGCGTCCGTCGTCTGGGCGAGCGTCTGCGCGTTCGCGCGCAGTTGGTCGACTCAACGAATGACGCCGTGCTTTGGGCGGAGACCTTCGACCGGCCGTGGCAAAATGCGTTTGAGCTCCAGAGCGAAATCGCGGCCAGCATCGCCGAGGCCGTCCAAGGTCGACTGGTTCCGGGTCAGAAACCGGCGGCGCGGGAACAGCGGCCGGAAGTTGCCGGGGCCTACGAACTCTATCGGCGCGGCATCGAAGCTTTTCGAAAGGTGCGTGCGGCGGACAACGAGAACGCCATCGTCTTGTTTCAGAAGGCGATCGCCCAGGACCCGCCATATGCCCTAGCCCACGCGGCACTCGGGGATGCGTACGTCGCCAAGGTCGATCATTTCGAGGCGCCGATCTACTGGCTCGATTCGGCGATCCTGGCGGCGGAAAAAGCGGTCACGCTCGATCCGCGGTGCGCGGAGGGGCACGCCGCCCTCGGGGCGGCCTACGCGTCGCGCGGCTGGTTTGCCCGGGCGCGCGGCTCGTTCCAGAAGGCAGTGGAGCTCAAGCCCAGCTTCGCGGAACCCACGATCCGGCTGGCTAATCTTTTCTTTTTGATCGGCCGTTGGGAGGATGCCTGGAAGCTCGCCCGCCGGGCAGCGGAGCTCGAACCCCACTCACCCGCCCCGTTTTTTTGCCTGGCGAATCTGTTGTTCGGGGTCGGCTCCGACGATGAAGGCGAGCGTTGGACACGCCGCGGCATGGCGCGGTTGGACGACGCCATCCGGCGGCAGCAAATGGAAATTTACATTGCGCACTGCCGGCGGGATTACCCCGGGGTGCTCCGTCTCGTCAAGGAGCGCGAGGCGTTTCACGCGCAACCGGTGCAGCATCTCTTCGGCGAGATTTCCGGTCAGCCGCCGCCCGGCTACTTCGAGTTTATGGCGAACTGGCGCCTTGGGGACCTGGCGGCGTGTCGCCGAAATATCGACACCGGTCTCGCGGCCGCCGATCTGGACGGATTCAACTACCGGCAGATTCTGGCCTCAGCCGTGGTGCTCCTGCGCGCGGAAAAAAACGAGGCGGGACTGCGCGCGAGTTGCCAAAAACTGATCGAACTCACGGACCAAAACATGCACGCCGGGAGCGATGCGCCGGAGCCGCATATCAACAAGGCCGTCGCAGCCTGGCTGCTCGGCGAACGCGAACGCGCCGAAAGCGAGATTGCGGCGGCGATGCGGGCCGAATATTTCATCGGGCGGGGCGATCAGGACGACACGAACGTCGACGCCCTGGCGGATTGCGCGCCTTTCGTGGACGCTCTCGCGGGGATGAATGCCAGATTGACCGTGCTCCAGAAACGCCTCGCGGAACTCGAAAAGGAAAATCCGTACCGGGGACCGTAGCCGGAGTGATTTAATGGGGTGAGACGGATCTGCTTGATATTTTCCCGAAGGTCCTTGTCGGTTGGTGCCTATGGAATAACGAGAGGCAGCGAGCGGACCGGATGTCGCTTCCTTGCGGGGGCGCTGATGAGCAATCACATGTTTCTGAATTTTCATCCTTGCGCATCTACCAAGTAGTAGATATATTCCCACCATGGCCTCCGACACAAAAACCCGTCTCCTCGACGCCGCGCAGCGGTTCGTGCAGACGCGCGGGTTCGAGGGCTTCAGCTTTCACGATCTCAGCACGGAGATCGGCATCTCCACCGCCAGTATCCACTATCACTTCCCCACCAAGAAGGACCTGACGGTGGCTCTGGTGCGGCGGTATCGCGATTTCCTGCACACCGCCATGGAGCAGGTGGTTTCCAGTGCCGCCGCCCTGCCGTCCAAACTGCAGCAAGTAATCGCCATTTACGAATCTGCTTATGACGCTGGCCGCGTCTGCGTGAGCGGGGCGCTGAGCGGAGAATTCGACTCCCTCCCGACCGAGGTAAAGCGGGAGTTGAAAGCCCTGATCGAGGACTGCATCGCTTCACTGATCCGACTCTTCCAACGCGCCCAGGATGCTGGCGAGATCACTCCCGCGACCGACCCCGAAGCCTGGGCGCGACTCTGGTATTGCACGCTCCAAGGCGCGCTCACCATCGCCCGGGCGGCAGACAAAAGGGTTTTTTCGCAGTCGCTCCGCGCCCTCGCAGCTTTGACTTGCCCAAAGTGACCTCATTTTGCCCGAGAAGACTATCTATTAGTAGATAACGCGGCAGAACCCCAAACCAACCCCACCACATCCATGAAAACCGCCATCATCATCATCGCAGATCCCAAGTCTGGCACCGAAGAAGCCAACGCCCGCGCCTTCAACGCGCTCGCGCTCGCGCTCGAAAGCAAGAAGGCTGGCGACCAAGTCGAAGTCTCTTTCATCGGCACCGGCACCCGTTGGCCGGCAGAGTTGACCAAGCTCACCCACCCATTCCACGCGCTCTATGACGAGGTGCGCGACGTCGTCATTGGCGCCTCCTGCGGTTGCGCCGCCGCCTTCGGCGCCACCGAGGGCGTGCAGGCCAGCGGGGTGCAGCTCAGCATCGATAATGCCATTCCCGGCACCCCCGGGCTCCTCAGCCTCCGGCGCTACGCCACGGAAGGCTGGACCACCCATCTTTTCTGATCTAGGCCCACGTCTGGCGGGCGCCGAAGAATTCCGCGCCCGCCGGGCAGTTTCGCAAACCCTCTCCCACTTTCAGCCCCCCCTCCATGGCCGCCAAATTCCTCGAACTCGCCCTCACGCCCGCCGTGCTGCGCGCCCAGGCGAAATACTTCGGCTCCGCCCGCCGCCAACCTGTGGCGGGCGAGCGCGATTTGCTCACCGCAGACGAGGCCGATTTCATCGCCGCCCGCGACAGTTTTTACCTCTCCACCGTCTCCGAGACCGGCTGGCCCTACCTTCAACACCGCGGTGGGCCCCCCGGTTTTTTGCGCGTGCTCAGTCCCAGCTCGCTTGCTTTCGCGGACTTCTCCGGGAATCGCCAAATGCTCAGCACGGGGAACCTGGAGGTGACTGATCGGGTGGCTCTTTTCCTCATGGATTACCCGCAACGCACGCGGCTGAAGATTCTGGGCCACGCGCGCGTGCTCGATGCGCGGGTCGAGCCCGATCTCGTGAAACAAATCGCCCCCGAGCGTCCGCCCGGAGCGGTCGAGCGCCTCTATCTCATCGACGTGGTCGCATTCGACTGGAACTGCCCGAAATACATCACCCCCCGCTTCACCGCCGCCGAGGTGGAGGAAGCGATCGCCCCGCTGAAATCCCGCATCGCCGAACTCGAGGCCCGTCTCGCCCAAACCTGAACCTCCATCCCCACATCGCGTCCATGAATACCGTTGAAACACCCCGACCGCCGTTTCCACCCTTCGACGCCGAAGGTGCCGCCAAGAAAGTCCGCCTGGCCGAAGACGCCTGGAACACCCGTGAACCCCACCGCGTCGCGCTCGCCTACACGCCGGACAGCACCTGGCGCAATCGCGCCGAGTTCCTCCGCGGACGCGACGCCATCGTCGAGTTCCTCGCCCGCAAATGGTCACGCGAACTCGAGTATCGCCTGATCAAGGAGCTTTGGGCCTTCCAGGGCAATCGCATCGCCGTGCGGTTTGCCTACGAATGGCACGATGATTCCGGTCACTGGTTTCGCTCCTATGGCAACGAAAACTGGGAGTTCGACCCGCAGGGTTTCATGCAGCGCCGCATCGCCAGCATCAACGATCTGCCCATCGCCGAAAGCGAGCGAAAGTACCACTGGCCGCTCGGCCGCCGGCCGGATGAGCACGCGAGTCTCTCCGATCTGGGGTTGTGAGCGGGTGAGCGCCCGGACGAAGTCATCTGGCAAAGCGGTGATCGAACCGCCTGCAGTGTGCGCGTAGGTTGGTCCGCTTGTGAACACACTATTAACGATCGATACGCCCGCCGCGTTCGCTTTCGAGATACGGCCGCGCGAAGAGCGCGAGAATCAGGCGAAGTCTTCGGTGCCGAAGTTTTGAGCGCCCCATCTTTAAGCCGAAACGTATGGACGTGATTCCGCGCGCATCAAGCGAGGAGAAAGTGTGGAACTGCGTGACAGCCGCCATTGGTTGTGGCTCGTTCCTACCCCCTGATGAACCCCCGCTTTTTCGCCCTATTCCTTTGTGCCGGCCTGGCCGGCGCTTCCACCGTTCGCGCGGATGACAAGCCTGCCGCCGCTGCCCCTCCTGCATCCGCTCCCAAGGAACCGGCGGCGCCGGCGCCGGCGCCGCCATCGGCCGATCTCGCCACTCCGGCCAAGCTGGCCGAAACGGCGCCAGAAACCTACAAGGCACGCTTCGACACGACCCAGGGGCCAATCACGATCGAAGTGACGCGGTCCCAGGCTCCTCAGGGTGCCGACCGATTCTACAATCTCGTCAAAGCCGGCTTTTTCACAGACACCGCCTTCTTCCGCGTTATCCCCGGCTTCATGGCGCAGTTCGGCATTCATGGCGATCCCAAGCTCAACCTGGCCTGGCGGAATGCCCGCATCCCCGATGATCCGGTGAAGAGCGGTAACAGCCGCGGCGCGCTCACGTTTGCCACCTCCGGACCCGCTTCCCGCACCACCCAGATGTTCATCAACCTCGGGGACAACAGCCGCCTCGACGGCATGGGCTTTGCCTCCTTTGGCAAGGTCACCGAAGGCATGGACGTGGTCGACAAGCTCAACGGCGAATACGGCGAAGGCGCGCCCGGCGGCGTTGGTCCAGCCCAAGGACGCGTCCAAATGGAAGGCAATGCATATCTCAAGAAGGACTTCCCGAAGCTCGACTACATCAAGTCGGCTTCGATCGTTCGGTAGCAACCGACGCGGCGCGGGCGGAAAGCCCTCACTGGCGGAAGCGGTAAAAACGCTCGATTTAATTCGGCGCATCCACGTCCTGAAATTGCCGCGGGCCCTCGGCATCGCGGAAGAACGGCGTGAAGGTCTCGAAGCCGGCATTTATTAACGGCGAGGCGACCTCGACGTAGTGCAGTGGGGAAGGCAGCCCCTGGCCAAGGACGCAGAAGGCAAACGCTTCTTACTGGAACGGCGACCAAAACGCGTTGTCCACCACGTCGGCGAGCGCCGCCCTCGAGGCGGCGGGAACGCGCAAGTCTGGGCTCGAGGTCGAGGCGCCGGCTGCCGGAATGCGGAACGAATCGGGATATTTGTTCCCGAGGGCGTCGGCGGCGGTAACCGCCAGCTTTGAGTCGGCTCTGAAATACTGTTTCAATTGCTCGAAACGGACGCTTCCGGTCGCTAGGTTGAATTCGATCGCATACTGGTCGATCGCGCCGTCAATCAGGCGGAGATCGTTCTTGATCGAGGTGGCGATCGAGCGCATCCGGGCGCGATCGAAAGCAGCCGCCGGCATCGGGGCTGGCGACGCCGAGGCCGGCTCGCGCGGGGGCATCGGAGGAATCTTCGCCGGCTGAGCGCCCGCCAAACCCACGGCGGGTCCGACCTCGAAAGGAGCCCAGAATTTCGAGTCGGCCACCGCCTTGAGCGCTGCGGCGGAAGCAGCGGGGACCTCTGGGGACACGCCCACGGTGAAGGATTTCGAGTAGGGAGTGCCCAGCGGGTCTGCCCCGCGGTCGGCCAGGCGCGTGCCGGGTTTGAAATAACGGCTGATTTGCTCCAGCGTGACGGGCTGCTTCAAGGCGATGCTGAACTCGATGGAGTATTGATCGATGGCCGCATCGATCAGGCGGAGATCGTTTTTCAGCTGCGTGGCCAGCGTCCGCATCCAGGCCCGACGCTCCTCGTCTCCGCCTTGCGCAGGAAGACGGAGGGTCACAGACCCCAGCACGAAAAGAACTAGAGCAAATGCCGCCCAAGGGCGGAGAATCGAAGGCATCAGTGCTTTTAGAGACCGGAGCAAGAGAGCGTCAAGCTCGCTCGAAGCGAACCGCGCCAGGCGGACCGTTCGGCCGTTCCTCCGTGGGTGGGGACTACGGAACTTCCGGCCGCTGTTTCCTCCTTCGCCCCAAAATTCGTGTTAATTGCCAGATAAGGCTGAGGGTTCAGACGAGGAGCGTCTGGCTATTTGCCTCGGAGTAGAAAGGAGCAGTTTGCGAGGCGATCTCCGCTCCGCTCCGGTTCGCGTTGCTCGGTTCGTCTTAAATTTGCCTTTTGAATTCGTGGTAAGGTTTGAAAGGCTGTCTCGCTGGGCTGTGGTTCCATTCCCCGTCTTTTCAACCTCATGAAACCCGATCCAAACCTCGCCGGAGACTTTGCGGTGGATCGCCACGCCGCGGATCGATTCATCCAGGAGCACGCCGGTCGCTGTTTTCTCGGCAGTCGCCGGCCACTGCTCGACGAAATGCTTGCTTTTGCAGGCTCCGACAGCTCACCGAACATATTCGCGCTCGTGGGCGCCCCTGGGTCGGGCAAGACCGCCCTACTCGCAAAATTTCACCAAATGGTTTCGGTCGGCAGCAGCGCCCGGGTCCTGGCGCACTTTGTCGGCGCGAGCCCCGGATCGACCGACTTGCGGCGTGTCTTGAGTCGCCTTTGCGACGCCCTCGCACCGCGCGAGCCGATTCCGACGGAGCTCGATAAGCTCGCCGACCACCTTGGCGGCCTTCTCTCCTCGAGCACGGTCCGGATTGTCATCGTCCTCGACGCTCTCGATCTCGTCGACGCCAACGATCGTGCGCACACCCTGCATTGGCTGCCGCGTAAGCTGCCTGCCCACATCCGCATCGTCCTTTCGGGTTTGGAGCAATCTGGGCTGGACGCTCTCCTGCGGCGCGGCCGCCAGGTGCGAATAGAAACGCTCGCACCGCTGCAGCTATCTGATGCCCGCACCATCCTCGAGACCTTCCTGCGTCGCGCCGAAAAACATCTCAGTTCCGATCAACTTACGGCGCTCCTGACTAAGACCGATGCAATTCTACCCCTCTACCTCCTCGCTGCCGTCGAGAATCTCGGCCCCGTGGTCACTGACGAAGAAATCAGCGCGCGCATCGCGGGATTGTCCGACAACACCTGTGGATTATTTCGCCAAATCGTTCGGGAACGCCTCAGTAGCGATCCGGGACTTCGTGATTCCTCGGGCGGCCAGGCCGGCGCTGCCCTGGTGAAAAAACTCGCCTCCTGCCTCGGTGTCAGCCGGCAGGGGCTTTCCCCGGCTGAAATCGTCGGACTGCTCGATCCCGATGACCCACTGGGCAACGTCGCCGCGTTGTTGCGACGGTTGCGCCCTTACCTCATGTGGCGCGGCGAAAGGCTCGATTTCCATCCTGGCCCACTTAAGGAAGCCGTAGCGGCTGAATACTTGAATCACCGCGAGCAGCGAGGCGAAGCCCACCAAGCCCTCGCGGACTATTTCCTGGGCGTGGCCGATCCTTCGAAGGACGGCGAGTTCAAGGGCTCCTGCCCGCACGCCCTGAGCGAGTTGCCGCACCACCAGGCCCACGCCGCCGCTTGGTCCGCCCTCGTCTCCACGCTCACCAGCCTCTTCTTTCTGGAGGCGAAATGTCACGCTGGGCTGGCTTTCGAGCTTGCTCGCGATTTTGCGGAAGCCGCCGCGCAGCTGCCGGTCGACCATCCGCAGAAAAAGTTACTCGGATTGCTGGAAAAGGCGCTCCGGCGGAATCTGGCGTTTATCGCCGCGAGGTTCCCGGGCTATCGCCCCGCCTTGTTCCAATGTCTTTGGAACACGTGCTGTTGGGTTGGCCGTCCCCCGCAAGACTCTCCGCTCGTCCAACTGATGGAGCGATGGAGGACGGAGCGCGAAAACCGATATCAAGGGTTTTGCTGGCTCCGCTCGTTGAGACCTCCGCTCCAGCCCCTTGATTCGGCGCAGACCGCCCTGATCTCCGCCCCCGACGGAGCGCGTCGTGTCGCCTATTCGCCCGATGGCCGCCAGATTGCGGCAGTCACTTGGGAACGCGTCGTCCGGATTTGGGACCCGGCCACCGGGCAGGAATTGGCCTCGTTTGATTGCCAGCCGAGCCTGATCTACTGCCTCACCTACACCCCGGATGGCTCGCGACTCATTGTCGGGGGCGAATACGGGCAATTGTTTGCGTGGGATATCGAAGCTCGGCAGGAAATAGGGCAATCGAGGGAGCGTCGACTCCATGATGGTCTGATTCCCATTGTCACTTCCGTGGCGTGTCTGCCGGATGGGCGCGTGCTGAGCCTGGATCGGAAATCGGAAATGTGTCTGTACGATTTGGAAAACGAGAGCAGGTTGGGAGGTTTTATCCTTTCCATTCAGGAGCCACGTCTTTCCTTTTTTGCCCCAAGGCGGTGGATGCGATACCTCAGCGCGCTCAACCGAGGGATTTCCCAAAAACTTCGCCGGGTACCTAAACCGAACCGGTCCGTGGACTCCGGGCGTGCGATGGCGGTGTTATCCCCGGACGGAAGGAGGCTGGCGGTTTATCGGAACTGCGTCCTTCAGGTCATGAATCTGGAGCTCCCGGACAGAGTGACGGTTCTCTGGCAAGACAATCTGAAAGCACCCGTCTCGGGCGTGGCCTTCACGCCGGATTCGGACCGCTTGCTGATCGGTTCCGAAGACGGAAGCGTAACTCTGCGCGAAGTCGGGACCGGACACGAGTTGAAGGTATTGCGAGGACAGCCGGGATGGATTTTCAGTCTGGCTTGCTCTCCGGATGGGCGGCGGGCGATCACCGGTGGGGCAAGCACCGACGGAACTCTACGACTCTGGCGCCTCGACACGGGTGAAATGACGGCAGTTTTGGGATCGCACGAGGACGAAATCAACAGCGTGGCGTTTTCGCCCGATGGGGGTCATATCGCCAGCGGTTCGAGCGACGGCACCGTGCGAATCTGGCCAGCCGATGCCACCGGGATCCAACTTTCGCCTGATGGTCATGAAGATACGATGACGGCAATCGCTTACTCGGCGGACGGCGCGAAGCTCGCCAGCGGGGCGATGGATAGCACAATTCGCGTCTGGAGTGCGGAAAAGGGTTGCGAACTATTAACTCTGCGCGGACACCGCGGATTAATCTCCGCCATAGCCTTCTCACCCGATGGGAGCGGGTTGGTCAGCAGTTCTCGGGACGGGATCGTGCGCGGTTGGGACGCAGAAAGCGGGCGCAGCCGCGGCATGCTCCAACGAAGTCGCGACGGCATTTTTGGGTTGGCTTATTCGCCCGGTGGACGCTGGGTCGTGAGCGCTTCGGTGAATGGCGAGGTTTGGTTACTCGATGCGCACGTGTTCTCGCGTCAGCCGCAGAGGCTGCTCGGAAAGTCAGGCGCGAGGACCTACCGCGGCACCCGGAGAAAAACAGAGATGGTGTTTTCTCCCGATGGGAAACGGCTTTTCGTGGCGTGCGAAGGAGAGGTCGGCCAAATTTTCGAGTTCGCGGAGAGCCTGGATGCCTTGTCTGCGGAACGGGCGATTCAGACCACGGTCATCACAGACCCTCAGCGATCACTCAGCCAGCTGGAGGAGTTCTACCAGCCGCCGGTTGCAAACCAACCAAACCGACCCATGAGGTATGACACGATGCTCGATCCTCTCGACGATCGTTTTGAAGCCATGATTCTACCCGGGAGGCTTCAGCGCCTGACTCCCTCGCCCGATGGGCGGACTTGGGCTGGCGGAGCGAATCGACAAGTACAGGTCTACCGTTTGGAACGGAAATCATAAAATTCTGGAAGGAGACATCCCTCGATCCGCGCCGGTGTTATCCAGATGGAAAGGCGCCGAAATTCGATTTTTCCGGGGCGCGGAATAGGGGTCGGGCGAGCGCCCGCGAAGCCAGTCACTCGCAGGGGTCGGTGGTCGGGCGACAAATCATGACAAAAGGCGTAGGTGCCAATCGTTATTCCTTGTAGCGCAATAGTTTGTCATGATTTATCGCCCGACCCCTATTCCGTGGGTGATTTATCGCCCGACCCCTATTCCGTGGGAAAACCTACACGGTCCAGTTCACGGGCGCACTGAGTGCGGCGACTTCCTGGAGCACGCTTCAAACCAATATTTTGGGCACCGGAGCAAACATCCCCGTCACGGATCCAAGTGTGAGCGGAGTGCCAGTTCGTTTTTATCGCGTCCTCGGCTCGCCGTAAGCGCGGACGCGAAGTGGCGCCTAATTTAGCGGCAGAGCGGCGGGAGGCGGCGGGGCGGTGAAGAACAGTCACGGAAAACAGCACAAGGAAGAAGTCGAAAAAGCTGTTGGGGAAAAACGAGCGCCAGCGAAGACATTAAGTCGGCGTCCCCGTGCTCAATCGAGAGATTCTGCGTTCCCGCAAGGCGACCCAAAAGTTTCCTAGCTTCAATCTTCGGAATTGAGGAAACGTCGTTCCTTCTCAGCAAGCTCGCGCGCGGCCTGCGGAGAAATGCGGCGAAGCGTTTCTTCGCTCACATAGTCCGGGCCACCCTGCAGCGCTTTAATGGATTCTTTGTAGTGAAAATACATCCCGCAAGTCTGACACCGACGTACCCCGCTGCAAACAGAGAGCAGATGGGGGAACGACTGTTCGACACCCACAAGCTCACCCTTGGTGTCGAACTCATTCTCGATGGTCTTGCTATCTCCGATCGGCGCGCACTGCGTGCATTCGTCTTTGAACGGCGTTTCGTGTTCCAAGAGATCGAACGCGGCGTTGGTCGCGATCCGGTCAATCCCTCGGTAGTACGTGCCGCAGCGCCGGCAACACCACACCTTTCCGGCCACGTGCCGAAGCGCCGGAAACACCTTTGTTTCCGCGTCGATCGCTGCACAAAAGCCGCAAACCATCCCGTTAGTTTACGACATGCACCAACAAGGTCACGCCCAAACAACCGCTCGCCTTGCGCACGGCCAAGTACGCCACCCGCTTCTATTGGCTGGAGCACCGCGTGCAGTAGAGAGGAAAAGGGGTCGTGAAGAGGAATGAGAGGAATGAGGGTCGGGCGATAAATCATGACAAATCCCCACGCCAATAGGAGTAACGATCGGCACCAACGCCTTTTGTCATGATTGATTTATCGCCCGACCCCTATTCCCCGCTGGAATCGGCACGCCGGGTGCCAGCTACTACGTACAAACGCTCGATGACCTGACCGGCATCTGGGCGAACCAGTCGCCTCTGCTCACGGCCGATGTGGGCGGCCTCATCCAATACACCGATCCCCGCGCGCTGCAGGCCCAGCGGTTCTATCGCATCGTCTCCT
>JBBRQH010000078.1:0-22736 GCA_038226705.1 Chthoniobacterales bacterium | reverse complement strand
TCGCAAAACGCTTCCTCGACTTCGAGCAGGTTCTTGTAATGTCCGCGCACCTGGGCCGGGGAGGCCCCGCTGACGGGCAGGTTGGTGTGGAGCAGATACCAGCCGTCCCGCGCCGCCTCGGCGCCACGACCTCGGTCTTGCGCGCCCATTGCAGCTGGCCGGCCGCATCGACGTGATAGGAAAAATACTTGTGCGCCTTGAGCGCCAAAAGGGTGCGCCCGACTTGGCTGGCGATCTTCTGCGCGTCGGGCTTGGGCCGATGGGCGCCGGCGATCTTGGCCAAAGCCCCTTCGGCCATGGCCAGACGCACTTCGCGCCGCTCCCGGTCGCGCTGGCGCCGCCAGGGGCCGCCCGCCAGGATGTGCCGCTTGCCGGCGTGTTCGATCTCCACCAGGCGATCCTCCGAGCCGAGTTCCAGCTGGGCTTGGGCCGTGGGCAGGTCCGCCAGAAGCGCATCGAGCAGCGCATCGGTCCGTAATTCGATGCGAAGTTTGACCTCCTTGTGGCCGTCGATGAAGAATACGTCGCCGCTCTCGGCCAGGCGCTTCAGGGTTGAAAGGCACTCCGCACGGTTTTCGCCGGCACCAGGCGGTTCGGCCAGACTCGCATCCCGGAGGACGATGAAGCCGTAATGGTCGCTGATCTCTACCGCATCGTTGCGGGCTGGTTTAAGGCGCAACCGCGCCGTCGTGGGAAGGCGATCTTGTCATCGCGGATGGTCTTCCATCTGCCCGAGCAGTTTGACCAGCCGCGGGAACTCCAGCGGCTTGGCGAGGTGATGGTTGAAGCCGGCCGCGCGCGAGCGCTCGCGGTCGGCCGGCTGCACGTAGCCGGAGACGGCGATCAAAAGCAGCTTTGGGCCATGGCGTTCCCGCAGGCGGTGTCCGAGTTGGTAGCCATCGAGTCCCGGCAGGCCCAAATCCAACAGGGCAATTTCTGGCGGGCAGGGCAGGACCAGCTCGAGCGCATGCGTGCCATCGAAGGCGAGCGAGACGCGGTGCCCGCGGCGCTCCAGCAACTGAGCCAGGACGCGGGCGTAAGGCTCGTTGTCATCCACCAGCAGAATGTGGCGGCTCGGTTCATCCGACGGCAGCGGCAGGGGCGCGGCCGGTGCGGGGGCCGGCGCTTCCGTCAGCGGGAGGCGCACGTCAAACGTGCTTCCGAGGCCCAAGCCCTGGCTGCGCGCGCCCACGGTGCCACCGTGCAATTGGACGAGGGAACGCACGAGCGAGAGGCCGAGACCCAGCCCGCCCTGCGGACGGTCGAGGCTCGTGGGCGCCTGCGTGAAAGGCTCGAAGATCCGGTCGATCAGCTCGGGGGCGATGCCAACCCCTGAATCGTTGATTTCAATCAGGCACTCGTTTCCATCCCGGAGCACCCGGGCGGCAATGCGTCCGTTGGCGTTGCTGTAGCGGATGGCGTTAGTGAAGAGATTCGAGAAAACTTGGTCGAGCCGGATGGCGTCCGCATTCAGCCAGAGCGGCTCGACGGGGAGGCCCAGCGTGAGCTGAAGCGCGCGCTCCCTGGCCTGCGGGCGCACATTCTCGATCGCGCGCGTGAGCAGGGGGCCGAGCATTACGGGCGCAAGGCGCAGGACGATTTTTCCGCGGCTGACGCGCGAAACCTCGAGCAGGTCATCCACGATGCGGGTCAGCCTGACTGATTGCTGCCGGATGATGTCTTCCGCCCAATCCCGCTTCGAGGGCGTGCCGATGCGCAGGAGATCCAGCGCGCTATAGATGACGGTCAGCGGATTCCGCAGCTCGTGACCCAGCATCGCCAGGAAATCATCCTTGCGGCGATCCGCCTCGCGCAGAGCCTCCTGGGCCTCGCGTTCCGCCGTGATGTCGACCACCGCGCCGATCATCCGCACGGGGCGCCGGGGCGGACTCTCCCCGGCAAACCAATTTTGCGCGCGCAGGGCGATCCACCGAATGGTGCCGTCTGGACGGAGAATACGCAGCTTGGTATTGAGCAGGCCGTCGCCCGCCGGATTCTTGCTCGCATCGCGCTCCCGGATCGTTCGTTCCCGGTCGTCCGGATGATAACGCTCGGCGATTTTCTCCGGGGTGATCGGCTCGTCGTCCGTGAAGCCGTAAATCTCCCGCAATTCGTGCGACCAGGTGAACGTGCCGGCGATGTAGTCATTGTCGAAGGTGCCCACTCCGGCCACTTCTGCCGCCAGGCGCAGCCGTTCCTCGCTTTTCCGATGGGCTCGTTCGATCCGCCGGCGCTCCGTCACGTCTAATGTGATACCCACTGTGCGGACCGGCTTTCCAGTCGCGTCGCGCAGGATGGAACTTCGATTCCAGACGGTCACCCAATGTCCATCCTGATGCTGGATGCGGTATTCCGACTCATACGCGTCGCGACCGTGGCGGACGGCCTCTTCAAACGTCTCGTTCGCCACCGAAGCATCCTGCGGATGAATGCGGGCCAGCCAGGCCCGGCGCGAATGGTCGATGTCACCCGGCGCCAGACCCAGGAGGCGCAAAAGCCCTTCCGTGCGATCGACGCGATTCGTCACGAGGTCCCAATCGAAGATGCCGCCGACGATGGCATCCGACGCGAGCCGGAGCCGCTCTTCGCTGACCTGCAACGCGGCCACCGCCTCGCGCTCGCGGGTGACGTCGCGCGATGTCCCCACCATCCAGCGGGGCCTGTCCGCGGCATCGCAGGTGATTACGCCGGTGGAGTGAATCCAGCGTTCCGTGCCATCGGGCAGGCAGATCCGGAAGGTGTCCTCGTAGCTCGCGCCCTCTTCGAGTCCGCGGCGAAAATGCGAAACGAGGCGCGCGCGGTCGTCGGGATGGAAGCGGTCTCGATACTGCCGTCCGTCCGGAATCGCGCTGCCCTCGCCGGACGGAAAACCGAAGAGCAAGTGGTGAAAGGGCGTGGCCACCATGCTCCGATCTTCAAAATCCCATTCCCAATAGCCGGTGCCGGAGGCCTCCAGTGCCTGGCGCATCGAGCGGCCCAAAGCCGCGGGGTCCGGTCCGGGGATGCGGTTCCCCGCTGCATCGGGAGAGGATGCAGACGGATCAAAAGCGCTCGCCGTCATGATCGCCCGCTGCGGAAGGCGCGGAGCGGAGGCCATAGCTACGCACCAGCGGCCCGCCCGCAACTCGCGCCATCATTGAGAATTGCGGATCGACCGAAGGGAAGAAAAATCGCGCCGATCCGAAATTCTGCTCAAGCGGCCCGGGGCAGGGCCGGGTAGTCGATGTACCCCTGCGGACCCGGCGCGTAGAAAGTCGCCGGCTGGGGCGGGTTGAGGGCCTCGCCCCTGCGCAGGCGGCGGGGCAGGTCCGGATTGGCGATGAAGAGCTTGCCCCAGGCGATGGCATCGGCATTTCCCAAGGCGAGCGCATTCTCGGCGGATTCCTTCGTGAAGCCCTCGTTGGCGATGAAGACGCCCCCGAAAGCCCGTTTGAGCTGTGGCCCCAGCGCCGGTTGGTCGTGTGATTCCCGCGCGCAGAGAAAGGCGATCCGGCGACGCCCGAGTTCACGGGCGAGGTAGCCGAAGGTCTCGGCCGGCTGGGATTCGCTGATGCCGTGCGCATCGCTACGCGGCGCAAGGTGCATGCCGACGCGATCCCCGCCCCAGACCGCGATGGCAGCGTCGGTGACGTCAAGGTGCAGCCGGGCGCGATTTTCAATCGGTCCGCCGTAATCGTCAGTGCGCCGATTCGAGCCGTCCTGCAGAAACTGGTCGAGCAGATAGCCGTTGGCGCCGTGGATTTCCACGCCGTCGAAGCCTGCCCGCTGCGCATTCTCCGCGCCCCGGCGGAACGCGGCGATTACCCCGGGAATTTCCGCGCGCTCAAGCGCGCGGGGCTTCACGAACGGCGTCTTGGGACGCAGCAGGCTCACAAAACCTTCGGCCGCGATTGCACTGGGCGCGACGGGCTGGGCGCCATTCAGGTAGGCGGGATCGGAGATCCGGCCCACATGCCAGAGCTGAAGGAGAATCCGGCCACCCGCCTCATGCACGGCGCGAGTGACGATTTTCCAGCCCGCCACCTGTTCCTCGGACCAGATGCCGGGCGTATCCGGGTAGCCCACGCCCATTGGGTCGACGCTGGTGGCTTCGCTGAGGATCAGCCCGGCGGTGGCCCGCTGCCGGTAGTATTCGGCCATGAGGGCGTTCGGCACGCGGCCCGTGCTGGCGCGGCAGCGGGTGAGTGGGGCCATGAAGACGCGATTCGGCAAATCGAAGGCGCCGATGCGGATGGGATCGAAGAGCGTGGGCATACGAGTTATGGTTTGATGACTATCGAACAATATCACAACCGCGCGGGCGGGCAACGAATTAGTTCGATATCCGTCAAACTATGATACCTTGAGGGCGTGAAGCGGTACGCCTATCCCAACCTCGCTGACGTGCCGATGTCCGCGGTGATGCATGCCCTGGCCGATCCCGGCCGGCTGGAAATCGTGCGCCAGCTTTTGCAACAGGTGGGCGGCGAATGCGCCTGCGGGGAGTTTTGCGAAAGTCTTTCCAAGGCCACGGTTTCGCATCATATGCGCGTCCTGCGCGCCGCCGGCCTGATCCAGCACCGCGCCGAGGGCGCGAAAAGCATCACCTTCCTGCGGACGAAGGAAGTGGAGAAGCGCTTCCCCGGGCTGTGGAAGCTCGTGGGCCGCAAAGGCGGGAAGATCTGAACGAAGGATCGAAGTCGCGCGAACCAGAGCGAGCGGAACTCACTCAGTGTTCCTTCACGCATTAATAGTTGAGGATTGGCTTGTGCGCCGCGCGAATGTCCGCATTCAAACCCCACTCCGAACCCGGGATCCGAAAAGACACGGGCACGCGCACCACGTATTTTACGGGTGTACCGTTGAGTTGCCGCTTCGCGCCCTTCCAATGCTTGCGCGCAAAGACCAAGGCGAGGTCTCCCAGCCCTTTGTCCCCGGCGTATGCCTCAATCTGCGCATGGTCGACCGCACCATCTTCGCCCACGAAAAGACACAGCATCACGGCCGCTTGTTTGCCTTGGCGCTGCGCCTGCGCGGGATAGGGTGGCTTGGGCACCATGAAAGCCGTCAAATCGTGGCTTCCAAACCTGGCGACATAGTCCTCTTCGCGAAAAGTCGATTCGCGCGCAAAAGCTGGTCTGACAGCAAGCTCTGCGACCAGGAGGACGACGGCGAGGGCAGCGCGAATGAAGAATCCAGAGCGAAACTGACGCATTGATGGGATGGCGGTCCGTTTGACCGGCGGACAGCTCAATTTGCCGCGGATTATTCCGGGCGCAAACAGGGGCAACCGTTCGGATAAGCAGATTCTTCCTCACCCTGCTCGTCTGCCATCTTTAAGTCCACCACAGCGTAAGAATTGGCTGGCCGCGTCGCCACGGCCAACCTGCCATCCGAAATCCAGCCGTCACTCCATCCGCAGCGCCTCGATCGGATCGACGCGGCTGGCGCGCAGGGCCGGGAAGAGGCAGGCGATGGCGGCGACGAGCGCCAGCAAGGTGGCGACGCTGACGTAGATGAGCGGATCGGCCAGGCGCACTTGGAAGAGGAAGTTTCGGATGCCGGTGCCGAAGGCGGTGAGGACGCCGACGGCCGCAATCAGGCCGAGCGCCAGTCCGATGATGACCTGCAGGCTGCCCTGCCGGTAGATGAGACCCATGATGTTGGCGGAGGCGGCGCCGAGGGCGACGCGGATGCCAAATTCCCCGGTGCGCTGGTTGACGCTGAAGGCCATCACCCCATACAACCCCGCGGCGGCCAGGACCACCGCGACGATGCCGAACGCGGCGAACAGCGAGGCGATAAGCTTGGTTGGGGCCAGCAACTCATCCAGTGTCCCCGCGGGAGTGCTGAGGAAATAGAGCGGGAGATTGGCATCGAGTTTCCGGAGTTCGGCGCGAAGAAGCGGGGCGAGCGAAAGCGGATCCCGGCCCGGCTCGCGGCTCCGCACGATGACGGTCATGAAGTTGGCCGGATTCGCATCCAGCGGCACGAAGTAGCCCGCGCTGTCGTGCTGATTGTCGAACGGCCCCTGCATCAGGGTGTCCGGAGCGACCCCAACGATGGTTCGCCAGGGACGGTTTTCCGCTTCGGGGCCGTCCCGGAAGCGTTGACCAAGGGGGTCTTTGTCGGTGAAGTATTTCTTCACGAAGGTCGCGTTCACGATCGCCACCGGGAGCTTGGTTTCCTTGTCGTCATCTGCGAAATCGCGGCCGGCGCGCAGTTGGAGATCGAGCGCCTTGAAAAATCCGGGCGAGACGGCGGCGCGAAAGGCGCTCGGGATATCCTTTTCCCGGTCGTAGGCTTTGCCGTCCAACCGCACGGGATCGTAGCTGGAGAACATCATGCGGAAACGGTCGGTCAAAGCCACTTCGCTGAATTTGCCGCCCGCGCGCAATTCCCGCGCGACCCGCTCATAGAAATTCACGCGATCTTCGGGCTTCGGGAAGTCGCCATCGAAGAGGCCCATCCGGGCGGTGAGAATTCGGTTCGGGTCGAACCCAAGATCGAGGGTCGACTGGTTCCGGATGGAGCGCACCATGAAGAGGGTCGCAATGAGCAGCGCGCAGGTCATGGCGATCTGGGCAATGACGAAGATCCGGGAGAGGCGGCTGGCCATGCCGGAACTGTTGCCGCGGCCGGTGTCCTTGAGTGCGTCGTGCAGGTTGGCGCGGACCGCGAGCCAGGCGGGAAGGAGGGTTGAAACCAGCGCGGCGAGAATCGCGCAGATGACCACGGCGACGACCACGCGGCCATCGAGGGAAAAGCGCATCCATGAAGGCAGGGGGTTGGTGAGCCCCTCGTTCCAGCGCCAGAGCGCGGCGATGAACCAATAGGACATCGCGACGCCCAGCAGGGCCCCGAGAGCGGCGAGCAGAGTGCCTTCCCCGAGCATCTGGCGCATGACGCGCCAAGGCCCGGCTCCAAGAGCGGCGCGTACCGCGAGTTCCTTGCTGCGCAGGACGATGCGGGCGAACTGCATGTTCATCACGTTCACGCACGCGATGAGAAGCACCGTCGCGACGCATCCGAGCATCACGTACATGAGCCCGGCAAATTGCGGACCGAAGAAGAAGGCTTGCAGGGTGCGGATCTGGACCTCGGTAAAGTCCTTGTTGGATTCGGGATATTCTTTCGCCAGCCGTCCGGCCAGAGCGTTCATTTCGATTTGCGCTTGATCGAGAGACATCCCCTTCTTGAGCCGGCCGATGATGCCGAGGCTGAAGCCCTGGCCACGGGGTTTCGCCCGCGGATCGAATTCATTGTAAAGCGGAATCCAGAACTCTTCCTGGTTGAAACGGGCGAAGTCTGCCGTCATGACCCCAATGACGGTGGCAGTGCGGCCGTTCATCCGAAAGGTCTGCCCCAGCACATCGGCCCGCCCGCTGAAATCGCGCTGCCAGACTCCGTGTGAGATGACCGTCACACGCGCCGCGCCGGGCTGATTTTCGGCGTCGGTAAATTCGCGGCCCATTGCGAGGCGCGCGCGCAGCACCTTGAAATAGTTGGGCGTGACATACGCGCCCGTGTAGCGCTTGGCCTCGTCGCCGATGGTGACGTTGACGGTCGAGCCATTCAGGTTGCCCGCTAGGTCCTCAAAGGTCGTTTGCACCGCCCGCCAATCCTCGAGGTCGAGGGGCGAGACGCCACGGTCGCCCGGTGCGTTATCGGGCAGGTTGCGCTGGAGGAAATAGAGCTGCTCCGGCTCCGGGAACGGCAGGCCCCGCAGCAGCAACGCGCTCACGATGCTGAACTGCGTGGCAACGGCGCTGATGCCGAGGGCGAGAACGCCGGCGGCGACAAAGGTGAAGCCTTTGTTTTTGAGCAGCAAGCGGACGGCGAAGCGGATATCGCTCATGGGGGAACAGGGGTGGAATAGACGGCGGGGAATCCGTCGGATTACAGTAGTCGAGCGGAGCCGGTGTAGGCGGCGAGGAGGTGGTCGGTCGCCCCACGCGAGAAGCGCGAAGCGCGGGAAACGGGACGCACGGTGTGCAGAAGCACAGCGGGTCCGGAGGGCGCGGCCTGGGTAACGGCCGCTGCAGCAGCCGAGATCGCGGCGAGAGCGGCGATCCGGCGGGCGCGCTGTCGGCGGGTGCGCGCGCGGGCTTGGAAGGGAAGGAGCGTGTCGTGGTCAAACATAGTGTTCGACGCCATTTGCAAGGCGCGTGCCACGTGGGGTGAATATGCCTTCCGCCTCTGTAAATGCGCTTTCGAGCCGCAAGAAGTGCTGGTCGGTTTCACCAACTCATGGTGCGGCGGCGCGGGAGTGGGACGCCGTTGTCCCGCGATTGGCATTGGTTGATTTGCTCCGAATCGCCCGCGGCTTGGGTGTGACGGAGTTGTTCTTTGCCTTGCGGTCGAAACGGCTCGATCGCTCCCCGACGGTGGATCCTCCCTCGACTCAACCTCAACTCTCTCCCCCCATGGCGAACATCACCACGATTTATCACAGCGGATTCGGGCACACGAAACTGCAGGCGGAGGCAGTCGCCCGCGGCGCAAAAGGGGTGGCCGGCGTGGAAGCCCGGCTCCTGACCACAGACGAAGCAGCGGCCAGGCTGGACGAACTCGACGCGGCCGACGCGATTATTTTCGGCTGTCCCACCTACATGGGCAGCATGTCTGCCGAGATGAAGAAGTTTGTCGAAGTGGCGGCGAAAAAGTGGTTCACGCTCGCGTGGAAAGACAAGATCGCGGGCGCGTTCACCAATTCGAGTTCGTTTTCCGGCGACAAGCTCAACACGCTCTTCGGCCTGGTCGTGAATGCCATGCAACACGGCATGATTTACGTGGGCACGGGGATGATGCCTTCCGCGAACGAGCCCGAAGGGTTGAACCAGGAAAGCGGTCCCAGCCCGAAGGCGCACAACCGCGTCGGCTCGTTCATGGGGCCGATGTCGGCGAGCTTTCAGCTTCCTCCGCCCGCCGCGCCCGTGCAGGGGGATCTCGAAACCGCCGAGCTCTACGGCGCGCGCGTGGCCACGATCACGCTCCAATTCCTGGCGGGGCGAGCGGCGAAGTAGGAGTCAGCTGGCAGACGCCAGACCGGCCCGAATGGTATTTGACCACGCGGATCCGCCGTATTACACGGCGTATTACCATGAAGACCGTAACGCTCAAGATTCCGGACAGCCTCGACTTGAAAATTCGACGGATCCTCACGAAAAAGAAGGAGAGTTTTTCCGAACTGGCGCGGCGCGCGCTGGTCCGTGAAATCGAGAGCAAGGAGGTCGATTTTGCGCGTTTGGCGGCGCCCTATCGCGGAATGTTCAAGGGTCCGAGCGATCTTTCGAGCCGCGAAGGCTATGGAAATAAAAACCATCGTTGATGCCGGCCCTCTCATCGGATGGCTTAATGCCGCAGATCAATGGCACGAATGGAGTGTGGCGGCGCTGGCGGCTCGACGCGGTCCTTTGCATACAACGGAGATCGTGTTGGGAGAAGCCTGTTGGCAGCTCGGCGGCAACACCCAGTGCGCGCATGCCCTTCTCGATCTCGTCAGAAAAAGCGCACTCGTGCTGGCCCGCCCGTGGCCTGAACACCTCTCCGAAACGCAACAGGTGATGCTGAAGTATCCGCTCATGGACGCCGCCGACGCTTCGCTTGTGACTCTGGCTGAGCGATCGCCCAAGGCCGTCGTCGTTACGATCGATCGACGGCATTTCGAGCCGTGTCGCGGCCTGCGGAATCGCGCTCTCAAACTCCACGTCCCGGGAGGCAGTAGTCAGTAGCCGCAAGGCTGCAGTCGGCAGACGGAAAAGTCGGCCTTTCATGGCGTTCGCGTCACCCGCACGCGGATAAACCGTCGCGGGTTGTCTGGACCGCTTGGCGTGTTGTCAAGGGGGGTGATCAATTCGCGCGTGCGTTGATCGACCACGGCTGACTGCCCCGCGCCGCTCGGGTCCCCTTACAAGAGATCGCTGGAGGTTCCACCACGAGGTTACACCCGCCATCAATGGTACCATGCCTCCGGTCGAAAGCACCGCCCGAGAGCGCATCACTCTGCCCTCAGCGCCTCGACCGGATCCATTCGTGTCGCGCGCCGGGCCGGCAGCCAGCAGGCGAGCGCGGCGGCGCCCGCGAGGGCGGTCGCGACCACCCCAACGACCAGCGGTTCAAGCGTGCTCGCGTCCGTCACGGCGGCGCCGAGTGCGATGCCCAGGAGCCACGCGCCGCCCAGGCCGATCACCAGTCCAATTGCCACGAGGGTGAGGCCGCGCCGCAGCAGGAGGCCCGCGATGCTGGCGGGTTCGGCGCCGAGTGCGATGCGAATTCCCATCTCCCGGCTGCGCTGCGCCACGGTGAGCGACATCACGCTGTAGAGTCCGACGATGGCGAGCACGAGGGCGATGCCCGCAAACGCGCCGAAGAGGAGCAGGATGAGCCGCTGGGGCGCGAGCCCTTGCGACACCACTTGGTCCACGCTGCGCAACGAGGCGGCGGCGACGTCGGAATCGAGCGCACTCAGTTCATGCTTCACGGCTTCCGCTATCGCTTGGGACTCCCCATATTCCACCCGCACGAGGACCGTTCGACGGGCGAGACCGAACTGGGGAGAATGGAAGTAGAACTGCGGAAGGTCCGGGTCGCGGGCCAGATTCACGCGGCGGAGAGTGGGCACGACGCCCACGATGATCATGGCGATGTCCCCCGGCGTTCGCGTGTCAATCGCCCGGTCGAGGCGTTTCCCGATCGGATCGGCACCGGGAAAATGTCGCCGTGCCATGGCCTCGTCGATGATGATGTGAGTTTCGCCACCGGCCCGGTCCGCTACCGCATCGAAACCGCGTCCGCTCAGGAAGTGCACGCCGAGCGTTTCGAAGTACGCCGCAGATACGACGTTCGTTTCAGCGCTCAACTCGATGCCGGAGACCACCGGCGCGCCTGGCACGCGATAGTTCATCGTCCAACCCTGGCCGGCGAGAAGCGGCACGGCGCTGGTCGCCGCACCCGCGACTCCGGGCAGGGCAGTTAACCTTGCGACCAGTTGCGCGTAGAATTGTTCGCTGCGTTCCTCCGTGTCGTAGCGCGCCTGGGGCAGGGCGATTTCGAGCTTGAGGAGCGGCCCCGGATCGAACCCAAGCGGCGCCTTCTGCAAACGAATGAAGCTCGTCAGCAGCATCGCGGCGCCCGAGAGCAGAACCATGGCGAGAGCGACCTGCGCGACCACAAGGCCCGCGCGCACGCGCTGGGTCTGGGCGCTCGCGCTCGTGGAGCGCGAACCGCCGGCAAGGGCCGCATTCAGATCGATGCTGCGGGTCGTCTGCAAGGCCGGCCAAAGCCCGAAGATCAACTCGGTCGTCACGCAGACCAGCGAAGTCAGGAGGAGAACCCACCCGTCGATGCGCAATTCCTGCAGGCGCGACGCCTCGGGGGCGGCGGCGGCGATGAAATCGCGCGCCCAGACCGTGATGAGAATGCCGAGCAACCCGCCGGCGATCGTGAGGACATTATTCTCCGCGAGCAGCTCGCGCATGATTTGGGACCGGCCGGCGCCGAGGGCGGCCCGGATGGCGTATTCGCGCTGGCGGGAGACCGAGCGGGCCAGGAGGAGGTTGGCAACATTCGCGCAGGCCGCGACTAGGACGCAGATCACGGCTCCGCAGAGCACCATGGTCGCCTGGCGATAATGGTCGGCCTCGCGTTGATCGAGCCGCCGGACGACCGGACCAACCCCGGTGTTCGTCCCGGGATACTGCCGCGCGAGCCCGGCGTAGATGGTCTCGAGCTCGGAGGTGGCCTCGCGGAGGGAGGCAGCCGGCTTCAGCCGGGCGTAAATCTCGGTCCGCAGGTGGTCCCCGCGAGAGTTGAAGGTTGGGTCGGCGCGGAGATCGTGAAAGGGGACGAGAACCTCCGCCCGATCGAGAATATCGAGCGTCTCGGAGCGGGGTGAACTGAGCCAGGCGAGACCCCATTTTCCGCGCTGGCTCCGATTGCGCCAGACGACATCATCGACCGTCGGCACCACGCCGATGACTGTGTGGGGGTGGCCGTTCAGGACGATGGTGCGGCCGATCATCGCCGGATCGTTCTCGAACCGGCGCGCGAATAACTCCGCGCTGATCAACGCGGCGCGCGGCCCGCCGGGGGTGTCCTCGGTCTCGGTGAAATCGCGTCCAATCCGGGGCTGGATCTTGAGCGTGCGCAGGAAGTCCCAAGTCACCTGGCCGGCGCGCAACTGCTCGGCCTGTCCGCCGATTCCCTCCGGCGAAAGCGTCAGCGGCTCCACCCGCGCGAGGGAAAAGCCCGCGAAGGATTTCTGCGCCGCCTGCACGTCGAGGAAATTCGCGAAGGCCACCGCCGACTGGTCTAAGCCCGGCTGGCGCTCGCGCACGGAGACCAGACGCGGAGAGTCCGGATACGGCAGTCGCCGGAAAAGCAGGGCACTCGCGACCGAAAACATCGTGGTCGTCGCGCCAATTCCCACGGCGAGCGCAAGGACCGCCGCGATCGTAAAGGCCGGCGCCTTGAGCAGACGCTGAAAAGCCCGGGCGAGATCACGCAGGCCGATGTCGCGATAGACTTTGAAGGGCCGAAGGGCTTCGTCGCTCATCGGCTGGATTGCGAATCAGCTAGGTTGGAGAGAGGCAATGGGCAGTGGGCAATGGGATGGACAATGGGATGGACAATGGGATGGACAATGGGATGGACAATGGGCAATCCGATCCTACCCCGCGCGCAGCGCAACCACGGGATCGACCCGCGTGGCGCGGCGGGCCGGCAGCAAACAGGCGGCGAGCGCGGCCGCGAGCAGCACGAAAGCCACCGTGCCGAGCGTGACCGGGTCGAACGCGCTCACTCCGTAGAGCAGGCTGCGCATGGCCCGCACGATCAGCAAGGCGGCGGCGAGTCCGACTCCTAGCCCGACTCCCACGAGCACGAACCCTTCGCGCAGAACGAGGCCAAAGATGGCGCGGCGTTCGGCCCCGAGGGCAAGGCGGATCCCCAGCTCGCGCGTGCGGCTGGTCACCGCGAGCGCGAGCAGGCTGTACAATCCGATGACGGAGAGTACGAGCGCCAGTGCGGCGAAAGTGCCCAACAACATCATCGTCAGGCGCCGGGAGGCCAGTTGCTCCGCCACGGAGGCGGTCATGGAAGCGGGATCGCCGAGCGGCTGATCCGGATCCAGCGCGGTGACCTCCCGACGAATGGCGGGAATGAGCGAAAGGGGATCGCCGGCTTTGGCGCGGACGAGCAGCGTGAGATTCGTGTCGGCGCGCTGCGGGAATGAATAATAGACCTGCACGAATTCCGGCTCTTGGTCCGGGCTCGAGTTCCGCACCGTTGGCACCACGCCGACAATGGTCATCGGGGGCGTCGTCGGGGCGCCCGTCGCGTCGTCGGGACGCTGGGTGACATTGTCATCGATTAGCTTCCCAATCGGGTCCTCGTTCGGGAAATGTTTGCGCGCGAAAGATTCGTCCACGAGCACGACGAGCGGCTTGCCGATGCCGTCCTCGACGGTTAAATCGCGGCCCCGCAGAATCGGCATTCCCATGGTGGCGAAATAGCCCGGGGAGATGCCATTCACCTCCGCATTCAACTCTTTGCCGGGCGGGGGTTCGGGCGTACCACTGACGTGATAGCTCGAGGTCCAGTTCGTGCCGGTTTGGGGTGCGTAGAAGGCCGTGGCAGTCGCGGCAACGCCCGGCAGGGCACGGACCCGGTCCAGCAGGTGCTCCGCGAATTGGACGGTTTTAGCGGGCTCGCCATAACGCGTGATAGGCAGGGCGATGCTCACACGCGCCGTGTGCTCGGGATCGAAGCCGATCTTGGCGCGCAAAACCTGCTGGAAGCTGCGCAGCAGGAGCCCGGCGCCGGTCAGGAGCACGAGCGCCACGGCGACCTGCGCGATCACGAGCAGCGAGCGCATACGTTGCGCGCGGGGACCGCCACTCCCACCCCGGGCACCATCGCCGAGCGCGGCCGTGAGCGAGATGGATCCGGTCGCCTGCCACGCCGGCCAAAGCCCGAAGAGCAGGCCGATCACGAGCGCGAGTCCGGCCGTAAACGCCAGCGCGAGGCCATCGATGCTGATTTCCTTGAAACGGAGCGAGCCCGGCGGCCCGAGAGCGACGATGAGATCGCGCGTGGCGTAGGCCAGGAGCAGTCCGAGCACCGCGCCCATTGCAGCCAGGATCACGCTTTCTGCCAGCAATTCGCGCACGAGCTGGCCGCGGTTTGCGCCGAGGGCGGAGCGCACCGCCAGCTCGCGATGCCGGGCGGAGGCGCGGGCGAGCAAAAGATTGGCCACGTTGGCGCAGGCGATGAGGAGCACGCACGCCACCGCGCTAAAGAGCAGGTAAAGTGCGCCCCGATAGCTGCGGGTGACCTCGTCGTGGATGAGCCGGCCGGTCGCACGGACGCCGGTGTTGTTGTCCGGGTATTGCTTTTCCAGGCCCGCGTAGATGACCTCCAAATCGGCCAGGGCTTGTTCGGCGGAGATTCCCGGGCGCAGTCGGCCGAGCATCGAGAGCCCGGGATGGTTGCCACGGTGCAGGAAGCTTCGCTCCGCGCGGAGATCGCCCAGGGGCAGAAGGAGATCCGTGCCGCTGGGATAGCTGTACACCGCGGGGAGCACGCCGATGATCGTGTGGGGCGCGCCGTTGATGACGACACTTCGGCCGGCGATGGCGGCGTCGCTGTCAAAGCGGGTTTGCCAGAGCTTTTCGCTGATGAGCACGGTGCCGGCCGCGCCCGGCCTATCGTCATCCTCGACGAAGTCTCGACCGATTTTCGGCGACACCCCGAGGGCCCGCAGGAACTCCCAGGAAATGCGCGACCCCACAATCCGGCTCGGTTCACCACCGGGAGTAAGAGGGGAGAGATTCGCATTCTCCCGCCGAAAGACCGCGAGCCACTCGAAGGATTTCTGTGCCGCACGCGCGTCGATGTAATTCAGATAGGCGACGGAGGCGCTGCTGAATTCCGGCTGCCGCTCGCGCAGGAGCATCAGGTGCTCCGGCTCAGGATAGGGCAGCGGCTTGAGCAGAACCCCATTGACGACGCTGAAGATGGCGGTGTTCACACCGATCCCGAGACCAAGCGTGAGGACGGCAGCAATCGTGAAGCCCGGAGACTTGAGGAGACGGCGAACGGCGAGCATGGGAGTGGGTCAGAGGACGGAGCACGGAGGACGGAGAACGGATGGTCGATGGGCTATTGGCTATTGGCTATTGGCTATTGGCTATTGGCTTTCCCCAGAGGGTGGCTACTCGGTGCGAAGCGCGACGATGGGATCGATGCGCGAGGCACGCAGAGAGGGGATGAGACAGGCAAAAAGTCCGACCACGGCAAACAAGGCGGTGACGCCGGAAAAGATCGGCGGATTGAGCGGATCGATTTCGAAGAGCAGCGTGCGGATCACGCTCGAGCCGGCCGCCGCCGTCCCGAGGCCGATGACGAGTCCCACGGAGATGAGCACGAAGCCCTGCCTCATGATGAGGCGAAGCACATTTCCCGTCTGCGCGCCGAGTGCCATGCGCAACCCAATCTCGGAAGTGCGCTGTGCCACGGAGTACGCGAGCACGCTGTAAAGACCGGTCGCGGCGAGAAGGAGCGCGATGATGGCAAAGGCCCCCGTGAGCCAGGCGACGATGCGTTGAAATCCCAGGGCCTGGGCGGCCAGGACGTCGAGCGTCTGGAAGAACGAGATGGGTTGGGCGCGGTCGACGTTCGCCACGGCCCGGCGCATGATCGATTGCAGCGTCGTGGGATCGCCATCGATCTGCGCGACGAGGTTCAAGCCGGGACGGCCGAGCTGGCGCATGGAGTAATAAATCTCATCCGGTGGCGGCGCCCCCACTCCGTTGCTCTTCACGTCGGCAACTATGCCGACGACTTCGCACAGCATCTCGGCCTCGCGTCCGCGCCGCATGGATTTGCCGAGCGCAGAACCGCCGGGAAAGAGCCGCTTCGCGAAGGACTCGCTCAGCATGCACACATTCGGGGCGCCCTCACGGTCCTGCGCACCGATGGCGCGGCCTTCGCGCAAGGCGATGCCCATGGTCGGGAGGTAGCCGTCGCTCACCACGCGGAAGCCGGCGAGAGGCCGCTCAGGCAAGGGCGGAATCACGCCGCCATCGACGACATACGGGGCGATGGGCAAGAAACCGCTGAGGGGCAGGCCGAGCGCAGCCGCGGCGCCGCGCACCTGCGGGTTCGCCCGCAGTTGTTCCAGAACATTGACGTAGAATTCCGCTTGCTGCGCCGACGTCGGATAGCGCTGCAACGGCAAACTCACGAAGGCCGCCGCCACTCCCTCGGTGCGGAAGCCCGCCGGGGTCCGCTGCAGGCGGAAAAAGCTTACCAGCAGCAAGCCGGCGGCGATGAGGAGGACGACCGAGAGCGCGACGTCTGCGACGATCAGAGCCGAGCGGAAGCGCGATCCGCGCACCCCGCCGGGTGCGCCTCTCGTCGAGTCCTTCAGGATGTCCGAAAGATTGGCCCGCGAGGATTGCAGCGCCGGCACGAGCCCGATGCAGACGGCGCAGACTCCGCACACCAGCGCAGTGAATCCGAGGGTGGCCAGATCGATGGAAAAAACCGTGTTCGGCGGGAGCTGGGCGGATGCGAGAGTCTGCACGGCGCGGAGCGCGACCGCGGCGAGCCCGATCCCGACCAGCGCGGCGAGGGCAGTGGTCGCGAGACTTTCGAAGAGAAACTGGCTGACCAATTGCCAGCGCGTGGCGCCGAGCGAGACGCGAATGGCGACCTCCTTTTGGCGGGCGGACAGACGCGCGAGGAAGAGGTTGGAGACGTTGGCGCAGGCGATGAGGAGTACCGCCGCCACCACCCCGATCAGGAGATAGAACGTCGGCCGCAAGCTGCCGGCCAGTTCTTCGGTAAAGAGGCGCACATCGTTTTCATTTTGCGCATCGAGCATATCGGGGAACGCCGCGCCGTAGCGCTTGGAGAGCCCGCTGATCTCGGTGTTGGCGGCGGCCAGGCTCGCGTCGGGTTTCAGGCGGGCGGTCACCTGGAGCACGCTCGAGCCCACGCGCATCTGGTCCGCCGTGAGGCCCTGCGGCTCAAAGGCCCGGGGCGCAAGGATGAGCACATTGTTGAAGGGATTACTCACGGCCGGCGGGAGAACGCCGACGATGACGTGCGGCGCACCTTCCAGGAGAATCGTCTGGCCGAGAACGCCGGTCCGGCCGCCGAGGCGCGTCTGCCAGAATTCGTGGCTGATGATTGCCACATCGGCGCCGCCCGGCGAATCCTCCTCGGCCGTGAAAGTGCGGCCGAGCGCCGGCTGCACGCCGAGAGTCGAGAGGAAGTTTGCGCTGACGCGCAGCCCGAAAAGCTGCTCCGGCTCGGCGTCATCGCGGGCGAAGGAGAAATTCGCACCGGTGGAAAGAGCGACCTGGGCAAAGGACGCCTGTTGGTCCCGGAAATGCTGGAACTTCGGCCAGGAGATCGCCGGGGCGACGAGGTTCTTGGCCGCGTTGTTTGTCCAGATCCGCACGAGAGTGTCGGGCGCCGGGAAACGGTGCGGATGCAGAATCAATTCATTGAACAGGCTGAAAAGCGCCGTGCTGGCCGCGATGCCCAGCGCCAGCGTCAGGATGGACACCGCAGCAAAGCCCGGAGTCTTGAGGAGTCGGCGGAAGGGAAGCATGGGGAAAGAGGACAGAGGACAGAGGACAGAGGACAGAGGACAGAGGACAGAGGACAGAGGACAGAGGACAGAGGACAGAGGACTGAGGACTGAGGACTGAGGACAGCCGAGCGGAGCGAGACAGCCCCTCAAATCTCGCCTAAATCCTCTTTCAAAAGGGGCAAAGGACTGAGGACAGTATTGGCGATTGGCGATTGGCGATTGGCTATTCCGCGCGGAGCGCGGCGACGGGATTTACGCGCGCGGCGCGGCGGGCGGGGAGGGCGGAGGCGAGGAGGGAAACCGCCAGCACGATCACGGCGGGGATCGTGAGCGAGAGCAGACTGGGGGCGGGGAAGGCGGGATCGAAATGCGCGGCGAGGCGGGCGCCGGCGAAGGCTCCGGCCGCTCCGAAGGCGAGACCGATCGCGGTGAGACGCAGGCTGCGCGTGATGACCGCTGCGCTCAGTGAGGCGGCTAGGGCCCCCAGGGCCAGGCGGATGCCGAACTCACGGCGACGCTGCGTCACGTGGAGCGCGGCGAGGGCCGCCAAGCCGGCGCAAGCCAGCGCGATCGCGGCCGAGGAAAAGCCGCTCACGAGCCAGCCCCGGAGCCGCTGCTGCCAGAGCGAATCCGAAACGAGCCGCTCGAGCGGCGCGGCATTGAAAATTCCCGTGTCGGCGGAGACCTTGGCGCACTCGCGCCGGATCGCCGGCAAGAGCGACAGAGGGGGAATTCCATCCGCCACGCGCACCAGGTAGTGCATCTGTTTCCACGCGAGCTGGGTGGAGGCGAAATAGATGTCCGGCACCGGCGACCCCTCGAGCGATTGATGTCGCAGGTCGCCCACCACCCCCACAATCGTCCGCCAGTTCGGTTCGGTGCGATCTTCGATCGGTCCGAGTTGAAAACGCTGGCCGAGCGGATCGACGGTGCCGAAGACGCGCTCGGCCAGGGCCCGACTGATGATCGCGGCCCGCGTCGACTCAATCGTGTCCTCCGTTTGAAAGGCTCGACCGCGCAGCAGCGGGATCTTCAGGGTGCGAAAGTAGTCCGCGCTGACCGTCTGAAAACTTGCGATGGGATTCCCGTGTTGCGCAGCTTCGTCCTGGCCTTCGACGGTAAAATCCGTGCGATTCCAAGGTCTTTGCGGAATGAAGGGGGGACTGTTGTTCGCCGCGACCGAGACCACGCCCGGCAGATTCCGGATCGTTGCCAGGAGTTGTTCGAATCGGCTGACCCGCTGGGCCGCCGGCTCATCCGAGCGATAGGTCGGATTCACTTCGACGAGCAGGATGCCCCGCGGTTCGAAGCCCGGCGCCGTCTGCCCCAGGTCGAAGACGTGCCGCACCAAAGCGGCGCCGAGACTGAGGAGAACGAAACTCAGCGCGATCTGCGCGCCCACCAGGACTGGCTGCCAGCGGGAGGTTCCGGCCGAGGCGCCGGATCCCCGCATCAAGGCTGAGCGCACCTCGGCTCCCGCCAGAATGCGCCGGGCGGAAAGCATGGTCGCTCCAACGGCGGTGAAGAACGAGCAACCGAGGGCGAAGGCAAGAGAGCCAAGGTCAAGGTGCCACTCGATCCAGTAGGGAAGATCGGTGGGAATAGCCCGCGCGAGCAGCGAAAGGGCGACTGCTGCCACCGCGGTCCCAAACGCTCCCCCCAGGCCGGCCAGGACGAACGCTTCGCGCAGGAGCTGACGAACCAGATTCGAGCGCGTCGCCCCGAGCGCGCTGCGGATGCCAAATTCCCGGGCGCGCGCCACTCCGGCCGCGAGAAACATCGCGCCCACATTGGCGCAGGAAATGAGCAGCAGGCAGGCCGACGCGGCAAAGACCAGGTAGAGCGAGGGTCGCACGCTCGAAGTCGACGCGTCGCGCAGCCGGACGAGGGCCGAAGTGGCCATCGAGTTGGAGTCCGGAAAGTCGCGGGCCAGCCGCGCCGCAATGCCGCGGAGTTCGACTTCAGCCGCCTCGCGCGAAACCCCCGGGCGCAAGCGCGCGATGGCGCGATCAAAGCGATTGCCGCGGCTCGAGGAACTTTGAAAGCGCTCCCCGGTCGGAACCCACAGATCCGTTTGGGCGGGAAACCTGACGCCCGGGGGCAGCACGCCGATGATTTGGCGTTCTTCGCCGTCCAGGTTCAGGGTGCGGCCAATGACATCGGGGGCGCTGCCCAGAACCTGCGTCCAGACGGCGTGTGAAATGACGAGCGTTCGCGGCGCGTCGGGCGCATCGTCCTCCGCTCGAAATCCCCTTCCGAGCGCGGTCCTCACGCCCATCAATTCAAGCAGATTCCACGTGCAGAAAGTGGTGCGTAGCGTCTCCGCCTCCGTGCCGTCTCCGAGGCGGATGTTGCCGTTCCAGCGCAGATTGAGGAAGGCGGTGTCCTCGAAAGATTCTGCCGAGCGCAGATCCTTGAAATCCACGAAACTCATTCCGAGGTCTGTGCCGGTTCGGGAATGATGGGTTTCGAGCCAGACGAGACGGTCCGCCTCGCGAAATGGCAGCGGCCGCAGGAGGAAGGCCTCGAGGACCGTGAAAGCGAGCGTGCTGACCGCCACGCCCAAGCCGAGCACGAGAATAACCGCGAGCGCGAAGGTGGGTCGGCGCAGGACAGTCATGTCGATTTCAAAGGGGAGCGAACTACGCGCGCAACGCTTTCATCGGGTCGACCCGGGCCGCCCGATGCGCAGGCAGCCAGCAGGCAAATACGGCGACGGAGGAAAGGACGACCGCCACCGTGAGGTAGGTCATGGGATCGGTGGCGCCGATGCCGAACAGCAGGGTGCCAAGCAGGCGGGTCGCGCCGAGGGCGAGCACGGTGCCGAGGCCGAGACCGATGAGCGTGAGCTTCATGCCCTCGCGCACGACCATGTTGCGCACCGCCGCGATGTCGGCGCCCAAGGCCATGCGAATGCCGATTTCGTTCGTGCGCTGCGAAACGGAATACGCCAGCACGCTGTAGATCCCCAGCGAAGCGAGGAGCAGCGCGACGATGGCAAAGCCCCCGAGGGCCTGCATGGCGACTTCGCGGTTTGCCACGCTCTGTCGCATCATCTCGTTCATCGTGGCCACCGGATTGGTGGGGATCTCGGCATCGACGGTGCGGAGCGCGGACTTGAAGGCGGCCTGGACCGAGGTGCCGGTCAGCTCCGTGCGAATGGCGTAGGTGAGGAAATTCTCGTTCACCTGCGCGGCCGGGATGTAGAACTCGTCGCGCGGGCTCGTCGCGAGATCTTCCGAACGGATGTCCTCGACGATGCCAACCACTTCCCGGTGCGTGCTGGCGATCCCGAGTACGAGGGCGCGCCCGATCGGATCCACCTCGCCGAAGAACCGCTTGGCGGCGGAGCGGGTGATGAGGCAGACCGGCGGCGCATCCGGCCCATCCTTCTCCTCCAGATCCCGGCCGCGCACGAGCGGGATGCCGAGCGTGGCGAGATAGCCGGGCGTGATCGGCCGCCGCAAGCCGAGCGGACGCTCGCCGGCCGGTCCGAGGGGTTTTGTCGGATCGCCCACCGGAGTGAACGAGCGATTCCCATCGAAAGGCACTCCCGCTCCGGCGCCCGCCGAACGCACGCCGGGCTGGGCCCGCAGGGCCTCGCTGAAACGCTGGGCGAAGCGCGCCTGGGTGGCGCTGTCGGGATAGCGCGAAGGAGGCAGCGCCACGCCCATGACGTGCACGTTGTCGGTATTGAAGCCGGGCTGGACGTGGCCGAGGCGGACAAAGCTGTTCAAGAGCAGCGCTGCCCCCACGAGGAGGACCAGCGAAACCGCCACCTCCGCCACGAGCAGAGCGGCGCGCACCCGACCCTGTCGGGCACCCCCGCTCGAGCCGCGCGTGGAATCGTGCAAGGCCGCCATGGCGTCTACACGCGAGAGCTGCCAGGCAGGCACGAGTCCAAGCGCCACGCCGGTGAGCAGCGCGAGCAGCACCGCCGCGCCGAGGACCGGAAGGTTGAGGGAGATTTCGAGCGCACGCGGGAGCAGATCGCTGCCCCAGGTGGTGATGCCTTTCAGGCTGAGTTGCGCCACCAGGAGTCCGAGCGCGGCGCCGGCGAGCGCAAGGATCAGGCCTTCGCCGATGAAACGCCCGATGATGGCGGAACGAGGCGCGCCAAGCGCAAGTCGCACCGCGTTTTCTTTCTGCCGCGCGTTGTGGCGGGCGAGCATTAGATTCGCCACGTTGGCGCAGGCAACGAGCAGCACACTCGCGACCGCGCCGGCGAGGAGGATGATCATTTCGCGCAGGTCGGCGACGAGATTCTCATGGAAGGGATATGCGGTGAGTTTCGTCTTTCCGTCCACGCGCTCCGGTCCCGCCGCGAGATACCGGGGAGCAATGACCGCGAGATCGCGTGTCACTTGATCGGCCGTGGCACCCGGCGCGAGCCGTCCGACGACGCGCAGGTAGCCCGACGCGCGCTCGAGTTGATCGGGCGTCATGTAGCTCACGTCGCGCACGCGCGGAACCCAGACGGAATCCCGGGCGAAGGGGAACCGAAGGTCGGCGGCAGCACGCCGATGATGACGTGCGGCACGCCGTTCAGCGTGATGGAGCTGCCGATGACGTTCGGATCGGACACAAAACGTTTTGTCCACCAGGGGTGGCTGATGAGTACGACGGCGTCGCCCCCCGGCTTTTCCTCTTCACGTGTGAAGGCGCGCCCAAGCATTGGCTTTACGCCGATCACGTCGAAGAATGCGCCGGAGACCCGGCTGCCCTCGACTTGTTCGGGCTCGCCGCGGCCCGTCACGCTGAATCCGTCCCCGGCAATGGCGGCAACACCGAGCAGGGCGGGCGGCAGGTTCTCCACCACATGCTCAAACTTGGGCACGGAGGCGTTCGTTTGCTCGAGTCCGCGTTCCGGAAACGCATTCCAGATGCGAACGAGGCGATCGGGCTCGCGGAATCCAAGCGGCTTGAGAAACACCCCGTAGACGATCGAGAACAGCGCGGCATTGACGCCGATGCCGAGCGCGAGCGTCAGGACCGCGATAGTCGAGAATCCGGGGCTCCGGAGAAGTGAGCGAAGCGCGAGCATGGGAAGGAAGACGGAGGACTGAGGACTGAGGGCTGAGGACTGAGGACTGAGGACTGAGGACTGAGGACTGAGGACTGAGGACTGAGGACTGAGGACTGAGGACTGAGG
>JBBRQH010000077.1:0-23759 GCA_038226705.1 Chthoniobacterales bacterium | reverse complement strand
GGCTGGGCGTGCCTGTCCACCGAGGCGCTACCCGGTTTTTCGACGGAATTAGCGCGCGCACTCGCGTCGCACCTGCTTTTCCTCCCGGACGAATCCGAAAAGCGCCCGTTGGAGCCGATCTACCTGCGCGAACCCTATATCACCCGTCCGAAACACGAGTCCATTGGACCGTCCAAACCGGCGCCATCCGCCTGATCCCGCCCAGACTTGCACCCCCCATTTTCTGTTTCCGCGGCCCGTTGCTGGGCTGAAATAAATTTCGCCGCCCTCCGGCACAATGCCGCGGTTGCGTCTTCGCTGGCTGGACCGGATTCCCGGGTCCTCGCGGTGGTGAAGGCCGATGCCTACGGACATGGCGCGGTGCAAACCGCCGGGCATCTCCTCGAGCACGCGGGGATTCGCGATTTCGGGGTGGCGAATGTGACGGAAGCGCAGGAACTGCGCGCGGCCTTCGGCGAGGCCGCCGAAATCGAATTGCTCTCGCCCGCGCTGCCCGCGGAGTTTGACGACGTCGTGAGGCTGCGCCTGACTCCGTGGCTCTCAGACGCGACCGAGGCACGCGCTTTCGCCGCCCGGGCCTCGGCTCGCGAGCCTCTTGGAGTCGTGGTGGAAGTCGATACCGGGATGGGACGAACCGGCGTGCTGCCGGAGGGATTGGCGCGACTCGTGGAAACGGTGCGCGCCTTGCCGGGCCTGCGCCTGGCCGGAATCGCCACGCACCTCCCGAGTGCCGATGACGATCCCATCTTCACGCGCGAACAACTCGCCGTTTTCGCCACGCTCCTGCGCGAATATCGCGATACCCTTAAGCAGACGCGCAGCAGTGCCGGGATTCTCGGCTACTCCCCGGTCGCGGGTGAACTGGTGCGCGCCGGATTGATGCTCTACGGCGTTTCGCCCCTCCTCCCGGAGCAGGCGCGGTTACTCCCGGTCCTGACCTGGAAGACGCGAGTCTCGCTCGTGCGCGATCTTCCTGCGGGCCAAGGGATCAGTTATGGACGCACCTTGATTCTGGAACGCGCCACCCGCGTCGCAACCCTTTCGGCGGGGTATGCCGATGGTTACCCACGCAGCCTCGCCGGCCAGGGAGCGAGTGTGCTCATCCGGGGCCGGCGCTGTGCGCTGCTCGGGCGCGTCACGATGGATCAGGTCATGGTGAATGCCGATGCCTTTCCCGATTTGCTTCCGGGAGAAGAGGTGGTGCTCCTCGGCCGGCAGGAAAGCGACGAGATTTCCGCCCATGAGCTGGCCACGCGTGCCGGCACGATTGCCTGGGAGATCTTTACCGGACTTTCGCACCGCGTGACTCGCGTCTATGGGTAGCCTTTCGCCTGCGTCGTCATGAATCCCGATCGCCCCGCCGCGCAGATCATTTTCAACACCATTTCGGCTGCCGAGATGGCCCAGCTCGCCAAATTGGCGCAGCTCGAACTGCTGGGCGGCTTCCGCGCGGCCACGGTGAACCTCGACGCGCCCAACGCCGAGCACGTGGGCGTGATCCGGCGCGATGGGAAGAAGCTGTTCCGCTACCGGCTTAAGGATATGCGGGTTTATTTCGAGCGCGTGCCCGAGGGTTTTGCGATCCACCGCATCCTGCACCGGAACACCCTGACGGATTTTCTGTTCCGCTCAAATCTACCCTTCGCCGAGGACGAGCAGTTGGGCGAGGCGAAGTCCTTCTGGAAGTTGATCGAGGAAGGGGAAAGGGCGCAGCGCAAGCTCGAATGATCCGTCTTCCGCGACCGCACGCCGTCATCCTGGACATGGACGGCTTGATGATCGACTCGGAGTCGATCTACCGCGCCGCCTGGTTCGAGGCGATCCCGGAGTTCGGCCGCGAAATCGATGACCCGATTTTCCGCCGCTTCCTCGGGCGCAACGCCAGGGATGCCCAATTGCTCCTCACCGAAATTTACGGGTCGGATTTCCCCGCGCCGGATTTCGTTCGGCGAGCCAGTGCAATTGCGCTTACCCGTCTTGGCCCCGAGGGAATGCCGCCCAAGTCCGGGCTCGGGGAACTTCTCGATTTCCTGGACGCGAGCGCGATTGCCAAGACGGTTGCAACCTCCACGGGGCGTCCGACAGCCCTCCGGAGCCTTGGTCCGTGGGCGGCCCGCTTTCCCATCATCACGTCCGGCGAAGAGATTCTCCAGGGGAAACCCGCGCCCGATATTTTCCTGCTCGCCGCGCGACGGTTGGGAATCGACCCAGCCCGGTGCCTGGTACTGGAAGATTCCGAGGCCGGGGTGCACGCGGCGCGGGCGGCTGGAATGCCCGTGATCATGGTTCCGGACCTGGTGGCGCCGACCGAAGAGATGACCTCCCTGGCGTCAGGGGTGCTGAACTCCCTGCACGAAGTGCGCGAACTCCTCGCCGGGGTATTGCACGCGCCCGGTGGGGGTGGCTAACCACCCTCTTGCTGCAGGAGAGCGTCTTCGAGGCCGCCCTGCCCGTCCTCGAGCGCGACCAATGCTTCCAAATCCTCCAGAACCGCGGCGACGCGCTCGTCCGGCTGGGCGGGAAGAGCATCCCCGATCGCCGACTGCAGGGGAGGGGAGGTGGGAACGACATAATGGAGACCCGCCACCGCGATGGCAATGGAGGCGGCCACTGGCACCCAGGAAATGGACCAGGACGCGAACCACGAGCGCCAGCCCGTCGGTGCGGGTTTCTCCTCGTCGATCGCGCGGAGTACCTTCTGGGCGAACCACGGATCGACCGGGGCCGGCTTGCGGGCACGATCGAGCACGTCCCAGAGTGGGTCGTCCCGGTCAAATCCCTTGGAAGCGTGCTCGTTCACAGGTCGGTAATATTCGTTCTCCTTCCTTCAACCGCAACTCTGACGAAGAGTTTCAGGAATTCAGGGCGGAAATTGTTGGGAATGTGGGTTTGAGTCCCGGCTCCTTAGGTTGACGCCCCTACCAGAAGGAGTATCGTCTTTGCCCCGGCTGATCCGGCGGGCCTCGGAGATACCTCCGCCCGCGTGTGATCGGTCGTTTATTTTCTATGAATAGCGAACTGATTGCCGCCTTCGATTACTACGAACGCGAAAAGGGCATCAAGAGGGAAATCCTCACGGAAGCCGTTATCAACGCGCTGAAAGCCGCTTATATCAAACGTTTCGGGGAACCACATGCAGTCCGGATCGATATCGGTTCGAAGTCGGGTGACATCCGCGTCTACGTGACCTGCAAAGTGATGGAACGGGTGGTGAACGATAACCTGGAAGTTTCGCTCCAGAAAGCCCGAATCTCGCAAGCCAGCGCGCAGATCGACGACATGGTCGAGGTCGAAGTACCTCCCAACAGTTTTGGTCGCATCGCTGCCCAGACTGCCCGCCAGGCCATCAGCCAGCGCGTCCGCATGGCCGAGAAAGAGATGCTCTTCGAAGAGTTCAAGGATCGCGCAGGCGAAATCGTCACGGGCACCGTGCGCCGTTTCGAACGGTCAGACGTCATCATCGATCTCGGAAAATTCGAGGCGGTGATGCCGCACAACGAGCGCGTCGTCACGGAAGAATACAATGTGGGCGACCGGCTGCGCGCGTATGTGCTCGCGGTGGAAAATGGCCCCGGCGGCCCCAAGATCGTTCTCTCGCGCAAGCATCCCAATTTCGTGCGCCGGCTCTTCGAGACCGAGGTGGCTGAAATCGCCGACCGCACTGTGGAAATCCGTGGCCTGGCGCGCGAAGCAGGATACCGCACCAAGGTTGCCGTTCACAGCGTGAACGATAAGGTGGATCCCGTGGGCGCTTGCGTCGGCGTCAAGGGGAACCGCGTGAAGAATATCGTCCGCGAACTCAATAACGAGAAGGTGGATATCATCCGCTGGCACGCCGAGCCGCGCGAAATGGTTCTGGAGGCGCTCAAGCCCGCCAAGATCAAAGGCATCGACCTCGTGCCGGAGAAGAAGACCGTCATCGTCCGGGTGGACGAAGACCAGCTCTCCCTCGCCATCGGCAAGCGCGGCCAGAATGCGCGTCTCACCGCCAAGCTCACCGGCTGGGAAATCAGCATCGAGAAGGACCAGTCCGCCGTGCAGCAGTTCGACAACAAAGTCCTGGCCGCTTCCTCGCAACTTGCGACCACTCTTGGCATCACCGAGGCGGAAGCCAGCGCGCTGGTGAAGTCGGGCATGGGCGAAATCGACGTGCTCCTCACCGCCGAACCGCAGGACATCGCCGACGCCACGGGGGTCGATTTGGAAAAAGCCACCGCCATTCTCGAGCGTGCGCGCAGCCTCACGCCGGCCGGCTAATTTTAGGCTCGATCACGGAAATCCCACTGCCCATGCCAAGCTCTTCCTCCGCTTCCAAGACCAACGCCGGCCGCAAGCGCCCCTCGACTCCCGCCCGTAAGGAAGTCGCGGCGAAGCCTGCCCCGACGGTCCGGAAAGCGGAGGCGCCGGTTGCGGCCACGCCTGCGCCCCCACCCGAGCCCGTCGTCGCGGTTTCGCTCATCGACGACGAGGGCAATTTGAAGAAATCGAAGGCGCCGACGAAGTCCAAAGCCGCGCTCTTCCCGCCGATTTCGCGGATCAAGGCACCCGCCAAACCTGTCCCCAAGGCCGCTCCGGCCGCCGTAGTGCCGCCTCCCCCGCCGCCCGCTGCGCCGGTGCTCGATCTCATTTCGCGCGGCGAACCCAGGAAAGAGGAGGCAATTGCACCTCCGCCGGTCGAGGTGGCTGCGCCTGTGGCGGAGGCCGCGCTCGAAGCGCCCGCCCCGGAAGTGGAAAACCCGGCGGAGGTTCCTCCCGCGGAGGAGAAAATCATTCACATCAAGCCGCCGATCCTCGTGCGCGATCTCGCCACGCAGATGGGTCTCAAGCCTTTCCAGGTCATCAAGGACCTGATCGGCATGAACATTTTTGCCAATCAGAACCAGACGATCGAGCCCGATGTCGCCGCCAAGGTCTGCGCGCTGCACGGCTTTGTCTTCGAGGCGGAAAAGCGCAAGACCGGCACCGGCGTGCACAAGCCGGAAGTCGTCATTGTCGAGCCCATCGCACCGGTCGAGGTCAAGGAAGACGAACTTAAGCTGCGCGCTCCGATCGTGACCTTCATGGGACACGTCGACCACGGCAAAACCTCCCTCATGGACGCCATCCGCAAGACGCGCGTCGCGGCGGGTGAGGCGGGCGGAATTACGCAGCATATCGGGGCTTATCGCGTCGAAGTGCAAGGCCGCCCGATCACTTTTCTCGATACGCCCGGCCACGCGGCTTTCACCGCCATGCGCGCCCGCGGTGCGAACGTCACAGACATCGTCGTTCTCGTCGTCGCCGCCGATGACGGCATGATGCCGCAAACGATCGAGGCGATGAATCACGCCAAGGCCGCGAAGGTGAAGATCGTCGTCGCGCTGAATAAGATCGATCTCCAGAGCGCGAATCCGGACCGGGTGAAGCAGCAACTGCAGGGGCATGACCTGCAGCCCGTGGAATGGGGCGGCCACACCGAAGTCATTTCCGTCTCCGCGACCAAGGGCACGGGCGTGGCGCAGTTGCTCGAGACGCTGGTCCTCGAGGCTGAAATGCTCGAACTCAAGGCCAATCCGGATGCCGCGCCGCGTGGCACGGTGATCGAGGCCCAGCAGGAAGCCGGGCGCGGACCCACCGCGACGGTGATCATCAGGTCCGGCACTCTGCGGGCCGGCGATGCCTTCATTTCCGGATCCCATTGGGGGAAGGTCAAGGCGATGTTCGACGACCACGGCAAGCCCGTGAAAGAAGCGGGTCCGTCGATTCCCGTGAAAATCATCGGGTTCTCTGGCCTGCCGAATGCCGGCGACGAACTCGTTGTCATGGAGAACGAGCGTTCCGCCCGGACGCTGAGCGAGGAGCGCATCGATGCCCTCCGCACCAAGAAGCTCGTGGCGCCCGCGCGCGCCAGCCTTGAAAGCCTCATGTCGATGATGCAAGGCGACGGCAAGAAAGTCATGCGCATCGTCCTCAAGTCGGACGTGCAGGGCTCCCTCGAGGCCATTGTGGGTTCGCTCGGCGACATCAAGACGAAAAAAGTCGATTTGGAGTTCATCCACACGGGCGTGGGCCCGATCAGCGAAAGCGATGCCCTGCTCGCCGCCGCCTCCGGCGCGATCATCGTCGGCTTCAACACGAAGGTGGAGAACGTCGCCGTCAACGCCGCCAAGCGCGAAGGCATTCAGATCAAGCTTTATTCGATCATCTACGAGCTCATCGACCAGGTGCGCGACGCCATGGCCGGGCTCCTCGACCCCGAGACCCGCGAAAACGTGATCGGCCATGCCGAAGTCCGCCAGGTTTTCGATCTGACCAAGGGCAAAGTCGCTGGCTGCTACGTGACGGATGGCCGGATTCTGCGCACGGCGCGCGCCCGGGTTCTGCGCCGGCGCACGCCGGTCTATGACGGCGGCCTGGCCACGCTGCGCCGCTTCCAGGACGATGTGAAGGAAGTCCGCAATAACTTCGAGTGCGGCATCAAGCTCGGAGACTACGACGACTACCAGGCCGGCGACATCATCGAGTGCTACACGCTCGAAAAGTTCGCCCAGAAACTCTGATCCGCGCCCCGAGCGCCCGCATCGCGAACCGCGGAGGCGGGTCGCCCGACGTTCCAACCGTCATGAAAAACCGAACCGTCCGTGTCCAGGAGTTAGTGCGCAGCGAACTGGGCTTGATCATCGCGCGCGAAATCACGTTTAGGGCGACGCTGGTCTCGATTCACAGCGTCAGCATCACGCCTGATCTCCGGCAGTGTCACGTCTACGTCAGCGTGATCGGGAACGAGGCGGAGCAGCGTTCCGCCGTCGAAACGCTCCGGGAGGAGCGCGTGCCGCTGCAGGCCGCCCTAGGCAAGCGCATCGCCCTCAAGAATACGCCCCAGCTTTCCTTTCACCTCACCAACTCCATTGAGCGCGGCGTGCGTGTCGTCGAATTGCTCGAGCAACTCGATATTCCGCCCGCCCCGGAAGAGGACGCGCCGGAGTCGTCCCCCGCCCGATGAGCGCGCGCCTCAACGCTTCCTTCGCCGAGATTGCTGCCGTCCTGCGCGCGCAGCAATCCTTCCTTGTGCTCAGCCACCATCGTCCGGATGGCGACGCGTACGGTTCGCAACTCGCCCTGGCGCTCTGCCTGCAGGCGCTCGGCAAGGACGTGACGGTTTGGAACGAGGATGGGCTGCTCGAGAAGTTCACCTTTCTCCCGCAGGCGAAACTGATTCACGCCCCGGACGAATCCAAGCCCAAGCCCGACTTCGACTGCCTTGTCGCGGTCGATTGCGCGAACTTTGTCCGTCTCGGCCGCCCGCTTCGCTTTCTGGGCGACGTAAAGCTCACGCTCAATCTCGATCACCACATCAGCAACGAGCGCTTCGGCAATCTCGTGCACGTCGCTGCGGACATGCCCGCGACCGCCCAGTTGCTCTATGAGTTGTTCGTGGCGGAGAACCTGCCCTTCACGAAGGAGATGGCCGAATGCCTTTTCGTCGCGCTGAGCACGGATACCGGCTGCTTCCAGTATCGGGGCACGACGGCACGCACGTTCGAGATCGTGGCCGACCTCGTGCGCCGGGGCGTCGATGTCGCGGCGCTTTCGCAGGCGTGTTACGACCGTCAACCCCTGCGGCGTGTACGTCTCCTGGGCCGGGTTTTCGACGATCTCCGGCTGACCGCCGGCGATCGCATTGCGACCGCCACCGTTTCGCTCGCGCTCACGGCGGAGCTCGGCCTGCAGGACGGGGACACGGAGGATGTGATCAATCACCTGCGCTCGATCGACACGGTGGAGGTCGCCGCGTTTTTCGAGGAAATGCGCAGTACCGGCGGAAAGCCCGGCGCCCGTGTCAGTCTGCGCTCCAAGCGGGAGGATATCGATGTCAGCGCCATCTGTGCGCGCTTTGGCGGAGGCGGTCACCGCCTCGCAGCGGGGGCGCGAATCACTGGCGCCCTCGAGGAAATTCGCAACCAAGTCACCCAAGCCATTCATGATTCGCTCCCACTTCCAGGGCGGCGCTGAGCCCGACGGCGTTCTGCTCGTCGACAAAGCCCCCGGCATGACATCGCACGATGTCGTTGCCATCACCCGCCGCGCGCTGGATACGCGCAAGGTGGGCCACTGCGGCACGCTCGATCCGCTTGCGACCGGCATGCTGATCATGGTGCTGGGGCGCGGGACCAAGATCTCGGACTTGCTCATGGCCGAGGACAAGGAGTACGTCGGCACGATGACGCTGGGCGTCACCACCGACAGCCAGGATGCCGACGGCAAACCCGTCGAAACGAAACCGGTTCCGGCCGATCTCGACCGGGCGCGGATCGAGGCGGCCTTCGCAAAACTGCACGGCGATTTCTACCAGCTCCCACCCATGGTCAGCGCGATCAAAAAGGAGGGTATCCCGCTCTACAAACTCGCCCGCCAGGGCAAGACGGTGGAGCGCGAGCCGCGCTTCGTGCACGTCTATGCCCATGAAGTGCAGGCCGTGCGGCTGCCCGAAGTGGACTTTCGCGTCGTGTGCAGCAAAGGGTTTTACGTCCGCACGTATGCGCACGACATCGGCCAGGATCTCGGTTGTGGCGCCCATCTCAAGTCCTTGCGGCGCACGCGTTCGGGGCGTTTCACGCTCGAGCGATCCGTGACGGTGGACGAACTCAAGAATGCCGGTCGCGCCGCCCTGCTCGAAAAAATCATCAGCCTGCCTGAGGTCTCGCGCCTGCGCGGCGCTTAAGATCCCTTGAAGATCTTCCACGCCATCTCGGAACTCGCCGGTCTGCCCGGCCCGGCCTTTCTCGCCGTCGGGGTTTTCGACGGCGTGCATCTCGGTCATCGCGCCGTAATCGGCCACGCTTTGCGGGACGCGCGGCACGACGAGGACAGCTGCGCGGTGGTCGTCACCTTCGATCCGCATCCGCTCAAGGTCTTGCGCCCGGAAGGCGCGCCCCATTTGCTCACTTCCACGGCGCACAAGCTCCGCGTCTTCGCGCATCTGGGCGTGCCCGCGACCCTCGTCATTCCCTTCGATCTCGAATTCTCGCGCACGCCGCCGGAGGATTTCATCCGCGCACTCGTCGAGGCGTGCGATCCGCTCGTCGAGATTTGCGTGGGTTACGACTGGTCCTTTGGCAAGGGTCGGGCCGGGAATGTCGATTCGCTCACCCGGCTCGGACGGCAGTATAATTTCACCTGTGTCGGTCTCCCGCCCGTCCTCGATTCGCAGGGCCGCCAGATCAGCAGCACCTTGATTCGCGGCGCCGTCGAGCGCGGCGACCTGGCGGAAGCATCCCGTCTGCTGGGCCGGGAGTTTACCATCCTGGGAACCGTGGTGGAAGGCCGCCGGCTCGGCCGCCAACTGGGATTTCCGACCGCGAATCTCGCCGCCCACAACGAGCAGTTTCCGCCCAACGGCGTCTACGCAGCGGAAGCGTGGATCGACGGGCAGCGCCATCGCGGCGTGCTCAATCTGGGCGTCCGTCCCACGCTGGGAGGTGCAGCCGAGCGCGCCCTGGAGATTCACCTTTTCGATTTCGAGGGCGACCTCTACGGACGCGACATCGAAGTCGCGTTCCGCCGCTTTCTCCGCGGTGAGAAAAAATTTGCGAGTCTTGACGACCTGAAGGCGCAGATCGCGCGCGATTGCGAAGACGCGCGGAACTAATTTTTCGGCGCTTCGGAACCGGGAGCGGCGCTGGCAACGACTGCGTTCCGGCGCTGCCAGAGCCACCAGGCGGCAAGGGCGCATGCGGCGCCAGCGGTGTCGAGCACTACGTCACCGACGGCCGCGGTGCGGGATGGGACAAAGGACTGGTGCCACTCATCGGTGACCGCGTAGACGGCGCAAAAGACGAGCGGCCCCCAGGCGGCCCGCGCCGGCCACGGCGAACGCGCCGCCAGCAGGCGGCGGCGCAGCCACGCGCGCCAGACCAGGATTGAGAGGATTCCGTAGAAAAAGAAATGGGCATTCTTGCGCACGAAGACGACGGCCGCGGTCGCCGCCGCATCGTCCAAACCCAGCCAGCGCAGGAACGGGGCGAGCAGCCGCGACTGGTGCGACATCGCCCCCAGATCCGTCGCCGCGACAAAAATCAAGGCCATCATGAGCAGCGCCGGCAGCCACCAGCGCAGGCGCGAAAAATGGTGGGAGTCTCGGGGTGGGGAAAGCATGAAGGTCGATCTTGTCGAAGTGGATGTTTTTACAAAGACAACGCCCGCGGGCTTTGATACATCCAATGGTTCCGCCCGAAAACACCAACACCCTCGTAAAGCCCATGAAACGAATTTCCTTCATTCCTCTGCTCGCCCTCGCCGCGCTCGCCGCCGCGCCGGCGGTGCTCGCCGCCGATCCGCCGAAGCCGTTGTCTCCCACGGAAGTTGCGGGTGCAGAGGCTTACATTCTTCCTCCGCCCGAAGAAGTGTTCATGGCCTTGCGCAGCGTCACGAAAATTGACTTTGCCAAGGTGGCGGATGGTTTCGGGAAGGATCCCAGCACCGCCAATTCGAAGTTCACGAATGAAGCGGCCAAGGCTGCCAATCTCGGGATGCGGGTGGCAGACGCTTTTGTGGCCGTGCAGGCCAAGGATGCCAAGGCCCTGCGCCGGGCATCCGATGTGATCGAAGTGCTCGCACTCGAGCTCTCCGCCGACCTTTCCATCAAGAATAAGATCGCGGTCGCCAACAAGCTCGCCGAGGAAGGAAAGTGGACCGAGTTGCGCACGATCCTCGAATCGGTGCGGGTCGACGTGCTTGAGGAGCTGAAGAAAAACAAGGACAAGGAGTCCGTTTCGCTCGCCACCGTCGGCGGGTGGATGCGCGGGTTGAGCGTCGCCACCTCGGCCCTGACGGAAACCTATGATGCAGAGGCGACGAAACTGCTGCGCCAGCCGCTGCTCGTGAACTATCTCAAGAAGCAGCTCGAAGCCTTGGGACCGAAGGCCAAGGCCACCACGTTTGTGACCAAGATGATCGGCCAGATGGATGAAATCGCCAAGCTGACGGACATCAAGGAAGGCAAGACCATGAGCAAGGAAGACGTCATGAAGCTGAAGCAGATCAGCGGTGATCTCGTTGCCGCCGTCGCGGCGGGCGCGTGATGCGCATAACCACCCAACCCCTCCACGTTCGGTTCCAAATCTCCCTCGTATGAAGCGCATTACTTTCTCCCTTCTCGGCGTCGCCCTCGCGGCCGCCTTCGCCCTCGTGCCGATGCGCACGATTCTCGCCACCCAACTCGGAGCCAAAGTCACCGCCCTGGCCGTGATGAAAGCACTCGGGGACAGCGGCTGGACCGTGCGCGACGGCGCCATCGATCAGCTTCCGCAAGGTGGCACCAAGATCTATCCGGTCACTCTTTACTACGGTCAGACCTACAAGATCGTCGCCGCGGGCGACGAGGACGCCGCCGATGTCGATATCGGCGTGTTTTATGGCCCGGAAGGCAAGTTCCTCGTCAAGGACGACGACGAAGCCAATGTCGCCGTCGTAAATGTCACGCCCGGCTACACCGACCAATTCTATCTCAAGGTCGTGATGGCGAAAACGAAGACCGGCGGCCCGGCGCATTTCGTTGTGCAGTACGCCAGCAAGCAGCGCTGATCCGCGTCGGCGCGATTTTCGTCTCTTTCCCTCGAACCCGCCCCCGCGCCGAATGGCGCCGCGGCGGGTTTGTTGTTTTACAGATCCAGACCGCTCCAGGCCGGCTGCGCCATCGCGCTGGCGGTCGGATTTCCGTCAAACCCGCAACTCTTCGGCGCGAATGGGGAGCTGCCGCAAGCGCTTGCCGGTTGCTGCAAAGATGGCATTCACGATCGCGGGCACAATCGGCGGCACGGGTGGCTCGCCCATGCCGAGCGGCGTTTTGCCTGGGTTTGGGAGAAAATGGATCTCGATCTTGGGGGAGTCCTTCATCCGGGCAACGCTAAAGTCCGCGAAGGATTTTTGCTGGGCCAGGCCCCCTGCGAAGGTGATTTCACCCTTTAATGCGGAGGAGAGCCCCCAGAGCACTGCACCTTCGATTTGCTGCTCCACCCCGATCGGATTGACGACAAGACCGCAGTCCACGGCGGCGACCACCCGTTCCACCTTCACCTCGCCGTCCGGACCGACTCTTACCTCGACGACGTAAGCGATGCACGTTCCACCGAAGTAGGCGTTGCAAGCCACGCCGCGGCCTTGTCGCTCGCCCAACGGTTTGCCCCAGTCCGATTTGCTTTGCACGAGTTCGAGCACAGCCCGGAGCCGGCGACGATCGATCGTGGTGGGCCCGGCTTTGATGATATCGACGCCTTCCAGCATTTTGAGTCGATACGCGAGTGGATCGGCCCCCACCGCGCCGGCCAGCTCATCGAAAAAGCATTCCCGCGCGAAAACGCTCGAGGGCGCGAAGACCGCGCGCCAGGGCCCGTGTTTCATAGGTAAATCCACTGGCACGTAGGCGGTCTCGATCGACGGGATGGCGTAGGGCACATCGTATACGCCCCACGCGGCGTAGATGTGAAAATTCTCTTCCTTCGTCTTCTCCTCCGTCGGGGGACCGTCGAGATTGTGAAAAGAACCGGCCTTCGTGTGCCGCCAGGAAAGCAAGGCGTTCTGCGCGTCAAAGCCACCGCTCAACCGGTGGGAGGAGGCCGCTTGAAAATGCCCGTGTTGCATGTCGTCCGCCCGGGTCCAGAGAATCTGTACCGGCGCTCGCACGGCCCGCGAGATTTCGGCCGCTTCGAGGGCGTAGTCCACGGCGAGGCGGCGGCCGAAGCCTCCGCCCATCAGCGTCACGTTTACCTCCACATTTTCCGGAGCCACCCCGAGGGCAGCCGCGACGCGTTTGCGAAGTCGGCCCGAGGATTGGGTGGGCGCCCAAATCGTACAGTGGTCCCCGCGCACATCCGCCAGGCAGTTCATTGTCTCAAGCGGGGCGTGCGCGTAAAAGGGATATGCGTACGTGGCCTCGATCGTGCGGACGACGGGGCCAGGAGGAACAGGCGGCGTTTCCTTCCGCAGGAGAACGCCACGCCCTCGCGAAGCCGTTTCCAGCGTTTGCCGGTGCTTGGTCGAATCGAAACTCTGGTCCCCGCCCGTCCACTCGGCCGCAAGCAAGGCTCGCCCTTTCTGGGCGGGCCAATTTCCATCGGCGACCACCGCGATCCCGTTTGAGATGGACACAACCGCGCGAACTCCGCGAACGGCGAGCGCGGCCTTTTCGTCCCACTTCGCGAGCTTCGCCCCGGGCCAGGGCGCGCGCTCGAGCGAGGCCGAGAGCATCCCCGGTACGTGGGTGTCGATTCCGTACGACGCGGCGCCCGTGACGATGTCGAGCGCATTGATGCGCTTGGTGGGATGCCCGATAAAGCGGAAGTCCTTCGGATCCTTGAGCGGCGGATCCTTCGGCAGCTCGAGCTGGGCAGCCTCGGCCACGAGTTCTCCAAACGGCAGGCGCCGCCCACTCTTACCGTGCACGATCGCGCCGTTCTCGGCCCGGCATTCCGCTCGCGCCACCTGCCAGCGTGCGGCCGCCGCCGCGATGAGCATCTCGCGCGCGGCGGCCCCGGCGCTGCGCAGCGGTTTCCAGCCGCTCTCCATGCTGTCACTCCCACCGGTGCTCCCGAGATTCGGAAAATCCGGCGCACCCGGCGAAGCCTGCACGATCACAATGCGCGACCAGTCCGCTTCCAGTTCTTCCGCCAGCAACATCGCGAGCGACGTGCGCACGCCTTGTCCCATCTCCGCTTCCTGGATGGTCAGCGTGACCGTGCCGGTGGAATCGATGCGGATCCATTTGCTCAAACGGATCGGGCCGCTCGTGACCGCTTCGCCGAGCAGTCGGCGAGTTCCATCGAAACCAATGAGCAGCGAGGCTCCCGTCAGGACGGCCGATTTGAGAAAGGTGCGTCGGGTCGTGCTCATTTCGCGGCCTTTCTCAATTCGGCGCTGGCGCGGTGGATTGCTTTTCGAATGCGCGGATAGGTGCCACAGCGGCAGACGGAGTCCGACATCACCGCGTCGATCTCAGAGTCGGTAGGTGTGGCGTGCTCGCGCAGGAGGGAGCACGCGGTGAGAATCATACCGGGCTGACAGAACCCGCATTGCGCCACGTCTTCCTCGATCCAGGCGCGCTGGCAGGGATGATCCGCGTCGCGGGAGAGCCCTTCGATGGTAATGAATTTTCGTCCCGCGGCATCGGCCGCCGGAATCTGGCAGGAGCGCACCGCGCGGCCTTCTTCGAGGATGGTGCAGGCGCCGCAGACGCCCACGCCGCAGCCGTATTTCGTTCCACGCAGAGCCAGAGAATCGCGCAAAACCCAGATCAGCGGCGTATCGCCGTCGCAATCGACCCGCTGCAGTTTGCCGTTAACGGAGAGTTCGATTGCGCTCATTTTCGGGGTGGGGTAACCGGGACGATGATCTGCAACAGAAGTTAGGGGGTGCGAATCATCCTCCGCGTGAGGGGCAGCGTTGGCACGACCAGACGGAGTAAGACCGCGCAGCGGCGTGTCGAGCGGTCAATGTTGCGATTCCTTGAGGAGGCCAGACGGCCTTCGACTAATAGCCAATAGCCGGATGGCCGCGGGCCCCGCCTACTTCGCCGCCACCGCCACGCCGGCGCCGATCATCATCGTGCCGGCGGTTCGATTCATGACCTGCATTCGCCGCGGACTGCCGAGGAAGCGTCGGGCCCGCGCCGCGGCGAGGGCATACGCGGCCGGAATACTTCCCACCACACCGACCATGATCAGGGCCAGCACCACGCCATCTCCGGTCGTGAGTTTTTCCAAATCGACGAACGTGGGCAACAGTCCGGCGTAGAATGCAATCACCTTCGGATTGCCCACCGTGACCGTGAGTCCGGCCACGATGTTGCGACCGAAACCGCGTCGCGCGGGAAGCGGCGCGCCTGCGACCGGGACCGCCGGGTGGGAACGCCACAGTTTGATTCCCATCCAGACGAGATAGGCGGCGCCGGCGAGCTTCACGACGAGAAACAAATCGCCCAGCGAATGCGCCAGGGCGGCCATGCCAAAGACGGCGAGCAGGAAAAAGATCAAGTCGCCCAGAATCAGCCCGCAGATCATCGCCACCGCATCGCGCAGGCCGCGCCCGATCGCGCAGGAAGCCACCGCCAGGATGCCCGGCCCCGGTGTCGCGACCGCAATAGTCAAGGCCAGGGCAAAGGCAGCGAAATGGTGGATGGACATGGGAACGGGGTGCGACACGAAGTCAGGCACCTTCCGACGACGCGGGCGACGAGGCAATCTGCCGCGTGGATCGGATTTGCCGAAACCGGCTGTCCCGTCGAACGGACTGGGCATGAGCGGCTGGCAGAAACTCACGGAATTCCTTGGGTTGCGGCGCAATCCGATGCTTCTCCTCGTTGCGCTCGTCCTGGCCGGCACGGGGGAACGGTTGTGGCTGGGCTTCCTCCCGAAGTATCTCGAGACCCTCGGCGCGACGGTTTTCATCATCGGCTTCTGCGACGGACTGCAAACCTTGTTGGGCGCCCTTTACGCCTATCCAGGCGGCTGGCTGACCGATCACTGGGGCCAGCGGAAATCGCTCCTCCTCTTCAGCGGGTTGTCGCTCGTCGGCTACGTCGTCGTCCTCGTCTGGCACCATTGGCTGGGCGTGATGCTCGGAGCCTTTCTTTTCCTGGCCTGGAGCGCCTTCTCCCTGCCCGCCACTTTCACGGTAATCGCGACCTCGCTCGACCAGAGCCGGCATACCATGGGCGTGGGCGTCCAGAGCATGGTGCGCCGGGTCCCGATGATCGTCGGGCCGCTTTTCGGCGGCTGGCTGATCACCCGTTTCGGCTGGCAGGAGGGCGTGCAGCTCGCACTCCTTTGCTGCCTCGCTCTCAGCGTGCTGACCGTAATTTTTCAATGGCTCCTGGTGGAGCCGTCGGATGACCGGCCCTCCTCCCCCCGCGCGGCCGATCCCATGGGAAGGATGTCGTTCCTGCGGGTGGTGCGTTCCTTCAACCCGACACTGCGGGAATTACTGGTCAGCGATATTCTCATCCGTTTCTGCGAACGCATTCCGTACGCCTTCGTCATTCTGTGGGCGCTGAATCATGGCGGCGTGAGCGCCGAGCAGTTCGGTGTGCTCGTCGCCATCGAAATGGTGACCGCGATGCTCTGCTATCCCGGTGGCGCATCTCGCGGATCGACACGGCCAGCGTCCGTTCGTGCAAGCCACCTTCGTTTTCTTCACCCTGTTCCCGCTTTCGTTGCTCTGGGCGGAGACGTTCGGCGGGCTGGTCGTCGCCTTCATTGTGCGCGGCCTCAAGGAATTCGGCGAACCTGCGCGCAAGGCGCTCATCATCGCGCAGGCCGCGCCGGAACTCCGGAATCGCACCTACGGCGCCTACTACCTCCTTCGGGATTGCGTCGTGACGCTGGGCTCCTTCCTGGGCGCGTGGCTCTGGACGATCAGCCCGCGCGCCAATTTTCTGGGGGCAGCGCTCATGGGCCTCGCGGGAACGCTCTGGTTCTGGTTTTTCGTCGCCCGCGCGCGCACCCTCGATGCGCCTGCGCATCCCCCGTCAGGGCACCGGTAGCGGCTCGATGCTTCGCGTGGGCAGATTCAATCTGCTCTTGCGGTAGCCGTAGCCGAAATAGATCGCGAGGCCGCCCAGCAGCCAGAGCGCAAAGCCCGTCCAGTTGTTCAATTCCAGCTCGCTCATCAAGTAGAGCGAGGTCAAAACCCCGAGGACCGGGATGAGCGAATAATTCTTTCGAAACGAGAAGAAGGTGAGCGCCGCCAGGACCGCGAGAAAGACCCAGCGGGGAAGGCGGGCGGAGAAATCCGTGAGCGAGAAGAACGCCGCCCATTCCTGCGGAAAGCCGACGTAGAAAATCGCGATGCCTGTGAGGCTTCCGCCCACCAGGAAATACTTGGCGGGCCAAAAGGGCATACCGACGCTCATCTGCTCCTTCGTGTCGCCACGGTGCAATTCCATCACGCCGGCGCAGACTATCACGAAACAAAACAGGGCCGCGAAACTGCTCAAGTCGACCATCGCCTTCAGGTTCATGAACAGCGCTGGGATCCCCACGAGGACAGCGCCGACGAGGGTCGAAAACCCCGGGGTGCGAAAGCGGGGATGCACGCGGGCAAACACCGCGGGTAGCAGGCCGTCCCGGCTCATCGTCATCAGCACGCGTGGGACTACGACCTGGCAGCTCAGAAAGACGCTGGCGATTGCGACCACGGCGCTAAAGGCGATCACGCCACTCACCCACGTGAGCCCGGCTTGCTTGAAGGCGAAGGCGAGCGGATCGCCCACGGCCAGTTCCTGGTAGCTCACCATGCCCGTCAGGACGATGGCGATGGCGATGTACAAAACGGTGCAGATCCCGAGCGAGTAGAAGATTGCGCGGGGAATGTCGCGCTTAGGGTCCCGGCTTTCCTCGGCCATGCTCGAGATGGCGTCGAAACCGATGTACGCGAAAAAGACCGCCGCCACGCCGCCCGTGATGCCCGTGAATCCATTCGGCGCAAAAGGAGACCAGTTCGCCGGGTGCACGTAGAAAACGCCGATGACCAGAAACATCGTCGTGATCGAGAGCTTGATGGCCACCGTGATCTTGCCGGCGATGCTCGATTGCCGGATGCCGATATAGAGCAGCACCGTGGTCGCCACGACGATACCGAGAGCGGGCAGATCGGCGATAACGCGAAAATTGAAAAGCAGCGGTGCTGCGCTCCACGCGGCGCGGGCCTCCTGCAGTGCAGCGGGAATCGGCTTGCCCGCGCCCAGCAGCCTTTCGAACTCCAGGTTCCCGTTGTATGCACTGAGGTAATCCATGCCGAAATGGGGGGGGAGATTGACCCCAAATCCCTGCAGGAAGACCGTGAGGTAGTCGGACCAGGAGACGGCAATGGCGACATTGCCGACGCCGTACTCCATCACGAGCGTCCACCCGAGCAGCCACGCCACGAGCTCGCCGAAGACCAGGTAGGAATAGGTGTAGACACTGCCTGCCACCGGCACGAGCGAGGCGAAGGCGGCGTAGCACCACGCGGCCAGGCCGCAGGCGAAAGCCGTGAAGATGAAGAGCAGAACCACAGCCGGTCCGCCGCTCGCGGCCGCCGTCCCCACCGTGCTGAAAATGCCCGCGCCGATGATCGCTGCGACGCCAAACATGGTCAGCTCCCGCACTCCCAGGACGCGTTTCAGCCCCGCCTGCGCCGGCGGCAGCTCCGCTAGAATCGCCCCGAGGGATTTCTTGCGGAACAGGCCGGCAGGCATCGCACGATCAGGAATTCAGAAATGCGCTCAGCAGGCGATGAAAATGGTGCACCCCCTGTTCGCGCTTCGGCGAGTAGCGCCCGCTTCGATACAAGCGGGAGGCGATGCCCCGCTGCACTGCTTCCACCACCGATTCATCTTCGCGCTCCACCTTGTCGAGCATCGCGCCCGCCCCCTTTTCCAGGAGGGAAATGTCGTGGACGTAGCTGGTGAAGGACACCTTGCAGCGGTCAGGTGCCAGCGGTTTGACCACGTTGATCGAGAGACCCCACGGGTAGAAGTTGAACATCAGGTTGGGGAACAACCAGAAATAGTAGGCGGCGATGTTCTGTCCATAGTCCGGCGAAGTCGTCGGCAAATCGAAGCACCGCGTTCCACTTTTGCCGATGCCGACCTGGAGATTGCTGTGGACGAAGAGTTCCGTGCGGTAGTTGCCGTAGTCGAGCGCCGCGGTCAGATCGGCGTGCACGAAGGGAAGGTGAAACCCTTCGAGGTAGTTCTCACAGTAGAGCGCCCAGTGCGCGTGGATGAGGTAGTCGCGCGAGCGCGTGGGATCGAAGTAAAACGCGTGCAGAGGCAGCCAGCCGACGCGCCTTTGCATCTCGCCGAGCAGTTCCTCCAGCGAATGGGCGGGCGCGAGCGACGCGAAGACAAACTTGTCCCAAAGCCCCATCGCGAGCTTGGGCAGATGATCCTTTTCCGACGGGAAATTCTCCGCCTCGTCGAACTCGGGCATCGAGAGAAACTTCCCGTCGAGCGCGAACCGCCGCCCGTGATAGCGGCACTGGATCACCTTTTCGTTCGTGCAGCCGCCCACCAGGACGGTGCCCCGGTGGGTGCAGACGTTGGAGAGGCAATGGATTTGATCGTCATGGCCGCGTGTGAGCATGACGGGCTCATCGAGAAACCCCTCGAGCAGCGTCACCGGCTGAATCTGCCCCGGTGCCTTGAGCGTGTCCGTGTCGCCGACAAGCTGCCAGCACCGCGCAAAGAGGCTTTCCTTGGAGCGCTCGAATTGCTGCTTGTCCCGGTAGAATGAGGCCGGGAGCGTGGACGCCTTGCGGATGTCGGGTTCGATGACGAGGGGCACGGGGGCAGAATTGCGGATTGCGGATTTGCTGAGTCGGCACTGCCAAGGAAAAAAAGAGTTTGGGTGGGAATCGCGAGTGTCGAGTGAGATTGCTGACTCGCGCTGCCGAGAAGAAGTCGAGCGTAGAAAAGTCGGAGAGCGGAGGGACAGAAAATAACGTAACGATGCGATCCTTCGGTCGCCCGGCCGGCCGGTTCGACTGTCGCGCTGAAGCCATCTCCGTCTAAGTCCCGCAACGGACCTCCCGATCGTAGCCCAGTGCTTTCGCGCTGGGTATCCGTAGGACCGACTTCAGCCCCTTGCGGGACAGCAGAAACGCTTACCGGCGGCGCTTCTTCCCGGGCATTGTCTGCGTTTCCGGCTTCTTCGCCCTCGCTTCGTCGGCCACCCCGCGCGCGAAGAAGCCCTGCGTGTGCGCGATGAAGCGCCGCACCGCTTCCGAAAAATCGTGTGATCGCCACGCGACGCCGTAGCGGATCACCGGACGGAGCGGAAGCAGCCGCAGGAACTTCACGCCCGACGCCGGCAGACGGGAAACATGGGAACCAAAAATCGAAATCCCAAATCCCGCGGCCACGTATTGCACGGTGGTGCGGGCGCGGTCCACCTCCTGCGCGACGTGCGGCACAAACCCAGCCGCCCGGCAGCGTGCGAGTAACCAGGCGCGATACGCCGGGGAATTGCGCGCCGAGGTGAAGATGAAGTCTTCGTCGCGCAGACGCCGGAGTGCGACCGACTCGAGTTTGGCGAAAGGATGATCGATCGAGACGCCGACGAGAGGTTCTTCCTCGACGATGCATTCGACCCGCAGGCCCGGCGACACGGGTCCGTGGATCGGACCGACGAATCCGACATCGAGCCGCTTCTCGAGCAAGGCATCGATCTGCTCGGAAGGCACCATCTCGGTCAGGCTGAGTTCCACCCGCGGATAATCGTGCCGAAACGAGCGCAGCACCTGGGGCATCCATTCGTGGCTTTGCGACCCGATGAAGCCGATGGCCAGCCGGCCCGCTCCGTCGTCGGCTGCCTGGCGGGCACTGTGCACATGGCGTTCCAGATCGGCCAGCACCTGGCGGCTGCCGGCGAGGAAAGAAGTCCCCGCCGGAGTGAGTTCCACGTGATGCCGGCTGCGATGCAGCAGGAGCGTCCCGATCTCCTGTTCCAGCGCCTTGATCTGGGCGCTGACGGCCGGCTGGGCGATGCGCAGGCGGGCGGCTGCCCGCGTGAAACTCCGCTCATCCGCCACGGCTTGAAAGGTGCGCAGGTGTCGTATTTCCATGCTCGCGCCCGGATTGTAGCATCACGCCACGTGATCACCATGAGCATGACTTGATATTTCTCTTATTCTGCCGTGTCGCGTCTATTTCGGCCGTGCAAAGGAATTCGCTGGCCGTTCCGCTTCCGCTCGTGGCGCCGTCGCCCGCGCTGTCAGCCGCCCGGACAGTCCAGCCGGAAGCCCCGTCCCGGCGCTGGCTGGCGCTCGGCATCCTGCTCGTCGGGCCCTTCCTTGGCGTCGTCGATTTCTTCATCGCGAATCTCGCCGTGCCGGTCATTCGCACGATGCTGCACGCCACCTTCGCGGAGATCGAACTCGTCCTCGTCGGCTACGGCATGGCCTACGCCATCTGCCTGATCACGGGCGGCCGGCTCGGTGACATCTACGGACGCCGGCGCGTTTTCCTGCTCGGTCTGGCGGGCTTTGTGCTCACGTCCGCGGGTTGCGGCACCGCGGGCAGCGCGGACGTGCTCGTGGTTTGGCGCGTCTTCCAGGGGATGGCGGCCGCGGTGATGTTTCCGCAGGCGCTTTCCTATGCGCGCGTGGCCTTCGCGCCGAAGGAGCGCCGGCTCGCCTTTGCCGCTTACGGCGGAGTGGTGGGGTTGGCTTCGATTGTAGGGCAGGCCGCCGGCGGCACGCTGCTCGGCGCGAACCTTTTCGGCCTGGAATGGCGGCCGATCTTTCTCGTGAATGTCCCGCTCGGGGTCGTGATCCTGCTGGCCGGCTGGAAGCTTTTGCCCGAGTCGCGCTCGCCATCCGCCTTGCGGCTCGATCTTGTCGGGAGCGTGCTGGTGGCGATCGCGCTTTTTCTCTTTGCCTATCCGCTGATGGAGGGTCGCGAAGCCGGCTGGCCCGCCTGGGCTTGGATTTCCCTGGTGTTTTCGGTCCCGGCCTTCGCCCTCTTCCTGCGCTACGAACGCTGGCGCGCCGCCACAATGGGCTCGCCGCTCGTCGATCCGGCGTTGTTCCGGGATCGCGCCTTCCTTTTCGGCCTGCTCGCTACCCTCGTCTATTTCGCTGGCCATTCCTCGATGTTGCTGATGCTCACGATGTACCTGGAACTCGGCCGCGATCTCAGCCCCGCCGCCGCCGGGCTCGCGCTCGCCCCGTTCTCCCTCGGCTTCATTGGCGGTTCGTTGCTCGCCCCCCGCCTGGCCGGACGCTTCCAGGCGCACCGCGCGCTTTACGTCGGCGCCGCGATTGTGGCGTTCAGTCTCTTACTGATGGGACTGCGCTCCTGGGGTGCCGACGGCTTGGGTTCCGTGCTGTTCAGTCTCCCCGCGACGCTCGCGGTCTACGGCTTGGGCCGCGGTCTCCTCACGGGGCCGCTCTTGAACCTCATCTTGAGCCAGTCGGAAGGAGCGGGGGCCGGAGCCGCGGCCGGAGTCATCTCGACCGCGCAGCAGCTCGCCAATTCGCTCGGTGTCGCCCTGATCGGATTGCTGCTTTTTGGGATCCTCCCGGCGCAGCCGTCGCCCACCGACTACACCTTCGCCTTCGTCACCTCCTGCGGCACGAACCTGCTCATGCTCGTCTCAATGGCGTTTTTCATCTCGCGTTTGTCTCCCCGGCTCATGATGGCGAATCTACCGGAATCGAAAGCCCCGGGGGTGTGACGGGCGCAGTCGTGGTGGGCCGTAACCCGCGCCCGCGCGGCCACGATTCCGGCCCTGTTCAGAAATCGTCGTCGTCGCGCGACCATCCGAGCCAATAATCGCGCCATAGAGCCGCGCCAGCAGCTCGGGAAAACACTTCATCCGTCGTTTCTCGCTGCGCTCGCACAATCCAAGACCTGCCGCTGTCGCCTAACGTGTAGACGCATTGCCGAGCACGACCCGGAAGCCGTACGTGTCATTGCGGCGACCCGGACGGTCCAGATTGCGATACGATGAGAGCAGCGACGCCAGGTCTGCGTCGCCCCAGGAACCGCCGCGCAGGACGCGATCCTTCCGCTGGTCTGGGGCCGACTCATCTTCGCACCATTCCCACGCGTTGCCGGCGAGATCGTAGAGGCCGAGGTTATTCGGCGCGAAACTCCCCACGGGTGCAGTCTGAGTATAGGAATCGCGGTAGCCGGTGAGCTTGCTGCGGGTCTTCGACTCCTCACCCGCGAAGTTGCCGGCCCCTCGGGGAGGCGGCCATTCCGTGCCCCACGGATAAACATTCTCCACCTTCGTCGAGCGCCGCTGCGGGGTGCTCCCGGATTCTTCGGGGAGCCCGACAGCGGCACTCCACTCGAGGTCCGTCGGCGCTCGGTAGAGCTGGTTTTCGGTGATTCGCCCGGCGGCGCGTTCGCGCGTGGTCAGCCATTCGCAGAAGGCCCGCACATCCTCCCAACTCACGCCAATGACGGGATGGTTGTCGTTTTGCGTGAAGCCGGGATTGCGCCAATCGCGCTGCTCGCGCGGTTTTGGACCCTCGGTTTCGAGGGACTGCATCTTTTCGCCGCGGCCCATGTCGTACCCATTTTCGGTAACAAAGATGGCGAAGTCCCGACGCCGCGTTTCATAGATGCTGAAAAGCACTTTGGTGCGAGGAACCGGCACGAATTTCATGCCGAGACCGTTCTCGTAAGGTCGGTCCTTGGTAGCATTCGGCAGAAGCGGTTGGGCGGGCCCGGGAACGGGAGTGGGAAGCGAAACGGAAGATGGAATCGACGCCGTGGAGGAACCGGGAGTGGAACGCGGCGCGGCACTCGGTACGGGCGCCGCAGTTGGGGGTTCCGGCGCGGGCGTGGGAACACTCGCCACGATCGGCGGCGTCGGCGGAGCCTTCCTTCCCACCAGGAACCACCAGCCGCCGGCACCAAGTGCGAGCACCGCGACGGCCACGCCGACTAGGAGCGGAACTTTTGAGCCTGACGAGGAGGCAGACGCGGACCCAGCTTCTTCGACCGGGAATGCACTCGGTCGGGCTGGGACACTCGCGGCCGGAGCAACCGATGCAGAATGGGCAGACGGAGCGGGCGTCGGCGCGGGAGGCGCAGGTTTCGCCGGAGTCGGCGTGGGTGGTGTCGGCGCGGGCGGTGTCGGCGCAGGCGGTGTCGGCGCAGGCGGTGGCGGTGGCGGCGCGGGCGGTGGCGGCGCGGGCGGTGGCGGCGCGGGCGGTGGCGGCGCGGGCGGTGGTGGCGCTGGCGGTGGCGGCGCGGGCGGTGGAGGCGCGGGCGGTGGCGGCGCGGGCGGTGG
>JBBRQH010000076.1:0-24406 GCA_038226705.1 Chthoniobacterales bacterium | reverse complement strand
CCCGGTGGAGGACGCGGACTCATCGAAACCGAGGCGCCAGCGGAATTGCACCGTCTGCCCGTTCGCGCTGGGGGGAAGCGCGGCCACGGTCGTGATGGCGGCAGAGGTGCCGCTGAACGACGGGCGGCGCCCGAGCGGATTTAAGGTGGAAGAAGCGTTGAGGGAGACCGTATAGGCGCCCTGCACGAAGGAGCCGCCGGCGGCGAGAATGTCCTGGAAGGCGCCCCCGTTCACCCCCGGGATCGCGACTTCCAGAATACCGCCGTCGAAACCGCTTTCGAACGTCCAGCGGTGCCGGAAGGTAAGACTCGCGCCCGGGCTGGGAATCGCGATGCCCGGCGAAACCAACGACGCTTCGCCGCCCGCGGTGTTGTTGCCCGCGAGGTCGGGCGAGAAAGCGCTATTGGGTGCATCGACCGGATTTGCCGTGGTGGTCACCCAGGCCGTGCCCGCGACGCCACCCGGGGCGGCAGCCGTGGTCGACGTCCAGCCGGCGGGCAACGCGGGCGGAGTCACGCCATCGAAATTCTGCAGGCTGGCGGTGGAGGGACTGCCGAGACGCAGAAGGTAAGTAAAGGTGCCGGTCCCGACGGGACCGGTGACATCGATGGGGATGGAGAGGACCGAACCGATCGAGGCGCCGACCGGAACCGCATAGCGAATCGTTTGCGTCACCGTCGCCCCGGCGCCGATGGAGCCGTAGTTGGCCGAGTTTGCGCCGATGGCCGCCGTCACGGAGATCGCCGCCGCGCCAGGATTCGTGAGCGGGATCGAAAGAATCAAATCCTCGCCGGGCTCCGCAAAGCCGTTGTTGTTCCCAAGGGAATCCGAGAAGGCGATATTCGCGAGATTGAGCGAGACATCCGGGGAGAAAGACTCCGTTACGGAAACTTCACCGCTGGCCGGATTTGTGGACGTCGACCCCGCGCCCGCGCCGCGCAGGGCGAAAGCGATGCGCACGTCATTGGCATCGGCCGCCCCGCCCGCCCCCGCATTGGCGGCGGCAATGAGCGCATCCCGGGCGGAAAGCATAGTGGGGCTGGTCGGATCCAGCTTCATGCCGTCCGTCACGATCTGAAGGGCGCGCGTATTGCCCACGGCGAAGCCGAGCCGGTTGATGAGCCGGGCACGGAACTCGAGGAGCATCATGCACCAGACTTCGCCGATGTTATGCACTTCGCTGGAGGCGCCCACGAAGGCAGGCGGAAAAGCGCCCGTGGAGAGATTCATCTTGGACGTATCGATGGACCCCAGCCGAAGGGGATTATGCGGCCGGCCGTTGGCGCCCACGTTGGCCTTCACGGCGTAAGGGAAGCGGCGAATCCCGTAATAATAATTGTTCGTGCCCACGCCGCTGAGGTTCAGCGTCACGTAGGTGCCGGAGGCAAAGATCGCGTTCACATCTTCATCTGAAGTCGCCAAAATGCCGCGCGCATAGAAATCCGACCAACCCTCGCCCATCCCGCCGGAGACCCGCGTGGCGAGGCCGCTGCCGTTGTTGTGCAACCGATTGGAGGTGCCGTGCGTGAGCTCGTGGAGGAAGACATCGCCATCGAGCGAGCCGTCCCGCTGCGGGCTGGGCGCCGTTAAGAGATACATCTGCATCCGGCCCGGCGAGCCGTCCCCGGGGGTGGAGAAATTCGCGTTGTTCGTGCCGGAGAAATCCTGCGCCTCGGCCGAGATAGCATCGTTGCCCAGGCCACCCCGATTGACGGCATTGAAGGTGTTGGTCGTCTGAAAATTCCGCGCGGGCTCCGTGAACCCGAGCTGCCAGAGGCGATCGTGATAGCGATTCGTCCAAAAGAACAGATTCGTGACGATCCCGTTGCGGTAGACCGCGGTATTGGGCGCGTCGGTGCCCAGCGGCGGCGGATTATAGGCAAAATCGAAGACCCGGGCGGTGCCGGTGACATTGGAATCCACCCCGTTGGGGGTGCTGAGATCGACGCCCGCAGTCACATTGTTGCCGAGCGTGGAATTATTGCCGTCCGTGATCCAGCCGAGCGGGGAGGCCGTGAGGTCATCCGCGATGAGGGTGACGGTGGTGCGGGCCACGCCGGGGGCCTGCGTGCCCGCGCCCGGCAAAACGTTCGTGGGCGAAAGCGGGGCGGGACTGTCCGAGGTGTATACGCTGTACGTCGCCGTTTGAGTCTGGTGCTGCGTGATGCACTTGCGCCAGAGCAGCGTGCCATCGTTCGCATCGACCATGACGAGGTAGGAATAAATCGGCCGCCAGAGGGTGAGCGACCAGGCCAGCACGGCCACGCCGGGTTCGACGGGGAACCAGACCAATTCGGCGCGGGTGTCGCCATCGAACGGACCGCCGCCCATGACCGTGACGCGGCCGTTCCGCTCGGAGGAGCGCACGCGCAGCATCGCGGGCGAAGCGAAGACGTCGATGGTCGCGGCCGCCTTGCCGACCGCTTCCCCGGCGGAGAGCCTGGGTTTAACCGAGAGCAGTGAGGGGTCGAGCGCGGGCACGAGATTTCCCGTGGTGCGGACGAGGGCGCCGCGCGGCGTGAGGGCGGCGCGAATTTCGCCTTGGAAAACGGGCAGCCCATGAATTTCCTGCCGAAACTCGACCCAGGAAAGATTGCCGGAGGGATTCGTGTAGTCGGTAAATTTGAGCAATGCCTTCACCTCTGCCGGGGTGAGACCGTAGAGGGCGGCCTCCTCGGTGAGGAACCCGCGCACAATGGCTTCGGGGGCTGCGGAGGAAGGAGCGGTCAGGAACTGGCTGGCGCCGGTAACGCCGACAATTTCGGTGAAGCGGCCGGTGAGATTGGATTCCACCTGCAAGGTGGGAATGCGCGCCGACAGCGCGGTGCGGACCGCTTCGATGCCACGCGTGAGCGCGGCCACGTCCGCAATGCGCTCCGGCGAAAGATAGCGCCCTTGGTAGGCCGCACGGGCGGCGGACTTGGCGGCCGGTTCCACCCACTCCGCCAAGCGCAGATCGTAGTCCTCAAAAACGCGACGCGGCCCACGGGTGCCCTTGGGAGTTTCCTCAGGCTGAACTTGGGCGATTCCGAAATTGCCGGGCCACAGAAGCGTGAGCACGGTGACTGCCAGCACCGGGCGGAGGGAGAGAAAGGACAAACGCATGGGAGAGGGGCGCGAACGCGCGGGCCCACGTGGTGACCGGGCGGATGAAGTGTCAATCGTAAACGCTTATTCTGAAACTCCGGAAATCTTGTAACGGACACGAGAGTTCCACCAGCCCGACGCGCCGGAGAATCCGCCGGACCCGGCCACCGGACCCGGCAATTCCGAGTGGTCCACCCGACGCGCCCAACCCGCGGCGGCAGGTTGGCAAGTTCCGGCCGCTCGCGACCGTTTGGCGGTTCGTAGCGTTGCTCACGGACGCCCCGGCGAGGCGGTCGGATCGGGAGGCCGTCGAATTCAATTTCTGCCCCGGTGCGAATCCTCTCGATCGAGTTTCGACGAGGGAGTGGTGCGAATCGACCGTTTCTTCAAGGGGGCGTCGACGCTCTCATGCTCGCGTGTGGAATTGGCTACTGGATTGGGGCCATCATCCGCGGGAGACTCGGGGTCAAAACCGGGCTCGGCGCGCTTTTCTTTGGCTTCCTCGGGGCGTATCTTGCCAAAACCCTCTGCGACAAGCGCATGGGATGCAATAACGCGCCGCGGAGGCAGCCTTCCCCATCATCCAAGGCGCCCGCGCCACCCACTCGCACGCGGAATTCTTCCAGCCTAACCAAATGGCCTTTCCTGAGACGGAATGCTTCCCGCCCCTGCGCTCGACTGTCTTTCGATAACGCAGAATCGTCTCGATCGCGCAAGGTGACGTCACTCCGGCGACTGATTTCAGCTCGACCAGACGACGCAAGGCATGCCTGCAACGCAGAATCGCCTCGAGCGTGGATGGCAGCGCCACGCCGCGGAATGATTTCGTCTCGATGGAACTAGTCTCGACCTCGCGCAAACATGCCGGGTGCTCGCTGCAACATTGCACGCTCTCCCTTCAACGCCGAATTCTCTTCTTCCAATCCGGAATCGCCAGGCCGCAACGAGTTGGCGGCTCAGGACGAAGCGATTTTGCCTCGATCCAACGACACACGGGCAGTCCGAAGGATGAATTTGCCTCGATGGAAGCATGCAGCGTCACTCTACAACATGATTTTGCGTGCCCATGACCACGCGCCGTGTTGCCATGGCCACGCAAAATGTCTCCATAGTCACGCGCCGCGTGGCTAAGGGCACGCAAAATGTAGCCACGGGCACGCGCCGCGTGGTCATGGTCATGCAAAATTTCGCCATGCCCACGCGCTGGGTGGTTATAGTCACGCAAAATGTCGCCAGGGGCACGCGCCGTGTCACCATGGTCACGCGAAATGTCGCCAAGGGCACCCGCCGTGTCGCCATGACCACACAAAATGTCGCCATGGGCACGCGCCGTGTCGTCAAGAGCACGCGCAGTCATGTTGTGGAGTGACTTTGCGTGGACCGAATTACTCGCGGTCTCGTTTGGTCGTGACGATTTATCTCTGTAACGAGGCGGTTTGACGTCGTGCCGGGACCATTCCGCTTGGTCGGAAGGCGGTGCGGCGTGGCAGGAAGGTTGCTCCGCTCTGGAAAAGGGCTGAAGGTTTCACGCGAAGGTGCGAAGAGGCTGAGAAGGCTCACACGAAGACACAAAGTCACGAAGGAAATGGACGAAGCGAGTGGAGCAGTTGAAGCTTGGGCGCGGCTATGTCCTCACTGCCGTCGTTCCTTTCCGCGCAGCGGCGATTCGATTGCCCTCCGGCCTTGCGGGACTCAGAGCGACGGATCGGGGAGCAGAAGGTCTCACGCGACGGCACGAAGGCGCGAACGTTGCCACATCACCAATGACTCAACCCGTGGCGCAGTCAGGGCTTGAGGCGCACGCGATAGAACTTGCGCTGGACTCCCGCGCCCGGATCCGGCACCGACACGGCGAATCCCGTGCCGGCAATGTCGTCCGCCAACGTCGTCCACCCGCCGACCGCGAGATCCGTCGTCCATTCAACAAGATAGCGTTTCCCCGCCGCGCTGCGGAATTGCAGGCTTGTCACTCCGCCACTCCGATCGACTTGTGTGATACGGAGGGCATCCTGGGAATCGCGCGGATTCGTCCCCGCGAGAAATTCCTGGAGATTCGTGAAACCGTCCCCGTCCGAATCCAGTCCCGCGTCGCTCGGGTTGTTGGGATCGAATCCGTAGGTGGTTTCGAATACGTCTGGCATCCCATCGAGATCCGTATCCGCCAGCACGTTGATGCCCACTGGTGCGCTCGTGGTCACGAAGTTACGGTTGTCGGTCGCCCGGGCCGTCAGGCTGTATCCGCCCGGACTCAGGGGACCCAGTAAGGCGGAGTACGCCGGACCAGTGCTCGTGAAAAAGAGCACGTTGTCGCGGAAGAAATCGACTTTGGCGACGACGCCGTCGGCATCGGCGGCCATAGCCAGCAGAGACACGTTCGCGGGCGCGGCGAAGGCTGCGCCAGGTGCTGGTGCGGTCAATGTCACAGTTGGGGCGATGTTCTTGATGATCGTGAAGAAATCGTCGATCGCCCCGGTTTCGCGCAGCAGGCGGGCATCCAGGCGATTGCCGTTGAGGTCGAGCACCAGAGATCCGAGCACCGCGAGCGATTTGTACATGGCCGGATGGTCGAGGGTTCCGCCACCCGCCTGGCAGCTCTGGCCGATCACCGTGTAGACGGCCCCTTTCCGCCCTGCGCGGCCACCGGGCTTGAGATAGGTCCCGCTCCCGCTTTCCTGGCCGTTCCCCGCGTCGATCTTCATCGCGGCCGTAAACGTGGACGAGTCGCCATAATGTCCATCGAGCAGAAACGAGCGCTCGTAGCTGTGGCTGTGACCGGAGAGGAGCAGATCCACCCCCGCCGACTCGAGGATCGGCACGAAAACCTGCCGCATTTCGATGAGCTGTGTCTCGGCATCGGAATTGTGCGAGCCCTTCGAATACGGGGGATGATGCCAGAAGGCGATGAGCCAGTCGGCCGTCGTTTGCGCCAGATCCGCTCGCAGCCAGTTCGCCATGGCTCCGGTGTTGGATCGGCTCGCTGTCATGCTGTCGAGGCAGATGACGTGCACGTTCGCGTAGTCGAAAGAGTAGTAATGCTCCGTGCCTGATGCGACGCCCCCAATCTCCCCCTGCGTCGGCAGCGTCCAGATCGCAAAGTAGGGATACGTGTCGACGAAGTCCGTCAGTTGCGCCGTCTCATGATTGCCCAAGGTGGGCCACAGCGGCGCTTGCCGGAGCAGCGTCGGGAAACGGTCGAAGAGCGTCGCCTGATGTTCGGCGTCGGTTCCTGTCTCGTACGCGTTGTCTCCCATCATCATCCAGAAATCGAGCTTTGCGGTGCCCTGCAGGGCCAGGAACGCGTCGCGTACGGCGGCCTGGGCGGGATTGGCCCGGCCCGAATCGCCGAGAGCCCAAATCCGAATCGGCCGGGAGGTCCCCGCTGGCGGTGAGGTGGAAAAGAAATACGTCGCATCGCCGGCCAGGATCGTGCCGTCCGTCAGGCCGATGGAATAATAGTAACGCGTCTCGGGTGCCAATCCCGTCAGCACGATCTCGTGATCAGAAACGCTGGCCTTTTCATCTGCGAACTGCGTCAGGCTTCCGGGGCTGGACCCAAAGCGCACCCGGCCGCTCGTGGCGACGTTTGTCCGCCACTTCAACGTCATCCGCTTCTGCCCTCCCATTTGCAGATACGGGCCGCGGGTGATCGTGGCGCCCTCGACTTCAGTGGCGAAGCGAAGCAGCGCGACTCCCGCTGCCAGCAGGATCAGTCCGCGTGAAAATGATCGGCACATAGGAGGTCCAAGGATCGGGAGCAGCATCGTGTCCGCTCTCAGCCACGCAGGCAACGTTGCGCCCGGAAATCGCAGCAGTTCTCGCGCCGGTCATGGCCCCTTCTCCAAGGCAGCGAGCACTCGCAGTCGCGCGGTCAGTTCCTGCAACAGGGGGGTCGTGCGGCGCGCTTCCGGCAGGGCGGCAATCAGTTCGAGCCCTTCGCGGGCGGCGGCCCGCGCCTCTTCGGTTCGGCCCGCCTGCAACAGGATTCGGGCCTTTCGCTCCAGCCATGGCTCACGACGCGGGCTGCGCCCGAGCGCCCGCTCGATGCGGGCGAGGGCGGCATCCGTCTGGCCGGCTTCGCTCTCGATTGCGAGCGCGAGCTCTTCCAGCGCGGGCACGGCTCCGAGGCGGGCGCTTCCTTCAGCCAGCACGCGGAGCGCTTCGTCGCTGCGCTCCAGCGCGCGCCAGGATCGGGCCGCTTCCAAAAAATCATCCGGCTGCGGAGCCGTTGCAGCGCGCAGCAGGGTGTCGAAATCTGCCGCGGCCTCGCGATGCCGCGCAAGTCGCGCCAGCGTGAGCGCGCGGTGGCGCAGAGCTTCCGTATTTTGTGGGAACCTCGCCAGGAAGCGGCTGAGCGGAGGCAGGGCGAGCGCGTCTTCGCCCGCGTCGAAATGCACCCGGCCCCGACCGAGGTCGAGCGCGGCCGCGCGCGGATCGAGGCGTTCCGCCTCGTCGTAGTCCTTCAATGCGGCCTCCCACTCGCCGTGCTGGCGCTCCAATTCGGCCCGCGCCAGGCGCAATTCCACGTCGCGCGGATGTTCCTGAATTTGCGCTGTGAGCGCGGCGATCCGCTCGTGCAAGTCGCCATGCGCCAACGTCGAGCTCGTCCCCAGGCAGAGCAAGGCGACGCAAGGCAGGAGGGCGGGGCGCATCAGGTCAGTCCGGCGAGCAAACCCACCCGCCGCGCGAATCCGGAGGCAAAGCGAGGGTCGAGCTGCGGCACGAGTTCCGGCCAGCGGGGGAAGCCAGCCCGGAAAGTCTCCGGCGACATGCGCGCATCCTTGGCCGGGTAAATCCGGCCGTCCACCCGCCGCACCACGTCATCGAGGGCGTCGAGCATTCGCAGCGTGTCTGCTCCGAGATTGGGGAAGTCCATGGCCAGGCTGAAGCCCGCCGCGGGAAATGAGAGCAGGCCGGGTGAGGGCAAATCCCCGTATTGCTTCAGGACCGTGACGAAAGAAGTCTGCCGGTGCGCGCGGACGATGCTGAGCAACTCCCGGATCGGTTCCGCCCCCGCGGCGACGGGGATGAGCGATTGGTGCTGATAAAATCCTCCCGGCCCGTAGGCGCGGCCCCATCCCTCAAGGCGATCGAGTGGGTAAAAGAAGTCGTCGATTCCCTGGATTTCTTCGTCCGCCAGCGGCCCGGTGAAACGCAGTTGGTTGAGCAGGGTGAAGATGGCGCGATTCAACATTCCCCCCGGGAGCGGCGGGGCCGGCAGCACACCTGGGCCGGCAATCGGCGGTCCGGCCACAAACCGACCCACGGAGAAATTCCCCCGACCGAAGGCTCCCGTCGGTGCCGAGGCATCGAGCCAGGCGACCCGATGCGGAAAAGCGGGATCGGCGGGCTCTTCGAAGAAGGCGAGGCAGTCGCCCCGCCGCTGTCGCACTTCCAGTCGCGCCCCGGGGATACGCTGGAGCGTGAAGGTCACCATGCTCACGATTCCCGTGAGCCCAAGGCCACCCAGGGTCGCGCGAAACAAAGCCGCGTTCTCCGCCGGTGTGCATCGCACGAAACCGCGATCCGACCGGAGCAATTCGAAGCTCAGCACATAACGGCCCAAGGTCCCGGCGGTGACATGATCCTTTCCGTGCACGTCGTTCGCGATCGCGCCGCCCAGCGTCAGGTGGCTCGTTCCCGGGGTGACGGGCGGAAACCAGCCTGCCGGCACCACTAGGGCGAGCAACTCGCGAATGGTGAGCCCAGCTTCCGCGGTGAGCAAGCCACGCTCGCGGTCGAAGGCCAGCACCCGGTTGAGGCCGCGCATGGCGACGAGTGATCCTCCCGGGTTCAGGCATTCGTCGCCATAGGTGCGCCCATTGCCATAGGCGAGCACGCTTCGTCCGTTGGCTCCAGCGAAGACGCCCGCGAGTTCATCGCGCCAGGCGGGCGACAACACCTCCGCCGGGGCCAGCACGGGCTGCCCGTTCCAATTGCGCAGGCCAAGCTGGTGGGAATCGGGCGGAGGCATGAGCGGGAATCTGACAACCGGCCACGGTGCGATACCGTGCGCGCCCATGCTTCCACTCCTCGCGCACTACGTCCATGCGCTCGACCCCTTCGTCTTCCGTTTTACCGAAACCGTTGGCGTCCGCTGGTACGGCGTCTCCTACGTCCTGTCCTTCCTTTTCGGGTACCTGCTTTACGTGCGACTGGCACGGCAGGGCTACAGCGAGCTGCCGGCTGCGAAAGTCGCGGACTTCATTACGATGACGGCGCTTTTCGGCGTCATTCTGGGCGGACGGATCGGCCATTTTCTTTTTTACGCGCCGAAGACCCTCTTCGAGGATCCGCTGGAATTCTTTCGCCTGACCAATGGCGGCATGGCCAGTCACGGCGGCATCGCGGGCATCATCATCTTCACCTTTGTCTTCGCGCGCTGGCAGAAAATCTCGTGGACGAATCTCGGCGACAACCTCTGTGTCGTCTCCCCGCTCGGACTGTTGCTCGTACGCCTCGCGAATTTCATTAATGGCGAACTCTGGGGCACGCTTTCGAACGTGGCGTGGGCGGTGCGTTTTCCGCGCACCATCATCGACTTCCCCTCACCTGCCCTCGAGGACCTCTATCCCTCGGCCAGCCAGCGGGTCGCGGTGGTGGAACGCGCTTATGCCGATCCGCAGTTTCGCGCCAGCATCGCGGAGATGATCGAACCGCGGCACCCTTCGCAGCTTTACGAGGCGTTTTTCGAGGGGGCGATGCTCTTCGCAATTCTTTGGTTTCTCCGCACGCGCTTTCGTCTCCCCAACGGCGTCATCACCGGGGCTTTCTTTCTGCTCTACGCGATCTTTCGCATCGGTTGCGAGTATTTTCGCGCGCCCGATGCGCCGCTGGCCGGACCCTTCACGCGCGGACAGTTCCTTTCGCTTTTCATGATCCTGATCGGCGCCGCTTTTCTGTTCATCGGCTTCAAGCGCCAGCGTTACCCCCGGGAGAAACCGACTTCCTTCGAGGTCTGATAAACCTCGCCAGCGCAGAGCGCGAGCGGCGGCTGCCGGTCGCGAAAGCCGTCTGGCTCCCTTTCCCCCTTGGCCTTGATTCTCGATTCTTGAATCTTGTCGGCCTACGGCATCTTCGAGCGGAGCGAACCGAGCAGCAGAGCAATGGCCTTGCGCGTATGCGGCGTGTCGAAATGCAGAAACGCGCAGCCATTCCCCAGCCGGGTCACATAATCCGGCGCCTCGGAGTCGCCAGTGGTGAAGGCGGTATTGTGCGCCAGCGCCAGCTTTTCCCAGCGACCGAGCCATGCGTCGGAAAACTTCGGCTGATTCGGCAAAACGACGCCGATGCTCGGCACCACGGTCGGGGAGGAACGGTGCACCGGAGATTCATCGCCTCGCTGGGTCCCGAAAAGCAGCGTAACCGGCACGCCCGGCGCCAGGAGGCCGGAGCGCGCCGTGTAGAAGGGAATCGGCAAATCGGGCGGTACCGGCACGACCGAGACGAAGCCGTTCTCGCGCAGCGCGTAGAGCAACTCGTCGCGGAGGGCCCGCGTCCTCCAGAGGAAAAAGACGATACCCACCACCACGAGAATTCCCGCAATGATCGAGATCGACTTGATCGTGAGACCACCCAGAAGCTGCTGCAGCATTCGACATAAGTGCGGAATCCGCGGCCGATTTGCAAGTCCCGCCGCGCGAACGGCCCGGCCGAGTGGTCCTGCACGCATGATATGATGAATCCGCGAAGCGCAAAACCGCCCGCCGCCAAGGCGCGAGAACCGAGTCTGCGAGATAGCCTGCCGCAGGCAGCCCGCAGGGCGGAGCGAAGCGACGGCAACGAAGCGGGTTCCAGGCAGCCCCGTGACCGACGAGCAACGCAGGCGCCGGGCTGTTTTCCGCCTCGCCCAAGGGCCGCGGTCTTTTTGGCGGCTGGCGGCGTTGCTCGCTCGGTGGATATCGCAAAGGATATCCCCTCTCGCGCGCGTCTTGCCAGCCGCCAAAAATCCTCGCGGCGGATCCGTCATATCATGCGTGCAGGACCCCTAGGAGCTACTTTCGTTGCAGGGCCTCGCGTCCAAGCTTGGTCGAACCGAGGCCCGTCCAGGAGCCTTCCATCTCGTTAAGACCTTCCTTCAGCGAGTAAAAGACGACCCCGACATCCTTCCCGGGCGTCCAGCCCACCACCAGCGAATCGCCCACGCGAATCCCGACGCCGCGCTGCCGTTCCCCGCCGATCTTCCAAGTCAGCTCATAAACATCTCCCTTTTTGTCCATCCTCACCTCCCCCGAATACGATCCTCCTTCTGGCGTAACACCCTTGATGATCTTGAAGATTCCCGTGCCCTCGCCCGCGGACTTGAGCGTCTCGAGACCGATCTTTCCCTTGGTCATCGACCCCGTCCAAGCCCCAACGAATTCGTCACCCTTGGCGTCGTAGATGACCAATCCGAAGGGCGAATTGTTGCTATAACCAGCGGCCATAATTTTTCCGTCCGTGAAACCGAGGCCAGCGTAGGCCGCCACCCCGTTGACCGTCCAGATCATCGCCATCACCCCATTTTCCTTGGAAGCGATCTTCACGCTGCCGCTGTAGTCCTTGCCATTGGACCCGGGATTTGAGCCCTTGATGATCTTCCAGTCGCCCTCCAGTCGTTTGGCGAATTCGCCAGGAGATTGGGCGAGCGCGGTGACCGCGCTCAACGCAAGAAAAAGGAAAGAGATCAGCTTCATGACCGCATCCTGACAGAACGGGGCTGCGCATGTAAATCCCCTGCTGCCATGGAAATGACGCCAGCCGCCTTTTTTTCCGTCTCTGCCGCCCTTCTGGCCGGCGGCAAATCCTCGCGGATGGGATCGGACAAAGCCCTCGTCAGTTTTGGCGGCGTCCCGATGTGGCAGCGCACCCTTTCGGTCCTGCAGTCTCTCGCGCCCGGAGAGCTGTTCGTCTGCGGTCCGCGTCGCGCAGAGTTCCGGCCCGAAATGGAATGCATCCCCGATTCCGAACCAAATCGCGGCCCGCTCGCGGGAATCGCCTCCGCGCTGAGGCGGTCCCGAGGGTCTCTCGTAATCGTCCTCGCCGTGGACATGCCAGAGATGGAGGAATCCGTCCTGCGCGGCCTTCTCAGCCATTGCCGCACGGGCCACGGCTGCGTGCCTTTTGTCCCCGACGAGACCGGAATTCCCCGCTACGAGCCACTCGCGGCCGTCTACCCCCGCGAGTGCCTGCCCATCGCTTTGCGGCGGCTGAGCGGAAACGACGTCTCGATGCACGGCTTTGTGCGGGAAGCGATCGGGGCCGACCACGTCGCGGGCTCCGAGATATCCAGCGGCCAAAGGCACTGCTTTCGCAGCGTAAACACGCTTGAAGATGCCAGTCTGGGCGGCTGAAACCTCGTCCGCGCTATCCTCCGCCAGTCGAACTGCTCGACGCTGAACTGCCGGTAAGCGCACGAATCATCGCGCGATCCAGCAATTCAAAGGGGAAGGGCTTCACCAGCGCCACGACTGAATTATTCCGATCGATAATCGCCTCGAGTCCCGGCTGGTCGCCCGAGATGGCGATGGCGGGCTTTCCCCCGGAAACCTGGCGCCAGCGCAGGAGAAGCAGGCCGCCAATCACTCCCGGCAGATTGAGGTCCGTGATCAGGAGATCGAACTGGGCCGCGTGCCGGTCCATGATGTCGCGCGCTGCCTTGCCGTCCCGTGTCCCGGTCACCCGGGCATTTTTTTTCACCAGCCACGCCGTCAGGCCCTCGAGCAAGGCATTGTCGTCTTCGGCAATCAGGATGCTCAATCCTTCCGGAATTTCCTGCAGCGGAGGCGCCGGCGGGGGAGTGGGCGCCGGTGGCGGCTCGGGAGCTGGACTCGTCCCCACGATTGCCGTCACGATTTCACGCAGGCGTTCCTCCGGCGAAGTGCGGGGCAGGGCCGGAACCCCGGGGAGCCGATGTCGCATCACGCGCGAGGCGTCGGCATCGCGCGTCAGCGCCACCCACGGCGTTTCCTCGTGCGAACGGATGATCTTCACCACATCGTCATCCGCCAGGTCCTCAGCGTAATCGAAATCGAAAAGCACCACCCGCACGTCGCGCAGGTTGGTCGCGAGAAAGGTAAAGGCCTCCGCGAAATTCCGCACCTGCACGAAGTCCAAGCCACAGCGCTGGAGCAGATTCGTCTGCTGGGCCGCCCCGCCCGAGCGACCGCTGGCAATGATCAAAGCCACCCGCCTGGCCCCGGGCGGACCGTCGGTCCGGGGCAAATGGCGGATAAGACGCGTGGAGAGCATCGGAATGCTACGTTGAGAACCGGCAATCTGGATGCAAACGACCCGCCTGTCAGGTCGAACGCATCGCGGCGTGGAACTCTTGCAGCGTTCTCACCCGGAGGCCGTGCTTTTGCAGGGAACGAATCGCCCCCACGCTCGCGCGCGCCGCGCTCATCGTGGTCATGATCGGAACCCGGTGCGCGACCGCAGCGGTTCGGATCCGAATCTCGTCCGCCCGGGGATCGGCCCCCGCGGGCGTATTCACGACAAACGCGATCTCGCCGTTCTTGATCATGTCGAGGACGTTCGGCCGGCCCTCGGAAAGTTTGTTCAGGCGTTCGGCAGGAACGCCGGCCGAAGTGAGGGCGGCATGAGTCCCGCCGGTCGCGAAGATCGTGAAACCGAGGGCGGTGTACTCGCGCGCCAGGGCGGCGGCCATTGGCTTGTCCGAATCCTTCACGCTGAGAAAAAGCTTGCCCTTCGTTGGCAGCGAAGAACCTGCCGCCATCTGCGATTTCGCAAAGGCGAGTCCGAGATCCTCGTCGATCCCCATCACCTCCCCGGTGCTCTTCATCTCCGGCCCCAGCGTGATATCGACACCCGGAAACCGGTTGAACGGAAAGACCGCTTCCTTCACGGAGTAATGGGGGGGCACGATCTCCTGGGTGAAGCCCAGTTCCGTCAACGTGGCGCCAGCCATCACCCGCGCGGCCAGCTTCGCGAGCGGCACGCCGATCGCCTTGCTCACAAACGGGACCGTGCGACTCGCGCGCGGATTGACTTCGAGCACATAGACGACCCCCTCTCGCACCGCGAACTGCACGTTCATCAGGCCCCGCACCCCGAGTTCCTTCGCCATCGCGCGCGTCGCCTGCGCGATCGTCGCGAGCGTTTCCGGCGCGAGCGAGAACGAGGGAATCACGCAGGCGCTGTCGCCGCTGTGAATGCCGGCCTGCTCAATGTGTTCCATGATCGCGGCGATCACCGAGATCTCGCCGTCGCTGATGCAATCGACATCGACCTCAGTCGCGTCCTCGAGGAAGCGATCGACCAGGATCGGCCGATCCGGCCCGGCCTGGTGACCGTGCTGGCGCATGTAGCGGCGCAGATCTTCCTCCTCGTAGATGATTTCCATCGCCCGCCCGCCCAGCACGTAGGAGGGCCGCACCAGGACCGGATAGCCGATGCGTTGCGCCACCGCCACGGCGCCGTTCTCATCGATGGCGGCGCCATTGGGCGGCTGCTCGAGCCCAAGCTTCCGCAGCATAATGGCGAATTCCTTCCGGTTTTCCGCCCGCTCGATGCTGGCCGGCGAGGTGCCGATGATTGGTACGCCGTTGCGCGAAAGCTCCGCGGCGAGATTGAGCGGCGTTTGACCGCCGAATTGCACGATCGTGCCCCAGACCTGCTCCCGCGCATTGATGTTCAGCACGTCCTCGAGCGTCAGCGGCTCAAAATAAAGTTTGTCGCTCGTATCGAAATCGGTCGAAACCGTCTCTGGGTTCGAATTCACCATGATCGTCTCGAAGCCCGCTTCACGCAGAGCGAAGGCGGCATGGACGCAGCAGTAGTCGAATTCGATGCCCTGTCCGATCCGATTCGGCCCACCGCCCAGGATCATGATTTTCTTGCGGTCGCCCCCCCGCGTCTCGTCTTCGTCGCCGTAGGTCGAGTAGTAGTAAGGCGTGTAAGCCTCGAACTCGGCCGCGCAGGTGTCGACCAGCCGAAAGGTGGGGATCAATTTGGAGGCGGCCCGCTGTGCGCGAATGCCGCTCTCGTGCAGGCCGGAGAGGGCGGCGAGCTGTGGATCCGAGAAGCCGAGTTTCTTGGCGCGCCGGAGGGGAATTCCCCCCTGCGCATCGCGGAAGGCGTTCTCCTCCTGCACCAACTGTTCGATCTGACGGAGAAACCAGGGATCGATCTTCGTCATCGCGAAGATGTCCTCCACGGAATAGCCCGCGAGGAAAGCGTGGCGGAGAAAGAAAATGCGCTCCGCGTTCGGCACGGTGAGCTTGCGCCGAATCGCCTCCAGGTCCCAATCGCCGTTGGCCAGAATCGGGTAGATATCCTTGCCGTCCCCGCCCAATCCGAAGCGTCCGATCTCGAGCGAACGCAGAGCCTTCTGCAGCGCCTCCTTGAAGGTGCGTCCGATGGCCATCGCCTCGCCCACGCTCTTCATCGAGGTCGTCAGAGTCGCGTCGGCCTGCGGGAATTTTTCGAACGTAAAGCGGGGCACCTTCACCACGCAGTAATCGATCGAGGGCTCGAAGCTCGCAGGGGTGTGGCGCGTGATATCGTTTTTCAGCTCGTCGAGAGTGTAGCCCACCGCGAGCTTGGCGGCGATCCGCGCGATCGGATAACCCGTCGCCTTCGACGCCAGCGCGGAGGACCGGCTCACGCGCGGATTCATCTCGATCACGACCATGCGGCCGTTCTCGGGGTTGATCGCAAACTGGATGTTGGACCCGCCGGTCTCCACCCCGATTTCGCGAATCACCGCGAAGGAGGCGTCCCGCATTCGCTGCAACTCGCGATCGGACAACGTCTGCGTCGGCGCGACCGTGATCGAGTCGCCGGTGTGCACGCCCATCGGATCGAAATTCTCGATGGAACAGACGAGGATGCAGTTGTCCACGCAGTCGCGGATCACCTCCATTTCGAATTCCTTCCAGCCCAGGAGCGACTCCTCCACCAGGACTTCGTGCACGGGCGAAAGATCGAGACCGTTCGTGACGATCTCCTCGAATTCTTCGCGGTTGTAGGCGATGCCCCCACCTTGCCCGCCGAGGGTGAAAGCCGGCCGAATGATGAGGGGAAAACGCCCGGCCATCTGCGCGATCTTCCGCGCTTCGTCGAGATTGTGCGCCACGCCGGAGAGCGGGACGTCGAGGCCGATCTTCAGCATCGCGTCCTTGAAGAGCTGTCGGTCCTCGCCTTTCGCGATCGCCTCGGCATTGGCTCCGATCAGGCGCACGCCGTGCTTGATGAGGGTTCCGTCGCGCACCAGCGCCATGGCGCAATTGAGCGCCGTCTGCCCGCCGAGCGTGGGGAGAATGGCGTCCGGACGCTCGCGCTCCAGGATTTTCTCGATCACCGCGGGAGTGATGGGTTCGATGTAGGTCCGGGTGGCGAATTCCGGATCCGTCATGATCGTAGCCGGGTTCGAATTCACCAGCACCACCTCGTAGCCTTCCTCCATCAGGGCCTTGCAGGCCTGCGTGCCCGAGTAATCGAATTCACACCCCTGCCCGATGACGATCGGCCCCGAGCCGATGAGGAGAATTTTCTTGAGATCGGTGTTCTTCGGCATGGGCCGCGGAATCAAGCCGAGGCGACCCACTGGCGCAACCGGACGGCGGGTAATCGCGGAACAAAATCTTCGGCTTTCACTCCGCTCCCACCTCCCTCCTCGTAACCCTCACGATGCCCCGGCAGCTGAGTCTGCGAGACAACCGAAGCGGAGCGTAGATAGCCCCTCGAAACCAATTCGAAATCATCGGGGCAAATCGACATCTCTTGCTCGCCCCTCTTCCAATCGATCAATCTCGCCCGTCCTGCGAGTTCGGCTGTCCTCTCTGACGCTCCGCCTTCGACGCTCCGCCCTCGATCCATCCACCGCCGTAGGCGCAAATTATTCTTCCTCGTCCTCCTCCTCGAAGCGGCCAAAGCCGAAGGCTCAAAAATATGAACGGCGGACGATGTCCCGTCGCGCCCGCCGTTCCTTCCGCGTCTCTCTCACTTAAATCGGCAGTTCGAAAAGAAGCGGAAGGCGAATTCCGGCTCCTTCAAGGTACCCATTCCGCTGACGGTGAAGCAGATGTCCATGCCCTTGATACTGCCAAAAGCGACGGAGGAGAAATCGGTCGCCTGTTGCAGGCCGGCCTTGATCGCCGTGGTGAAGTGGAAAAATAGACTTTTCCGAACCCACATTGGACGGCTCATCCGCGTTATCCGCGCCATTGGGCGTCCCGCCTCGCGTGATTCGCGGTTCACATCGGATCGGCGAATTGAAGGTCGTGGGACGTTCTTCCTCGCTGTTTTCGCGAGTGGCTGCTACTTCGATCACGCTGCAACGCAATTTCTCCGGGCCCATTTGGAACCAAATCCATGCCTCCACGCCGCTGTTTTGACCGCGTCGATTTGGCGATAGCGCCAGGCTTCTCCGGCAAGAAGTCAGCAAAGCGGGGATTCGCGGGCGTGGTCGCGTTGATTTTTGGGTTGTCGTTGCAACTGGCAGCTCAAGTCGAGTCAACCCCAAGCAAACCGGCGTCCGCGCCTGAAGGCCCCGATCCAAAAGCATTCCAGCGACTTGAGCGGGCGGCCGCGGGCGGCGGGGTTTCACCGGCCCTGCTCGTGAGTCTCCTCGAATGCATTGCCGAGGCACGCGGAATGGGCTGCGTCTTCTCGATTCCGTTTGCGCCGACTGCGCCCGAGCCACCACCGAAGGAGGCTGCCATTCTTGTCTCGGCCCTGGCCACGCCCCGCTTCAAGAAACTCACGGAAGATCCGCGGGTCATCCTGGTGGTTATTGGTTACGGGGGCAGGATCGCCCTCGACGAGAGCCCGGAAAACGGGTCGTTGCATCGGGCGGAGAGCATCGTCCGAGATCTGCGCGAGAAGTGTGAGCTGGGGAACGCGATGTACGCGTTCGGCCTCGGAAAGACGGCGTCGCTCACCGGTGCGACCAGCCGCACCGAGAACTACGTGGAAGTCTGGGCGATCCTGCCGCCGCCGTGAGAAGCGAGGCGAGAATGGCGCTCGCTTATTAACGCTGGCTTCCGCAGCGATTCTCCTTCGCTTTTCGGGCCCGGAAGGCCCGGAGAGATTTGATCGATCGCAAAATGGAAAAGTCAAAAATTGGCGAGCTGTCTCGCTGGCTCGGCTGCCGGTGTGCGTAAGCCACTGGCAAATCCGCAAGCGTGATTCGCCCCGGAGCGGCGAGCAGAAGACGGAATGGCAATCGGAGTGCCGACGCCAGGGTTCGGAAGGGCAAAACAAAATCGCTTTGAAACGCGCTTGTCGCGTTCATGCTCTTTAGCGTTCCCCCTCCCCCATGATTGCCGCCCACGAGCTCTACCGCCGTTCCATTGACGACCGCGACGCCTTTTGGAGCGAGCAGGCTGCGCTCCTCGACTGGCACAAAGGGTTTCACACGGTCTGCGACTTCTCCCGGGCGCCGTTTGCGCGCTGGTTTGCGGGCGGCGAAACCAATCTTTGTTACAACGCCGTCGATCGCCATCTGGCCACCCGCTCGGAGCAGGTCGCGATCTATTGGCACTCCAGCGAAGTGGACGAATCGCGCACCATTTCCTACGCCGAGTTGCACCGCGAAGTGAACCGCATGGCGGCGGTTCTGCGCTCCCTCGGTCTCAGACGCGGCGATCGCGCGCTGGTTTATCTCCCGATGATTCCCGAGGCCGCCATCACGATGCTCGCCTGCGCGCGCCTCGGTGCCGTTCACTCCGTCGTCTTCGCGGGGTTTGCCGCCGGCAGCCTGGCCAGCCGGATCGATGACGCGGAGGTGAAATTGATTGTCTGCGGCGATGCCAGTCTGCGCGCGGGCAAGCTCGTTCCGCTCAAACGGCTCGTCGACGAAGCGATCGGCCTCGCCCAGCATAAGCCCTCGCACGTGCTCGTCATCGACCGCGGCCTCGAGCCCGACGCTCCGCGCACTCCGGGTCGCGATGTGGATTATGCCACCGAGCGCGCCAAGCATCTCGACGCCGAAGTGCCGCCGGTCTGGCTCGAATCGAGCGAGCCTTGTTTCCTGCTTTACACCTCCGGCACCACGGCCCGACCCAAGGGAATCGAGCACGATACGGGCGGCTGGGGCGTGGCGCTGGCGTCTTCGCTCAAGCACATCTTCGACGGCAAGGCTGGCGAAACGTATTTCAGCACCGCCGACGTGGGCTGGGCGGTGGGGCATTCCTACACGGTCTACGGTCCGCTCATCGGCGGGATGTCGACCGTGATCTACGAGGGATTGCCCATCCGGCCCGACGCCGCCATCTGGTGGAAGCTGGTCGAATGGACGAAGGCGAGCGTGATGTTTGCCTCCCCCACGGCGGTGCGGGTTCTAAAGAAGCAACCCGCGGAGTGCTTCGAACGACACGATGTTTCGTCTCTGCGCAATTTCTTCGTGGCGGGGGAGCCGCTGGACGAGCCGACTTCCACCTGGATGCGCGAGATCCTGGGGGTGCCGATCATCGACAACTATTGGCAGACCGAAAGCGGCTGGCCCATGCTCACTTTGATGCCCGGAGCCGGCCCGGTGGACGTGCGGCCCGGCTCGCCCGGATTTCCGGCCTGCGGTTACCGCATGCAGATCGTCGATGAAAAAGGCGACGAAGTGCCGCGCGGCGAGAAGGGCGTACTGGTCGTGGAACCACCCATGCCGCCGGGTTTCATGACCACGGTGTGGCGGAACGACGACATGTTCGTGAACCACTATTGTGGCCAGTATCCGGGCCGGAATTTCTACTCGACCTTCGACCTCGCCTACCAGGACCAGGACGGCTACACCTATATTCTCGGGCGCACCGACGATGTCATCAACGTGGCCGGCCACCGCCTCGGAACGCGCGAGATCGAGGAGACGGTCTGCTCGCATCCAGCCGTCGCGGAATGCGCCTCTGTGGGCGTGGCGGACGAATTGAAGGGACAGGTGGTCTATTGCTTCGTCTCGCTTAAGCAACCCGACGACTACGTCAGCGAAGCGGCGATTCGCGAAATTACTCACGCGGTCGAGCGCACCATTGTGCAGACCCTTGGCGTCGTCGCGCGCCCGGCCTTTATTGGACTCGTGCGCCTCCTGCCCAAGACCCGCTCGGGCAAAGTGCTGCGGCGTGCGATGCTCGCAATTTGCGAAGGTCGTTCCTCGGGCGATCTCAGCACCCTGGAGGATCCGACTGCGCTGGAAGGAATTCGGGAAGTGGTGAAGGCGATTAAGAAGTAGAGTCCCTGCACCATTCCACCGCACCCCTGCCCTATCCCTCTCCGTTCATGACCCCTGGTGAAAAATTTCGTGCCGGCGTCGCCGAGGAGCATCCGCTCCAGGTCCCCGGGGTGGTGAATGCCTATACCGCGATGATGGCGGAGCGGTGCGGCTACCGCGCCCTCTACGTCTCCGGCGGCGCGCTTGCGGCCACGCTCGGTCTGCCCGATCTCGGCATCACGACGCTCGCCGATGTCTGCGAAGATGTACGCCGCATCACCGACCGCGTTTCGTTGCCTTTGCTGGTCGATGCCGACACCGGCTGGGGAAGCGCTTTCAATATCGCGCGGGCGATTCGCGATCTCGCGAAGTCGGGCGCGGCCGGCTGCCATCTCGAGGACCAGGTGCAGTCGAAACGCTGCGGCCACCGGCCGGGCAAGGAACTCGTGAGCGGAGACGAGATGTGCGATCGCATTCGCTCGGCGGTGGATGGGCGCACCACCTCGGTCGACCCGCATTTTGTGCTGATGGCCCGGACCGATGCCTACGCGAACGAGGGACGCGACGCCGCCATCGAGCGTGCCTTGCGCTATGTCCAAGCCGGGGCCGACATGATCTTCGCCGAGGCGCTGCACACGCTGGACGAGTACCGCGCCTTCACCGCCGCGGTCAAAGTGCCGGTGCTGGCCAACATCACCGAGTTTGGGCAGACGCCGCTCTTCACCGTGGAGGAACTGCGCGCAGCGGGCGTGTCGCTCGTGCTCTATCCGCTCAGTGCCTATCGGGCCATGAATGCAGCCGCCTTGCAGGTGCTGAAGACCATCCGCAGCGAAGGCAGTCAGAAAAGTGTGGTGGCCGGGATGCAAAGCCGGGTCGATCTCTACGACTTTCTCGGCTATCACGATTACGAGCAGAAACTCGACGCGCTCTTCGCCCGGCAGAAACCCGACTGAGGCTGCGCGATTCCCGTGTCCCGTTCGGAAAACCGTCCCTCTCGATCAACCCAACCCTTCCAACTTCCCCGAAAATGAGCGAAGCCAAACCCCCGCAAACCGGCGGCCTCCGCGGCGTCAGCGCCGGCGAAACCTCCATCGCAACCGTCGGCAAGGAAGGTCACGGGCTGACCTACCGCGGCTACCGGATTGAGGACCTGGCCGCCAACGCCACGTTCGAAGAAGTCGCCTACATGCTGGTTTACGGGGCGCTGCCCAATCGCGCGCAACTCGATGCCTACAAGGCGCGTCTCCAGTCCCTCCGTGGCCTCCCCACCGAAGTGAAGGAAGTCCTGGAGCTCATTCCGCGGTCCACCCATCCCATGGACGTGATGCGCACCGGTTGCTCCATGCTGGGAAATATCGAGCCCGAAGTCGATTTCTCGCAGCAGCTCCACGCCGCCGACCGACTCCTCGCGGCCTTGCCGTCCATCATGGCCTACTGGTACCGTTTTTCGCACGATGGCATCCGCATCACCACGACGGTGGGCGACGACACCGTCGCCGGCCACATCCTCGCCATGCTGCTGGATGGCAGCGCAGTCGCGGAGCACCGCCGGGCCATGGACACCTCGTTGATCCTTTACGCGGAGCACGAATTCAACGCCTCCACCTTCACCGCGCGGGTCTGCGCGGCCACCCTCTCGGATTTCTATTCCTGCATCACCGGCGCGATCGGGACGCTCCGCGGGCCCCTGCACGGCGGGGCGAACGAGGCGGCGATGGAGTTGATCCAAAAGTTCGCCACCGCCGAACAGGCCGAGGCCGGACTGCGGGAGATCCTGGCCAAGAAAGGGAAAGTCATGGGCTTCGGCCATGCTGTTTATCGCACGAGCGATCCACGCAACGCCGTCAACAAGGCCTGGTCGCTCAAGCTTTCGGCCGGTCATCCGCGCGCCCACCTCTACGCCGTTTCCGAACGGATCGAGAAGACCATGTGGGACGAGAAGAAGCTCTTCGCGAACGCCGACTTCTTCTCCGCCTCCATGTACCATTTCATGGGGATTCCCACCCCGCTTTTCACCCCGCTTTTTGTCTGCTCGCGCATCACCGGCTGGTCCGCCCACGTCATGGAGCAGCGCGCGAACAACAAACTCATCCGCCCTGCGGCCGATTATGTCGGGCCGTCCGAACGCGACTTCCCCGCGCTCGACCAACGCTAACGCATCCTTTCCGTCCGCGGCCAGACGGCGTCTCGAGCGCCGGCGGCCCGCTCTCTCCCGCTTCCCATGTCATCCCACGACGTTACTTCCGCCGTCCGGCCCAAGCCCGATCGGCTCCTGCAGCAGATCGCCGACTACACGCTCAAGACGAAGATCACTTCGAAGGAAGCCTTCGACACCGCGCGCTATTGCCTTCTGGACACGCTCGGCTGCGGGATGCTGGCGCTGGCTTATCCGGCCTGCACCAAGCTGCTCGGCCCCATCGTGCCCGGCGCCACGATGGCCGGTGGCGCGCGCGTGCCCGGCACCTCATTTGAACTCGATCCGGTCCAGGCCGCTTTCAACATCGGCACGATGGTGCGCTGGCTCGATTTCAATGACACCTGGCTTGCCGCCGAATGGGGCCATCCGTCCGATAATCTCGGGGCCATCCTGGCCGTCGCGGACTACCTTTCCCGCAAGAACATGCGCGAAGGCCGGAAGCCGCTCGTTTTGCGGCAGGTGCTCGAGGCGATGATTCGAGCGCATGAAATCCAAGGCGTGCTCGCGCTCGAGAATGCCTTCAACCGCGTGGGGCTCGATCATGTGCTGCTCGTGCGCATCGCCTCCACGGCCGTCGCCACCGCCCTGCTCGGCGGCACGCGCGACGAAGTCATGAATGCGCTCTCCCACGCCTTCATCGATGGCGGCGCGCTGCGCACGTATCGGCATGCGCCCAATACCGGCTCGCGCAAATCCTGGGCGGCGGGGGATGCCACGTCGCGCGCGGTGCGGCACGCCTTCTTCGCGCTGAAAGGAGAGATGGGTTATCCGAGCGCGCTCACCGCCACGCGCTGGGGATTCCAGGACGTGCTTTTCAAGGGCGAACCGGTCAAGCTCGCCCAGAAATTCGGCAGCTATGTGATGGAGCACGTTCTCTTCAAGATCAGCTTCCCCGCCGAGTTCCATGCCCAGACGGCGGTTGAATGCGCCGTCATCCTGCATGCACAGGTAAAAGATCGCATCTCCGAGATCGAGCGAATCGTGATCGAGACCCAGGAGTCAGCCGTCCGCATCATCGATAAGACCGGCCCGCTCGATAACCCGGCGGACCGCGATCACTGCATCCAGTACATGGTCGCCGTTCCGTTGCTGAAAGGCACTCTCACCGCGGAAGACTACGAGGACAAGGTCGCTTCCGATCCCCGGATCGATGCGCTGCGAGCGAAGATGAAGGTCGTTGAGCACAAGAAATTCACGATCGATTATCTCGACCCGAAAAAACGCTCCATCGGGAATGCCGTGCAGGTGTTCTTCAAGGATGGCACGAAATCGGCGCGGGTCGAAGTGGAGTATCCCATCGGTCACCGCCGCCGCCGGAAGGAAGGAATTCCCGTGCTGCTGCAGAAGTTTGCCGCGGCGCTCCGCGGCAAGATCCCGGCGCGCAATGCCGACGCCATCCTGGCGCTTTCGGCCGACGCCAAAAAGCTCGATGCCACGCCGGTGCACACCTTCGTGGATTGGTTTGTGGTGTAGTGCCGTTTCTTGCCACGCGCGTCCACCCCGCGGGAGGCCCGGAGGGCCGGCCAGATGAGCGATTTCTGTGGTCAATCGCGACGCGACGCCCCTGCCGGGGCGAGACATATTTTTGTGGGACGTTTCCGGGGGCTCACGCACCCCGGCTAATATCTGCCCGGCCCTCCGGGCCTCCGAAAGCGTCTCCAGCCTCACAGCTCGCAGCTCGCCGCCCATCGCTGTGAGCGCGCGATACTCGCCGAGGATGCTGAGGAGCGCGCACCTGATGAAGCTCCAGCACGGATTTCTGACGCGTCTCGAAGATGATTTCGAACGGCGCGGGGTCAAGCTCAATGGCACTTCCTACTCGGGAAGCTCGCGGGGCTTATTATTGAGCGTTCACTAATAAGTTGATATCTTGAAAGTGCGGGTTACAATTGGCGAATGAAGGTGAATGGTGGCAAGAAGGAGAAGCCGGGAAAACCCACTTTGCGTGAGGAGCAGGAGGCAAATCGGCGGCAGGCGGGAGT
>JBBRQH010000075.1:0-25475 GCA_038226705.1 Chthoniobacterales bacterium | reverse complement strand
GTATCTGCCGACGCCGCGGGAGGACGCCGAAGCCTTTGCGGCGCTTTTACGTTCACGCGGATTGGTTGCCCACTTTCGCCGTTCGCGCGGACCGGACATCGATGCCGCCTGCGGCCAGCTCCGACGTCGCGTCGCCGTTGAGTTTGAGCGCGAAGGTTGGTCCAAGGCCGTCTTCGCTCTTGACCCGCGCAGTCCATTTTGAAGGAATGGGATTCCGCCTCAACTCCTTGCGCCATGAACGGTCAGATCAATTATCGCTTGAACCCGGGAGCGAATGCGATCCGCTTCGAGGAGGCAAAAAAGGACATCCAAGCGGGCGGACTGCGCTTTCGCGAAACCGTCCAACCGTGGGACGGGAACATGCATGTCCTGACTTTCGAGCCTTCCGGGGCTGTGCTGGTGGTGGCCCTCGAGTCCGATCGATTGCTTACGCACGCCGTGCTGGATTGCAGCAACAGTCCGGACGCGAACGCGGGCGCTCCCATTGATGCTGCGCTCCGGTGTCTCGGCCTCGCGGGCATGCCGATGGATGAATTTCTCACCCTGATCGAAACCGAAGAGGGGGCGTAGTTACGCCGCCGCCTCGGCCCGCCATTCGATGCAACGCACGCGCAGCGTTTTGGGCCTGGTGGTTGGCTTCCTCCTCATCGGCAGCGCGGGCCTGCACTCCCTGTTGGGCTGGCCGCAACTCGCGGAGCAATTCGGGCGCGCGAATGTGCCCGGGGATTTGGTCCCGGTCCTCGCGATGGGTTGGCATTTCGGTGGCGTCGCGATGTTCACCTTTGGCTGCATCGTCATCATGCTTTTCCTGAAAGCACTGCGGGGCCGGGCCGTTTCGTTGCGTCCGGCCCTGTTCATCGCCATTTCCTACATCGCGTTCGGGATCGGCGCGCTGATTGCCACGCAGGTCTATCAGTTTTTGCTCTATTATGTCGTGCCCGGTCTGTTGCTCGTGGTCGCGTCCTGGCGACCGGCGAAAGAATGACGCGCTCGGAGAGTGCAGACTGGCTTTGCCGGTTAAAGCTATCCGTCCAGCCACCAACGCCATGTCCCAGACCAAAGCCTACTCCGCCTCCAGCGCCACTGCCCGTCTCGCTCCGTTCAAGATCCAGCGCCGCAGCCCGGTCCCAACGGATGTGCACATCCAGATTCTCTTCTGCGGGGTTTGTCATTCCGATATCCACACGGTCCGCAATGAGTGGCATGGCACGACGTATCCGTGCATCCCCGGCCATGAAATCGTCGGCCGGGTGGTAAGCACCGGCAGTGCCGTGACCAAATTCAAGGTCGACGATCGCGTGGCGGTCGGCTGCATGGTCGACTCGTGCCGCACGTGCGCAAATTGCCGCGGCGGACAGGAGCAGTTCTGCCTCAAGCGGACGATTTTTACTTACAACAGCCCCGACGAGCATCTCGGCGGCATGACCTATGGCGGGTACGCCGATGCGATCGTCGTGGACGAAGCGTTCGTGCTGCGAGTCCCGGACGCGCTCGATCTGGCGGGAGCAGCTCCGCTGCTTTGTGCTGGGATCACGACATATTCCCCGATGCGCCACTGGAAAGTGCGCCCCGGGCAAAAGGTCGGCATTGTCGGGCTGGGTGGACTCGGCCACATGGGGGTGAAGTTCGCGCACGCCTTTGGCGCGCATGTCGTGCTGTTTACGACGTCGCCCGGGAAGGCGCAGGACGCCCGGAGACTTGGAGCGAATGAGGTCGTGATCTCAAAGGACAAGGAGGAAATGAAGAAGCACGCCGCGTCCTTCGATTACATCCTCGATACGGTTTCGGCGGACCACGATGTGAACGTATACCTCAATCTGCTGAAGCGGGACGGCGTGCTGACGCTGGTCGGAGCGCCGGAAAAGCCGCTCGCGATCGAGGCCTTCAATCTCCTTGTCAACCGGCGTACCCTGGCGGGATCGATCATTGGCGGGATTGCCGAGACCCAGGAGATGTTGGATTTCTGCGCGGCGAATGGCATCGCCTCGGACATCGAGATGATCCCGATTCAGCAGATCAACGAGGCCTACGAGCGCATCCTGGCGAGTGACGTGAAGTATCGCTTTGTGATCGATATGGCGTCGCTGGCGCAGGAGGCGTGACGGTGGCGGCAGGCTGAAGGCTCGGTGGGTGCGGTGAATCAATCCTCCCAAACAACCCCGGCACAAGGGCGCAGGTGCGGGACCTTGATCAAGCTGGGGATGTGAAGGGTCTGGGTGTCCCAGCCGAGGCCGAGTGCATCCAGTTCGCGGCTCACCGCGGCGAGGTCCCAAACCTGGAGATGGGGACGGGAGAAGACGAAAAGTTGATCGCCTTTCGGACTGAAACGCGCGCAGATGCGCCAGCCGCACGGAAGATGCCCGAGCAACTCCCGGCCAGGCACGCGAAACAGGGCCAGGCCGCGTTCCCGCCGCACGGCCAGGAGGTCATTGCCCGGACCGAACCAGCCGAGATTCGCGTCTTCCGGCATGGGGAGCGCGGCCAGGCCGGGCCACTCGAGCAGGACGCTCAAGCCTCCGCCCGAGGCGAAGAGCCAGTGGCCATCGCGCGAGAACCGGGCGTCTCCATTCCGGCCGAGGTTCAACCGGCGAAGAAACGCGCCGGAGCGCGCATCCCAAAGGCGCACGTCCGATTCGCCGGGCTCGCGCCCCACGTGATCGGCAGTTACAGCAAAGCCACCATCCCCGCTCAACACGCAAGTGGAAGGGACGCCGTTGAGGGTGAAATCAACCGGTGGGCGCTCCGGATTTGCGAGTGAAATAATGGAAGCGAGCGGCGCGCGCGTACCCACCAGCGCCACCCGGGTCGGAGGGGAGGTCACTTGCGTGACGAGAAGGCCCTGGCGTGCATCGATCTGCTCGGCGCGTCCGATGACGAGAGTGTCATCTATACGCCAGGCGAGGGGACGCCGCCAGACGCCGGTCTCGGCAATCGCATACACGATGGCATCGCCTTTCAGCGTGAACTGGGCGCTGCGCAACTCGGCTGGGGATCCATCTGCGAGCAGGCGCTTCCGGGCCGCACCACCCGTCGGCCCCGCCGCGAGGCCGGGTTCCGCCACATTCGCCAGGAGCGCACCCGTAGAGGCGTCCAGAAGCCTGATCCCGCGCGTGGACGATAGGACCACAAGTCGTCCGTCATTGGAGACATCGAGACAACCGACCTCGTCAAAAATCTCGCCGGGGACACCCGGAAAAATATCCCGCCGAACATCTGCGATCGAGAGCGCGAGCCGGTTGACTTCCTCGGTGTCGCCGTCCACGGCGAGGTGTTGGCCGTCGCGCGAGAACTGCAAGACCGGCCCACCCCCGAGAGCCGGGAGAGTCAGCACGGGCGAGCCATCGCTGGGGTTCCACAACCGAACGGTGTAGTCGCGGCCGGACGAGGCCAGCAACTGTCCGTCCGCCCGATACGCCAGGGCGATCGGCGCTTCGGTATGTCCTCGCAAAATATGCTTTTGTTCGCCCGTCTCGGGATCCCAGAGGTAAACGGGGCCATCGGCGCAGGCGACCGCGAGCTGCCGGCCATCGGGCCGCCAGCGGCAATTCAGGACAGAATTCGGATGCGTCAGCGTGCGTAGAATCCGCCCGCTGGATCGTTCGAAAAGTGCCAGCGCATTGCCCGAGAGCGCCCCGGCGGCCACCACCTCGCCGTTGGGGGAAACGGCGAGAGTGGCCGGCTGGAACTCCGCCGGCATCCGTCCGGTTTCGAGCCCGGAGGCCGCCTCATGAAAGGAAACGCCCCCTTCTGGACGCGCGACGGCCAGCTCGCGCCCATCCGCCGTGAAAGCGAAGTCGAGCACGAAGTAAATGTGCACCTGACCGAAGGGCTGGCCGGTCAGCGTAAAGAGCGGCTCGCTGCCCGAAACCTGGAAGACCTGCACCAGGCCATCGGCGAAACGCACGGCGAAGCGCTGGTCATCCGGGCTGAAGATGATGCCGCGCGCCCGCGGACTCCCAGCCGGGGACGCGTAGCGCCGCACGTCGGAATCGTCGGCGGCATTCCGCAAGGCGACCACCCCCGGCGCAACTTCCACGACGTAGTGCGCGAGCGTCGCATCGAATGCCATGGCCGCGTTGGACTCGAACCTTGCGTCGGATTTTCGTTCGATCCGGGCGTCGGGCAGCGCCAGCGCCGCCAACGCTTCTTCGCGCAAATCCAACCCTGGCCGCACGGCGGCGGCCTGGCGTAAGGCGGAGAGCGCATCGAAGCGTTGCCCAAGGCGCCCGGTGAGCTGCGAGGATTTCGCTTGGGCGAGGAGCGCGGCGCGCAATTGCTCCCGGGTCTCGCGGTGGGCAAGTTCGAGGCGCCGCGCCGAAACGAGGGCGCCAATCGCCACGGCCAGCAGCAACACCCCCGACACGCTCGCGAGCGCCGCCGGCAGCGGGTTGCGCAACGCCCAACGCCACACCTGGCCGGCCGAGCCGACGGGCCGCGCCAGCACCGGCCGGCCTTCGAGCCAGCGCTCGAGATCCTGCGCGAGCGCCTGCGCGTTGCCGTAGCGAAGTGCGGGTTCCTTCTCCAGGCACTTCAGGCAGATCGTTTCGAGGTCGCGGGGGATATCCGGGCGGACGGTACGCAGTGGAATGGGCGATGCGCTCGTCACCAGTCGGATGGTTTCCAGCGGAGTAGCTGCGGCGAAGGGGACGCGCTGCGTGAGCAATTCATAGAGAATCGTGCCGAGGCTGTAGACGTCCACCGCCACGGTGAGTGTCGCGGACTTCTCGGTGGCTTGTTCCGGCGCCATGTAAGCGGGCGTCCCGAGCGGCACCCCCGTCAGGGTGGCGGAGTCCGCGTCGTCACCCAGTAATTTGGCGATCCCGAAGTCGGCCACGCAGGGTCGGCCGGCGGAGTCGAGGAGGATGTTTCCTGGTTTGAGGTCGCGATGCAGAATGCCCCGGAGGTGCGCGTGGTGCACGGCCTGGGCGATCTCGGCGACGAGCCGCGCCGCTTTGCGCGGCTCTCCTGCGAAGGCCGGGAGCTGGGAGGCCAGCGAACCACCCTCCATCAGCTTCATGGTGAAATACGGACGACCATCGCACGCCCCGGCTTCGTAAACGGGCAGGATGTTGGGGTGGTCGAGTCGGGAGATCGCCTCGGCCTCGATGCGGAAGCGCTCGAGCAAACCGGGCGTCGCCGTTTGCTGCGCCTGCATCGCTTTCAGCGCCACGATGCGCTGCGGCTGACCCTGCTGCGCGCGGTAGACGATCCCCATGCCCCCATGCCCGATCTCTCCCAGGAGAATGAAGCGGCCAAACCGCCGCGGGGCCGGCGCGCCGGAGGGAGCGGCAGAATCGTCCGCCGCCGCTGACGGATTTCGCACCGGCTCTTCTTCCGCCGCAAACGCTTCGAGCCAGTCACCCGGCTCGACGACGGATTCGTCGCGGTCGCGGAGTGCCATTTGAAAAGCGCACGCCGGACAAAGACGGCTCGCGGGGCGCACCGCCTCGTCGATCGCGCCGCAGTGCGGGCAGGATGCAGGCGGGTGCGAACTCATTCCGTCCGCAGGTTATCCGGGCGAAACACGCGCGACCAGACTCCCTACGATCATTCGGTGCCGATGAGCCAGCTCCGCGTCCACGTCGTCGGGCCCGCGACCGTCGCGGCAACTTCCGCGCGCACCGCAGCGCGAAAGCGCGCGCAGTCGTTTGAGCGAAGTCTTGAGAGTGAGCAGTCGAATCCAGCGCACCTCGCCACCCTGTTTCTGCCGGGATTCGCGCTGCTCTGGGGAAAGGAGGGTGGAGCCGATGGCAATGGCGCGATTCTCACGACGGGCGGTAACCGAAGCGGCCGGAATGGATTCGCGAAATGAGGAGGGAGAACGGGCCTCTCCGTCGCCTGGTTCCGACTGGACCCGACGAATGCGCGCGCCCTTAAGTCTGACTACTCACGCGATAAGAGGATCGTGCTGACGCTCGATGCGGGTGGCTCCAGCTTCCGCTTTACCGCCTGGCGCAGCCTTCAAACCTGGGTTGTTCGCTCTGTACTTTCCACCGGGTATTTTCTAGGCTAGGCTTGTCTCAGCGTTCCCGGCGTCTCCTTCACCCGCGACTGTCGGCCCAGGGTTTTCGCATCATCGCGTTTCCCGCGCGAAGCCCTATGACCGATCTAACTCTCAGTCCCTTCGTCTACGAACCGCGCTGGCAGGCGATCATGCTGCTGCTCAATGCCTTGAACGAACTGCGCGGGAAAGGCTCCAAGCGCGAGACGCTCGCCTACATCCAGGAGAAGCAATGGTTCAACTTCAAGCTGGAGGACCATCGCCCGCATCCCGCAAACAAACCCACTTCCAAGGTCCCGCGCTGGGTGACTTGCATGGTCTGGGCGCGCAAGGATTGCCTCGAGCTGGACCTGATGGAAAACACCGGGGCCGATGACTGGAGAATCAGCCATGCGGGGCAGAATCTGGCGACAGTTGTGGCCAATGGATTTCGCGACGGCACGTTCGATCTCCAGCGCTGCTTTCTTTGGTCGCCCATCTTCAAGCACCGGATCAGCTCCGCCTACGTGACCGGCGAAGTGGAGACACCCCGGCCGCAGAATCTTTACGAGGACTGGCGCGTGAAGATGCAGGAGCCGCTCGCGGCGCCGGAATTGTAAAAGCGGAGCGAGGGGTTGGAGGCAAGTCACACGCGTGAAGCCGCACGGCGGCCTGCAGGCCAACAATTGGGTCGGTGAATCCATCCCAAATGCGGATTGGGGCTCGCGGAGCTCTTGGATGTTCCCGCGCATTGCGCCCCGCGACGCCCGCCCTTCCATTCGCGCGTGAGAGAGGGTACCGCTCCTCCGCCCTTTCCGCCGAATTACCCCACATGAATCTTTCGACCTCCACGGTTTCAGTGCGCGCGGGAAGGCTGCAGTTCCTGCGCATGAACTCCGGCAGCCGCGAGTGGCGCGATGTCTATCGAACGGTCCTGACGCTCACCTGGCCGCGCTTCGCCCTGGTCGTTCTCCTCGTCTACCTCCTGCTCAACATCCTCTTCGCCTCCGCGTACCTGCTGGGCGGCGCGTGCATCGCGGAGATGCCGCCGGGCTCGTTCTCCAGTGCCTTCTTTTTCAGCGTGCAGACGCTCTCGACCGTGGGCTTCGGGCATCTTTATCCCGCCACCCTCTATGGCGATATCGTCACGACGATCGAGATCGTCTTTGGCATGTTTTTCACGGCCGTCGTGACCGGTCTCATCTTTGTACGCTTTTCGCGTCCGGTGGCGCGCCTGCTCTTCAGCGAGGCGATGGTGGTCTGTCCGTTCAACGGCCGTCCCGCTCTTACGCTGCGCGTGGCAAACCTGCGGCATCAAGCCATGCTCGAGGCCGAATTTCGCCTCATGTTCATCCGCACCGAAATGCTGGTGGAAGGCGAGGAGTTCCGGCGCTTTCACGCGCTGAAACTCGATTTCGACCGGCTCATCATGTTCCCCGCCGCGCTGACGATTCGGCACTTCATCGACGAGCAGAGCCCGCTTCATGGGCTAACGGCGCAGGACCTGGAACGCTGCGATGCGTTCTTCATGGCCTCGATCGTTTGCATCGACGCCGTCATCCCCGCGCCGGTGCAAAGCCAGGCGGATTATTCCTGGCGCGAGGTGCGCTTCGGCCATCGCTTCGTCGAGATTTACACCGAACGCCCGGACGGCCGCCTGGAAGTCGACTACGGCCGGGTGCATGAGACGGAACCCGTGCCGCCGGCAACCGCCTCCGGGTCTGCCGTCCCGTCATGATCTGTCCGCTTCGACCGCTCCCGCGGCGGTGAGGAGTGACGCACGCCAGGATTGCGCCAGCGCTCCTTTCGCGACGATTCGTTCGCCTTTGGGGCAGAGTGCGCGAATCGTCCCGGATGCGCGCGCTGTTCCGGACCTCTTCGGTTCTGCTTCTTTTCGTTCTCGCGACGGGTCTTCGTTTGCCGGCGCAGACGCCAGCCCCGTCGGATTCGTCTCCTTCTGCAACCCCCACTGTCCGGGAACGCTTGAAGGAAAAAATGGCGGCGGTCGCGGCGGCCTCGAAGGCGAAGCTCGAGGAACTCGCCCGGCGCTGGGAAGCTGAGCGGGGAGAACTCGAAAAGAAATGGGCGGTGCAGGCGAAACTGCTGGAGCCCAAGATTGCGGAAGCGCGCAGACGTCTCGCCGAAGCCGCCGAGGACGCAAAGCCGGAACTGGAGAGGCGCCTGCGCGATCTCGAGGAGCGCAGTCGCGGCTTGCGCGCCCGGCTCGAACGCCTAAAGGCCGCGACCGCCGAGAAATGGGACGAACTGCGCCAGCAATTCGACGAGGAACAGAAGCGGCAGCCGCCTGAGTCAAACGACGCGTAGCCGACTCATCCGGGCAGTGGTTTTGGAAGAGCCTAAAGGGGTTCTCTCACCCAAGGACACAAGGTCACAAAGGAGGTTCCTTTGCCGTCTGCCCCGCGCTTTTAGGAGATGAAACGAAAACGCCCGTTTCCTTTGTGTTTCCGCGCCTTCGCGTGAGCGGTCATGCCGCGGGGGTCCTGGCCCTGACGCTCTGGCGCTCTGGCGCTCAACCGCCCGTGCCGGTATCAAGCTGCAGGTAATCTTTGTAATAGTATCTCACGCCGTAGGCAGGCGCGACGACTCCGATCACCAGCACGGCGATTCCGATCGCCAAACGACGCCTGATTCCGGTCGCCTTCGAAAACGTCACCCAGAAGAAATAGAGGGAAACCAGGACAGCTTCCCAGCAGAAGGCTTTAAACGGAACTGCGACGGCTTTCTCATAAGCAGTGACGTGGCCATCCGGGAAACCGGCCAGGGAAATGTCGAAGTCGCACTCCGCGGTGACGTAGAGCACGGCGAGGCCCAGGCAGGCAGAAATGATCCGGAACGTGATATTCATAACCGCCCTCAGCGGTCTTCCGATTTCACTTCCCTGACAAGGGTTGGGTCGACGAATTCTCAACGGTAAAACTGGCCACAGAATGTCGAAGGCGCTCGGACTGCGGAAACCTCCTACTATCTCTCAGAATGGCGCGCTACGGACCGCGCCGCGAACGAAACTCGGCCCGCACCGGCGGAAGGAACAGGAAGGTCAACAGACCCAGGCCGATCAGGAGTGGAGGAATCGAGTTTCTGGAACCGGAATGGAAGGTGGTCGTAGGCACTCCGCCTGCCGACGGGTTGAAGGTCGTGGCCGGCGCGAACGGTGCGCGAATGATGTCAACCACGCACGAGAGCAGGTAGAAGCTGAGGAGAGCCAGGGCCAGGAAATATCCCCAAGATTTGCGCAACAACAGCCCCACGCCGGCGACGAGCAGGGTGCTCGGGCCGCACACCACGATGAGGAATCCAATCGGGTCGGACTGATTTCCATAATGGTGCACGCTCAACATGAGTGCCGAAAGCACGCTGATGGGAATCGTGACCGCACCGCCCGCGATGGCGAGCCAAGCGAGCGCGGTCAACAAGGCGGTGCGAGGCGGTCGGACGACGGAGGTTGGAAGCGCGGGAGGAGTCATGGAGTTCAAGGCCGGCGAGCAAAGTAAGCCCAGTATTTGTAAGTAAGGACAGATCCGAAGCCGCGGGATGCCGAGGGCTCGTGGACAGCGGTGCCGAGCGTCTGCGAGACAGCCCGACATTTCTCGCCTGGATCCTCAGCCAGTCGGGCAACCCTGCTGCCGCCTTTTCCCAGAGCAGCCCGCTGCGGGCAATCGGCGCAGCCGCGCGATCTTCTGCCGTGCATTCCATGTCTTCAACGAGCGAATACGAGCCCGGATTCAAACATCCAGAATTAGCGGCGTCGCCGACAGGGCGCAGCAGGCTGCGCTCGGAAAAAGCGGCAGCAGGGTTGCCCGACTGGCTGAGGATCCAGGCGAGAAATGTCGGGCTGTCTCGCAGACGCTCGGCACCGCAGTCCAAGAGCCCCGCAGGCGCGGGGCATTCCAGAATTGGCGTTTGGCGCATGCAAAAAAATCCGGTGGGATGCAACCTCGTTGAGGTGGAGAGATCGGTGCCCAAATACCAAGGCAGCTCGTCCCTCGCAACCCTTTGGGATTCAGAAGGCTCGACGACCGGCCTCGAAATTCATTCTCGGCGCGTAGACTCACTCGCCGCAGGCGCAAACTATTCGTCGTTGCCGCTGCTTCTTGAAAATGGCTTGAGCGCGCTCGACTGTCCTGCTCCTCGAATCGACCACTCACCGCAGGCGCTATATCCGCGGAACCGTTTTTCGCGCATGATGCCTCCGTCGCCGTTGCCGCTTCAGCCGCAGGCGCATTCTTCAGCTTCCGCCCTTTCCGCCCGCCTCAATCTGATACTCGAGCCTCACGAATGCAGCATCGTTCAGATCGGTATAATTGAAGCCGCAGCTCTTGTAGAAATCGATCCGGCTGGCCAGCATCGTTCGCGCGACGTGATCGCGCCGGCCTTCCGACGGACGGGCGATCTTTACCCGGAAGAGACAGCCGAACTTCTCCTCCCGCACGCAGCGGTGCTGGAGTTCCTCAAGGATGCGTTTGAGAAAGCGCGCAACCACGCCGGAGCCGACATACGCCCGCGGGACAAACACATCCTGGTCGTTCCACGTCGCCTCCAGACGGCTGGAACCAGGGAGCAGCTCGATGAACGCCAATCCTACTTGCAGCACCTGCGGTGCCGGTTGGCAGGCGTCGAGGGTGAGTAAATACTCCACCACCATCGTGTATTCCCGCGCCGCGAGCAGCTCCGGTAAACGCAACGGCCGAACCACGGCGAGTTCGCGGGCCGTGAGGCCCTCCATCACTTCGGTCGGGAGCTGGCGGAGCGAATGCGTGCGGATCGAGAGACTCGCGTTTTCCGCGCCCCGACGGAGCGGATCGAGCGGCTTGGCAAGCGGCTGATCCTCCAGCCCGAGTTCGAAGAAATCCTCCGCGAAGCGCCGAAAATGCGGAGAGGTCATCGCGCTCAAGGCCGGCCACCAACGGCGGAAACTCGGCGTCGCCGCCCAGCGCTCGCAATAAGCCCGCCAGCCTTCGGCCTGGTGATGCGTGAAGTATGCGCCGTCCTTGGTCGCCGACCAGGCTTCCTCCATCAAGCAGACGACCTGCATCAACTGGAACAGCGCCTGGTTTTCCTCTTCGCTGGCAGGCTTGCCCGCCGCCACCCAGCCGGCCTCCGGGAAAAACTCGGCCCGCAGATGCGCCGGTCCATTCACGCGCAGGTCCTGCTCGAGTTCTCGCGAGGCCGCAGTCATGGCCAAGCCGCGCTCGGCCGTCTCCACCGGCAGGGCATTCCAGCGCGCCTTCGCCCGCCAAAAGATCGATTCCGCCCGCCAGGTGTTCACATCCGCCTTGGTCACGATGAAGCCGAAGGCCGAGTGCGCGATGTGCTCGCCCAACCGGCGGTAGGACTCCCACTGCGCCTCGTCGTAAAACTGATCGCCCGTGCTCTCATGCGGGAATTTCTCGTTGCGAACGTGATACTGCAGGATGTCGCGCGGCTCGTCGCCGGTCAGCGAGGTCTTGATGTAGAGGATGGTGCCTTTGTCGAAGCCGTCGAACCCGTCGAAGTGAATCGTGCCGGAGGCCATGTGCTGCGAGGAGCGTCCATTGGCGCCGGGATGCAGGGCGGAGACATCGAGGTCGATCTCCACGCCGAAATCCTCCCGGATGCGACGGATTGCATTTCCCAGATCGTCGAAGGCGACCCGTTCGTCACAGCCGGCATCGGAGACGATGATGTAGCGGCAGTGCCGGCGGATCAGCTCATACAATCCGAGATTTTCGAAGTGCCCGCCGTCGGAGAGGTGAACTTGGTACGGATCGCTGGTCGAGGTGACCTGGAGCAGCTCGGCCAGGAAGACCCCGGAACCCGCGAGCCGGGCCCGCAACGGATTGCCGGCCAAGCGTTCCTCGATCGCGACCGGCGAAGGCAACCAGAGGCCGAGTCGCAGGTTGAGCGCGGCGAGCATGAAACCTACGCACCAGCCCGATTCCACGGATCTCGTTCCCATCTGCGGATTGAAGGCAGCGGCCGAGGCAGTCAGCGCGGAGGAGAGCATCAGGTCGCGGCTGCGCGAACGCACGCCGCGCAGATCGAAGCCGAACTGGCTGAGGACTCCGCTGCACGCACCGCGCCGGAGGTTGGGCAGGGGATCGGCGCCGAGATCGTTCGCAGCGCAACAGATCAGGTGGACAGGGCCTCGCACGGGCTGGACCGGGGTTTCGTCCTTCCGCTCCGCCTGGAAAAGTCGGACGTCGTCGGTCGGCGGAGGATGGCCAGTCTCGAAGCGCTGTTCGGCGGAAAAGCGATTCGCGGCCGGCCGCGCGGTGGCGCCGAGGTAGGCGCGAGCGATGCGGCCGCGGTAAAAGTCGTGCAGCCCGTGGCGCTCGGGATCGAAGAGGGCGACCAGCGCGACCGTGACGACGAGCGGAAGGACGAGCGCAAGCCAGCTCCCGGTCGCATCCAGCGCAAGGGCCACGAGCACAGCGACGACGAGCAGGCTGAAGGCGGCGATGGGAGCAAGGCAGCGCGTGATGGCCGCCATGATGTGTTTGGAAACGTGCACCGTTTCCTCCACGCCGGAGAACGCGCTGGCGGCGGCGAGCCCAAAGATGGTGCTGAGCCCCCCAAGGACCACGGCTGAGCCGAGAACGAGGGCCGCACCCGACTCCGCCCAGTCCCAGATGAAGACGGCGAAGATCCAGGCGACGCCGACGATGAGGGCGGTGGCGGCAAATGCGGCGAGTCGATTTTCACACCGTCGAAACGCGTCCAACGTCCGCTCGAGATCGGAGTATTGGCGGGCAAGCCGGGTCAGCAGGTTGCGTCCGAAGTTGAGCGTCAGGGCCGTGGCGAGGTATGCACCCACGGTGGCCAGGGCCAGTTCCGGATGGGCCCCGAGGATGCGGAAGGCCGTGAAATGGGAAACCTCCAGGGCCGGCAATTGCAGGAAGCGCACGAGCCAAAAGCAGGCGAGGGCGGCCAGGATGGCGGAAAGCAAGCCGGGGAAAAACCAGCGACGGAAGTTGCCGGCGCGGAGGTTTTCGGGGAACTCCCGCTTCTGCCAACGCAACTCCCACACCGCCAGAAGCGCCAGCAGCTGGACCACGAAAATCGCGCCGCCGAGATACGCCGGCAGCGGCGAGCTGCCCAGGAAGGCCGAGAAAATATCGCCAAACAGCCAGCCGAGCGCGATCAGCCCGGTGCTGATGGCCGCGAAAGTGAGGCTCAGCGACATCAGCGCGCCGCCGAGCACTTCGCCGATCGCACCCCACATATCGGGCTGCGTCAGGCCCATCCTCGGCATCAGGAATCGGCTGAACTCGCGCAGATGCCGGATGGCACCCGGTTCGGGGGTGGTCTGCGTCGCACCCGGTGCCGCGTCGGCGCCGGGAAAGATCTCGGTGTGGCCAGGATTCTTCCGCCGCCAAGCCGTCCAGAATCCGCCGACATATCCGCCGCCCGAAACGGTCGAGAGATAGTCAATCTTCTCCAGCACGCCTTTGCGCGCCAGGCCCTGGAGCAGGCCGAGGTTGAAGGTCGCGCTCCGGATCCCTCCGCCCGAGAGCGCGAGGCCGATGTAGTCGTGCTTGGTGAAGCGCAGCCAGGGTTCCTCGGTGGCCTCGGAACATTCGACATGCCCTTTCTCCTCCGCCCCCGCCAGGCTGACCTCATGGATCTCGGGCTGCTGGCCGCGGTTCCAGTGGATGTGCTGATGCTCCTGCTCGATCGCGGCCCGAAACCGTTCGGCCCGCGAGAAAGGGGCAGAGCCGGGGACCACAGCGTCGCTCATCGGTCCATCCATGCAGAATCGGGCGAGCAGTGACAGCAGAAAGGACAATGGATACCTTCCCGCAGGAAATGCGGCCTGGCGACGGCCAGAAAAGTGAGCGACGAAAATCGCGACGCCGCAAACGGCGCCCTATCGTGGTTCAGTCACCAGGCAGCGGAATCTCATCCGCGATGTCCCGGCGCGCGGAAAAAATGTCACCTTCCCTTTGTTTCGCTGATAACGCGGATGAAGGGAGCCGCGTTACCGATGAAGGAGTGGGTCGATCTCAGAGTCCCCGCAGGCGGCAAGCGAGTAGCAAGAGTCCGAAACCGAGGATCCAGGACCAGGTGGCAACCGGGTCACCCACCTTGAGAATACCGAAGCGCGCCGCGAGCGCGACGATGAAGAGAACAAGCGAGACGAGCCATGCGGCCATGGTGGGAGCTTTGCCGGAATTACGCACAGGAGTTTGGGGTTAGGAGGGGACTGGCCAAGGAAGAGCCCACGGAGCGATCCGTCGGCGATTCGGAAAGGAAGGGGGTCGGGGAAGATTCAGTTTCCGCACTTGGCGGTGGTCTCAAGAATGAGTTCCCGGGACTCCGGCAGACAAACACCTGGCTCGAAGACGAGAGCGCGCCGGCGGATGGGGGCGCTGGGAAAACGATTCACTCTGATCTTACGCAGCTGGGGGGCGGAACAGCCGCTCCAAAGGAAGGAAATCTTGCAAAGGGAATATTTAGTCGCGCCGGGCGGGGCCTCCCTGCGAATAACCGGCTGCAGAAAGCGATTCATTTCTTCGGGCTGAAACTCCAACTCCGCGGCGAAGATCGCGTCGGAAGTTTGTCCCTTGAACTTCAGGGCGGCAACCCGGCGCCCGGATGGGCGGAAGACGCGAATTGCTTCGACCAGCCACGAAAGGACGTTGCCACTGCCGTTTTGTTCCGGTAGGCGGGTCGCTCATGAAACGTTCCCTGCCCGCGCTGCTTCTCGCGCTTGCCTTCGTCGCTCCCCTCTACGCGGGTGAGTTCAAGCTGCCGGAGGAAAGCCCAAAAATTTCCATCCAGCTCCCGGAGGAGTGGGAGACCGAGGAGACCGACACGGGCCTCGAGGCCAACAATAAGGACGGCACGGTCTTCCTCGCCCTCGACAGCGCCCCCACCCAGGAGGCGCTGGACGAACTGATGGAGAACATGCGCGACCTGCTCAAAGAACAAGGCAAGACGATCGATCTCTCGAAAGGCAAGGAAGGCGCCCGTGAAATTGCCGGCGTGCCGGCGAAGGAAATCACGTATGAGGCCGCGGACGAAAACGGGCGTGCCCTCGTGACCATGTCCACCTTCCAGCTCGACGGTGTCTTTTTCCTCCTTACCCAGTCCGTTCCGCAGAATGCTGCCAAGGGCGATCTGGCGGAAATCAAGAAGGCCGTCGGAAGTCTTGTGGCGCTCGGCCGGGCGCAGAAAAAGGCGCCGGCTTCGGCCGCGGATCCGGCCGCCAGCGCAGACCCGAAACCCGCCAAGACTGCACCTGCGAAGCCGGCCGAGAACGCCCCCCCGAAGCCCGAGGCGAGCCCAGCCGCGACTGCTGCCGCGAAACCCGCCGCGGGAGCTGGCGACAAGCCCGGCACGGCGGCCGCGCCGGCCACGGGCAAACCCGCCGCGAGCGGGGAAAAGTTTTTGTTTCCCAGCGAGAGCCCGCTGCTTTCCTTTCAGAAACCGACAGCTTGGAGCTCGCAGACGGGAAAAAACGGCGCAGTGACGATTGCGGGAAAAGGGGGAATCACTTCCGTCAATTTTACCCTCGCCGGTGCACAGGAACTGAGCGACGCGCAGATCCGGGAAGCTGTCGAGGAAACGCTGCGGAAGTTGGGCGCAGCCTTCAAGGATGCGAAGCCCGGATCCATTCAGGATGCCGCGCTGGGTGGCCTCAAGGGACTCACGTCGGAGCTGACCGGGGAAACCCAGGGCCAGACGATTCGGGTCAAATTCTACCTTCTCCGCAGCCCGAAGGGAAGATGCGTGGGCATCACCCAAAGCAGCACTGTCGCCCTTAAGGCCGATCCCGAGACCCTCGCGATCATCGATTCGGTCGTGGCGTTTCCGTGAGCTGAGCACGCAGGGGGCGGACGATTCTGCCTGCTTCCCGGCGAGTCGGTGGGTTTTATCTTTCGCTAAGCGTCTTTCCTGCCCGGATCTCTGGGCGAACGATCCTTCCGGACGTGCGGGAGAGCCGCGTGACGGCATCTGAAAGTGGTTCAAAGACGTACTTCGGGATCATCCCATTACTTCCGTCATGAACCTTGCCGCCCCAATCTCCCAACTGCCTTTCCCCGCGCTTCCTGCCAACCCGGTGGAGCTTGATCCGCGCGATCCTGGCTGGGAACTGGAGATGCTGGAGAATGGCCTGGGGTACCCCGTCGGCCTCTCGTTTCCCCTGTCTCAGGCTGAGCCCAACATCGTCGGACGAACGCCCGACATGACCATCCAGATTCGCGATGGTCGCATTGCGCCGAACCACTTCCGCATCGTCTGGGACGTGGCAGTGGGCGCCTTTCTGCTCTCGAACAAGCCCACCGTCCGCGTCCCCACCGCCGTGAACGGGCGTATCCTGGGTCGGCGCGAAATCTACCAACTGCAAGCGGGCGACGAGATCGTTTGCGGCAAGGCCCGCCTCAGGTTTCAAAGACTTGAAGGCGGAAGCTGCCTCTGAGTCGCAGCGCTGGGGCGCAGTAGCGTTTGCTCACGCTTCGCCAGCGAGCCATGGACGCCGAGTCGCCGCTGCGCTCGAATAGCGGCGTGCGTGAACTGGTGCTCAATGAAGAAATCTACACCCGCGTGATTGAGGAACTGGTACCCCAGGCGCGCCGTTTTTTGTGGATTGTCACCGCGGACATCAAGGACCTGCACGTGGTCCGCGGCAAACGGGCGGTGCCCTTTCTGCAGGTTTTGGCGGAGCTGGTGGAACGCGGGGTTGGCGTGCGCCTGATCCACGCCAAGGAGCCGGGGCCGCGGTTCCGGGCCGATTTCGACCGCTACCCCGTGTTGGTGCAGAGCGAGCTGTTCGAGCGGGCGCTCTGTCCGCGGGTCCACACCAAGGCGGTGCTCGCGGATGGCCGGCGCGCCTTTGTCGGCTCGCCCAACCTGACCGGCGCCGGCCTGGGAGCGAAGAATCGGGACCGGCGGAATTTCGAAGCCGGTTTTCTGACCGACGAGCCGGAGGATCTCAAGCGCCTCGTCGAGTGGGTCGATGAGCTGTTTCTGGGCAAGTTCTGCGGCCGATGCCAGCTCCGCGACCATTGCCCGGACCCGTTGGATGGCGACTCGTAGCCGCCAAGGTGTGGGTCTTCGCAGGTCACTCGACCGCGGCCTGGAGAAGTCCGCGGGTCCCTTTTGGGCTTTTTGTGCCTTCTTGCAGCCATCCGAGTAGCGCCTTCGGCGCCGTTCCGAGTCGCCGGAAAGAGGCCCAGAAGGCGCAAAACCTCCCAAGTTTCGCCACCCTCACGCCCCCAGCGAAAGACCCGGCACGCGATCCCGGAGGCGCGCGCGGCGGCGGAGCATTTCAGCGGCGTGGACGCGCGCTCTGGCCCGATCTTTCGTGACCGTGAAATGCAGGCGCGCCAAACAACGGTGCGGAAATGGCTCGTCGGGGGCCAGGCCGCCTGCGACTTCGAAGGCACGAATCGCCCAAGCGTACTGCCGATCGAGCGTCAGCGCGATGCCGAGATTCACGTGGGTCTGCGCGCGATCGTGCTGCAGCGAGGCGGCGCGCATATGTTCGTAAACCGCATCGCCGAAACGGCCGGTCTCCCGGAGTGCGACGCCGAGCCCATCGTGCGCCTCGGGCGAGTCCTCATCGAGTTCCAGCACCCGGCGAAAGACCTGTTCGGCGCTGTCCCATTTGCATTGCCGCAGGTAGGTCGATCCGAGCTGCAGCAGCACGAAGGGATGATTCTCCTTCGTTTCCTCCGCCCGAAGCAACAACTCGTGCGCCTCCTCGACGCGTCCCTCGAGCAGAGCCACCCAGGAGGTCAACAGAGGCATGAGGGCATGGGTGGGCGTGAGCGTCCGCACGCGTTCGAGCGCTGCGGCAGCTTCCGCCACGCGCCCGAGCCCGAGCAGGCAGAGCACTTCGCGCGCACGCTCACTGCCGGTTTCTTTTGCGGCGAGCATTTGCCGCAGCAGCACCAGCGCTTCCTCATTCCGGCCATCGGCGGAGAGCACCTGCACGAGGTTGCTCTGCCGCGCCTCCACCGCCATCTGGACCATCTTGGGGCCTTCGCCTTCCGGAAAATCGACGTAGCCGAGTTCCGCGAGTTGGCGCACGGCCTCCTGCGCGGCCCAAGGGTCCGCTTCCTCCGCGGGAGCGTCGCGCCAGACCCCGTCGCGAGGGTGGGCGGGCTCGTGCGACGCGACATATTCCACCGTTACCGGTTCCGCAAAAATCTGGGTGAGGGGAATGCCATCCATGTCTTCGCCGACGGGCAGGCCGAGCAGGGCGAGCGTGGTGGGCGCGATATCGAGCAGAGATGCCCCGTGCAGGAGCATATCGGTTTTGATGCCGGGACCCGAGAAGACCAGCATGCCCTGGGAGCGGTGCCAGATGAGCGGACTTTGGCGCATCCCTTTGACGGTGGGGTCGAACGGCGCGGCGTCTGGCTCGACGGGCCGGAGGTTGCCGGTAAAGAAACCGTGGTCGGAGAGCAAAATGATCGTCGTCTCCTCCCCGACGATTTCCAGCCAGCGGCCCAGCATCAAATCGTGGTACTCATAGACCCGGTCCATGATGTTGCCGTAGATCGCGAAATCCCTTTCCGAAATATGCGGCAGGCGCGGGGCGCGGAACTCCATGAAGCCATGACCGCAGTGATCGATCATGTCGTAGTAGACCGCGAGAAAATCCCAATCCTCCGCTTCGGCCAGCCAGGTCGCAGCGTTGTGCACGGAAGCCGTCTGCGCGACCATGAGTGCCATGGCCTCCAGACGGGGGTCGTCATCCTCGGGGAGTCCGTCGAGAAAGAAGCAAGCCATCTGGGCGGGCGTGAGCATGCCCGGGGTCACGCGGAGTTTCTCCAGCGTCTCGAGGAGCTCTGGAGGATGCACACAAGCGGCCGGCAGAGGCTCGTGCGAGGGGGCGCAATTTCGGTAGAAATTGGTGACGATGGCGCCTTCGATTTTCTCCGCGGGATGCGAGGCGTACCAATCGACCACACAGCTGCGCTTTCCGTATTGGCCCAGAATGTTCCAAAGTGCCTTGGCCCGGCGGGACGTGCTTTGCACCGGGCGGACGCCCTGCCCATCCGGCCGAGGCTCCACAAAGCCCAGGATATCGTGCTTGTCGGCCAGCTTGCCGGTCGCGATGGAATTCCAGAGAATGGGGGAGATGATCGGGCGCAGGGTGGCGACGTTGCCGGAGGCCCCGCGTTCGATCAGCCGCTTGAGGTTGGGCAGGCGTCCGGTCTCGACGAGGGGGCGCGCAACCTGCCAGTCGGCGGCATCCCAACCGAGGAGCAGGACGCGTTGGGCGAGGGGTTTGGACATGAGCCTGGAAAAGGTGGAGGGAGGACAAAAGAAAACCCCCGAATCGTGAGACTCGGGGGTTACAGAAGCGGTGCGAGCGAGGCTCGCAACGAAAATCAGGCGCGCCGGCGGCGGATGCCGTAGCCGAGCAGACCAGCGGCGCCGACCGCGAGGCCGGCAAGTGTGCCGGGCTCGGGAACCGCACCGGCGACGATGTTCGTATTCGGCGTGTTTTCGTAGGCGGCAGAGATGAAATCGATGCTGCCCGGTCCAACGCTCAACTGGATGTAACCGTAGAAGGTCTGTCCCGCGACGTTGAAGCGGAAACCCGCATACGCTGGGGTTCCAGGTGCGACCGTAACGGCGAAACCTCCATAGTAGTTGAGCGTGCCGGCCGAGCGATAACGGGAACCCAAGGTGACTTGCGCGGCCGTGCCGAATGAGCTGCCAGGAGGATTCGCAGGAGGGGTGGCGCCAAAAACCGTGCCCGCAGCAAACGCTTGTGCGTATCGAACGAATGCCCCCTGGTAGCCGAGCGGCTGATTCGTCAGGGCCGTGCCCGTGGCCGGATTCATGTTGGCCTGCCAGATCACGCCACTGGGCAGCGTACTGTTCGGATACCGGTAGTTGAAAATGAAGTCGGTGATTCCGTCGCTGTTGACGTCCCAGTTGACCGAAGTGGTCGCCGTTCCCGGTGCAATGACAAAGTCAGCCGGAGTAGCGACAACGATGACGTTGCCGTAAGCGTTCGTGCCAGCCGCAAGAGCTGCTGCGCCAGCGACACCATGTTTGAGGAGATTCTTGTTCATGAGGTGGGCGCAGTTGACCTGATTGCCTCAGGGCAGTCAAAGACAAAAATACGGTTTTATTACCTTTTTTTGAACGGATTGGGTAAGTTCGCATCACGCTGCCAGCGGGCACCTTCTACCGGCGGCTGAACTGGACGCTCCCAGCAGAGGAAGTTCGGCGAGCAGTTCACGCGGTCTGTGCGGCGTTTTATACCCCCGCCGAGACGACGTCCGCCCATCGATCCAGTCGTGTTTTTCAAGCTGGCGATGGTCGGGTTTTTCGGGGACTGCAGAGTCATCGCCGGTTGGTGTGGCGGGCGAGGCTTCGCTCTCGGTGCACGCCGGTGCATTCGCTTTCCATTAACCTGCAAGGGCTCAAGGAACACGGGCTCTTACAAGGCCGGCAGCTGGGCATCGACTGTTCGGTCATCGAGGCGAACGCGAGTTTGCGCCATCTGGTGGAGCGCAATACGGAAGAATACCGCGAATATTTGAAGCATCTGACCGAGGGAGCCGCGGTGGATCCCGAGGAATCCGAGGAGGTGCAACGCGTTGATCGCAAGCGTCCGGAAAAGAAGATGAGCGACGAACATTGGGAGCAGAAGCCCGCAACGGATGGCTCGGCGCTACGTCTCTTGCTCGCGGCAGCGTTGGGCAAAGACCTCCCGCAGGGCCGCTTCGTATTGGCGCGTGAATTTCCGGCTGTCGCCCAGCGTCGAGGACTGGAACCCGGCGCGCAGATTCGCCCGGGCTTCGGCCCGCTCGGTCGGGGAATGCACCAGGCGCAGATTGATGGCCAGCCAAGCTTCCGCGTCGGGGGCGATCCACGAATCTCGCCCGAGCGCCTGCAGGATGGACGCGGTCACGCGAGCGGCGCTCGTCTGGCCGGACAGCGCCACCACCGGAGTGCCCATCCAAAGCGTCTGACACACGGTTGTGCCCCCGTTGTAGGGGAAGGTGTCGAGGCCGATGTCCAGCGACGAAAGGAACGCGAGATATTCCGCCATGCCCAAAGCGGGGGTCAGTTGCAGGCGGGCCGGGTCCACGCCGCGCCGCACAAAATGCGCAGTCCATTGCGCCACGCATTCCGGATCGCCAAAGCCTTCCGCCGCCAGGCAAAGGAGGGTGTTCGGCGCCTGCTGCAGCAGCCGGCACCAAAGGTCGAGGCAGCTCGGACTCGCCTTGGCCAAACGGATGGCACTGCCGATGCGAAGCGGCCCGTGCGCGCTCGCGGCGCGCTCGGACACGGCGGGGGAACGGTCAAAGGGCGTGAAGCACCAAAAGATGTCAGGTAGCCGCAGCAGGCGCTCCGTGAAATGCGATTCCGTCAGGCCCGGCGGATCCATCACGGCGTCCGTGATGCGATAGTCCATCGCGGGGGATCCCGTGGTGCCAGCGTAACCCAGCCAGGTCATCTGCAGCGGAGCCGGTCGCTCTGCCAGCAGACGCTGCCGGTTGAAGCCGCTGTGCACGGCCAGATCGATGAGGATGTCTATCTGATCGGCGCGGATCCGCGCAAAGAGCTGCTCGAGGGTCATGGCGGTCGATTCCACCCACTGCTGGCCGCAGCTCCGCAGTTGCCGCGTGACGGCATCGTTCCTGCCCCCATCGGCGTAGCACGTGACGTGAAAGCGCTCGGGGTCGTGCTGCTCGAGTACCCCCCGGATGAACAGCGCGATCGGGTGCTCGCAAAAATCCGGCGAGCTGTAGCCGAGACGAATCGGCCGTTCGGGATCGGGCGAATGCAGGGGCGGGGGCGCGACCGCGACCGGTGCATACCGCGCGACCCAGCGACGGTGCTCCGCGAGCATCGAGTCGGGCGTCTCGCGATCGCTGTGCATCATCGCGAACAGCAGATTGCTGTGCGCCACCCGCAGGGCCGCCTGCGGATGCTCGGCCGCCCGGCGGAAGTAGACGATCGCGCGCTCGACGTCTCCTTGGGCGAAGTAATGATCCGCTAAATTATTTTGGGGCCATGATGCTTCGGGCAGCAGCTCCGCTGCCCGTCGCAGATTCGCGAAGGCCTGCCTCTGGTCACCCCGCTGCTTCAGCGCGATGCTCTGCATGGTGAGCTTGATCGCCTCGATGGTGTCCCGCGTGGTCATGAATTCGGCATCGGCGCTCAGCGCGAGCGCCCGCTGGATGCTCTGTTCGGCGGACTGAACCGCGTTCAGGCCAAGCTGGATCTGCGCGAGGAGGTGCCAGCCCGCCGCATCGCCGGGTTGTTTGGTCAAATGCGTTTGGCACACCGCCAGCGCCATTCCGGGCAGTTGCTGGCCGAGAAAATGACGGGCGCGCGCGAGGGGGTCGGACTCCTGAGCCATGGAGCGGGACCACTAGCCGAGTCCCCACGGTTCCGCGCTGGGAAAACGGTGAGACCACGCGCTGGACTCCGAGTTTCTGGCGGCACTTTCGACGTCGCAACGCTCCAATCTGCGTTCTTCGATCTGACGCTTTCCCTGGTCGAGAAGGCGATCCCGGCCGCGATGTGGTGCTTGGGTTGGCGAGAGAGGCGGCAAACCTGACGCTGGCGGAGACCGGCAGGATCGCAGGAGGATCCGCTCGGCGACGGCGAGTCAGGCGGTGAGCAAGGTGAAAGATGGTTTGAGCGTCGAAGACCAAAGCGCGAGACTGGCAGTGGCAGCAAGTGTTCGGCGCTTGGTACGGACGCACGCGGCGCCGATCTAAAGGTGCTCAGCCCTGGGCATAGACGCATTCGACTTCGACTTAAAAGCACCCGGCGCCGGGAATGTACCACTCGGCGCCGAGCATGCGCATACTCGACATTGACTCAAAAGTGCTCGGCGCCGGGTATGTACCGACTCGGCGTCGACCTAAAATAGCTCGGCGCCGGGCATTACCCTCTCGGCACCGGCTTGAAAGTGCTCGGCGCCGGGCATTATCCCCTCGGCACCGGCTTGAAAGTGCTTGGCGCCGGGCGTGTACCCCGTCGACGCCGACTTAGGAGTGCTCGGTGCCGAGCAGGTACCCACTCGGCGCCGACTGGAAATCGGCTGCCGCCGCCGGCGATTTACTCAACAGCGGCCGGAATCGCTCCAACGCTGACTGAGGCGGGCTGCGGGTCGGGCGTATAACCGACTGGGAATTGGGGCCGTTGATGGACCATCCCCGCGTCCCTTTGAATCTCTTCGCGCAGGGCTTGCGGTTCCATCACGTCGGCATCCGGGCCCCAACGCTGCACCCACTGCTTGAGATCGGGGGTGTTCGACACCGTGAACCGCACCTCGGTCAGATCGGGTCCAATCGGGGTGACCAATTGCGAGCCGTGCCAGCGTCGCTCCGAGACGACCCGCGCAATCGGTCCACTCAGGCGCACCACCACTTTTTGCGGGGTTTCCCCCACAAAGGCTCCGAGACACGTCCCGAAGACCAGGTCCGGATCGTAATCCGCCCGGCGCTCGAAGCGTTTCTCCGTGAGCTGCAGGTTCTTCAGGCGCACGAGGCTGAAGTTGGTCTCCTTGCCGGTATGCACATTGCGGCCATGTACATACCAGGCGTGCTCCTGGCAGCAGATGTGGTAGGGCTCGATGGTGCGCAGACCGGGCTTGGTCGCCTTGTGACTGTGGTATTCGAAGGTGATCTCCCGGCGCTCCAGGGCCGCCATGACCACGAGGCGGAAGAGATCGGGATCCTCGATGACATCGAAGCCGTTGGCCCGGAAGGAAATGACCTGACCGAAGGTGTCGATATCGAAAGGCAGATCGGGCCGCAGCTCGACCCGGATGCGCTCGAAGATCGCCCGCATGTCGGGCCAGAGATTTGTCCCCCGGTAGGCCAGCGCGATCTGGGACAGGACGGCGAGGGAGACGAACTGTTGCGAGTTGATGGCCGGTGCGGCGAAATTGACGTTATCGCGGGTGTAATAGTAGCCGGGGACCTTTTTATCGTACGCGATCGGGAGGCTCAGGCTGTAGCGCATCGAGTTCAGTTGGCGCTGGACATTGCGCACGGAGGTTTGGGCAACCTCCGCGAGCTTCTGGCGCGAGGGATACGGGTGGGGCCTCTGCTCGAGGAGCAGATGAATGGCCCAAAAGCAGGCAACCTGTTCGCCATGGGTGGTGCCCTTCTCAGCCTGCCGGGGAACGGTCGAGGTTTTTTCTGGAGGTGTCTTCATTTTCCGGGGTGGTTTTCGGGCGGGAGGTTGAGGTCGGGAGGTTGATTCGCGGGATGGACTCCGGCGAAATGGACTTCGCCTTGGGTGTAGTGATAACCGCCGAACTCCCGGTTGTACCCCACGGGGAGAGCGTGGGTAAATCGCATGGCAGTCAGGGTGCGTTCGACCGTTCGCTCCGAGATTTGGAGGGCTTTCGCCAGCGTGGCCCGGGAGAAATACGTCTGCGGTGTCTGCAGGAGCAGACGGTGAATGGCCATGGGCCCGTCGACCCGTGGCCCGGGTTTTTGGTCGTTTCCCGGCTCGTCGGGCGCGCGGTCGGAATTATTTTCACTTTTCTTCATTTTGTTGGAGGGAGTGCCACAAGGGGGTGCAGGGGCTGTGGAAAACTGCCGGCGTGATTCACCACTTACGGTGACACCCCGGAACGGCGGCGACTGTGCAGCGCCGGCCTGGGAAATGATTACTGCGCAGTTAGAAAAGGAAAAGACAGTGAAAAGAAAAGTGAAAACTCCGATGCGGTCGAACCGCGTCCCGTTAAGTGCGCCGACGGAGAAGTGGCGTGCGATCGATACCGCCCTCGACTTGTTCGAGGCCGAGGCAGCCCCGCTGCTTCAGCCCTTGAGCGAGGCGGAGCGCCAGGCTCTGCTTGGGGTGGGAACGATGAACGAGTCCTTTACCCGCGATGTGTACGCGGGATTGAAGGCCAATCCGGGCATTGCGGCGCCCATCCTCCATCCCGAGGATGCGCTGCGTGACTGGACGATTCGGGAAGAGCTCGCGGCCCGCCGCATGCGTATTCTCGGGCTCGTGCAGCGGATTGAGGACACGATGGCTGGCCTGGAGAGCGACTGCTATGTGGTCGCGCTGGCCATCTACGAGGGCCTCCGGCGCAGCGGGACACCGGCGGGGCTGGGCCCGTTGGTGGAGAAGACAAAGGCGAACTTTGCGGCGCGAGCCGTGAAGGCCCGGAAGACCCGGGCGCTGAAGGGCGGGGTCGGTCCGAAACTGGCGCCCGTCCCGCCCACGACCCCGGCGGCGGGGCCGGAGGCGAAGTCAGTGGCCGAGCCGGCGAAAGCCGACTCCGTAGCGGCCGAAGCTCCGAAGGCGGAGCGAAACGGTGGTCCCGCAGTGGCGCTGGCGTCCTAAGGAGTGACCGAACGCACCGAGCAGAGGCAGTCGCAGCCTGAATGCGATCCATGGAGGAATGGCACTAAGTTAAGCGGGCTATCGCGGGGTTTTCGGTGATTTTACGGGTTTGTAGCCGCGGGTGCGGGTGACCTTCATCTGCCGACGCGGCCGGGTCAGATTCTGGAAGTCCTTTGGTCTTCGTTTGAGCACGCGG
>JBBRQH010000074.1:0-25864 GCA_038226705.1 Chthoniobacterales bacterium | reverse complement strand
GTCCAGCCGGTGAATCCGCCCTTCATGGATAAAGCGTTCGTGTAACCCATTTTTTGCAGATTGTCGGTTACGAGCGCGGACCGGAACCCGCCTCCACAGTAGCAAATGATGGGCGTGGCCGGGTCGGGGAAGCGCTTCTCGATATCGCGCTCGATGATGCCGCGTCCGAGATAAATCGCTCCGGCGGCATGGCCCGCGGCCCATTCGCTTTCTTCCCGGACGTCGATCAGCACGGCCTCACCCGACCGGGATCGGTCGAGAGCCGCCTGGTTGTCGATCTCCCGCACCCGCGGCGTGACCTCCGCGACCAGCTTCAAGAATCCGGGAGAATGGTCCATGGGAGATGGAGAACGGAGGACTGAGAACGGAGGACTGAGAACGGAGGACTGAGAACGGAGAACGGAGGACGGAGGACGGAGGACAGCCGAGGCGTTGGGAACATCGAGATTGACCGATTGGGACAAGTGAGGCGAAAATTCTCGCTTTGCCGCTCCGCTTCGGTGGTCTCTGGGTTCGGCGGCCGGATAATCGCGAGGGCAGCGAGGGGCGAGGCGGGAGCCGAGCGAACACAAAGAACGGAGGACGAAGGACCGCCTAGCGGGTCCCTGACGCGAGAACCAGATGCCGGGTAAACAGAGGGCGGTCGATTCGCAGCAGCTTAGCCCCGAATCACTTATAGCCGATCATCGGCTTGGAGAGCTCGAGTTGCTCGCGAGTCTTTTTCTGCGCTTTGAGTTCCCTTTCCTGGGCCTCGAGGCGCAGACGGTTCTCGTGCTCATCGAGTTTGCCGTCGCCGTTCAGATCCCATTTGCGAATTTCGGCCTTTTTTTCTTCCGCGCGGCGTTTGTCGAGGGCTTTACGTTCCTTTTTGGAAAGTTTCGTTTCCGGGTGCGAGAGCTGCCAGCGGAGCACGGTCTCGACCTCGTAGTCACTGATCTTGCCATCGCCGTTGAGATCGAACACGGCATTCTGTTGCGCCCGACGGCGGGATTCCTGAGCCCCGGAATCATCGTAGCCGCTTTGCGCGCGCGCCAAGGGTGCTGCCAGAACGAGCCCAACGCCAAGCAAAAGGCAGAATCGATTCGCATTCATGCGGCAAATTGTACCAAATTCAGCGCGTAGTGCAACAACGCGCGGAGCGTATAAGAACGCGCGTAGCGCGTAAGAATCAAGAATCAAGAATCGGGAATCAAGGAACAAGGGGATTCAAGGCCGCCCGAGGCGGAAGAATCAGGATTCAAGGGCCGCCCGGGGCGGAAGTATCAAGATTCAAGAATCAACGGACAAGGGACAAGGGACAAGGGACAAGGGACAAGGGACAAGGGACAAGGGACAAGGGGATTCAAGGGCCAAGGGCGGAAGAGTGCGAAAGCGACATCGAGTGCGCTGCAAGGGGTAGCTGGCGAGACACGGATGCTGTGTGACGCTCGAAATCAGCAGCAGGATTCTCACCCTTCTTCTTCTTGGAACTCCTTGGCACTTGATTCCTGATTCTTGATTCTTCCGACCCTCGGGCGGTCTTGCTTCTTCCGCCGCAGGCGGCTGTCTACTTCAGCTCCTTCGCCTCGATCCGGCGCTCCCACGCAAGGGAGCCGTCGCCGCGGCAGACTTGCAGCGTGAGAACGCGCGCGGCCGGCGCTCCGGAAAATTTCAGCAGCGCAAAATTCCGTTGCGTCAGGTAGGTTCCCTCCACGCGTCCGACGTTTTTCTCGAATTCTCCGCGCGTGCTCACCGCGGCGGTGAGGGGGGATGTGGTGAGATCGTACAATGCGTAAGTGCCTTCGCGCGGCAGGCGGGTCAGTTCTGTGTGATGCCGGTCGCCGCTCAGGAAAACGACTCCGGCAATTCCCTCGGCCCTGATCGCCTCGAGCAATTCACGCTGCTCCTCGGGGTAGTGCGCGTAGGTTTCGATCTCGGGGCCGGCGGCGGGATTCAAGACCTGGTTTCCGATGCAGATAATCTTGAAAGTGGCGGGGCTGGAGATGAGAGCATCGACCAGCCAGCGCACCTGTTCGCGCCCCAGAAAAGGGCGATCCCCGGTCTTGCGCTGGTTGGGGGCGCGATCGGTGCGGTCATCGCACAGGAAGAATTCGGCGTCGCCCCATTCGAAGCGGGTGCTGATGAGTTTCGGTCGTTCCGGGAATCCGTACGTGGGATTCGCCGAGAACAACTCAAAAACCTGCCGCGTCACAACCTTGTCGCGGAAGCCGCGATCGCTGTCGTTGGTCCCGTAATCGTGGTCGTCCCATATCATGTAGTGCGGACACGAAGCGAGGAGCGATTGCAGCTCGGGGGTGGAACGGGAGTGGGTGTAGCGATAGAGAACGCTTTCGCGTAAGCCGGAGTCGGCTTCGCGCAGGTAGCAATTGTCGCCGAGCCAGACCATGGCATCGGGGTGCTTGTCGGCGATGGCGGTGAGGATGCCGTAGTCGCCGCCGTACGGTTTACCCGGGCGGTCGAAGGGTGGGTCGTTGATGTAGAGGCAACTCCCTGCTGCGACCGTAAAATCCGGTGGGTCGGTGCGCCATTGCCAGAGCGGAGGCGTCCGGAAGCGCTGGGGGTACGCGCGACCGACACGCTGGCCGTCGACGACAGTGGCGAATTCATAGCGCTGCCCGGGTTCCAGTGGGGCGAGTGTGAGCTTGGCGACGAAGGCATCCTCAGCCCGGGTGGTGACTTCCCGGCTGCGGATTGCCCCGGCCGGCTGGCCTTCGATCCAAGCTTCGAAATGCACCTTGGCCTCCCGTTTCGTCTGCACCCAGAGGATTGCCGCGCGCATTTCGGCGTGTCCGACCATGGGGCCGGATTGGATCGGGGACTCGTCGGCCAGGAGGCGCGGAGCGAGGGAAATAATGAGCGCGAGCGCGAGGGCGAGGCGGGGCTTCATGGCGGAGACCAATTGCGGATTGCGGATTGCGGATTGATCGATTGGGCGAAGAAAAACAAAGTTTGTCGATTTGCCCCGATTCTTGGAGAGAAACGCGCGCTGGGGATTATCGATCGGACGAGGCTGGTGCGTCATCGGGCGGCAGGCCTGGTAGTTGAGTGATGGGAGGAAGAATATCGCGAGACTTGGCGTCGGTCTCTCGCTTCAGGAGTTCGGTCCAGGTAGATCGACCAAGAGCGGGGACATCTTTTGCTTCGCTCAGGCCAGACCGCGCGCTTCTACTTCGTCTTCATCCCAGCCGAGATAGTGCCCGATTTCGTGCAGGTACGTAGTGCGTACTTCGTGCCGGAATTCCTGATCGTCGCCGTCCGCATACTCGGCGAGCCGGCTCGTAAAAAGCGTGATGCGGGGCAGGTCTGCGGGTTCGGCTGGAGTCCCGTCGCGTAAGGACATGCCCTCGAAGAGGCCGAGCAAGTCGTCGTCCGGATCATCCCCGAAAGGTGTCTCATCGAGGAACACGGGCACGCCCTCCGCATGGCTGGCGATGTCTGGGGGAAACGATTGCAGCACCGCCGCGATTTCCGCGCGGGCCAGGGCTTCCCAATTCGGCATGCGGTTCCTTCGCGCCAGCCGCCGTGGCGCACAAGCGCGCGGCACCAGGCGGTTCAAACGACGCGATTCTGCTCCCGGCCCCCGACCCACGCCTCGATGTTTTCGACGAGTTGATCCGCGAGCGCCTGCATGGCGGTGTCGCTGGCCCAGGCGGTGTGCGGGGTCAGCAGGAAATTTGGAAGTGAGGGATCGAGCAGCACGTTGCCGGCCCGGGGCGGCTCCGCCGTCAGCACATCGAAGCCTGCGCCTGCGATCACGCCCGCGCGGAGTGCCTCGGCGAGCGCCGTCTCGTCGACGAGTCCGCCGCGCGCCGTATTGATCAGGATCGCGCTGCGCTTCATGTGCCGGAGCTGCTCCGCGCCGATGAACCCGCGGGTCTCGGGCCGGAGCGGACAGTGCAGGCTGAGCACGTCGCTTTCCCGCACCAGCGTATCCAGCGGCGCGACCTCGTAGTCTTCGAACGATTTGTCGCGGTGGGCGGCGAAGACGACCCGCATGCCAAAGCCGTGCCTTCCGATGCGCGCCGTGCCTTGCGCCAGGGATCCGAAACCGACGAGCCCAAGCGTCGCGCCGCGCAGGTCTGTGATCGAATAGGGGCGCAGACAAAACTGCTCGTGGCGCTGCCATTCACCCCGTTGCATCGCTTCGTGGTAGGGGATGAGATTGCGCTTGAGCGCGAGGATCAGGGCGAAGACGTGCTCGGGCACGGCGGCCGTGGCGTAGCCGCGGATGTTCGCGACCGCGATGCCCCGCGCGCGGCAGGCGGGGAGATCGATGTTGTCGGTGCCGGTCGCGGCGACCGCGATCATTTTCAAATCCGGGAGTTCGGCCAGCGCGGCCTCGCGCACCGGCACTTTGTTACTGAGGCAAATCGTGGCACCACGCAGCCGCTCCACCACCTGGTCGGGCGACGTCTGGGGGTGATTGACCCATTCGTGCGGGAAATTGGGCGGTCGGACCCGCGTGGCCACGAGCGTGTCGGCGTCGAGAAAGACGATGCGGCGGGAATTCATGTGGTCGAACGACTCGTCGGGGCGAATTCGCCCTTCGTCACGTTTCTTTCCTGCTCCCGAGGCGGGCGGCTTGTTCGCCGGCACACGCTCGCATACGGACTAGTGGTCCTGCACGCATGATATGACGGATCCGCCGCGAGGATTTTTGGCGGTCCCGCCCGCGGGACGCGAGCGAGAGGGGATATCCTTTGCGATATGCACCGAGCGAGCAACGCCGCCAGCCGCCAAAAAGACCGCGGCCCTCTGGGAGAAGCGGAAAACCGCCCGGCGTCCCGCTCTGCGGGATCACGGGGCTGCCTGGAACCCGCTTCGTTGCCGTCGCTCCGCTCCGCCCTGCGGGCTTCCTGCGGCAGGCTATCTCGCAGACTCGGTTCTTGCGCCTTGGCGGCGGGCGGTTTTGCGCTGCGCGGATTCATCATATCATGTGAGCACGACCACTAGCGATGTCCCTGGATTCACCACACCGCCTCCGCGCCACCTGGATCCTGCTGGGTTGCTGCGTGCTCTGGGGGGCGAGTTTTCCGCTTTCGAAGGGGCTCGAGATCGGTCAGCGCACCGTGCTGCCGGACGCAAACAGTTGGTTCCTGACCGCGGCGTCGCTTTGCGCGCGGTTCGGTCTCGCGGCCGTCGCCCTGGCGTTGCTCAACGCCGGCACGCTCCGCCGGCTCAGCCGGCTGGAGTTTTTCCAAGGGCTCGGCATCGGCGGTTTCGGCGGCGCGGGGATCCTGCTGCAAATGGATGGCATTGCGTACACGAGCGCATCGACCTCGGCGTTCCTGACCTCCTGTTATGTGGTCATCGTGCCGCTCATCCTGGCGATCGGGCGGCGGAAGTGGCCGGAACCGCGCGTGCTGGTGGCCTGCGGGTTTGTCTGTGCGGGCATGGCGGTCCTTTCGGGGATCGACTGGAGGACGTTTCACATCGGACGGGGCGAATTCGAGACGATCCTCGGTTCGTTTTTCTTTGCCGGCCAGATCATCTGGGTGGAGCGCCCGCGCTTCGCGGGGAACAACACGCTGCACGCCACTATGGTGATGTTTGCGACCACCGCGCTGCTGTGCCTGCCGGTGGCGCTGGTCACGCAGCGGGGCGGGGGAGATTGGCCGATTGCGTTTCGTGCCCCGGGCGCGCTCCTTTGTTTGAGTCTGCTCATCGTTTTTTGCACGCTGGTCACTTTTACGTTGATGAATCGCTGGCAGCGCCATGTGGGCGCGACGGGCGCCGGGTTGCTTTATGCGACGGAACCGATCTTCACGGCCGTCATCGCGCTCTTTCTGCCCGCGTTCCTCGGGGCAACCTGCGGATTCAACTACCCGAACGAACGCGCGACGTGGACGCTCGTGGTGGGCGGTTCGTTGATCACGCTGGCGAATGTCGTGCTGATGGCCTGGAGCGGGCCGAAAGGGGATGTGCTGGTGGGGCACGAGTTGTAGGGGCTGCGCGGAAGAAACGCTGCGTTCGGTGGGATCCGTCGCCCCCGGTGGTTTCGCTTCGCTCCACCTCCGGCGAATTTCCGTCGAGACTACGGCTCGGGTGAGCTCAGCGCAGCGACAAGAAACGCGCCAATTCGCGCTCGGCATTGCGCACGGAAACCCCGCGACGGACTTGGCGTGAGACGATCGCGAGTTTGCCAAGGGCGCGATTTGCCTTCGGATCGACATGACCCACGATCTCTCCCTCGGCGAGAACGGGCAGCGCGTAGTATCCCCGCGTCCGTTTTCCCGGCGGATGATAAACCTCCCAGCGGTAGGCGAAGTCCCATAACTTTTCGGTCAGGGCGCGATCGTAGATGAGCGGATCGAGCGGAGCGAGCAAACGCGGCCCCGCATCGGCGGAGACGTCTTGGTCGAGCAGCGGCAGGTCCGCCCGGAGACAATGAAGCAGGGGCAGGCCGTCGATCTTGATCGCCTGCACCAAATCTCCGACCAGGGCGAGTTCCGCTTTGCGCAGGACCACGAGGCGGCGCTGGCGCAAAATCAGCTCGGCGTGCCAGCGGGCGCTCGCACGCGGTGACGCGGCGGGCGCCGCCAGCACCTCGGGCGGAAGCACGCGTTCCGGCAAATCGTAGACCCGCCGAAAATTGTCGCGCCGCGTGATGAGAACGCGTCCGCGCGCAAAGAGGCGCTCCAGCACCACCTTCACCGCGCGCCCATCCGTGCCCCAGCCGGTCGTGGCGCGGGCGTCGTGCTCGATATCGTCCGACTTGAGCGGTCCGCGTGCGGCGATCTCGCCCAGGATCTGCTTGGCCAGCTTTTCCTGGCCCGCCGGAAGTTTTCGTTTCGCGCCAAAGTTTCGGGTGATTTCCGCATTCACGAAGGGCCACGCTTCGCGGGGAAAGGCCGCGAGAGTCCCGGTGCTGCGCACCCGCACAAAATGTTCGAAGCCGGGGCGGGACGCCGCGTGTACGTGGGCCAGGAGTTCGCCTTCGCGATAATTTGCCACCCGGTTGCGCAGGATGAGATCGTGCATGCGGCCGCAGACATTGATCGGGTCGATCTGCACGTAGCCGTGATGGGTGAGAGCGGAGGCGACACTCGCATGCGGGGCGCCGAGCCCCAGCGCCGATCGCACGAAGCGCCGGGCCGTGGGGCGATCTAAAACGAGGGGCGGGAACACGCGGCCGAATGGACGCGAAACTCGCGACGAAGCGAACGGGAAACTCTGCGCTTCGGTTCTATCCGTAGGGCCGATAGGGCCGGCCGGACTCGAGCTGATACGAGGTGAGAATCAGGCGGGTCTGTCCGGTTTCCGGGTCGCGCACGCGGGTGAAGATGAGCCGGACCGTGTGAGGCCCGAAGTCCCACTCGTACTGGCCGGGGCGTTGCTGGAGGGGGAGAGCGGCGAGAAAATGCTGCGCGCCGCTGTTATCGTGCAGTTCGAAACTGTGCTCCGACCGCGTCAGGGCGCCCCGCCGGGTGGTCTTGGGGACGAAGGAAATCACGTACCGGAGGCGATCCGGTGCCAGCGCCCGGGCGTGCCGGCAGACCGCGACGAGTTCGATTTCATCGGCCGGGAACCGTCGGACGGAAACGGTGAGCGGTGCGGACGTGAAAGTCGTTTTCCCCACGTCGCACTCGGCCCAGATCCTGGCCTCCGGGCGCACACGCGTCTCCCAGGCGAGCGACTTTGGCCCCGCGTGTATCGGCGACATGGAAGGCACGCCTCGTGGAATCAATCGAAACCAGCCCCAGGACCAGCGGGCCGGATGGCCCCATCCTCCCTGGAAGAAGATCTCGCTCGCAGGGAGTTCGAAGATGGTGCGGCTTTCACCTGGGCGGATTTCGATGTGGCTGCCCGCGGCGCCCGCCTCGCCCCGCCCGCTGAGCACAATCGAATTGGGCGAAGCTGCGCCGACGAGGCGCGTGCGACTTCCATCATAGCCGAGCGGGACCGAAACGGGCGCGAGCCCTTCGTTCGTGATTTCCGCGCGAATCACGCCGTTGTCGCGCTTGGCCGGATCGTAGCTCCCTTGCGAATAATAAAGCTGCAGCGTCATGCGTGGAGGGGTCGGGGCAGAGTCCGCCAGCGTTGCGCGGCAGACGATGAGCGCGAGCAGGAGTGCGAAGGAGACTTCCGAAACGCGCCGCGCAAAAGCTGGCGGCTCACGCTTCGACATTTCGCGCAGGATTCGGGGGCGGGAAGGACGTTGGGCGGGCACGGAGTGGGCGCGTTCTGAAAGGGATGTGGTGAAGCGCTTCGCCGAATTTCAAGAAATGTGGAAAAACTGCGCGCGCTGGTTGGGCGATTGGACCTGATTTAGGTGCGCGAGTCAGTGTCGCCCCCGGTCGGTACGGCTAGAGCTCGCGCTCGACTCAAACTTCGCCCGGATGTCCGACTCGCGCCGGGCCATTCGCCTTCGCGCCTGAAGCCGGAATCGCCGGCGCGGATCGAAGCCGCGCCGGCCATCTGCATCCGTTTCGAACGCGCCAGGGAAGTTCGGGTCAAGCCGGAGAACCTGTCTCGCAACATTTTGTGCCCCACCGCCTCTGCGCTCTCTGTCGTTTTCACCCGCGCGAAGTCATCAAAGCGGCTGGTCCTAAATTCTTGTCATCCTTCGACTTCGCTCAGGATGGCAAGAAACTGCGGCGCGTTCACCGCTTGTCTTGAATTCGCAGGTTGCACTAACTGCTTGTGGCAGGGCTGAGCTGAAGAAAGTCTCGCAGCGAATGCGCGATACTCCAGGCTCGAGTTCAGGCGGCGCCCCACCCCGGATTGACGACACGCCCGGCGGCCCTAGCCTCGCCCGCATGGTTCAATCCTTGTGCGTCGCCTGCGGCACGCAGTTCGCGGCGAGCGAGAGCGCGCCGGAATCCTGTCCGATTTGCACTGATGCGCGGCAGTTTGTGCCGTCGGGCGGGCAGCGCTGGACCACGCTGGGCGCGCTCCGGAGCGACGGCGGCTACCAGACGGCGTTTCACGAGTATGAGCGGGGCTTGATCGGCATCGGGACAACGCCGACTTTCGCGATCGGCCAGCGCGCCCTTCTCCTGCGCACAGCCGGCGGCAATGTGCTTTGGGACTGCATCCCGCGGCTCGACATCGCCACCGAGCAGATCATCCGCGCCTTGGGCGGACTCAAGGCCATCGCCATTTCGCACCCGCATTATTACTCCACGATGATCGAGTGGAGTCGCGCCTTCGGGGACCCGCCGATTTACCTGCACGCGGACGATCGCGAATGGGTGGTCCGGCCGGATCGCGCCATTGAGTTCTGGGAAGGCGAGACCCTGGCGCTTCCGGTCGGAGTGGCGGGCGATCTCACGCTCGTGCGGTGTGGCGGGCACTTCCCCGGGGGCACCGTGCTGCACTGGGCGGGTGGGGCGGAGAATCGCGGCGCCGTGTTGACGGGCGACGTGATCCAAGTGCTCGCGGCCGGACGCGGGCTGAGTTTCATGTTCAGCTATCCCAACTTGATTCCGCTTTCCGGCGCGGCCGTAAAGCGGATCGAGAAAGCGCTTCGCCCTTTTGCCTTTGCGCGCGTCTACGGGGCTTTCTGGGATCGGACCGTGACGGCGAACGGAAAATCACTCCTGCGCTCGACCGTGGGGCAGTATGTGGCCGCGCTCGGAGCTTGAAGGGTCGGCCAAACTAATCCCACCGATGACGGGGAAGAGACTTGCATAGCAGGGGGCGAATCCTCTCTTGCAGGATGTCCGATCCCCGCAACGCCGCCCACGCCAAGAAAGTCTCCCAGGAAAAGAAGCACCATGCCCACGCGGACGCCGCAGCGGGTGCGGAACATCCTCCGGCGGAGGCTGCAGCAGCGCCGGCGGAGACGCAGTCGGCGAAGGATCCCGGGACGCTGGAAGGCTCGCTCGCGGTGCTTTCGAAGCTGAACGAGATGGAATTCCACTCGCGTGCGAACATCGAGCGTCTCGCGGAGATGATGCTGACCGTCGAGGATGAACTGAAACAGAAACAGTTCTCCAATTCGCTCGGGGAAGTCTATTCCGCGCAGGACGCCTTTCATTCGAAATTGGCCGGGCTGATCGAAGCCTACAAAGTCGAATGTGAGCACCTGCAAAGCGTGGCCGCATAGCCGCGGTGGTAATCTGCTGACGGGCACGCCGGAAATGCGCCATCGCGCCCTGGCCGTTGCTTCCTGGCCGGGGTAGCCGAACTTCGAGCAATGCGGCTTTTGCAGGCGCTCCGGCGTCCAGGAATTCGATGGCTTTGGCTGGGGCAGATTTTTTCCGGCATCGGCGATCAGGTCTACGAGATCGGTCTGGTCTGGATGACCGTGGGAATGCTGGGGGCAAATGCCGGCTATCTTTCGGCCGCCGGCACCGGCGCCTGGCTGGCTTGCAGCCTCGCGGGTGGGGTGATGGCAGACCGCTGGCCACGGGTGCGCACAATGGTGGCTGCGGATGTGATCCGGGGCGTGACGGTCCTCCTTCTCCCGGTCGCATTCTGGCTCGGCTGGCTGAATGTCGGGTGCTTCGTCGCCGTCGCGATCGTGCTCGGGGCGTTTTCCGCCCTCTTCTATCCGGCGATGCAGGGAAGCCTGCGCGCCTTCGCCGGCGAGCCGGAGCTCCTGCGGGCCACGAATGGATTGATGGACGCGACCCGCCGCCTCGCGCGGATCCTCGGGCCGCTCGTCGCCAGCGGATTGCTTGCGCTCGTTCCGCTCGTTCAGTTCGCCACTTTCAATGCCCTGAGTTTTTTCGCGTCTGCCCTGGCGATCGTCATTGCCGGGCGACACCTTTCTGTTCTCGCCGACGAGAACGGCGAAAGCACGGTTCCGTCGGGCGAGCGCTCGATCCGTCGCGAGTTGAGTGAAGCGATCCGGCTGATGCACGGGCACGCGCTCATGCGGACCGCGCTGGTCACGCGATTTCTCGCGAATTTCACTTGGTCCATTTGCTTCATTCTGGGACTCGCGTTGCTGACCAAGCAGGAGCTTGGGGGCGACGTGAATACGCTCGGATTGTTGTTGGGCGCCTACGGGGTGACGAATCTCCTTGGCAATGTAGTCTCCGGCAGTTTCAGCGGAGTGCATCCGGCCCGGCAACTCTTTGGGGGCGAAGCGCTCTATGGCTTTGGCACGATTCTGCTCGGGCTCGCGCCCAACGTACCGCTGGCCATGTGCGCCGTCGCAGTCGCCGCTTTCGGGCCGCCGATGGCCACGATCACGCAGACGACCCTGATCCAGACCGAGTTTCCGGCGAGCCACGTCGGCAAAATCTACAGCCTCTTTTCCGCGGTCGAGCTCGGCGGCGGCTTCATCGGATATTTATGCGCTCCCATGCTGTGCGCGGCCTTGGGACTGCGCGGCGCGATGCTGACGTGCGGCGGGGCGGCCCTGTGCGCTGCCGGAGCGGCGCTGCTGGTTTTCCGACAAATCGAGAAGCGGAAGATGCTGCAGTCCGCGTGACGGTTCGAGCGCCTGCGGCGTGAGTTCCGGCTTCGAGGGCGAGGACGGCAAGGAGCGCCGTGGGGCCGCCGCAGGATGGAAGGGGAACCATCCTTCCCGGGACAATGAACCGCCACGCGGTCCGCCGCATTCGCGGGAAACCTTACGGAGCGTCGTAAACCTCAACGAGCGCCACGCCGGTGCCGCTGTTCACGCCACGCACGATCACGGTGTACGCCCCCGGCGCCAGCGTCACGACGGTCGCGGCTTCGGCGCTGTTACCTGGCGCAAGGCCCAGTGAGGTCAACAAGGCGGCGTTCGGATCTGCGGCCCAGTTATCGTTGGCGGCAATCTGCACGCCGGCCGCGTTGTTGAGCTGTAGAGAGGGATTCGCCAAGGCACCACTGACTCCGGCGCTGGCCAGGGTTGGTCCGAGGGCTCGGATGACAATCCGACGCGAGGTGCTGCCCCCGATGACGAATCCGCCGATCAGCACATTCTCGCCGGTGCCCACAAACCCGCGCGTGGAAACGTTGACCGCGGTCGCGGACCCTGCGCCGTCGAGTTCATAAACTTCGACGAGTCCGACTCCGCTGCCGGAACCGGCGCTGGGCGTAACCAACGCGGTGTAGGAGCCGGGCGAAAGCGTCACGACAAGGGCCGATTCGAAACTCGAGGTCGGAGCCAGGCCCAGCGCTTGCAGCGTCGAGGCACTCGCACCCGATTGCCAATCGTCGTTGGCGGCGACCGTCGCCCCACTGGAGTTGGCGACGGTGAGAGTTGGGTCGTTCATCGCTCCGGTGACGCCGAACGCGGCGAGGGAAGGCCCGAGCGCGCGAATGGCGAAGCGTTTGGTCCCGCTGCCGGAAACCACAAAACCGCCGATCCCGGTATTCACGCCGCTGGAAACAAAGAGACGCGTCGAAACGTTGATCAACCGGCCGTCGCCGGTGGGTGGCGGAGTGGGGGCGGGAGTGGGAAGGGGCGTCGGGGTGGGAGTCACTCCAGGAGCGCCATAGACGCCACGTACGCCATTGATGTCATCGGCCTGCAGCGCATCCGTATTGCTGACACGGCTGTTCATGACGGCCGTGACGGTCTGGCCGGCCTGGTCGGGATGATCGAGACAGAGCACATGCCCGAATTCGTGGAGGGCGACGCGCTTCAAATCGTAGAGGGTTACGCCTCCCACGCCGCGAATGGGTCCGCGATAAGAATTCCACTGCCGACTTTGATCGAAAACGACGTCGGCTTCGATGAATTGATTAGAGCCGTTGTAGCTATACGAGGTGATGGCGACGGCGCTGCCGAAAGCCTGGCCGAAGGCGGTCGCGGAAAAAGAGACATCGTTCCTTCCATTGTTTAGTCCGACCGCGCCGGCCGTCTGCGCCTGGAAGCTCACGCCGGAGCCCAGGTTGGGATTCCAATCCGAAAGCGCGGCCTGCGCGACCTGGTTCCAGGTGGTGCTGCCATCGAGCAGCGGGGCGGCGGGCGTTCCAAGGCCGAGATACATCGGAATCGGCGCATTGAAGCGCCAGTGAATCGGGGCGCCGTTGCTGCCGGTCTCGTAAACAAAAGCGCGCAGCGCGCCGCCGAGAAGGAGAGCAAGCGCGAGGGCGACCAGCCAGGGGCGTTGGCGAAAAATCTTTTGCATCGCGTGCGCTTAGCGGGTGGGGTCGGGAAGGGCGGCATCGGCGCTGGCCGGCCGATGGTAGGCACCGGGCAGGAGAGCCCGCACCGCGGTGGCCAGATCTTTTGCGCTCATCGCGCCCCGACTCGGGGAAACCGCGAGATTGCCCGAACTCTCTTTTTCGCCCCCACGGCCCACTTCGCTGACCGATTTCACGGCCCGACGATCGTGCCGGAAAACGGCTTCGATGCCAGTCGACGGATCGATTTCGACGCGCAGGCGGCCGTGGTAGAAGCCCACGAGCGGACAGACGACCGATCCATTGTCCTTGATGAAGAGAAACTCGCGCTGGCCGACGCTGAAGTCCGGCACGCCGATGATCCGCAGAGTCTGTCCGTCCACCGTTCCGCCGGTCAGATCGAGCGTCAGTTCCGCGCGCGGCGCACCCTTCAACGTGTCGCGGACCTGCAGGGTGACGAAAGTGGCGATGCGGGTGCCGGTCGCGGTGGCCACGCGCTCGGAGCGGGTCGCGACGACATCGGCAATGACGATGGTATCGGCGTCCTTGACGAGACGGGAGAAGTCGACGGGCTCGAGCGATGTGGCTCGAGCGGGGGAGGCGGCGAAGAGCAGCGTGCTGCCGCAGGAAATGCCGATCAGGAGTCGCCTGAAGATGGGGTGGAACAACATTTAGCGGATTGACGCGCGTGGTGCGCGGCTCATTTGAGAAATACCATAGAGCAAGTTCCGGGCACACTTTCGCCGGTCCGGCCGAAAAATGGGCCGGAGCACTCGTCGTTGCGTGCGCAATCTCCTGGGCGGGAGGAGCTCAGTGACTGGCTTACCCGAGTGTCATGCTGCGCCTGGGACCGGGGGTTTCTTCGCATGCCAGAAACTGGGATCGTGGGCATGGGCGGGAGAAATCGGCCCGGGGCGACCGGTGTTGCCATCCGCCGGACCCGCTCGCGTCTACTTATGGCGAGACCGTAAACCCCAGGCGGGACCGGGAGAATTTCCAGGCGTTCATCGTGTCGAGCGAACGGTCCACCTCGAGACAGAACAGTTTGCGACGGAAGCCATGCGCGAGCAGCCACTGCTCCAACGCCGTGGGGTGCGGGCGCGCCCACGCAGGTTGCCAGGAGAGCCAGACGACGTCAGCACCACCTGCGGGAGCGGAGACTTCCAATTTCGCCGCAAGGTCCTCCACCGAGGTGAATTCATGCACTTCTCTCAAGCCCCTTGCTCCCACGTTCTCGAGAGACACCTGGCGCTCGAAGCCGCCATCCGGGGCACTGATTTCATGCGAGGAAAGGAAATGCCGCGTGGGAACGCTCTCGACCGATTGTTCCCGGGCGATCTCCCCCACAACGAGGGCAAACTGCTCCTCGCTGTGCCATTCGTTCGGCGCGCCATCCAGGCGCTGATGGATGCGGAGATCGCGATAGGCGGTCCACTCCTGCCCAGCCAGTCCGAGGCAGACCGCGATGCCTAACGCCGCAGCGATGCGGGGCGAAGGACAGGCGAAGGCCAGCCTCTCGGCGATCTCCGCGAGGCCGAGCGCAGCGCAGGCGAGTGCGCCGACGAGAAAGGAGAAATGCAACGACGGGTTGCCGAGACCGCGTAAAACGAAATTCACCCCGAGCCCCGCACCCAGGATCAGGACGCAGGCGCGGGCGAGGGCCGAATGTCGCACCCGCTGCAGCAATCCCGCCAGGCCGATCATCGCCACCGTGCCGCCAAGCCAGGTGAGCTGGTCCCGCGGGACGCACATGAAACGGTGCGCCATCTCGATGCGCTGCCCAACGCTGAAAAATTTCGAAACCCCCGCTAGATCTGACTGGGCGCGCGAGAAGACTCCGCCATCCGCCTCGGTCAGCGCCCACAATGTAATCAGAAAGACGAACGCATATGGAACCAGCAGAAGGGCAATCCGCCATCTCCTCCGGCCGTCCTCGGGCTGCAGCAGGTGCCAGGTGCTCAGGGAGAGAAGCACCACGAGGCAGACCGCGCTTCCGTGATAGAGGAGCAGGCCCACGCCGGCAAGCAGGAGGCCGCGCACCAGCACTCCGGTTTGACGGTCCCGTTCCAAGGCCCGGGAGGCGATCGCGACGCCCAGCGAGGCCGCGACGGCAAACAGGTGCCAGCGGTATTGCCGCACCGAGGCCAGCAGGGTGCCGTAGCAGAGGGGATTGAGCCATAGGAGCCACCAAACCGGGGCAGGGGTGGAAACCGGAAATCGTGCCGCCAGCAACGTGAGTGCGCCCGCGAACAACGCCGCCACCACGACAATATTCGTCCACTTCACGACCGGGTAACCCGGCCCGAAGAAGTAAATGACCGGCGTAAGAATCGGAACGAGCCCAAAATTGTAGCCGCGGGTGTCCTCCCGCAGCATCTCCCCAACCGTTCTTTCCGCGGGCGCGCTGAGAATGAGATTGGCCCGGCGCGTTGCCTCTGCGCTCTCCCCGTCCAGCAAACGGGGAAATTTGTCGAGATCGCGTCCGGCCGAGAGACAGAAAAGAAGCATCCCCACGCCAAAGACGAGCGCGAGACGCGCGCGGCTGGGCGCCGGCCCAGGCTGCAGCCGCGGGGCGGTCGCCTTCGCCAGCAGCCAGAGCAGCCCGAGGAAGAGCGGAATCGCGAGCACGAGCTCGACCTGCCAGAAACCTCTCTCCGCGCGACGGGTCAATGCGGGATAGATCCAAGCCGCGACACCCGCGAGCGCGATGGGGGTGAGCGCGGCCAGACGACGGATCGCCGTCGGACTTCCGTCCGTCGTCCCGGCTGCACTCATCCGGTGACTGCGACCGCGATCTCTTTTCGCGCCGCGCTCGCCTCGACCGTCTCCGCCAGCAGTGCGGAGACTACGGGCACACTCCGCGCCCGCACATAGATCTGATAGCTAAAAAGCCCGCGCCAGATGCGGATCAGACCGCGATTGAACGCGACCAGAAAATGTCCGAGCCCGTTTTCGCCGGCGGCCCGGGGGAAGGGCGCCGGAATTCCGCTCATCTCCGAGACGACGTAGCCCGTTTGCTCGAGGAGTTCGCGCAGCGAGCGAAACGTGAAAAGCCGAGTGTGCGTGCGATCGAGAATTCCTTTTCGCCCGTAGTTGAATTGTCCCAGCAGCAGCGAGAGGCGGGTGATGCCAAAGGCGATGTTCGCAGTGGTCAGGACGATTTCCGGGCGGCTGCGCCCGCTCGCCTGGCGCAGTTTTTCCATGAACTGTTCCGGGTCCTGCAAATGCTCGATGACATCGAGGAGAAAGATCTGGTCGAATTGGGACACATCGATGGGAAGTTCCGCGGCATTCAGGTCGCAGGGGAGGAGCCGAACATTCGGACCGGGGGCGGCCGCCGGGACGTATTGATCGATCCCGGTGACACTGCGGGCGACTTTGCCCATTTCCGCGGCCACGAGCCCCTGGCCACAACCGATATCCAGGACGCGTGCGCCCGGCTGAACGCTCGCCAGGGCCAGCGTGTGCGAGGAGGTGAAGCCCAGCTTGAGGTCGTAGTTCAACTCGACCTGGCCGACGTCGAACTTGCGGTCGTAAAGCAGATTCCGCTCGTGGAACTGGGCCCGGACCATGGTGCGGAAAACATCCCAGGCGTACTTGAGCCCATTTACATGGCAGATTTCATCGCCGTAGTAGGTGGGGATGGGCAGCTCGCAGATGCGCAGCCCGGCAAAGTGCAATTGCACGATGATCTCGGTGTCGAAGTGGAAATCGTTCGAATTGCGCTCGAAGGGAATGCGCCGCAGGGCCCGGGTCGAATAAAGCCGGTAACCGCTGTGAAACTCGCTCATGCGAGTGCCGAGGAGAAGATTCTGAAAGCGGGTGAGAATCTTGTTCCCGGTCCATTTGTAGAGCGGCATGCCGCCCTTGCGCGCGGCGCCCCGCTCCAGCATGCGCGAGCCGAAGACGGCGTCCGCCTCGTCGCGGAAAAACGGCTCCATCAATTCCGGCAGTTTTTCCGGGGCGTATTGACCGTCGCCATGAATAAGCGCGACGAGATCGAAGCCGTGGTCGATCGCATAACGGTAGCCGAGCTTCTGGTTCCCGCCGTAGCCGAGATTGACCGGATTTCGCAGCATCGTGATCCGGAAGCGGCTGCTGACTTCATGCCGCAGCCCAGCGCCGAAGGTGTCGTCCTTGGAGGAGTCATCGATGACCAGGACCTCGGTTTCCTCCGGCGGCAGCGAGGCGGGAATGCGTGCCAGCACGCTCTCGATCGTTTTCTCCGCGTTATACGCGACGATGAAGATGAGCGTGCGCAAGCGAGACGGATTTTCGGGCATTCGCAGTGGCGCAGCCTAGCGCGCTTTTGTGCCTCGTCGAGACAGCGGGTTCGTTCTGGTTCGACCGCTTGCGGTGTAGGCCGTGGATTCGAGGACGACGATGAGTTTGCGCCTACGGCAAGTGGTTTCGATCCGGCGGGCGGCCGGACGCGGCCACTGGACGGTCAGGGCGGCGTGGATCCCTCCGCCGGTGGAGGGAAGGGGCGCAGACCCTGGCCATCGAATTGATAAACGGGCCATCCGCGGTACGCCTCCAGCAGCGCGGAGTTGTCTTCCCGCAGTTCCGCGAAAACGAGCGGGGCGCGCAAGTCCCGGTTGAGCAGCCGTGCGGCGCGTACCCAATTCAAATAGGCCGGATCACCGAGCAGCACGAGCGCACGGGGCTCGGGCAGCCGGGCAATCGCCTTCTCGATGCGGTCGTCGATTTCATTGTAGTTTCGGTAAAGTTCGAGTCGTCGCGGAAGACTCCCCGCCGTGCTCCCGGTCAGCACGGCGAAAAGCGTCGCGACCACGACGACGGGCAGCAAGGCGGCCGGCGCGCGCGCCGGCGCGGTCGCAAGAACCTGAAATCCGCGGGCGGACAGCACGGCCAGCGCGAAGAAAATGTCGACATAGTAGCGCGGGCCAAAGCCATGAAGCCCGGTGCCAGCACTGAACCCGATGTACGACAGGGCCACGAGCACGAAGATCCCGAGGAGAAAAGAGTCTTCGCGCGTCGCCCGTCCGGCGACGAACGGCACAAGGGCAAAGGCAAAGACAAGGGCGAGGACAATCCAGGACGTACCCCAAGCAGCCGGCCAGCCCCAGCCGAAGGCGATGGAGGGAAATTGGCCGAGCATCCGATCGGTCCAGAGCAGGCCGCCGGGATCCATTCCCGGTTTCCAGATGTGCGAGTAATTCAGGTTGTAGGCGAAGGTGAGCGGGTTTCCGGTCGTGAACCAATTGTCGAGCAGGGCGGGGAGCGACCCGGCGACGCCGCCCAGCCCAAAAACGGCCAGCAGCTTCCAGCTTCGGACGCTCAACCGGTGGCGGACGAGTTCGGCGACGGCGAACGCCCCCGCCACGGCACCGACGGCCACGCCCGAAAGCGGGCGCGTGGAAAAGGCCATGCCCAGCGCCACACCGGCCAGGAGCAGGCTGCGCGGGCGCCCTTGATCTCGCCACCCTCGCAAATACAGACAGGCAAAAAGCGCGAGCCACATCGCCGTCGCCGCGTGCGAAAGCATGCTGCCCGAAAGCACCACATTCAGGGGCGACAGCGCCAGCAATGTGACGGCCATGGTGGCGGCGACAACTCCGGCCGACTCGCGGGTGAGGAAGTATGTGGCCGCGCCCGCGACCAAAGAACAGAGTGGCGGTACGATCCACGCTTGGTGGATAAACTCACCCAGAGCGAGGAGGAGAGGCCAGCCCACCGGGTAATGGCTCATCCAGCGCCCCTTTACGACCATCGTAAACGGAATCGCAAAGTGCTCGCCGAACGGAGGCGGGGGCAGCCAAAGGCGTCCAGCACAGAGCCATTTCGCGCGCGTGAGGTAACCCAAATCGTCTTGAAAATGGGGCCGCGCGGCCAGGATCGACCACGCCATCCACAAGGCGAGCGCAAAGCCGACCAGGACCATCGCCCAAGCAAAGGCTGACCACGGAATCCGCTCCAGCCAGGCGGGAAGCTTTCGCCCGGAGATCGTTCCCAGCGCGCTCGCAAGGAGATAAAGTGCGCAAGCGAGGAAGAGCCCGCCGACCAACCCGTGCACGGCGTGCCGGGAGTCCCGCGCGGGATCGGGCGGAAGTTCGATGATGGCCAGCGGCTTGCGCTCGGGATCGAAGATCAGCGCATCATTGTTCAAGAGCCCGGAGCGAAAGGCGCAGGAAGCTCCCCCGTCGAACTTCACCTCCATTTCAGCCAGCATGCGGCCGTAAATCGTGGTGCGCACTTTCCAGGGCAGCGGCGCGTTCGTCTTGAGCTTGAAGACCTCGGCCCGAAGGGCGGTCGAGTCGATCCACCAGTCGGAGGTGAGCGGACGCTCCGCCGGGGGGAACTTGAATTCCTCGGGGAGGAGTGCGCGGACGACAGGCCACCCGCGGGAGGAGACGACAATTTCACCTCCCCCTTGGCGGAAGAAGCAAGGCGTCGCGGTGATGACCAGCTCAGTAAGCGGCAGTCCGGCCAGCGGCGCCTCCTGGCGGCGGCCGTTCACGGTGAAAATGAGCTTCGATTCAGTCCGCTCAATCTCGATCTCCGTTTCGAATTCCGTCCGAACGAATGCGATCCAGGCGAGCGGAAGCAGAAGCGCGGCCACAACGAGGCTGCGGCGCCAACGCCGCAGGGTGCCGCCCGGTGGAGATGTTGGCGGCAAAGACGTGGTGGTGGAACTCATCGAGAAAAGGCGCCGACTTCTCGCCGCCTGAGCACGCGGCGACAAGCGTTTTTCCGAACGGGCCGCGCGCCTGCCGGGCTGCGGACATCAAGGCGCGTTCTCGTCCACAAAGACCAGCGAAATGCCGCGCAATTCGATGGGCAGAAGCCCTGGTTCCTTGATCTCGATTTCGATCGTATCGATGGGCTCTTCCAACATTTCGCGGCGGCGGATTTTGGGATCTCCGCGAAAGACGTCGGTTCGCTCCACCCAGGCGTCGACCACGACGCGGCCCCGAAGCGTGCGCGCCAGCAGTTCGGATCGGCCCCAGTCGGCATGCCGCACTTCGACGATGCGCAGGCGCCGTTCGCGCGGCAAATGTACGACCAGCTTCAGCGGAAGTCCGGCTTGGAGGCGGACGAAGTCGCCCGCCGATCCCGCGAGAAGCGTTCGCGCATCCCCTTTTTCGAGCCCGGAAAGGCGCACGGTCGCCGGTTCGCCGCCGATCTCGATCCTCGACTCCACTGGCTCGGCCAGGCGCCGCAATTTCTCGGCCGCGTGCTTACGCCAATCCGGTTGGAACCGGAGATGTCCCACGTAAAACCCCACGGAGCCATCCGGAGCGCGGATGCGCTGCAAAGGAGTGAAGGCCTCGACGTATTCGTGCGCCAGGACGGCCGGCATTTCGGCGGCCGGGAACACGACGATATCCCCGGGATCTGGGGCGGCTTGCTGCGGCCCGACCATTTGTTCCAGGGCATTGAGTTCAATTCCGCGCTGGGCGGGAGTGCTGCGTCCCCGCCGCCAGCCGAAAAAGGGCACGAACGCTTCGGGAAAGTTGGCCCAGGTGTGCGACACCATGATGCGCGCGGTGGGGAAACGGGTGGCGAGGCCGGGCAGGCAATCGCGGAAGACCGCCTGCGCGCCCCATTGCATCCCAAACAGGCCGTAGGTGCGACTCCATTCGGGGCCTCGCGCGAGGCACTCGGTTCGCAAGGTCAGCGCCCAGAGGAGAAGCAAGGATCCACCTCCCCAGCGGAGTGCGCCTGCGAGTCGTCGCTCCCGAAGCTGGCGCGCAAGCAGCTCCCAGCCAGCCACCACCAGCGCCGCGAGGGGCCAGATCATCGCGAGGCCGCGGGTGATGCCGAATTCCGCGAGGGCCGCGGTGAAAGGCGCGGCGGCGGCTGCGACAGCGAGCAGGCGCGCGGCGGGGTCGCCCCGGTGCTTCCAGGCAAATCCCAACCCGAGCAACGCAAACGGCAACAGCAGCCAGGTGAAATGTCCCAGATCCAGCGGTTGGTGGCGAAGATAGGGCTCGGCGACCGGCCCGAACCAAAATCTCGGATTAAAACCAGAAAGATATTCGCGGAGAAAGGTGAGGAGTTTTTCCGCAGGCCCGAGCGCGGGGTTGGTCAGGTACGTGGAGAGGTCGGCGAGGTGCTGCTGCATCATCGTGGGATGTTGCAGTCGGAAGCGCACATAAGGCGCGAAGAGGAGAAGAGCGAAAGCGAGCCCGAGTCCCGCCCAGCGCAAATGTTGCCGATGCCAGCGCCAGTCCAGGACGAGCAGGGCGAGGCCGGAGACGAGCATCAGCCCCTGTCCATTGGCGTAGGCGTAGAAGGCGCCGGCCCCGAAGAGCATCGCCCCGAAAATGCTTTTGAGATCTCCGGTGCGATACCGGTGATAAAAGAAGAGGAACCAGGCGTAGCAAGCCGCCATCAGTCCGCATTCGAACCCGGTGCGGCTGTGCAGGAACCACCCGGGGGCGCACGCCAGTACGGGCACCGCGAGCCACCACTCCCGGAGCCGCGCGCGGCGCAAGAGGAGGGCCAGGGCGACGACCCCGGAGAAGCCAGCCAGGACCGAGACCCCACGCACCACCTCGATCCGTTGCCCCAGCCAGAGCGAAACCACTCCTTGCAGATAGACGCTAAGGGAGAGATTGGACTTGAGATTGTTTCGGAAGTAAGCCGGCAGCAGTTCGTGAGGCTCGTCCTGCCCGCGCCAATCCCGCTCCCGCAGTTCCTGGAAGGCGACCGTTTGGATCGCTTCGTCGCAGAAGAAATAAATCGGGAAATCCTCCAGGCGCGAAAGAAAAATCGCGAGATACCCGGCGGACGAGAGGACGAAGAGCACCCACGCCGCAGCGTCGCGGCGCCGCCCAGCGGCGTTTGTCAGCTCGGGGCTGCTCGCGGCTGACTCCATGGGCCGCCATGGAATCATTCGATTTCGGTCGATGCAAGAGAGCGCCGCCGGAGGGAAAGCAGGTGCGCCGGTTTGACAGGACCCAGCCGCCCATGCCTGACTGCCCCTGCTTGTGAACGAATCAACCGGCCCTGAAGCGCGCAAATCCGCCTCCCGGCCCCTTTGCGTGGATTTGGACGGCACACTGCTGCGCGGCGACACTTTTTGGGAGCAGGTTTTTTTTCTTCTCCGCCAGCGGCCCCTTTTTGCGCTGCAGTTTTTCGGCTGGGCCTTGCGGGGCAAGCGCCACACCAAGGAGCGTCTCGCCGGGCTGCCGTTGCCGCCGGTCGAATCGCTGCCCTTTTCGCCCGCGGCCCTGGAGTGGCTCGCGGCCCAGCGCGCCACCGGCCGGCGGCTGGAGCTCGTGACGGGTACGCATCGCGCGGCGGCGCAGGCCGCGGCGGATCGCGCCGGCCTCTTCGACGCGGTGCATGCGACGACTCCCGAGACAAACCTCACGTCGTCGCGCAAAGCCGCCTTCCTACGGGAGCGCCATGGCACGAGAGGATTCGACTACGCGGGCAATTCGGGGGCGGACCTCGCAGTCTGGCGCGAGGCGCACACCGCCCACGTCTGGCATGCGCGTCCCGGCATCGCGACGCGTGCCCGGTCCACCGGGGCGGAGGTGCACGAGCACGGACTCCTTCCGCCCACGGCCCGCACTATCTGGCGGCAGCTTCGCCCGCAGCAGTGGGTGAAGAATGTTCTCGTCTTCCTGCCGCTTCTCCTCGCCCATCAAGTCGGCGACCGCACCGCCTGGCTGGCCTCCCTCCTGGCTTTCCTCTGCTTCTGTCTCTCCGCCTCCGGGGCATATTGTCTGAACGATCTTTTCGATCTCGCGGCTGATCGGGCGCACGCGGAAAAGCGGACACGTCCGCTCGCGGCCGGCGATCTTGCGCCCGTGGCCGGGGTCGGGCTCGCCATCGCTTTGCCGCTCCTTGCCCTCGCGCTGGGGTGGCTGCTCCCGTGGGAGTTCTTTGCCGCGCTCGCCTTGTACTTCGTCGCAACGGTCGCCTATTCGCTCAGCATCAAGCGAGTGGCAGGCGCGGATGTCGTCATGCTCACCGGTCTCTACACTTTGCGGATCCTCGCCGGTGGTCTCGCGACCGGCATTCCCGTGACGCAATGGTTGCTGGGGTTCGCCGTGTTTTTCTTTCTCAGCCTTTCGCTGCTCAAGCGCCACGGTGAACTCCTGGCCCAGCCCGGTGGAGCCATTCCCGGACGGGGCTATCAGCCGGAGGATGTGCATGTGGTGCGGGCCTTTGGTACCGCCAGCGCGTACGTCTCCGTCCTGGTCCTCGTGCTTTACATGAACGGTGAAACCGTCGTGAAACTCTATCGCCATCCGGCCGTCATCTGGCTGGTGGGCCCGCTGCTGCTTTTTTGGTTTCATCGCCTCTGGCTTCTCTCGGCGCGCGGCCTCATCCCGGGCGATCCGATTCCGTTCGTCCTCCGCGATCGCACCAGCTATGGGGTCGCAGCCGCGACGATGGTGATCGTCGCGGCCGCCGCCCTTTGGAAGTAGGGCGAGGCGCTTGGCGGGCGCGCGTTCAGCCGACAATCACTTCGTGCATGCGCACATCGTGCGGATCTTCGGGCAGCGTCGCGCGCATCTGGCAGGTAAAGGCGAGGGCGACCCGCGAAATGTGCGGTGCCAGCCCCGCCAGGAAGCGGTCGTAGTATCCGCCGCCCCGCCCCAGCCGGGCGCCGGCCGCAGTGAAGGCCAGACCGGGCACAAGCACGAGATCGAGGGTGCTGGGATCGACGACAGGCGTGCGGGCCGGGTCCGGTTCCCGCAAGCCGAAGCGGCCGGGGATCAGTTCCGCCAGCGCAGTTACCTGTCGGACTTCGAGCTCCGACCCGTGCACGCGCGGATAGCAGACCATTCGCTCCCCGGCAGTTGCTTCCTTTCCAGCCCAAAATCGATCGAGCGCCGGCTCGAACGGCAGGGGCGCATAGAGAAGGACGCACCGCGCACGGCGCCAGCGCGCCGATTGCTCGAGCTGCGCGAGCGCGCGCTGCGACGCGGCGGCGCGGTCGTCCGGCGTCAGGGCGGCAAGGGCCGTGCGAATCTCCTGCCGAAGAGCGGCTTTCGGATTCATCGCGCGCAGTCCAACGTTGCCTTTGCCCGCCGCTCCTCTTCTGCTCTTCGCTAGACGGCGAGAAGCGGCCCGTCCGCCAGACCAAAGGCGTCATGGGCTCCCCGCGCGGCCTTGGTGATGTCCGCTTCGTCGATGATCACGGCGATTTTGATTTCGGAGGTCGAGATCATCTGGATGTTTACCCCCGCGTGGCCCAGGCAGGCGAAGAGTTTCGCCGCCACGCCGGAATGCGAGCGCATTCCAATTCCCACCACGCTGAGCTTGGCCACGCCGTCCTTGGCATGCAGGGCGACCGCCCCGATTTCGCGCACCACCGGCTCGAGCGCGGCGCGCGCCTTGGCGAGATCGTCCTTGCCCAAAGTGAACGAAATATCCGTGGCGCCGGTCTGCGAGACGTTTTGCACGATCACGTCGATCACCACATTGGCGGTCTCGAGGGCGCCGAAAATCGCGGCGGCAGTCCCCGGCCGGTCGGGCACGGCATCGATGGTGACCTTCGCTTGATTCTTCTCCACGCTCAGACCGCGGATGACGACGTTTTCCATGCTCATATTCTCTTCGATCACGCGGGTTCCAGGATGGTCGTTGAAGCTGCTGCGCACCTCGAAGGGGACGCCGAATTTCTTGGCAAACTCCACCGAGCGGGACTGCATCACCTTCGACCCGCTGCTCGCCATTTCGAGCATTTCCTCGTAGCTCAACTCGTCGAGCTTGCGCGCATTCGGGACGAGGCGCGGATCGCAGGTGTAAACCCCGTCCACATCCGTGAAGATCTGGCAGTTGTCGGCGCTCAGCGCCGAGGCGATCGCGATGGCAGTCAGGTCGGAGCCACCCCGGCCCAGCGTCGTGACCTGGCCTGCCATGGTCTGACCCTGGAAACCGGCGACGATCACGATCTGCCCGTCATCGAGCAGGCGCCGCATTTCGGTGGGCGTGATATTCGCGATGCGCGCCTTGGTGTGGACGCCGTCCGTCACGATGCCGGCCTGGGCGCCCGTGAGGGAAACGGCCGGCGCGCCCAGCGCGTTGATGGCCATGGCGAGGAGCGCGATGGTCGTCTGCTCGCCCGTCGCCAGCAGCACGTCCATTTCACGCTCGGTGGGATGCGGGGCGAGTTCGCGGGCGAGTTTGATGAGCGAGTCGGTTACGCCGCTCATGGCGGAGACGACCACCACGACGGCATGGCCGGCGCGCTGCGTGGCGATCACGCGCTCCGCCACGCGGCGGATGCGCTCGGCGCTGCCGACGCTGGTGCCGCCATATTTTTGAACGATGAGGCTCATGCCGGGGCGCGGAATGGAGCGAAGAAGAAATCGCGCGCAACCGCGATGACGCGCGCCGGCCGACTCACTCTGCGCGCCTGGGGGCCGCAAGCAGCTGCCGTTTTGCCTCGTAGAGCCCGATCCCGGCGGCGGTGGAAAGATTCAAGCTGCGTGCTTCCGTCGCGATGGGAATGCGCACACACCGCTCGCGTTGCGCCTCGATAAGCTCAACGGGCAATCCGCGCGTTTCGCAGCCGAAGATCAAGTGATCGCCGTCGCGAAAAGTGTGCTCGAAGTGGCTGCGGGTGGCCTTCGTCGTAAAAAGCACCCAATGATCCGGTGGGCAGGTATCCGCGAACGCTGCCCAATTTTGCCATTCGCGCAGCGTGAGGTGCTGCCAGTAGTCGAGGCCCGCGCGCTTGAGCTGTTTCTCCTCAAGCGAAAAACCCAGCGGATGCACGAGGTGCAGGGTCGCTCCCGCGGCCACACAGAGGCGGCCGATGTTCCCCGTATTCGGCGGAATCTCGGGCGCGACCAGGACGACGTGCAGCATGAATCGGATATTTCTGAGGTCGCACCTGGAAAAGAAGAAGGCGCGGGTT
>JBBRQH010000073.1:0-25978 GCA_038226705.1 Chthoniobacterales bacterium | reverse complement strand
GACTCGCGGTGGCACTTGGCACGCTCGGTCTCGGTGCCGCGCTCGCCCTGCCCAAGAAACCGGGAGTGGGCGAGGCGGGAATTCGCCTGACTCTCCCCGCTGACGTGGGCAACTGGCACGGCGAGGACGCCGAAGTTTCGCAAAAGGAGCGTGACGTCTTGGGCGCCGACGTGGAGTTCGCGCGCAAAGTTTACGTAAATACTTTCGGCGACCGGATTTTTGTCAGCATCGTTTTGGCGGGTTTCGATCCGACCACGGGCATTCATCGCCCTGAGCGCTGCCTGCCGGCCCAGGGCTGGAACATCACGCGCTCCGTCCGCGGGGCGCTGCCCCTGGCCGACGGCAACAAGCTCGATACGACCCAGCTCTACTGCTTTTCCGAACGACAGACGGACAAGGGACAGCGCTTTCAGCTCAAGAACTTCAACTATTACTGGTACGTCGGGTCGCGAAACGTCACCGCGAGCGCCCTAGAGCGCACCTTCATCGATGTGCGTGACCGGGTGGTCTATGGACAGAATCAGCGCTGGGCGTATGTCACCGTGGCAGCGACTGTGACGGAAGGACTGGCGCGCTTCGGTCGGACCGAGGCGGAGACCAAGAAGATGATTGAGGAGTTTATCCCGCGAATTGTGCCGGAATTTCAGACAGCGGGTCTGGTGGGGAATTAAGCCGTCCAGGCCGATTTCACGGGATGAATGCTCCAGCCGCCGGCCTTGCGCGCGGTGTCGAGTTCATTGCGGCGTTCGCCGAGATTCTCGATCCAGGCTTCCGCGGCCGGAGTGGCGAAGCGCCGCACGCGAAATCCCAGATGGTGGGCGGTCGTGGGCAGCCATAGCTCCAAATAAACGGGAAAATGCTCCGTCGCTGCAGCGACACATTCGAAGGCCGCCCGCGTCCAGAACGAACCACTGCCAAACATGGAGAGAATGGTCCGGGGATCGGCGCGCCGACTCAGCGCAGCGAAGTGCGCGTGAAAACGCGGGGCCGCGGCGTGGTAGAGGTAATGCGGGTGACTCGTTCCATCGACGCGAAGAACCCGAAACCCGAGTACATCCGCCTTCTCCGCCACGATCTCGCCGAGGAGAAGATCGCCGAAATCGCGACGGAGCGGAAGATGATCGTATTCGGCCACGTGAACGTGGGTGAACTCGGGGTGTTCCCGCAGCCATGCGGCAGCGACAGCAAAGACGCCGCTAAATCCCTGCTTGTCTCGCTGATGGTCGCGCGTGCGCAGCCGCGGATCATCACCGCAATAGCACTTGGCGGAATGGGCGACGCCTTCGAAGGCAGCGCGTTCGCCGCCGTGCAGGATTAACTGATCCTCCAACGCCACGCCCCCTTCCTCCTGCCACCACGCTTGCATCGCTGAGACCGCGCCCGGCGGCTGGTGCGTCAGAAGAACGTGCAGCACGCGCGCCATCGCCACTCAGCGCTCGCGCGGGAAATCCGGTTGCAGAGGAGCGGCAAAGCCGAGGTCCTGCTTCCAGTAGGTCAGCCGATCCTGCGGCAGAAAAACTGCGCGTACCGCGCCCTCGAAGCCAATCAGGTGGACCCGGCCGCGCCACGCGATGACCAGCGCCCGGCCCAGCGGCCGCCCTGTTTCCACGTCGACGATGGTCGAGCCGCACCAGCGCGCGAGACGCACGAGAAGATTTCGAAGGGCTAGACGCATGAAGGGAGGGCCAAAACTCGGACTTCACTGCACCGGCATCGCCCTTCTGCGCAAGGCCATTTTCATCCCCACGTGACCGGGTCGCCTGCTCTGCCCGCAGCCGGTTTTCTTCGCGAACGTGGGGGTTGGTTTTGTTCTCGCGGCGTCCGGGATGTTGTTAGCCGGATCGCAGGTTGACAACACTTGTCGCGGTTTGCACTGCGTGCGGATGCGTGTGGATTACTATTTGGCAGATCAGAACCCGCACCGCGACAAGTCGCTTGGCATCACGGCCTACATCGACGGTTTGTTGTGCACGCTCGCCGAGACGCACCCGGAACTGGAGTGCCGCGCGCTCGTGTCGCGCTCCTCCTTTCGCCCGGAGGGGAGCCGGGGACTTCAGTGCCTCCCGTGGCGAACGGATTCCACGCTCGCGCGTCTCCTCACGGATCAGCTTCATCCCTGGTTCGTACGAGGAGAGCGTCCCACGCTCTGGCATTACCCCAAGGGACATCTCCCCGCCTTGTTCCGACCGCGCGGTCCTCTGGTGGGCACCGTTCATGACACGATCCTCCAGCACTATGCCGACCACTATCCCAGGAGCCGCAGCCGGGCCGAGTTCGCCTACTGGATCGGGACGTTGCGCCGGTCGATCGCACGTTTCGATCTCATCCTGACGATCTCAGAATTCTCGAAACGCAGCATTGAAGCCTTTGCTGAGCGTCATGGCATCCGTTGCCCGCCCGTGCGGGTCACTTGGCTCGGAGCGCGCGGCGAGGAACGCGCGGGCGGGCCTCTATCGGCCAAGGGCAATCACGTCCTGCACTTTGCTTCGGCCCTGCCGCACAAGCGAACGCAAACTCTTCTACAGCACTGGCAGGTGTTGCAAACCCGGAAGGTTGAACTGCCGGTCCTGCAACTCGTGGGCGGGATGACCCCAGAAACACGAAGGCTGGCCGAGTCCCTCCCAAACGTGCAGATCGCCGGGAGATTGCCGGATGCCGAGGTGGAGGTCCTGATCACGAGCGCACGCGCCTTGGTACTTCCGTCGGAGATCGAGGGGTTCGGCCTTCCGCTGGTCGAGGCGTATTACTCTGGCACCCCCGTGATCTTCGTTCGGGATGCGACGCTCGCGGAGTTGCTTCCGCCTGGCGTGCCCGGCAGTTTCGAGTTGGAATCTCCGGACTCACTCGCCGTCGCGCTGGAAAGCGTGCTGCGGATGCCAGAGTCGCAATGCGCCGCCATCGCGCTAAGACTTCGCGGAGAGCTGGCGTGGTCAATTTGCGCCGAGCGCACACTCGCGGGCTATCGGGAAGCGCTCCTCTGAGGAAAAATGACCGGAGCGCGAGGCCTTTCCTGCCGCATCCCTACGGCTAAACGTCCGCGAGGACGGGCTCGCGGCCACGTCGCACGCGCTTGCCCTGCAACGGGAAAGCGATCGGCTCGGGGGTGTTCGGTTCAACCTGATCCAACTGCCTGCGTCGATCTTCCACGACCGCCATCGCAATGAAACCGAGGAAAAGCTCGAAACTTGGGAATCCACCGTAAAGGTAGCAAGTGAAGAACCAGCCGACGAGGCTGCAGCCTGCCCAGGCGCAGATGGCCAGCTCCCCTCCCCGCAGATGACCCGCGCGGATCGCGCGAATGATTTCCCGCGAGAAGCTGATGAGCAGCCACGCGTAAAGCAGAAACCCAACACCCCCGGTGACCGCGAGCACCGTCCAGAGGCCGGTCTCGAATGCACCTACATCGGCGGAACTCTGCACCATCAAGGTGAACGCATCGACTTCGAAGCGTGACGCCATCAAAGTTGCATTTTCGTCGAAGGGTCGAATGCCACCCCCAACAAAAATGCTTTGCCACGAGGAGGTCCAGCGGACGAGGCCTTCATTGCTGATGACCTCTCGAAACTGATCACTTCCCCTCACATCCACTTGCACATCGACCTGAGGAGTCGAGCCCACGATCAAGGCGCTGAGAGCGCGCTGGATGCGGTACGGCAATGGTTCGATGAGCGTGGGAGAGATGTTGATGACCGCGAGCAGGATGGCGACAAATGTGCCGAGGATCGTGACTTGCAGCCACTTGCGGAAGATCACAAGCAGGATGAAGCCCAGGATCAGAACCCCTGCGACCTGCGCGCGCGAGCCACCCAAGAGCCACGCGTAGATGGAAACGAGGAAACTGAAACCATGCCCAACTTTCGCCATTGGTGACTCCGTCGTCACCAGCATAAGACTGGAGAGGAAAATGAGCATATACCCAGAGGTCCGAAGGTCCTGTGCCTCGATCGTGTAATTAACCCCCGGAACGACGAAGACTTCGTCCGTAAAATAATTGAGAAGTCCCATCCCCATCCGGATGAGTAACGCGGCGTAGAAAAGCCGAAGCGCGGGACGCATGAGCTTGATGGAGCCGTAGTAGTAATAGCCAAGCCCGAAAAGGAGCGGCCAGAGAGCGTGCATGTACGCACGTCCGATATTGCCCAAACCAGAGTGGTTCCAGTAATTGAACACGCCAACGGAAAGGTGCGCCAAGAGGTAGGCGAGCAGTGCGAAAAAGGCCCGGGTAAGCCGAGGTCGCGGCTTGCGTAACCCACTGGATTTCAGCGGAATGCGCGGTAGAAGCGCGGCACCGCAAATGGCGAGCGCGATTTCGTGCGGATACAGCTTGAAAGGCACATAGAAAAACCCACCGATCCCCAGCGCAAACATCATCGGCAGCCACCAAGCCTCCCCCGAAAGGAGAATCCACATGATCCCCAGCACGGTGAGGAAGGAAAAAATGGCGGTCCCGTAATCTTCCGAACCCAGCCACGAACCCATGAACACTGCAGCAACGAGCCCACCTACGATTGCCACGTAGTAGGTGAGTTGGGTGAGGATCGGAGACATCTGCCGGCATTCCTCCGGGAGGGTGACGTGAAGCTCAAGAGGAATGTTTGCGCAGAACCGCGCGGGCAGGCATGCATTCGCCCTGCACATGCGCTGGCCTGACCGTTCCTCCTTCCGCTCCCGTTTGAACTACGGGGTCGCCTTCGCGAGCGAGGCGATCGCGCCCGGGCTCAGGCTCGCCGATCGGATGCGACGGCGAAGCCCGCCCGTTCCGCCGGCCGGCTGGCGCCGAGTTCTGTTGATCGGTGCAGACCACATCGGCGACGTACTCTACACGACCGGCAGCCTTCCCGCGCTCCGGCGTGGTTTACCCGAGGCCGAGCTTTTTTTCGCCGCAAAGGGTGCGGCGGCCGAGGTGCTGCGCGGGAACCCGCATGTCGTCGGATGCATCGATCCGGGATCAGTTAACGCGGAAGCAAATACCTTCGATGCGGCCATCTGCTATAACTCCGGCCGGAGCTGGCGCGAAGTAGTGGGTCTTTGGCGGGCCGGCATTCCGAATCGGGCGGCCTATGTTCACAAGGGATTTTCGGCTCTCGTGTCGCATCCGATTTCGATCCGGCGCTCTCAACCCTACCCAGCCTATTTTCGCGACCTCGTTTCCCAGCTGACCGGAACTACGTCGCTCGACTCGCTGCGACCGCAATTGTTTCCGTCGGCCGAAGACAAGGCAGACGCGGATGCACTTCTGCGCGACCCGCGACTGGACTCATCCAAGCCGATCCTGGCCTGCTTCGTCACGAGTCGACAGCCCTCCGGAGTCTGGCCCGCCAGATGTTTCGGGAAAGCGCTTCGCGCTGTCCACGCTCGCTGCGACGTGCAATCGGTGCTTCTCGGTGCGGCGGAAGACTCCGACATCCTGGAGCGCGTAAAACGGGAGTCAGGGTTGCCGTCCTTCGTCGCCGCGGGCCGCGTGTCGCTGCGCGCGCTCGTCTCATTCCTGGAGCGGTGTCAGGCCGTGTTATGCGCGGACTCGGGACCGCGCCATCTGGCAAACGCAGCGGGAACGCGCGTGTTTTTCGTGCCGAATATCGCCGTGGGAAAGATTGAGACTGGGCGGTATTTGGAGAGTGAGACGGACCTCGCACCCGACCTTGAGCTCATCCCGGTATCCGAGCAGACTAGGGCATTTGCACGCATCGATCCTCTAAGTGTTTCCGAGGCGGTATCCACCGCTCTTTGCGCTCGCTAGCAGGATATTTTTTGAGATCCGCCGCGGGATCCTACGAACACTTGCAGATTCTCCGTCCAAATTACGAAATCGGGGTGGCGCGAGCGCGATTCGCGGAACGCGCGACCCTCGGGTTGAGTGGCGCGAGGTCTTCGTAGTGCTTGCGAAGCGGTTCGCCCGCTGGTATGCGGCCGAGCCCTGCCGCCCATGAAGCACCGTACCACGATCGCAGTTGCGATCCCTACCATGAATCGGAAGGGGATGCTCCGGGAGGCGATTCGCTCGGCGCTCAACCAGTCGCGGCCGCCGGATGAGATCTTTATCAGCGACAACTCCCCGGAACCGGACAACGCGCTCCGGGAGGAGTTTGCCGGCGCGCCTTTGCGCTACCATTGCCACGACCGGAAGCTCCATATCGAGGAGCACTGGAAATGGTGCTTGAGCCAGCCACGGACCGACTACGTCGCGTGGCTGGAAGACGATAATCTCTTCCGTCCGGACCACTTGGAAATGCTTGGCGCAGCCGCGGAGGCGAAGCCCGAAGCTCCGCTCCTCGGCACCGTTGGAGTCGTCTTCTCCGAGCAGGAATCTTCCTGGCAGCGCGACATTTTTGCCCCGGTCTGGCGCGTCGATCACGTTACCCGCGCACCTGTCTTCATCCCCCCGGACGTGGCGCTCGCCACGTATTTCTTCGGTTCGCCGCTCGCCTCGTCTGCGGTCATGATCCGCCGTTCCCTTCTGGATGAGTCGGGCGCTTTTGTCGATTGCGGTTGCTCGATGCCCCTCGACCGGTGGCTCTGGGCGCAGTTCGCCGCACTCGGCGGCATCGTTTTCGTGCCCGAGCCAACCCTGCTCTATCGCCAGCACGGCTCGAACCACACGAAGTCAATCAAACGCCGCGCGCACATTGCAGAGAACTTCGCGGTGGCCACGCTTGTACTCGCGAAAATGGAAGCACTCGGCCTCGATCCGGACGCAGCCATCCGGAGATTTGTCGCGACCCTCGACGAGCCGGCGCGCGACCTCTGCGCGCGCGATCTCTTGCGCAGCCGGCACCGCGCCTGGATCAAACGATTCCTGCCGGTGGTGCTCGGAAAACCAAGTATCGCAGCCTGTTTGCCGCGCGTGGGCACGCTTTTCCTTCGCGGCAAGGTGGCTCCGCGATTGGGTCTCGCATGAGCCTGCTTCGCTCCATGTTGCGTCGTGTCGCCCGGCTGGGAGGCGCCTTGCCCCATCTCCGCCTCGCCGCCCGCGAAAGCGCCACGCGAAGTCTCGGTTGGAACCGTAGCGTGCAGCAGGACGCGCCCGTGGACGCCGCGGGGAATCCCGTACCGTGGATGACATACCCTTGCATCCGGTTCCTCGGCGACAGGCTGCGCCGCGATCTCCGTGTCTTCGAATTCGGCTGCGGTGGTTCAACGAGCTGGTTCGCGGCACGCACTGCTCATGTCACCACGCTGGAGCATGATCAGACCTGGGCGGAGCGCATTCGCCCCGGCCTGCCGGGCAACACTTCGCTGCAATGCGTGCCCGTGCCCTATTCGCGGCCGTATGGTGAACTGGCGTTTGGGGACGTGACCGAGCGCGGCGCGTACATCGAAATGATCGCTGCCGCCGGGGGTCCTTGGGATGTCGTCGTGATCGACGGCATCCTCCGGAATGCGTGCATCGTTGCGGCGACCTCCTGTCTCAGCTCCCGTGGCGTCGTGGTGCTCGATAATTCCGACTACCCCGAGCTCGCGCCCGGCGTGGAACATCTCCGCGCGCTCAGCTTCCGGCAGATCCCATTCCAGGGGATGGCACCAGTGCAATCGCTTCTGAGCGAGACGTCCGTCTTTTACCGCCCCGACAACTGTCTCTCGATTTAGGCTTTCATGTTGAAGAAGTTGTTGAAATTTCTCCTCGCAAAAGCGGGCTACGCCTTGGTCCGCTACGATCCGCGCTACCATCCGGATGCGCGGGAGCGCCGCCTCGTGGCGGACCTCGCGCCGACCCTCGTGCTCGATGTCGGCGCAAACGAAGGTGAATACGCCGCCGAATTGCGTGCCCGCGGCTGCGGTGCCCGGATCGTCTCCTTCGAGCCGCGCGCCGAGGCGTTTTCGCGTCTGGAGGCGCGCGCCCGCATGGATACGCGATGGCAGGTGCGGCAGTGCGGCTTGGGCGCACGCGAGGGTACCGCTCTCATCCACGTCTCAGGGAATCGCGCGAGCAGTTCGGTCCTGCCGATGGCCGCGTTGCACACCGCTGCACTGCCCGGCTCCGGCAGCTTGCGGGAAGAGGAGATCCAAATCCGAACCCTCGACGGGCTTGCGGCGGAACTCGGGATCCGCGCGTCGGACAAGGTTCTCCTGAAGATCGACGTGCAAGGTTACGAGGCCGCTGTGCTTGACGGTGGCCCGCAATTGCTCGCGCGCGCTGACGCCGTTTATCTAGAGCTTTCGCTCCAACCGCTTTACGACGGAGCACCGCTCATTGAGGAACTCATCGCCAGACTGCGCGCGGGCGGATTCGCGCCCGTTGCTCTCGCCCCGACTTTCAGCAGCGATGCGACCTGCCATCTGCTCCAGGTGGATGGGTTGTTCTTACGCACAGCGGCGGACGCGCGGGCAGCATAGCGCTGCATTCGATCGCTTCCGCTGCAACGCTACCACCCTACAGCCCAAGGATACGGCGGGCACGCGCGACAAGATCCGCTGTCGGAATTTCGCCCCGGAAGTCGCAATGCGCTTCGCCGGAATTTTCGCGGTGCGCGACACAGCGGGCAGCGTTTGGTTCGACGTAATTGCCGCTTGCGGAGGGGTTACCCCATATTTTCGCACAAAGCGGAGGTAACGGGCAGAAAGGTGAAAGAGTCGGTGTGCCCACGGCCGCGGCGAGATGCAACGGTCCGGTGCTTGGAACGATTAACAAGTTGAGCACCCGCATAAGCGCCCCCAACTGCCGGAGATTGCGCTCGCCCAGAGCGAGGCGGCAACGCGGCGACGTCAGCACTTCAGACGGCCACCCGGAGATGAGCGCCCTTTCGGCCTCCAAGCCCGTGATAACGAGGGAAACATTCGTTTGTTCGAGGAGCTGGCGCGCGATGTCGCCATAGACCCGCGCAGGCAGATTACACGAATTTCCCGCGCAACCTGGATGGATGCCTACCCAGGTTTTTGAGACCGCCTCGGGGCCGAGAAAATCTCGTGCCTCTTCGATCTCTGCCTCTTGGGGGTAGAAGTTGGGTCTCATCCCGTCTGAGGCGACTCCCAACGCCCGCGCGCAATCCAGCAGGATCTCCGCGAATGGGCGGGGCGCCTCATTCACGCGGGAGCGGAGACAGCGATGGAGCGTGAGCCGCCCAAGCAGACCGCCCCACATCGCGACTCGGGAAGGCGCGCTGCTCAGCAATGAGGCAAGGAGTATCGCGGCGGGCTTCGCATAGGGAAGAACCACGACATCAAATCGCTGACGCCTCATCCACAAGCCGAGCTTCAGCCAGGATCGCGGAAATCCGGGTGCAACCTCTTCGACCGCGTGACAGCGCCGAACATGTGGGCTGCCATCCAACACCGCCTTCCACCGTTCGCTCACCAGCATCTCCACCTCCATTCCCGCTTGCGCAAAGGCACGCGCCAGCGGGGTGGTGAGCAGGAGGTCGCCCAAGTGGTCCAAGCGCACCACCAATACCTTCCTCGGCGTTTCAGCGGATGGGACGGCGGCGGCGGGCCTGCTCCCCGGAATCTTTACCGGCGACGAGGAGCCACTCATGGCGCCAGCGCATGGAGAAAGCCTGCGGCCGAGGGAAGTTCGCGCGAGGTGTAGCCGAGGTCCGCGATTAGCTGCGCGCACGTTTCGAAGGTACGGCATCCGTCACGCTCGTGGTACGCCATGATCAGGAGTTCGGGTCGGAATCGTCGAAGGGTCTCGCGGGCTCCGCGGAGGGCCTCGATCTCGGCCCCCTCAATGTCCATCTTGATGAGGTCGAGCGCAGCAGGCTGCACGCGCGCACACCACGCATCGAGCGGCTCGGCCGCGACAAGTTCGGTGAAGCTGAGGCGGCCCGCAAGATGGCTGGTATGCTCGGTCGAGCTCATCGCCCCAATGGTGCGGAAGGAGAGCGTCTCCGGCTTGTCCCAAAGGGCGCTGGCGAAGACCTGCGGCGGTGGGGAGTGAACGTGATTGAGCCGCAGATTCCGCCGCAGCAGCGTCCGCTGGCGATCGGAGGGTTCGAAAAGCATGAGCTGCGACCCCGGGAAGGCTTGGGCGGCAGCGACCGCAAAAAGACCCGTGGCCGCGCCCGCATCAACGATCGCGCGCAGTTGGTCCTTGGGGGTCCGGATCGCCTCGAAGTAGGGCACAATCTCGGCTTCGAAGACCGCCTGCGTCTCGTTGACCCACCACGCAGACCGGTAAAAGCGGAGCGATTTGCCGCCAAACTCGACCTGAACCGTCCGAGGAGTCAACCGCGCTTCAAGCAGCCGAATGTGATTCTTGATTCTCTGGAGCAGCATGAGCACTTGCAAGGAGGTCCCGCCAACACCGGAGGGGCACCCACCAGTAGGCGCAAACCACCTGCGCCAACATGGGCGCGACGAGGATTCCCGCAACGCCATTCCAATGACCCAGCGTAAAAGCGATAATCATGGCACCCGCGCCGCTCGCCACCATGACCGGGAGATGCGGAAACCGATTTGCCGTTTGCAAAACAGCCGCGTGGAATCCCACCAGGAAATCCAGAACGAACAGGAGGAGCATCGCCGCCAGCAGAGGCGGGGCCAGCAGCGGAGTGCGAGAGCCGATGAGCTCAAGCGCTACGGGGCCCGCGGAATAGAGCGCGATGCAACCGACTAGCAGAGTGGTGATGCACCGTGGTAACGCGGTGGCGGTGAGTTGCAGGGCGGTTTGGAATTGTCCGGCGGCACGTGCTGTGGCGATGCCCGGAATGCGCGCTTGCAGCCAGATCGCGGCAATACCATGGACGAGCGCGCCGAACCGAAAGCTCAAGCCAAACGAAGCGGTAGTCGCAAGATCGGCCAGCACTCCGCAGACGAAGAGCATTCCATAACTGCAAAAGTATCCCCCAGTGGCAGTAAGCATGGCTCGCCAGGTGGAAGGCCAGAGATCGCCCAGCGCAACCAGCTGCGGCGTCGTCGCCCGCAAATCCGGGCATACTCGGCGCGTGTACCGGCGGGCGAGTCCAAAAGTGACTGCTGCTAGAACCAGCTGCCCTAGCGCAAGCGAAAGCGGACCGAGTCCCAGCAGCAGGCAAGCGGCGCTGGTGGCATAGTTTAACACGAGGGCGGCAAGGAGCGTTCGCTGCGAAAGCCGCATGTGACCGATCCCGCTCAGAAAATTAGGCCAGTAGAGACCGAAGATGGCCAGGGCCGTGGCGAGCGCATGCACGCCAAAAGCAAGCAGATACGGCCAGGAGGAATCCCCGAGTGAACTCACCTTGGGGGCTACGAGCACCACTCCGCCCACCCCCATCGCGAGCACGACACCGAGCGCGATCCAGCCATACACGCGGCGTGAAAGAGCCAGCAGACCCGCGAGCCCGGCGACATTCGGCGGGCGCGAGAGTGTGGGCGCCTGACCCGTGGGAAGGCCGTCGCGCATGATGGCCGGTGCCCCGCCCACAAAGTAGCTGGCGGCGCGACCGATACTATTCGCCAGACCCATTTCCACCGCCATGCAAAGGTCAGAAATAGAAACGAACAGATACCAAAGCCCCATTTCGCCGGGCGTCAGCACGCGCAACGCGATCGGGAGCACGAGGAGGAATCCACCCGCACGGAGGGCGACGACGGCGAACGACCAGCCAACAGTCGAAGTCCATACCCGCCGGATCGCGCTGAGCGCGAATGCGAACAGACCTTTCATGATCTCGGGGCCATCCCACGCTGATCAAAAAGGACACGGGGCGAGGCGCTGTCGGTCCGGCCGTCCCAGCCAAAAGAATAAGCGGATCGCATTGGGGTCGAGTCCGAAGGCCAGGAAAGGACAGAAGTGTTTGCCGAAACCGCACGCGCGTCCAGAACGGTGTGCAGGGCGTCGCTGTTACCCTGGAACAAAAAACTCGTTGCCGGATTCGGTCCCGAGATCCTCCAGGGCGCGGTAACCGCAAGTGCGAAAGATGTCGCGAACCTCTTCCGGTGACGATCCACAAAAACCAAGCGTGAATGCATTCATCTCGATCGCCACGCCCACAAACGCCCGGGCCTGCAAGCTCGGGATGAGACCGCGTAGAACTTTCGCTTCGAAACCCTCGACGTCGATCTTGGCAATCCAGCGAGGGGCGGGAGGCAAAGAAAGGCCGGCCCGTTCGAGCCACGCTTGGAACGGCAGCACTTCCACCTCCGCAATCGATTTGTCACCAATTTCGGGATGGGCGCCAAACGTCGAGTGGCCCGAGTCGGAGACGCCCGCGTGCAGCAAGAGACGTGCGGCCGAATCAGACAGACCCAGGTTCCAAGCCGTCATCCGGGCTAGCCCGTTGCGGCGCTTGATCTCTTCCACCCGGGCAAGAGTGCGCGGATTTGGCTCAAACGCATGGACTTGCACGGAGGGCGAACTTGTGAGCATCCAGTAACTGAAGAAGCCGTAGTTGCTGCCGATATCAAAAAAATGCGTTCCTCCCGCTTTGGCCCACTTGGCTAAGATCTGAGCGGTGGGACGCTCGAAGCGCGAACCCTGCCAATACGTTCCGCGCATCGTCGCGTCGCGGAAGTCCAACTCCGCACGCAAACCGGGAAACAACTCGACTTCCGCCACAGCCGGAAGCAGTCGGAAGAAGCCCTCGAAGACGGCCCGGCCCAGAGGCGGAAAGTGGTAACCGCCAAGACGGCGGAGAAATTCTGCGAACCGGACCATCCTTTCCTCATAGCGGTGCGCCACCGGTCGGGCCACCGACATTTCCCCTGGTCGACGACTGAGTCCACATTGCCACCGCTAGAAATCCGCGATACCGCAAGAGCCCAATGAGTCGCCCGGTCCCGTTGCGCTTCCTCCGCCGTTATTTCGACTACGTCTTACGCGCATTCTGGACCACCCTCACAGGGCCATTTTCGGCGGCGGGGCGGCTGCGCGTCTTTCAGGGCGGCGTCGGCCTCGGAGCGAGTCCGCATCGCATCCCCCCAGAGCTTCCCGCTCTGTCTCTGTCGGACGTCTTCCGCGCCGTTCCGGATTTGCAAGTGACGCATGCAAACGCAGCCAGCGGGAATGTCACCCTCGTTGAGCTTGTCGTGCTTTGCGCGCTCTGCCGAAACCTCTGCCCGGAGAGAATCTTCGAGATCGGCACTTTCGACGGTCGCACGACGCTGAATTTCATCCTCAATACACCGCCGCCCGGCTCCGTCACCACGCTGGATCTACTGCCACAGGACCTCGCGCACACGAGATTCTCCCTCGCCGCGGGCGAGGGCGAGTTCGTCGAAAAACCTTCGTCTGGAGCCCGTTTCGCTGACCGACCGGAGGCGGCGCGAATCGAGCAAGTTTTCGGCGATTCCGGCACCTTTGACTTCGACTCCTACACAGGGCGCTTCGACCTCGTGTTTGTCGATGGTTCCCACGCCTACGAATACGTAAAGAAGGACAGCGAAACGGCGCTCCACCTCCTCAAGCCAGACGGCGGGTTGATCGTGTGGCACGACTACGCAGGCGACTGGCCGGACGTGACCAATGCACTGCACGAACTACGTCAGTGCGATCCGCGTTTCCGCGGGCTGCAGTGGATCGGAGGGACTTCGCTCGCGTTGATGCCGCTGGGGAAAGCTATGGCACGGCTCAAATTGCCCCGGGACGGGATCGAGTAGCGCGGCGGTCGACGTTGGTGGAGAATTGCTCGCCGAATCCGCTGGCCAGACCGCGGCACGCGCGTTGATGCGCACCGAGAGATACCCCCGGAGCAACTCGTCACTGCAGGCGGACCGCGACTTCAGGGCCGGCCGAGATCGAAAAGCGAAAGCGGCGACTTGCTGCCCGCGACGTGCACGAAATGATTGTCGAGCAAAGCCTCGTCCCACAGGCCCCGGCCGCGCCGTGCGAGTGGGCGCACGAGCCCACGGGGCAAAACACTTGCGAGGAGCTGCGCCGTTTTCGCGTAGAGCAGCAAAGGCATTTCCCGCCTGCGACCGCCATCTTCCCACCAGCTCCACCAGAGCCGATTGAAGCGCGCATCCAGCTCCTCGAAGCGCCCGCTCCCCAGCAATGCGTGCGAGACATGTGGCTGGTCCCCGGCGAGGATGTAAGGATCGATGTTCGGCCCGAGTTCGCGTTGGAATCGCTCGCGCCAGCCCCGCCAGCCCTGGTAGATCTCCTCGAGCCAGGCAGCGTGCTCGCGCGTGTAGAGAAGCACTCCGCTGTTTAAGACCCGTTCCGGTACCCCCGCCGGCAGGGTCAGACCGTGCCGGGCGTAATAGTCGGTAAAGCGTGACGGGGAATGTGGAAACTGGCTTCGCTCATCTACACAACGCACGCGGGCCCCGTCCCATCCTTCCGCCGGCGAGGGGGCTTGCGGGCTGATGACGACATCGTTGTCGAGGCAGAGCACCGCATCGAAACCGCGGAACTCCGGGAGGGTGAGCGGCAAATACTTTGCCCAGTAGTAGGCGTCCGGTCGAAGATCGTCCTCGATCACGCGGACGGGTATAGCATGTCGTTTCGAAAAGGCTTCCCAACTCGGCCAGACGATGTCGAGCAACCGCTGCTGGCGCGCATCGGGACAGACTGAGGCGAGGGCGATCTTCATTCGGACGCGCACTCACTCGTGCGACAAGGATGTCTCACACGAAGACAGAAAGGTCAGGGTCAGCGTTTGCAGGAACAAGATCCGGGCGCGTGCGATCGAGGCTTGGTGGGATGGAATCGGATTGCGCTTCGTTGGGCGTTTGAAATGTTTGGCTAGTCGTGTTCCGAGCCCATTGAACTGGGCTAAGGATGGACGCGCCTTTTGCGCTGAATTGCGTTCTTGGTTCTCCGGCGCGCCGAACCCGCTCACTGCTTCACCACCGTCCCGCCTTTCATGACGAAGGCGACACGTTGAAGGAGCTTGATGTCGGCCAGCGGATCGCCGGTGACGGCGACAATGTCGGCGAACTTACCCTTCTCGACGGTGCCAAGATCCTTCTCCTGGCCCAGCAATTGCGAGGCATTCCGGGTGGCGCATTGGATGGCGACCATCGGGGGCATGCCTGCTTCCACCATGAAGCCGAATTCAGTTGCGTTCTCTCCGTGCGGGGAAACGCCGGTATCCGTGCCAAACGCAATCTTGATCCCCATCTTGTAAGCCTTCGCAAACGTTTCCTGGATCACCGGTCCCACCGCGGCAGCCTTTGGCCGCACGATCTCCGGGAAATAACCAGCCGCCTTCGCTTTCTCAGCCACCCATTTTCCCGCCATGATCGTGGGGACGTACCAGGTGCCTTTTTGCTTCATCAGCGTCATGGCTTCGTCGTCCATGTAGGTGCCATGCTCGATCGAATCGACGCCCGCGCGGATCGCCCGTTTCATCCCTTCAGCGCCATGGGCGTGGACTGCCACCTTGAATCCGCAGTCTTTGGCCGTCTCCACGATCGCCTTGATCTCCTCTTCCGTGAATTGCGGGTTCAAGCCACTCGCCGCCATGCTCAGGACTCCACCGGTACCGGTGATCTTGATCAAGTCGGAGCCATCCTTGTAGCGCTGGCGCACCGCCTTGCGCGCTTCGTCCGGACCATTGATCACGCCTTCGCGGGGGCCGGGATCGCCCTGGTAACGGGGAATCACGCCGTTCGTGGGATCGGCGTGGCCGCCGGTGGTGGCAATCGATTTCCCGGCGGTGAAGATGCGCGGGCCGATGATGTAGCCACCGGCGATGGCATGCTTCAGCGCGACCGAGATGCCTTCGCTGTCGCCCAGATCACGCACAGTCGTAAAACCGGCGAGCAGCGTGCGTTTCGCGTACGCGGACGCCCGGAGCGATTGCTCGGCGGGCGAGATGAAGAAACGATCCGTATACGACGTCGCGCTATGCTCGTTCGAAAGATGCGTGTGCATGTCCATGAGGCCGGGCAGCACGGTCGATTTTTTGAGGTCAATCACCGTGTCGCCCTGACTCGCCGCCTGGAAGCCGGCAACGACCTCCACGATGCGTTCGCCGTCGATTACAATCGTGACCTCCTTGCGCGGCTGCTCGGAAACTCCGTCGATCAGGACGCCCGCGTGGATGAGGGTCTTCGCGTTCGCGAACCCCAAAGGCAGAAAGGCCGTGAGTGCGGAAAGAAGAAGGGGTATTCGCATGGGCCGGAGCATTGCGCCCACTGGAGCGACGGGCAAGCGCGCCATTTGGTTCCGGAAGTCGCCGCGCGGCGGGAAATGGAGGCGCTCCGGCGCTCGGGCTGCCTTCGACGTGACGGCGTCCGAATTACGAACCTCGATCGGAGGAGCCGGGCAGCATCGACATTTCCCACACCGCCATGTGGCGGCTCGGCTGGTCGGGGGAGTCCTGGATGGCCAAAACTGGCGACGGGAAATTGAATGGCGCCGACTGCAGGTTGATTCGGTAGAAGTATCCCGAGGCCACGCTTTCGTTCACACCGTCAAAAAACGTGGAGGTCATCAGGTAACGCGAGCCACTGGCCTGGAAATTCCGCAAGGCCTTGAATGCGAGCGCGAACGGAAAATGGAAGAGGCAATCCCGGCAGAAGATTAGATCAACTTTGGGCGGAACTTGGCTGACGATGTCGAGCACCATGAAGCGTCGGTCGGCCCGGGCGTGCTTCTTCTCATTGTCGCGGATCATCGCCGGAACGATGTCGGCGCCAATGTAGGGACCGAGCGCAAGCGGCACCTGGCTCATCCAATGAAAATCCCCGCAGGGAACGTCGAGCATCGTCCGGATCCCCAGTTCGGACAGCACGCCTGGCAGTCGTTCCCGCAGATTCTGGGTGTAGGCCAGGGTGGAGCCCGGGCCGGAGCGCGATTCCCCTTCACCCCATCTGCCCCACGAATAAATATAGCTGAACAGCCAGGAACGGGGAATCGGCAGGCGACTCCGGATGGCACGACGCAGCTTTTGAAAATTAAGTGATCCCATGGTGACCGCCTGACCTATTAGCGTTCAACGAAGGGTTGGTCACCTGCAAGAGAAAGCGCTTCGCTCCGAAAGGCCGAATTGCCTGGTGCCTTTTTTGTCCCTTTGCCTTTCATTGCGGCTAGTCTTCGTCCATCCGTTCCATGAAACTGCGCACCCTTCGCGGCGCCCTCGTCACGCTCGCGCTGATCCCCGGCGCATTCCTCGCGATCGCACAGAGCGCGGCTCCGACCCCAGCGCCGAACCGAGCGGGTGTTGCAACGCCCAACCGAACGGCGCCGTCCGCAGACCTTTCTATCGCAGCGCGCGCCGCGCGAGGTGAGGCGAAAGTCGTCCATCTCGCCGTGCGAACCGATGGACACGATGGTCTTGGCACGGTGGAGGATCCGCGTGATGCGAGTTCCGCGGCCAAACTCGATGCGCTTTGGTCCGCACTCCCCAGCGGCGCCCAAGTCGTTTTCGGTGAGGGAGTTTTTACAACTTCCACCGGGCTCGCGCTGGCGGACGGGCAACGGGTGCGTGGCCTCGGTGCGGACAAAACCACGCTGAAACTTGCGGATGGAACGCTGGCAACCGATCGGGCCGCACGCGTAATTCTGGCCAGCATGGTCGACGGCACCGGAAACCATGTCTCCGACTTGACGGTGCATGGAAACCGGGACGGACAGCCTGCGTTCGCCAATTCCCTGGTTGATTGCTACCTTATCGCGATCGCGCTAAAAGGTCTCGAATGCAGCATCAAAAACGTCGCGGTTCGAGGAATTTTCAGCAACGCGCCGGGAGAGTTGTTTCCGATCATCATCGAGAGCTCGCGTGGAACTTCCTTGTCCCCCGCCATCGGAAATATTGACGGTGTCACCATCGACGACGTCACCGCGTATTCGACTGCGATCAACTTGCTCGCACAAAGTCGCGAGGGACGACCGGCGACGGCGGCAACCGGGGTGTTCAACTCGGTCGCCCACGGCTTCGTGGAGGGGGATTCGATCTATTTCAGCAGCTTGGCGGGGGGCGCGGGAGAGATCTCCACGAAGACTCGTTACTTCGTGATCAATGCGACCCCCGACACCTTCAAGATTTCCACCGCTCCCAGCGGCCCGGCACTGGACGTGCGGACTGACATCACCGAAGCGACGGCCGTCAAGCAGCCCTGGATCACCGGCGCTATTCGGAACTGCATCGTAACTGGCAAGAGCTCCGGGGGTTACTCACGTATGCAAGCCTTCGGCTGCGGTGGCTGGCAGGGTGTGGTGATTGAAGGCAACACCCTGCTCGATGTCTGGAGCGGTGTCTTCACGGATACGCATTACTACCAGGATGTTTTGGTCCAAAACAACTTCGTACAGATCCGGGCTGATCCCAAGGGTATGGCTGGATTCGGGCTGTTCGTCGGCGGCGGCTACAGCTGGAAGAACTGGACGATTCGAAACAACAAATTCGTGCTCTCCTCAAACGCCTATGGAATCGCGCTCCGGGGGAACGCCGATGGCTTCGTTGTGGAAGGAAATGAATTCCGCCGATCCGTCGCTACCGGCCAGGCCATCATGTTCGAAGCGTCCACTCCCGGTAACGCCAATCTGAAACTGGTGAACAACCAGGCCGACCCGACTTTGTTCTACCTGGGACCTCCCTCGCTGGATTCGGTCCTCGTTTGGTCGGCGGGCAATCGCACGCTTGCGGGGGAAGCCATTGCCGGTCTGCCGGAAAGCTTGGGGATCGTGGGGCACCCATTTACCACGACCCAACTCGCCGTGAATTCCGGGGAGACCGTTCCGCAAGTCGTGGGCTCCACCCTCTACGCCGATCAGGAGTCGGTCTATCTCAACACCGGGCTTGGCGATACGTTCCTCTCCACGGGCGAACGCTTTCTCGATTTTGATCCGGGCAACGCGGGCCGGCCCTTTACCTTCCGACTGGGAGGGCGTCGCCTGGCGAATCAGTTTTTCGTGACTGATGCCAAAGGCAGCCTCGCTGCGGTTCCATTGGCCGCGCGCCAGTCGGTCCGCCGCAATGCGGCGAACTCCGGGTGGGAGGCCTTCACTCCGGGGGTCGCTCCCCTGGTCTCTTCCGGCGAGGGCGGCGGAGGTGTCGCAGTGAAACATGTCCGTTCTACCGCGGCCGCGCTCGATTTCGGGCCCACTCCCGCACAGTCGAGCGCCGATCTCACCATCCGGCTCGCGGGCGCGAACCGCGGAGACACGGTCGCTTTGGGTGTGCCCAATGGATCGGTCGTGCCCAACTCGAGCTTCAGCGCCTGGGTCTCCGCCAAGGACACCGTGACGGTGCGCTTCAACAACTACTCGACGCGCGTGGCTGACCCTGCCCGCGGGTTGTTTCGCGTGACTATCCTCCAATTCTAAATCAGCGACAGCTGCGCATCGTCGCCGGCTGATTCCTCTCCTGCGCGTTTCCGCTTCGGACGCTGCGGACCGGAACCAGCGTCGAGCCCGCCGACCTGAAGTATCAGCTCGCGGATCTGGAGCGCTGCCTACCCAGCAGGCGAGGCAGGAATCATGCGTCGCGCGGCAAGGCGCCTCTCCCGCGAGCGCCCCATCATTTCCGCGAGCTCGCGCATTTCTTCGACCATCTCCAACTTCTTTCCCAGCGGGAGCGCCGCCCAGCTCAGGAGTTGTTCGCGACGGTGCGCCTTCCACATCGACGCTTCGCGTGCGACGGAAATCCCATAAGGGGCGAGGAGATTTGTCCCGAGTTCAGGCATCGTTCATTTCGTCGAGGGTGTGGAGATCGATGAGGTCCTGCGGTCGTCCGGAATGCAGCTTCATCGCGCGCAACTGGTCCAACGCGACAACTGGGACGGGGACACCTTCCAAATCGTCCCACAACGCTCGCTCATACTCGCGATCGAAATCGAAGGGTTCCCGGATGAAAATATCGATCCGGGTGCGGGTGTCGTCGAAGTCCAGCATTTGGAACACGATCATGTTCTTCTCGACGGCCCACTGCGAACGAAGCGCCTCGTTCCCAAAATCTCTTGGATCGACGGGGATCAGCGGGCGATACCCAATCGCCGAGAGCGCGCCCATTCCACGATTCACGTTTTCCGGCGTAAGCTGGAGCTCGATGTCGATGTCTTTTGTGAGACGCACGAATCCATGGGCTATAACCGCGATGCCTCCCACCACCAAGTAGCGGGCGTTCGCGCGATGAAGCGCCTCGAAAATACGGCGCGTCTGCTGGGGGTTCATCCTGGCGAAGGTGCTTGGACCATCCGTGACGACAAATCGCGTCTCTTGGTCGCCACGTCAACGGGGTGGAAACGCGCAACGAATCCATTGCGGCCTGGAGACACCCCTCTCAAATCAGCGACATCTGCGCATCGTTCCCGGCAGCTTCCTCCCCTGCGCGTTTTCGCTTCGGACGCTGTGGTCCGGAGCCGGCTTCGAGTTTGTCCAGCAGCTCCTTCGCCCGCAGGAGGAGCGGAGCCGGCAGACCGGCGAGGCGTGCCACCTGGAGGCCGTAGCTGCGGTCGGCGGCGCCGGCGATGATGCGGTGCAGGAAGACGATCTCATCGTTCCACTCCCGCACCGCCACGGTGTAATTCTTCGCCGCCCGGCAGTTGTGCACGATCTGGGTCAGCTCGTGGTAGTGCGTGGCAAAGAGGGCCAGGGCGCGCACCTCGTCATGCAGCCACTCGGCTACGCTCCAGGCGATGCTGAGTCCGTCAAAGGTCGATGTCCCGCGCCCGATCTCGTCCAGGATCACGAGCGATTCCGGCGTGGCGTGATTGAGAATGTTTGCGGTCTCGTTCATCTCCACGAGAAAGGTCGACTGCCCGCGCGCCAGGTCGTCGCTCGCGCCGATCCGCGTGAAGATCCGATCCACGAGTCCGATCTCCGCCTCGGCCGCGGGAATGAACGATCCGATCTGGGCGAGCAGCACGAGCAGGGCGGTCTGCCGCAGATACGTCGATTTGCCGGCCATGTTCGGACCGGTGAGGACGAGCAGGCGGGCGGTCTCGGAGTCGAGCAACACATCGTTCGGCACGAAGCGGCCTTCCGTGAGCGTCTGGTCGAGCACGGGATGGCGGCCGTCGCGGATGCTGATGAAACCCGGCTCCCGCAGGCCCGGCCGCACGAAGCTCTGCACCCGGGCTACTTCCGCGAGCGAGGCCAGCGCGTCGGCCTGCGCCAGTGCCGAGGCCGTTTGCTGCAGCGGCGCGGCCTGCGCCACCACCGTATCGCGGAGGCGCAGGAAAAGCTCGAACTCGAGCTGCCGCGCGCGCTCTTCCGCCCCGAGGATGCGCCCTTCCATTTCCTTCAGCTCCGGGGTGTAAAATCGTTCGGCGTTCGCCGTCGTTTGCTTGCGATGATAGTCGGACGGGACGAGCGCGAGATTCGATTTCGTGACCTCGAGGTAATACCCAAAGACCGAGTTGTAGCGGATCTTGAGCGACTTGATGCCCGTGCGCGCGATCTCGCGCTCCTGCAGCGCGGCGAGCCAGGACTTGCCCTCGTTCGCGGAGCGCCGCAGGTCATCGAGCGAAGCATCGAATCCATCGCGGATGAAGCCGCCTTCCTTGATCGCGGCGGACGGTTCGTCGGCAATCGCGCGTCCCAGATTCTCGACGAGCTCGGGCAGGTCATGCATCTGGGCGTCGAGCCCCGCAAGCAGCGGCGAGAATTCGTGCAGCGGGACGAGTTGCGTGCGGATGGCCGGCACGCGCGCCAGGGATTGGCCCAGCGCAGCCAGGTCGCGCGCATTTCCCGCGCCCTGGCTCAGCCGGCCCACGGCGCGCTCAAGATCGCGCAGCTCCTTGAGCGTCGCGCGCAATTGGGCCAGGCGGCCGGGATCATCCACCCAGGCGCCGATGGCCTGCTGGCGGGCGCGCAGCGCGGCGAGATCGCGCAGCGGATAGAGCAGCCACTGCCGGAGCTGGCGTGCCCCCATCGGCGTGACGGTGCGGTCGATCGCCTGCAGCAGGCTGCGGCCTTCGGGCGAGCGGGATTGGACGACCTCGAGATGCGCCTGCGTGTTCGCATCGAGTACGAGGTGCACATCGGCGCGATAACTTGAAAGCGAGGTGATGTGCGAGAGCGGCCGGCGCAATTCATGCCGGAGATAATGCAGGATGGCGCCCGCCGCCGAGACCGCGAGTGGGAGTCGGGCGCAGCCGAAGCCGTCGAGCGATTGCACCCGGAAATGCTCGCGCAGGGCGAGATTCGCCGGCTCCGGATCGAAGGCGTGCCCATCGTAGGGACGCGCATCGGCGAGGTCGTGGAACGCGGCCGCCTGTCCGGGATCGGCGCTGACCAGCAATTCCGCCGGACTCACCCGCGCGAGCTCGTCGAGCAGCGCGGAGGCATCGGCGAGCTCGGTGGCGCGAAACTGGCCAGTGGTCAGATCGAGATAGGCAAAACCGATCGCATTCTTGCCGCGGTGCACCGCCGCGAGGTAATGGTTGCGAGAGGCCTCGAGGAGCGCGCCTTCGGTGATGGTGCCGGCGCTGATGATCCGGGAGATTTCGCGCTCCACCAGCACGCCCGGCTTCACCTCGCCGACCTGGTCGCAGACGGCGACGCGCTGCCCTTTTTTCACGAGCCGCGCGAGATAATGCTCGAGCGCGTGCGCGGGCACACCGCACATCGGGATCGTGTTACGCTTCGTCAGCGCGACATTCATGAAGGCCGAGCCCTTGACCGCATCGTCGCCAAAGAGCTCGAAAAAATCCCCGAGGCGGAAAAAGACCAGAACATCGGGCGGCAGTTGCGACCGCAGCCGCTCGTACTGCCGCATCATCGGAGTCGTCGGCGCAGGCAGCCCCACGGGTTCAGAGTCTTGAGCGGAGGGAACGGCGGGAGCTTCCAAGGCGGGCGGAGCGTAGATGCCAGAGAGCCGGAGCGCTAGAGCGCCGGAGCGCTAGAGCGCCGGAGCGCTAGAGCGCTAGAGCGCCGGAGGGCCAGAGGACGGAGGACGGAGGGCCAGAGGGCCAGAGGGCCAGAGGGCCAGAGTGCCAGAGGGCCAGAGTGCCAGAGGGCCAGAGGGCCAGAGGGCCAGAGTGCCAGAGGGCCAGAGGGCCAGAGGGCCAGAGCGCCAGAGGGCCAGAGCGCCAGAGCGCCAGAGCGCCAGAGCGCCAGAGCGCCAGAGCGCCAGAGCGCCAGAGTGCCAGAGGGCCAGAGCGCCAGAGCGCCAGAGCGCCAGAGCGCCAGAGCGCCAGAGCGCCAGAGCGCCAGAGCGCCAGAGCGCCAGAGCGCCAGAGCGCCAGAGCGCCAGCAAATGGGAGAAATAGGACCTATAGGACGAATAGGATCCGTCCTCCGTCCTCCGTCCTCAGTCCTCCGTCCTCAGTCCTCAGTCCTCAGTCCTCAGTCCTCAGTCCTCAGTCCTCAGTCCTCAGTCCTCAGTCCTCAGTCCTCCGTCCTCAGTCCTCCGTCCTCACTCCACCCCTCTCTGAGTTCTCTGCGTTCCTTGCGGTTAACCCTCGGATGCTCTGCCTTGTCTTGCCAGCCGCCTTGGCGCTCAATGCGACGTATGCATCCGGAACTCCGCGCCCGCTTCAACGCCGACTTCACTCCGGCCAGGTACGCGGCGCTGGTGCAGGAGGCGATGACCGCGGAGAAATGGCCGACCGACTTCCGCATTTCCGAGACGCCGATCTTTCTCACGCGCGAGTTCACGGCCGAGGTGGAATCCGCTGCCAACGCCATTGTCGCGCAGCTCCGCACGCCGGAGTTCGCGCGCCATGCGGCCACGGCGATTCCGCCCGGATTGAGCGTGCCGGGCGAGAGCGCCCACCCCATTTTCGTCCAGGTCGATTTCGCCATCTGCGCGGATGGCCAGGGCGGACGCACTCCCCGCCTCATCGAGTTGCAAGGCTTTCCCTCGCTCTATGGCTTCCAGGCGTTCCTTACGAACCTCTACCGCCGGAATTTCACGCTCGCGCCGGGCCTCGTCCCGTTCTTCAGCGGGCTCAATGAGGCGACGTATCGCGATGCGCTGCTCGACGCGATTTGCGGGTCGAGCGCCGTGGAAAACGTCGTCTTGCTCGAGATCAAGCCGGATGAACAGAAAACGCGGATCGATTTCGCGGTCACGGAGCGGGTGCTCGGCATTCGTCCGGTCTGCCTGACGGAAGTGCGCAAGCGCGGGCGGCAACTCTTTTACGAGCGCGACGGCCGCGAGGTGCGCATCGAGCGCATCTACAACCGCGTGATTTTTGACGAACTGCAACGCAAGCCGCTCGACTTCGGTTTCCATTTCACCGATGACCTCGACGTCGCGTGGGTCGGCCATCCGAACTGGTATTTCCGCATCAGCAAACATTCGCTGCCCTTTCTCCGCACGGCGCACTGCTCACCGGCTTTCTTCGCGGATGAATTTCCGGCCGGCGAGAGAATCGAGGACTACGTGCTCAAGCCGCTTTATTCCTTCGCCGGACTGGGGGTCGACATGGAGCCGACCCAGGAAAAACTCGCCGGACTGGCCGATCCGCACAGTTACATCCTGCAAAAGAAGGTGGCGTACGAGCCCTTCGTTCCCACCGTCGAAGGCGCAATGTCCAAAGCGGAGATTCGGATGATGTTTCTCTGGCCGGAAGGGGGTGAACCGCGCCTGGTGAACAACCTCGTGCGGATGAGCCAGGGCAAGATGATGGGCGTGGATTTCAACAAGAACAAAACGTGGGTGGGATCGAGCGTGGCCCTTCACGAAGGTTGAGCGGGGTCTGGTCCTTCCCCCCGAATTTCTCGCGATTGCGGAAACTTTTTTGAAATCGTCTGGGACATTTTCGCTATTCCCCCTGTGAGATCGGAATCCACCAGGATTCCGCGTTCCGCGTTTCCGTCTCATGCCCGCCTTTCTTCGCTTCTTTGCGCTTTGCCGTCGCCGATGGGTATTCGCCGCCCTGGCTTGTGCCTTGGCGTACCCCGCCCACGCGCGAATTCCGGTCGAGCCTGCGGACCTTGCGACCGACGACTCAACTGGCCTGATCGAGCTGGATTCCTCCACGAATATCTTCACCGACCTGAACATCGGGTCCGGCGGCTACCTCATTGGCACCGCCGGCGATGTCTTCGTGGTGCTGGGGAACTTTACGAACGCGAGCACGCAGAATCTTCTCTGGAGCACCGGCGCCGCGGAAATTTCCTTCAAAGGGGGAGCGGCCCCGCATCTCATAACTTTCGCCGGGACCGATCTCGGCCCCAGCTACTTCGGTTTCGTCAATAATTTCGCCGTTGGCACGCTTCGTCTCGCACCGGGCCAGGCGCTCACGCTCGGAGATGGAAATGCCACCCCGGGCGCGGCGCTCTACGCCACGCGCGTCATCCTGGAGGGCGGGCTGGGCCAGGTCGCGAGCATCACCGGCAATGGCGCGAGCATCTACTACGATCCCACGGACGCAGCGAATGCCGGACTCCTGGCGGGTGCGCCCGGCGGCGTTTACCCGCTGGCGGGGGGTGGCGTGCTGGCGCCGGTCGGTGCGGCGCTCCAGATCATCACGGAATCGAAACTCGCCAATGGCCATATCTCGATTCAGGGGCTGGGGGTTCCGCTCCGGACGAACACGCTGCAGGCGTCCCCCGACCTGAAAACGAGCTTCTTCGCCGCGATCGGCACGGTGGTCCCTGCGGCCGACGGCACTTTCACTTTCGACGATCCAAACGCTTCCCTTTTCCCCCAGAGATTCTATCGCTTGGCGTTTCCGTAGTCGGGCGCCAACGGTTGATGAGCGCTGGCCCCGTTTGGGCGGGGCCAGTCGCTCTCTCCGCCGCTGATACACGATGAATCTTCGTTTCGCTCACTTCCTCGTCGCGGCGGTATGTTGCGCACTCACGATCGCGTCGTTCGCCGGCTGCGTCGGACGCATCAACGTCATGGGCCGTGACGTTCCCGAAAGCGAATACATGGCCCTGTACGACAGCGCCATCGCTCGTGAAAAGCTGCATCTGGAGCCCAATCTGGGCCACGACGAAAAAGGCCGCATTCCTTCCTGGGATCAGTTCTGGTGCACGATCGGAGGAACCACCGCCATGCCGCCGACGGCCCAAACCCGCCGGCTCAAAAAATACATCATCGCCAAACGGCGCTCACTCGGTCTGCCCGAACTGACTTGCGGTCTCGACTACGAGCCCAGCGGCACGGGAGCCAATGCCGGCTCCGGCAGCTTCCGCCCTGACCGGTATTTCAAGCCCGGCGATCCGCGCATCTTTCAGTGAGGCGTCAGTCGGGATAATTGCCCGGCGGAATTTCGT
>JBBRQH010000072.1:0-26574 GCA_038226705.1 Chthoniobacterales bacterium | reverse complement strand
CGCACGATCCAGAACGAACTCGAAAAGCTCGATCTCTTGCTGGGCCCAAAGGAGCGCAGCGTCACGCTGCCAGATGTCCGCCGGATGGTTTCGCGCTCGCGATCTGCGGTGATTTTTGAGTTGGGTGAGGCGATTCAGCAGCGCAATCTGGATCGCGCGCTCAGCGTCCTGCACCAACTGCTCGAGGACGGGGAGACTCCGATCGGAATTCTGCTCGTCGCCGTGGTGCCCACCGTTCGCAATCTTCTGCTCGCGCGCGACCTGCTCGATCATCACCGCATTCCGCGCGGCTTCAACGTCTGGAAATTCGGCGACATCCTCGCGCGCCTCCCGGCCGAAGCGACCGCGCATCTGCCCCGCAAGAAGGACGGGGGCATCAACACCTATGGGCTGGGTTTCGCGGCGGCCCAGGCGCATCGCTTCACCCTGTCCGAGTTGCGCTCCGCCTTCGCCGCCTGTGTCGAGGCCAACATGGCGCTCGTCACCACCTCGACGGAGCCACGGATCGTTTTGGAGCAACTTCTCGTGAGGACTCTCGCGGCCGTGACCACCGCAGCGCACTGACACAACGCTCCGATGCGTTCCGGCACGTTGGTCATTCGCGGAGGCGCGATCGGCGATTTTGTCGTCACTCTGCCGGTATTGGCCCAGTTGCGGGCGGCCTTTCCGGACGAGCGCATCGGGCTCCTTGCGCCTCTGGATGCGGGCTCGATTGCGGTCGCCGGGGCCTTGGCAGACGAGTTGCGCGACGTCAACGGCCGGGCGTTTTCGACGCTCCTCGCTGCCGCCGCCAGTCCGGATGCGGAACTGAGTGAATGGATCAGCGGATTCGAACGGGTCGTAACCTACCTGCACGATCCGGACGACTTGCTCCAGCGCCGGCTGGCGGCGCTCGGCCCGGTTGTTCGACGCGGGATTCATCGACCGGTGGAAAGCGTCGGCTCGGCGACCGGCCAACTTATGGAGGCCCTGGCTGGAATAGCCGGGGACGATGCTGATTTCGACGGTTGCTGCGGCCACAATTTTCATCTGGCCCTGCCGTGCGAGGCGCACGATCGCGCCGAGGCCGAACTCGGCCGGGCGCCTTGGGTCGCTCTCCATCCCGGCAGCGGGAGCCCGCGTAAAAACTGGCCGGTGGCGTGTTGGATCGAGATCATCCGCGAAATGTTTCTCGCCCGGCCGCAGATTCGGCTCGCTGTTTTTAGCGGTGAGGCGGAAGGGCGCGAAGTGCCGGAATTGACCCGCGCATTGCCGCGCGGACGCTGCCGGGTCTTCGAGAATCGTCCTCTCGTGGAAGTGGCCGCACTTCTCGCCTCCTGCGACCGATTCTTCGGCCACGACAGCGGAATCGCGCACCTGGCAGCTGCCGTTGGTACGCCTGCGTTCCTTCTTTTCGGACCGTCTGATCCCCGCATCTGGGCTCCGCCGCAAGTAAATGTGCACATCTTGCGCGCGCCTGCGGGAGATCTGCAAAAACTGGGAATCGATGAAGTTCGGTCCTGGCTTGCCGGGTGGAGAATTTAGCGCAGTCTCGGCCGGGGCGAAAATTCGCCAGATTTTTGTCGAATCCGGCACAACCTCGTCCTAGGCTCCCGCCCGATGCACTCCCCCGAAACTGCCTCCGCTGTGCTCGAGACGTCGCAGCCTGCGCGTGCGCTGACTGCGCACGTTCGCTATCGCACGCTGCTGATTTTCGGCGCGCCCGGGAGCGGCAAGGGTACACAGGGTACCAGTATCGGCAGCATTCCGCGTTTCGTGCACTTCGCGTGTGGCGAAGTCTTTCGCTCGTTGGACACGCGCACCACGCTTGGGAAAGCGTTCCTCGATTATTCCAGTCGCGGTCTGCTCGTCCCCGATGAACTCACGGTCGAACTCTGGAAGGAGCACATCGACAAAATGGTCGATGTCGGCCGCTTCAAGCCCGATATCGATTTGCTGGTCCTTGACGGCATCCCGCGCAATCTGCCGCAGGCGGAACTAATGGAGCGCCTCATCAACGTGGAGCGCGTCTTTCATCTCACCTGCCCCGACCGCGACCGGCTCGTCACGCGCTTAAAGAAGCGCGCCATCAAGGACAACCGACTGGACGACGCGAACGAGGAAGTCATTCGCAAGCGTCTTTTGACTTACGACAACGAGTCGAAACCGGTGCTGGAATATTATCGTCCGCGTGGCGTCGTGCAGATTATTGACGCGACCAAGCCGCCCGTGGCGGTGCTGCACGAAATCCTGCACGGCGTGGTTCAAATCGGAAATCTACCCACGGCTTGAGTCGATCCAGGGCGGCGCTTCAGAAGGACGCGCTGGACGCAAAAAAGTACGCAGAACGGTGGCCTGCCGCCAGTTCGACTTCCGCGCCCGCCTATCCTTGCTTTCCTCGCGTTGCCCTACGCGCCGCGCTTGAGCAACCGGGTCTTCGCGGCTAACTGGCCACACTTCTTTCCATGGCCGACGCCGCGCGCAACGATAAACCCCGCATCCTCGTGGCCGACGACCAGGCCGACGTGCGGGAAGCGCTGCGGCTGCTCCTCAAGTGCGAGGGGTACCAGGTGGAGATGGCCGATTCGCCCGCCCAGGTGCTCGCCGCCATGCGGGAACGCAAGTTCAACGCCCTGCTCTTCGACCTGAATTACACGCGCGACACGACTTCAGGGAACGAGGGGATGGAAGCGTTGCCGGAGATTCTGGCGCTCGATTGCGATCTGCCGGTGATCGTGATGACCGCCTGGGGCTCGATCGATCTCGCGGTGAATGCGATGCGGCGTGGGGCCCGCGATTTTATCGAGAAGCCGTGGGACAACGACCGGCTGATTGCCACGCTGAAAACTCAGGTGAAATTCCGTGACGTTCTGCGGCAGCCGCCCGTGGCGATCGTGACGGACGGAAGCGGGACGCGGGGAACCGCGCCGGCGGCACCCGCCCACCACGCCGACTCGGAAGTGAGGAAGCTCAAGGAAGAGACTTCGCAGTTCCGCATCGAGCTGGAAGGCGCCGCCAGCTACATCCGCGCGATGCTGCCCCAGCCGCTCACGGAGCCGTTCAAGGTGGATTGGCGCTTCTTGCCGTTCTCGGCCGTGGGCGGGGATGCCTTTGGTTACCACTGGATCGACGACGAACATTTCGCGCTCTACATCCTGGACGTATGCGGACACGGCGTGCCGGCCGCGCTCCTTTCGGCCACCGCCCTCAAGGTTCTGGGCGCGCACGCGTTGCCGGCGGTCGATTTCCGCGATCCGGGCGCGGTGCTGACCGCAATGAACGACGCGTTCCTCATGCGCGACCAGAACAACTTTTACTTCACGATCTGGTACGGCGTCTGGCAGCAGCGCACACGGGAACTGCGGTACTCGTGCGCGGGCCATCCCCCCGCGGTCATGATCGAACCGGGAACGGATCGGACGGCCGTATCGGTAGGGGTGCCCGGGCTCATCCTCGGGGCCCGGGAAGGAAAGCGTTACAGCACCCACGTGCAGACGGTTCCGCTCGGAGCCGAGTTGTTCCTGCTCACGGATGGGATTTACGAATTGCGGCAGCCCCAGGGCGGGATGTGGCAATTCGAGGATTTCGTCGAGTGCGTGCGGGCCCTTCCCTGCGGTGGGGAGAGTGCGCTCGACTCGTTGCTCGACAAGGTCCGCTCCGTGCGCGGGGAGGATTTGCTCGATGACGATGTTTCGGTCGTGCGTTTTGCATGGTAGCCGTTGCATCATTCACCGATGCCACCACGCACGCTCCTCCTCGAGCCCGGGACCACCATCCCGGAAGTGGCAGTGGCCATTGAACGAAGCGTCCAATTTCTCTCCGCGCGCGGGGTCTCGAAACAATGCCTCTACGCGGCGGAGCTCGCCTTGGAGGAATTGCAAACCAACGTGCTCAAATACGCCCACGCGGATGGCGTCGCGCGCCCTTTCCGCGTCGAGGTGGAAGACGATGGGGTGGAATGCGTCTGGATTCGCGTCTTCGACGAAGGACACGCTTTCGATCCCTGGGCCGCCGCTGACCCGGTTAAAGGCAAGCCGTTGCTGGAGCGCATGCCGGGTGGCCAGGGACTCATGCTGGTGCGGAAATTTTGCCGCAGTTGCGAGTATGAGCGCCGGGATGGACGCAATTGTGTTACGGTCGAAATCCTACGCGCCAGCGAAGCGAAGTGAGCGCGCCGCGTTTTTTGTAGAAGCGCGCTCGCGTTGTGCTAGAAGACCCTCACTCCAACCCTTACTTCAAATACCATGCTCCTGCACGATCTCGGCACGAAGGACGGCGTCTCCGTCGTAGAACTCAATGGCCACATGGGCCTCACTGCCGTTCAGGAGATTGAACCTGCCTTCAAGTCCGCCACTTCCAGCAAGGGCAACAACGTGGTCGTGGACCTGCGTGGGGTGGACTACATCTCTTCCTTCGGCGTGCGGCTGTTTCTCGACGTGATCCAGGAACTCGAGAAAAAGGGCAAAAAGATGGTTTTCGTGGCGCCGACCTCCGATGTGCAAAAAGTGCTCATCGCCTGCGAGATGGACACCATGGCTGGCATCGAAGCCGATCAGCCCAGCGCGATCGCCCGCCTGCGCGCCTAAGCCCGGTATTTTCATGGCACCCTCGTGCAGGGCGCCAGACGAAGGTGAGTGGCCTCGCGGCCATTCCTTTCCTTTTGGGGTCCTCGGACTGGTCAAATTTGTGCACGCTGATGAAATCGGAATCATCCGGAGCTGCGGCCGGTCGGGCGGCGAGCGGTGGAGCTGCGGGAGGGACGCTCCGGCAAAGCTGATGAATTCAGGGTTCGCGCAGGTTCGACGGCACTTTTGAAGGGGGCGGCATGCCCTGTGCTAAGCGCACGTCCGTCCTCGGCGCGGCCAGGGTTCCGACATGGGGGCCGCGCCTGGACCCGCAGAAAGCCACCACCATGTCTGACCCAACCCTTCGGAATCGTTCTATTCTCCGTGCCGGCCTCTCGCTCCTGACCGCGTTCGCGATCTTTCTGCCCCTGGCGGCACAGGGGGAGGAGACCGTTGCGACGAAGAAAGCGGATCCGACTCTCGAGCAGCGGGTGGCCGACCTCGAGGCCTACATTGCCAACGGGCCCCGCGCCGCCGATGCGGCCGACGCGAAGGTGACTTCCAAAATCTCCGGTCCCGGTCCCGGCCACAACTCGTGGATGATGACGTCTTCGGCGTTGGTCCTTTTCATGACGCTTCCCGGTCTGGCGCTCTTTTATGGCGGCTTGGTGCGGCAAAAGAACGTGCTTTCGGTTCTCGCCCAATGCCTGGGGATCGCGGGTCTGGTCACCATTCTCTGGTGGGCGGTGGGCTACAGCCTCGTCTTTGCCAAGGGCTCGCCCTACCTGGGGAACATCAGCACCTTCGCGTTTTTGAAGGGCGTCGATTCCAATCCAAACACCGACTATTCCCCCTGGGTTTCGCAAAATGTCTTTTCGATGTTTCAGATGATGTTCGCGATCATCACGCCCGCACTGATTATCGGGGCGGTGGCGGAGCGGATGAAATTCTGGGCTCTGGTGGCTTTCGTCACGATCTGGATGTTCGCGGTTTATTTCCCTCTCGCCCACATGGTGTGGGGGATCGACGGATTGATGAATGGCGTCTCCAACGCCGACGCGAAGATCAAGGCGATCGACTTCGCCGGGGGCACCGTCGTCCACATGTCGAGTGGCTGGAGCGCCCTGGTGCTCTGCCTCATCCTCGGACCTCGCCTCGGCTTCGGCAAAACTCCCATGGCGCCCCACAACATGGTGCTCTGCATGGTTGGCACCGGCATGCTTTGGGTGGGCTGGTACGGTTTCAATGCGGGCTCAGCCGTTGCGGCGGATGGCATCGCGGCCAATGCCTTCATGACAACGACTCTCGCCGCCGCCGTCGGTTCCTTTACTTGGGCCGTCGCCGAAGCCGTCTTCAAACGGAAGCCGAGCGTCCTCGGTTTTTGCTCGGGAGCAGTCGCCGGTCTGGTCGTGGTGACCCCGGCCTGCGGGTTCATTACCGCCTCTGGCGCAATCGTGATCGGCCTGCTGGCGGGCTTCATCCCATTCCTGGCCTGCAACTACCTGAAGGGCCTGATCGGCTATGACGACGCGCTCGATACGTTTGGCGTGCACGCCGTGGGTGGCACGCTCGGCGCCATCATGACCGGCGTGCTCGCGACGGTGGACGTCAACGCCAACCTCGCCACGAACCTCAAGGACGTCGTCGGCAAGACGCTCCTCTTCGAACAATTCAAGGTGGTGGGCATCACGCTCGCGCTCTCGCTGGTCGCAACGACCGTCATCGCCTTCGGACTCAAAGCCGTAATGGGCCTGCGTGCCGGCGACGAGGTGGAGTCGAACGGCCTCGATATCTCGGAGCACGGCGAAGAGGCCTACCACGCTTCCACGCTGGGTGGTTCCTCGCGGGAAAGCGCTTCCCGCGCCGCTGCGCTCATGGAGGCGCACGAGGCGGAACAGGCCGTCGGGGCGGGAGCCCACTAACGAGGAAGATTCAAGGGGCCCTAGCGGGGAAGAATCAAGAATCCGGAAGCAAGGGCCCCTGACGGGGAAGGATTAAGAATCAGGAATCAAGAGCCAAGGGGATTCAAGACCAAGAAAGACGAAGAAAGACTGCAGCACGAATCCAAACCTCGGGGAGTGAAGGCCAGGCGGAGCGAAGAAACAAGTCTCACGCGCTTAGCCCTCGGATTCTTCGTTTCCTCTTTTCTCTTGAATCTCCTTGGTCCTTGCTTCCTGACTCTTGATTCTTCCCCACTCGCTGGGCCGCGCGGGCAGCGGACCTGTTGAAGCGTACCGCGTCGGGTCGGGAATCCCCACCAGGACAAAAGCTTCGCGCCGTTCCACGCAGGTGCCGCATTCCCCGCAATGCTCGGCGCCTCCGACATAGCAGGACCAGGTCTGGGCGTAGTCGATTCCCAGCTCGGCGCCCCGACGGACAATCTCGGCTTTCGTCAGTGCAATAAACGGTCGCAGGACTTCGATCCGCGCATAGGTGCCGAGGCGAATGGCCTCGCCCATCGCCCGCATGAAATCTTCGCGGCAATCGGGATAGATCGCGTGATCCCCCGAATGCGCTGCAATCGCCAGTCCGCCGGCCTCCACGCTCTCGGCGAACCCCGCGGCAATCGAAAGCATGATGCCGTTGCGGAAAGGTACGACCGTCTGTTTCATCGACTGCTCTTCGTAATGTCCCTTCGGAATTTCGCTTCCGGAGCGCAGCAAGTCGGAGCGGAAGGAATCGGCGATGAAGTCGAGCCGCACGACGTGATGCGGCACGCCCAGCGCCGTGGCATGATGGGCGGCGAAAGGGATCTCGCGATCGTTATGCTTGGCGCCGTAGTGAAAGCTGATTGCGGCGACGACATGATGCTCACGCCCCACGTGATAAAGCGCCGTGACGGAGTCCATCCCACCGCTGAGAAGTACGACGACATCCATGCGTTCAGGGCTTTTTCCGCGGACGCTTCGCCGGCGCGAGTTCCGCATCCACCGTCACGCTGATGCCGCCTCGTTGGGCGAACTCGCCGTGCACCAGCATCTTTCGCGGCTGGCAGACCGCCGCAAGGTCGTCGAGAATCCGATTCACGATTTCCTCGTTGAAGCTCGGCGTGTTGCGATAAGCGGAGAGGTAGTACTTGAGTGCCTTGGTCTCGAGACAAAGCTCATGCGGGACGTAGTCGATGACGATGCGGGCGAAATCCGGCTGGCCGGTCACCGGGCAGAGCGAGGTGAAGTCTTCGCACTCGAAGCGGATCGAATAATCGCGCTGCGCGTGGCGGTTCTTGAAAGTGTCGAGCGTCTCGCGCGCCGGCGTAGCGGGGAAAGTGGAGGGTCGACCGAGGAAGCGGAGCTCGCTTGCGGGAGTGTTGGGGGCTTTTCGGCTCATGCGCGAAAGAAGAAATAAGAATGAGTGCGATTAGCTGCGGTCTAAGCTGAAGCGGCCCGGATCGATGAAAAGGAAACAGAAAAAGAGCAATCCAAGCCAAAGTCGCGGAACTTAGTGAGGGAGCGAAGAACCATGCAGAAATTCGTGGGCTGCGCGCCAAGGGACAGGCAGTCGGCCCGCCCGGCAATGCCTCTCGCGCCGCACTTCGCACTTTTCACTTCGGGACGCCGTGCTACGGCACGCCCGACATGAAACCGAAGAAAATCGTCGTCGCCTACTCGGGAGGCCTGGATACCTCCGTCATTCTCGGCTGGCTCAAGGAAACCTATTCCGCGGAGGTCATCGCGTTCTGCGCGGATATCGGCCAAGAGGAGGAGCTTCGCGGATTGAACAAGAAGGCTAAACAGACCGGCGCCTCCAAGGTGTACGTCGACAATCTTCAGGAGGAATTCGCCCGCGACTTCATCTTCCCCATGCTAGCAGCGGGAGCCATTTACGAAGGCCAATATCTGCTCGGTACCAGCATCGCGCGCCCCCTCATCGCCAAGCGCATGGTGGAGATCGCACGCGCGGAAAACGCCGATGCGATCGCGCACGGTGCGACGGGAAAGGGGAATGACCAGGTCCGTTTCGAGCTGACCGCGGCGGCGCTCGCGCCGGAACTCGCCGTCATCGCGCCCTGGCGGGACGAGGCGTTTCGGGCGGAATTTCCCGGCCGCGCCGAAATGATTGCCTGGTGCGAGCGCAAAGGAATTCCCGTCCAGGCCAGCGCCAAGAAGCCCTATTCGAGCGACCGCAACCTTCTCCACATTTCCTTCGAGGCCGGAATCCTGGAGGATCCGTGGTTCGATGCCTTCGCGCCGAAGAACAAGGACATGTTCAAGCTCTCCGTCTCGCCCGAGGATGCGCCGGACAAAGCGGAATACGTCGCGCTCGACTACGAGCGAGGCGACTGCATCGCGGTGAACGGCAAGAAGCTTGCGCCGCTCGGGGTAATGAAGGCGTTGAACCGTCTCGGCGGAAAGCACGGCGTCGGCCGGGTCGACATGGTCGAGAATCGTTTCGTCGGGATGAAGTCCCGCGGCGTTTACGAAACGCCCGGTGGCTCGATCCTCCAGTTTGCGCACCGTCAGATGGAAAGCCTCACGATGGACCGCGAGGTCATGCAACTGCGCGATTCGCTCGTGCCAAAGTACGCGCAGCTCGTCTACAACGGCTTTTGGTTTGCCCCCGAGCGCGAGGCGCTGCAGGCACTCGTGGCGGAATCACAGAAGAACGTGACCGGCACCGTCCGCGTGAAGCTGTACAAAGGTGGCCTCTACGTCTCCGGGCGGAAATCCCCGGTGAGTCTTTACAATCCGCACATCGCTACGATGGAGGCCGATCCCACCAAGGCCTACAACCAAAACGATGCGACCGGCTTCATCGCCTTGAACGCGCTCCGGCTGAAGGTCGGCACCCGCGTGCATGCTGGCAAATAGGCGGGCCCGCGGTCGCGTGATGCATCGGAGGGGCTGAAGACGAGAGGTTCGGACCACCCTGGCACGGCGTCGCTTTGTCCGCCTCACCGTCTTATCGCATCGGCCACCCAGATCCCCACGAAGTAGAGCGCTACCGCCAGTCCCATGAGGAGCGTCCCGATGCTGTAGGTGCGGGTGCGTGCGAAACAAAGTCCGATGAAGGGGAGCACGAAGGGAAGTCCCGGCAGCCACTCCGCGGCGAGACCTCGTTTGCCACCGAACGAAAAGTTGATCGCGAGGACCGCCACCGCAGTGCCGATGATGATGGGTCCCGTGAAACAACCCGCCAGCAACGCGCCTCGTTTCGCGAGCGGAAACACGCGTTCCAAGGTCGACGGGATCGGCGGGGGCGCGGGATCAGCCATGCCCGCATTGAAGAGAATGCGCCCCACGATGGGAAGCATGCCCTTGCGCCTCCTGCACTTCGCCTGACCGAATTCAAAGCGGCAATTCCGCCTGCGACCCGCGCGGCGGTTTTACTCCGAGTTTTTCGTAGGTCTTGCCCAGCGCGACGCGGCCCTGCGGCGTGCGCTTCACGTAGCCCTGCATGATGAGATACGGCTCATGCACTTCCTCCAGCGTGCCAGCCTCCTCACCCACGGCGACGGCGAGATTGTGCAAGCCCACCGGACCGCCGCCGAATTTGAAGACCAGCGCCTCGAGGACGTGCTTGTCCATCTCGTCGAGTCCTTCCGCGTCGATGTCCCGCATGGCAAGCGCGGCATCCGCCACGTCGCGGGTGATCCGACCGTCGGCGCGCACCTGGGCGAAATCACGCACCCAGCGCAGGTGATTGTTCGCGATGCGTGGCGTGCCCCGGGCGCGGCGCGCGATTTCCAAGGCGCCCCCGGCGTCGATCTCCAGGCCGAGCAGGCCGGCGCTGCGCTGCACGATGTGCTGCAGGTCCGCCGCATCGTAGTAGCCCAGCCGCGCATCCATCCCGAAGCGCGAACGCAGCGGTGCGCTGAGCATGCCGGAGCGCGTCGTTGCGCCGATCAGGGTGAAGCGGGGCAAATTCAAGCGCACCGAGCGCGCGTTCGGGCCGCCATCGATAATGATGTCGAGTTTGAAGTCCTCCATCGCCGGATAGAGATACTCCTCGATCGTTGCCTGGAGACGGTGGATTTCGTCGATGAAAAGAATGTCCCCCCGCTCCACGGTCGTGAGCAGCCCGGCTAGGTCGCCCGCCTTCTCCACCACCGGCCCGCTCGTGCACTTGATACCCACGCCCATCGCCTGGGCGAGGATGTAGGCAAGCGTCGTCTTGCCCAGGCCGGGCGGTCCGGAAAGCAGGATGTGCTCGAGCACATCACCCCGCTGTTTGGCTGCTTCGACGATCAATTCCAGCCGCTCTCGCACTTTTGGCTGACCCGTAAACTCACTGAAAGCCGGCGGACGCAGGGAAAGGTCGAACGGCGGATCTACGGCGTCGGACTTGAGCGGGGAAGGGGACGGCCCCGGGCGGGGAGGATTCAAGATTCGGGAAGCAAAGGGAGGTAAGATGCAGGAATCAGGAAGCAAGGGGCCCCAAAACCGGGGAAGATTCAAGAATCAGGAATCAAGTGCCAGGGAGAATCAAAACAAAGAAGAAAACAAAAATCGGAGTGCGAGAGCGCGTTTGTGCGTCTTAATTCTTCGCTCACCGAGATTGGATTCGTGCGCGGCCTTTCTTCGCCTTTCTTCATCTTGAGTCTCCTTGGCACTTGATTCTTGATTCTTGATTCTTCCCCGCTGAGGGACCTTCCCTTTGGTGCTACTCTCCGCCTTCGCATGAAACGCCGTCTTGCTCTGATTGTCGCCGCCTTCCTGGCCATTGCTCCGCTGACACTCGGGCAGGAAGCGCCCGCCTCCGCCCCAGCCGCTTCGCCTGCTGCCGTACCCGCGCGCTCCGAGGCAGACGAACAGGCCCGGATCGAGAAGGATGAGGACAACGCCTACGCGAATATCCAGCTCATCGCCCGGGCGCTTCAGCTCATTCGGCAGGATTATGTCGACGGCAAACACGTGAGTTACCGGGAACTTACTTACGCGGCGCTGCGCGGCATGCTCTCCTCGCTCGATCCGCATTCGCAGTTCATGGAGCCGGAGCCGTTTAAGGAGATGCAGGACGACACCCGCAGCCGCTATGATGGCCTGGGCCTCGTCGTTTCCACCCAGACGGGTGTTCTTGCGGTCGTGACGCCCATCGACGGCGGCCCGGCGGCCAAGTCTGGCATTCTCTCGGGCGATGTCATCGTGAAGATCAACGGCCAGCCGACCGAAAAGCTCCAGGTGAACGAGGCGGTTGGGATGCTGAAGGGCAAACTGAACGAGAAGATCACCCTCACGGTCCTGCGACCCGGCACCCGCGAAGTGAAGGATCACGTGCTGACGCGCACGGAGATCAAGGTGGAAAGCGTCAAGGATGTGCGCCTCGTCTCGACCGAGCCCGATGGCGGCGGCTTCAAGATCGCGACCATCCGCATCACGCAGTTCAACGAACCGACGGCGGAAGATCTCGCGAGGAAGCTCGATGAGCTGCAAAAGCAGGGCATGAATGCGCTCGTCCTCGACCTGCGCAACAACCCCGGCGGACTGCTCAACAGCGCGGTCGACGTTTGCGGCCTATTTGTCCAGCCCGGCACCATGATCTGCTACACGGATGGCCGGGCGCCCTCGGCCAATAAGATTTATCGCACCGCCACCGGCTCGAGCGCGAAGCCGCGCCTCGATTTTCCGATCGCCATCCTGATCAACAATGGCAGCGCCAGCGGCGCGGAAATCGTCGCGGGCGCGCTGAAGGACTTGAACCGCGCGATCGTGGTGGGAGAGCGCAGCTTCGGGAAGGGCAGCGTGCAGAGCGTCATTTCCCTGCCGGACAATTCCGCGCTCCGGCTGACCACCGCGAAGTACTACACGCCGAGCAAGCAGGTCATCCACGAGCGTGGCATCGAACCGAATATCAAGAGCGTCCTGACGCCCGAGCAGGAACGCGCGCTCTCCGTCCGCCGCAATGCCGACCAGCATAGCGAAGCTGAGCGCAAGGAAGCGGAGGCGGTCAAGGACCCGCAGTTCGAGCGCGCCATCGATGCGCTCAAGGGGATGATGATCTACAAGCAGCAGGTCGGGCCGAAGAAGGGGTAGAGGGGCGGGGCGGGCGGAGCAAGATTTTGTACGCAGATGCCCGGAGCGAAACGGTATCTCGCCTGAGAATTTTTTGATCGAGGCCGTGCAGAGGTCGCGGAGTGACCGTTGATGGAAGCCGTGGCTTGTAAGCCACGGACTTGTTCCGAATTCGTTCGCGTCGCGGAGCGGAACGCAAGGAACTCAACCGCGGAACCCGCCTCAACTTCCCCCCGCTCGCATCGCATCACTCACGACCTGCACCACTTTCTCCATTTCCGCCTCCGTGTTGTAGAAGTGCGGCGCGAAACGCAGATACGCGGTGCCGGCGCGGTCTTTGCGGAGCGACGGCACGATCTGCGCCGCCTTGCACGCTTTATACAGCGGCGCGGGATCGGCGCTCGGGTGCCGCAATGTCAGCATGCCCGCGGCATTCGGTCCCTCCACAGGGGCAATCGCTTCAAAACCGAGCGGCGCGAGACCGTCCATGAGCCTGCGCTTCAGCCCGAGAATGCGCGCGCCGATCCGCTCGACGCCGCCTTCCAACAGGAGTTCGATTCCCGCGCGCATGCCCAGCATGGGCCCCAGGTTCAGCACTCCCGGCTCGTAGCGCTCGGCGCGCGCCGGCAGCTCGATCGTGGACTGGGCGATGAAATCGGGGCACTTCACGTTGGCCGCACCAAGCAGCACGGGGTGCAGCCCCTCGAAGTGCGCGCGCTTCACCAGCACGATTCCGATCGCGAGCGGCCCCAGCATCCACTTGTGCGCATCGGCGGAGAGAAAATCCACGTGGGTCACGTCGAGCGGAAACGCCCCCAGCGTCTGGATGGCATCCACGCAGACGAGAATCCCGCGCTCATGCAGGCGCTGGGCGATCCCGGCAATATCCACGCGAAACCCCGTCAGGAAATGCGCGGAAGCCAGCGCGACCAGCCGCGTGCGCGGGGTGAGCGCCCGCTCGACCACCTCCCACGTAATCTCGCCATAGCGCTCGGATTGCAGGGGAACCGGTATCACGCCCCGGCGCGCGAGGTCCATCCATGGATAGACATTGGCCGGATAACAATCGTGATGGAACACGACCTCGTCGCCCGCCTGCCAATCGAGTCCGCTCGCGACCAGGCTGAGTCCGAGCGCGGTCGGGCCGAGCAACGCAATCTCGTCCGCGTGCGCTCGGGGCAGCAAACGCGCGGCCAGGTCGCGCGTCTCGCGCACCAGCCGCGCCAGCGCTGCATAGTCCTGCTCGCGCCGGGAGGAGGCGGTGACAAAATCGATCTCCGCCTGCGCGACTGCCCGCGGCAGGGCCGTGACGGCCGCGTGCGCGAGAAAAATCTGCTCGTTGCAGACGGGAAAATCCCGGCGCCGCGTCGCTTCATCCAGCCAAAGTTCAGGAACCATCCGCGACCTTCGCGGTCGCTCCGCGCGCTGTCGAGCCGGGTGCCACAGCGCGCGGCTCAGTTTGCGACTCTCTGCCTCCGCCGTTACTACAAGGCAATGGATCGCGCCCCTTCCCTTGACGACATCCGCAGCGCCCATGCGCGCATCGCTCCCCACATTCAGCGCACCCCGGTGCTGACTTCGGGCACCTTCGATCGCGAGTTCGGCGCCAAACTCTTCTTCAAGTGCGAGAACTTTCAGAAAGCGGGCGCCTTCAAGGCGCGCGGCGCGACGAACGCGGTCCTCGCCGCTACAGACGCGGAAGTGCAGGGCGGCGTGGTGACCCATTCCTCTGGCAATCATGCCGCGGCGCTCGCGCGCGCCGCCGGTATCCGGGGCGTGCCGGGCTACATCGTGATGCCCGACAACGCGCCCAAGGCCAAGGTGGAATCGGTCAAACGCTACGGTGGCAAGATCGTCTTTTGCGAGCCGACTCTCGCCGCGCGCGAAACCAACGCCGCGCGCATCCAGGCCGAAACGGGCGCAATGCTGGTGCATCCCTTTGATAACTGGCGCGTCATTGCGGGCCAGGCGACGGCCGCCCTCGAGTTGCTCGAGGAAGTGCCGGATCTCGAGATTGTCATCGCTCCTGTTGGCGGGGGAGGTCTGCTCACCGGGACCACGCTTTCGGCCCGGGCACTCAAGCCCGGCATCGAGGTCTACGGCGCCGAACCGGAAATTGCCGACGATGCTGCGCGCTCCTGGCACTCCGGCATGCTCCAGCCTCCGGCCGATGCGCTCACGATCGCGGATGGGCTGCGCACGGGCCTCGGCGAGCGACCCTTCTCCATCCTGCGCGACGAACTCGACGACATCCTCACCGCCAGCGAGGAAGTCATCGGCGCGGCGATGCGCCGAACCTGGGAGGTCATGAAGATCATCATCGAACCCTCCGCCGCGGTGCCCCTGGCCGCGCTCATTGAAGGAGGGATCGACATCAGCGGGAAGCGCATCGGCATCATCGTCACCGGCGGCAATCTCGACCTGGATCGGCTGCCCTGGCTGAAAGGGTGACGATCACTTCACTCCCGTGCGTATCCTCTTCCTGCCGAAGCTGGTCCAGACGCTCCGCGAGGGGTATGGCGCCAAGGAATTCGGCGGGGATCTGGTCGCGGGACTGGTCGTCGGGCTGATCGCAGTGCCACTTGCCATCGGCTTCGGCATCGCGTCGATTCCCTTCACTCCGGCAGCAGGTTTGCCGAGCCCGGCCGCCATGGGTTTGTATTCGGCCATCCTCGGCGGTTTCATCGTGTCTGCCTTTGGCGGGAGCCGCGTGCAGATTGGCGGACCCACTGGCGCGTTCATTCCCATCGTGGCAGTGATTGCGGAACGGCATGGGCTGGTCGGGCTGGCGGTCGCCACGTTTCTGGCCGGCTTGATTTTGATCGGTTTAGGCCTGGCCCGGGCCGGCGGCTTCTCGCGCTTCATCCCGCTCCCGGTGGTGATCGGCTTCACCTCCGGCATCGCGGTCTTGATCGGAGTGCAGCAAATCAAGGATCTCGCCGGCTTAAGGCTGGCCGGCCCCTTGCCGGCGGAGGGCTTTGAAAAAATCCAGGCGTTGGCGATGAACCTCGGCTCGTTCGACTCGACCACGTTGCTCGTCTCGGCGATCGGCCTCGCCGTCATTTTCCTCCTGCCCGAGAAATGGCGGCCACGGGTGCTCGTGCTCATTCTCGGGGCGTTGGCGGTGAATTTGCTCGGCCTCGCCGCCACGCCGGACAAAGCCGGGCTCGCCACCATCGGGTCGACCTTCGGGCATCCGGTTGGCGATCACTTCGCGGGGGCGGTGCCCGGTTCACTCCCGGCCATCATTCCGCTCGAGCTTTCCTGGGAAATGGTGCGCCGGGTCCTGCCCTCCGCTTTCGTCATCGCGTTCCTCGGCGCGTTGGAATCCATTCTGTCGGCCATGGCGACGGACAAGATGATCAAGGATCATCACGATCCCGATACGGAGCTGATCGCGCAAGGGCTCGCCAATTGCGCCATGCCGTGGATCGGCGGGCTGCCCGTCACGGGTGCAATTGCCCGCAGTTCCGCCAACGTGCAAAGTGGTGGGCGCACCCCGATCGCGGGAATCGTGCATGCGGTCTTTCTCGCGGGCGTACTGCTCTTCGCCGGTCCGCTCGTCGAGCGCATCCCCATCTGCATCCTGGCGGTCATCCTCACCCACGTGGCGTTCCGCATGTTTGAGACGCGTGGCTTTGCCGAGCTCCGCCAAGTCACGCGCAGCGAGATGGGCGTGGCGATCGTGACGTTTCTCCTCACCGCACTGATCGACCTGAATTGGGGCGTGGGCTTCGGCCTCGCGGTGGGTGCGATTTCGAGCATTCGCCGACTCCGGGAGATCAGCGTAATCCGGCCGGTCCGCGCGGCGGAGTTGCGCAATTCCCGTGGCGAATCACCCCCGCCCGGAACGATCGTCTTCCGGGTCGAAGGCGTGCTCTTTTACGCCGTCGCGGATGACCTGACCGAGAAGATCGAGCGCGCGCTCGAGTCCGCGCCGAAGACGCACGCGCTGATCCTGCGGGTGGGGAAGATGGTCTCGATCGATTTTCAGGGCATGAAGGCGCTTGAGACCGTGCTGCACCATTGCAAGGACCGTGGCATCCGCCTCATCCTTTGCGACGCGCAGCCACATCCCTCCCGGATCATGAGCAAGGGCGGCTTCTTCGAGCACCTCGGCTTTGAGAATCTCTGCGGTGACTTCGATGAGGCCGTGGCGAGAGCGGCGGTGCCGTGAATTGCGCCTTCGGCGAATTCAAAATCGCGAGCAACGCCGCCAGACGCCAAAAGCACCGTGGCCCTGTGGGCGAGGCGGAAAACCGCCCGGCGCCGGTGCTGGTTGCCGCTCCTTCTTGGATGATTGCTTGAGCGGCTGTCCCACCCGCTTCGTGGGATCGGCTGTCGGTCATGGGGCTGCTTGGAACCCGTTCCGTTGCTGTCGCTCCGCTCCACCCTGCGGGCTGCCTGCGGCAGGCTATTTGGTGCCTCCGGCAGGCTTTGCCCTGCACTTCGTGCAGCCTATCTCCGCTAAAGCTCCGGTTCGCAGACTCGGTTCTCGCGCCTTGGCGGCGGGCGGTTTTGCGCATCGCGCATCCATCATTTCATCATTGTCGGACCACTAGACGAATGCTGCATTCCTCCGCGCGCCTGCTCCGCGTCCGCTTACCCAGCAGCAAGCTGCTTCGCCAACAGCGGCAGCGGGACTGCGACGCATTCCACGGCGTCGGGTCCGGCTGGGCCAAGCTTTCTGACTCATCGAGTCGAGCGCACCTGCAGCCCGGTCCTCACCATTTCTCCTGAATCGGCTGAAGCCGGGGGTCTCCGTGATGGAAGCCGCAATAAAGTTCCATTGCTGAGCAGCATCCGGCTATGGCACCAACTAACCGCGTTTCGCGGACCCTGCGTCGTCCTAAGGTTTGGCCGGAGCCGTTTCAGACGTTGCGGGAGCCACCGCGGCCGGGGGCGTCGCCGCCGGCCTGAGATAATGGAGACCCAGGGGCACCAGCGCGATGAGTTCAGGGACGAGGAGCAGAAGAAAGATCAGTCTGCGCTGCGTCTTTCCGAGTTTGGGCATGGCGAATTGCATAAGCTTGGGAGCAGAACAGCGGACGCCGCCGAACGGCTCAAAAGTAAGCGAAAACGACCCTTTTGGCAAGTCAGTGAGCTGAATGCGGTGTTTTCTACAACTGGAGCACGCACTTCCGCGAAGTACCTTCATCCAGCTCCACCTGCCAGAATCCGCCGCGAAACCTTGCGGCAAGATGGAAGCACCGGGCTCCTCCGCCCAGTGTAATCCGGGCATTTCCTTTGTGACTTTGTGTCTTTGTGTGAGACCTTCCCTTTCGTGCCTGAGGGCAGGAAACCCCGCAAAAAACGGAAGCGAAATGGAAGTTTCGACCGGATCCCCTTGCGGAATGCCTCTGGCTTATCGCCGGATCGGTGTTACCAGTGCAAATAATGTCTGATAAAGAAGAATTGTTGCTCACGGCCGGAACGGTCAAGGAAGTGTTGCCAGGGACCATGTTCCGCGTTGAAGTTCCCGGGCCTTTTCTGATTCTCGCCCATATTTCCGGCAAAATGCGGAAACACTATATTAAGATAGTGCCGGGTGACCGCGTGAAGATGGAAATGTCCCGCTACGATCTGACCAAGGGCCGGATCACATTTCGGGAGAGGTAGTCGGTTCAGATTTGGGGCGGAGCCGGCCTCCACCCAGTCCCCGTCCTCCGGGGAAATTGACAAGATTCCTCGCAGCGCAGAGTACGCGCTGCGGTAGCGCGGCATGCGACCATCCCGGCTGGCGTTGCGCCCTTGAACAAACCTTCATGAAGATCCTGCGCGTTATCGGTGGAGTGCTTCTGATTCTGGCCGGCACGTTCTGTGGGATGTACGCGTACGCCGTCGCGGGCGGACAACATGGCTGGGGCGAATTCAGCGTGCACCGACTCGTCCATAAGGGCCTCGTCTTCGCGATCGGCTGCCCGGTGATTTTGCTCACCGGGGTCGGGGCCGCCAATCTGGGCTCGAAACTCGGTTTTTTCCTCGGCGCGCTCCTGGCCTTCGGAGCTCTGGCAGTGGCCATCCCCATCGCCGCCAACCACCAAATTGGCGAGGCCGTGCCGCGGATGATCGGCGCCGGGGTTCTGGCCATCGCAAGCGCGGTGGTGGCTACGCTCGGTCGCAAGTCGGCTTAGCCGGTCGCCTGCCCTTGGTGTGTCCGAGTCCAGGTAGGTACGCGCCCGACAGCCGGAAGTGGCGCCGACCTCACGCACGGATGCCTTGCCTTTCCCCGGCTAGCCCGAAACCATTGCCTCCATGGGATCGTGTACTCGCGGAGGACTTATCGGGTGCGCCGCCTTGGTGGCACTGGGCTTGATCGGAACCGGACTCGAGGCAGTGCGCCGCGCGCGACTTTCTCCGGAACAACGCCAGGAAGAGGATGCAACGGCCGCCGCGGCGCGCGCCAAGGCGGAGGCTGAGACGACAAAGCTGGCCGATTCGGTTGCTCCCCGTCTCGCGGAGCTTCGCGCCCGCCTGCCTTCTCCCGCTCCAGCCCAGGAATCTACCTGCCAGGAGACGCTTCCCGGGGATGCGCTCGTCTATTTGCCGGTGGATTTCTCCTTTCTCGAGCAATTCACCGCCGCTGGATACACGCCGAAGGCGGTGCCAGATTGCTGGTATCGGGCGCCGTTTTTCCAACGACTCACGCAATGCTTCCCGGACAAGAGCTACACCGGGAAACGCGATGACGTCGCTCTGGCCGCGGCGGCCCGGCAATTGGGCGAAACGCAATTTCTGGCCGTAATCTATCCCCTGGAGCAGCGCCTGCCCGTTCTGCACCAAGAGACGAAGAGCTTCGACAGCGGGGTTTTCGAGGGCTGGATCGTCCTCGTCGATGCGCGCACCATGACTCCGCTGGCGCAGACGAAATTCAGCACACGCAGTTCCGCCAACATCTCGAGCACGCGGATCCGAATTCGCGGCATTCCGCTAGGTTCCGGGCCTGACGCCAAGCTGCAAGCCGACTTCATCGATAACTTTTGGGAAAGCGTGGATCACGCGATCCCTCGCCTGCGCAATCGCCCCAACTCGAAGGCGTCGCGAACGGATTGACTTTTGGGGCGGGTCGTCTTCTCGCGGCCGCTCAGCGTGGCTCAGCGTTCCAATCGGCCCGGGAGGCGACTTACGGCTGCAAATCGCCAAGGCAGTTCATAAGCCGCCGATGAATGGGAAGCGATCAGCGGCCTTAAGCTGAGGAATTCTCGCGGTAAGGCGGAGGTACGCGCACCCTAACGCGAGGGTCAGCGACGACTTGCGAAATGGCGCCCGCTCCTCACTTCATGCCGCGGGCATTCCGCCAAGTGCTGCGGACTCTTGCAGCGCTGTCGCGAACAATTCGCGTAGTGCCGCTGACATTCGGCTCAGTGCGACGGCCCTTAAGGTTCATGCCGGGGATGCTTGATCTGATGCCGCGGGCGGTTTGCTATGGGTACGGCGACTATTCGCATCATGGCGCGGACTTTTGGTTGAGTGCCGCTGACTCTTGAGGTGATGCCGCCAGCGCTTGGCTTGATGGCGCCGGCCTTTGGCAGAATGTCGCTGGCCATAGCACTTGGGGCGTGGGCGCTTGGCAAAGCGCGGCTGGCGTTTGCCTTCGTGCCGCCGACTCTTGGGGGAACGGCGCGAACGCTTGGCCAAATGCCGCCGACTCTTTGTCTGATGCCGCTGACCCTTGCCTTAAGGTGCATGTACCCCCGCTTTAAGGTCGCCGTACCTCCGCCTAAAGGTCGCTGACCTCCGCCTAAAGGTCGCTGACCTCCGCCTAAAGGTCGCTGAACTCCGCCCTAAGGCCGTAGACCATTTGCCGAAGGTCGCGGCCCCTTTACTTAAGGATGGTGACCATCTGCTTAATGCCGTGGATCCGTGGATTATGACCGGGGACCTCTTGGTGAAGGCCGGGGACCTCTTGCCAAAGGTCGTGGACCCTTGGCTTAAGTCCATGGACTCTTCGGTTAAAGGCCGTGGACTCTTTGCTGAAGTCCATGGACCTTTGGGTTAGGGGCATGGACCCTGTGCCGAATGCTGGTGACCCTTTGCTCAAGGTCGGTGACCCTTGACCTAGAGCGGGTGACTTGGCCTAAAGCCGCCAGACTCTTCGCCGAGTGTCCGCGACTCGTGCCTCGATGCCAGTGACTCGTCTTCGAACGGGCAGAGGAGAGAGCGGCAGGTTTTCCTTTGCGGCTTCGTGTCTTTGTGTGAGATCAGATCACCGGGGCTGCGGGATGGCCGTGAGGGGCGCGGAGGCCGCAGAGTATGCGCGCCATCCGCGAATGAACTCCGCAATCGCGCCGGTGCTCAACCGTTCGAAGGGTTGTCCAGTTCCGACGCGGGGATGATGGCCTGGCCGGTCGCGAGGGCCCACTGGGTGATCGCGGCGGCGCGGGAATTGACTCCGAGCTTGGCGAAGATGTTTTCGACGTGCATATGGACCGTCGGATACGGGAGAGCGATGCGCTCGGCCACGGCCTTGTTGGAGAGGCCTTCGGCCAGCAACTGAATGATCTCGCGTTCCCGCGGACTCAGGGCGGAGACCGCGAGAGCCGCGACCCGAACCAGCGCGGTGGAGCGGACCGGGCGAGTTTGGGAAGAGACAACCTGGTTGTTCATACTCCGTAATGCGGAAGAAAGGTTCCAAACCGGACGCGAAAGTTCGGCATTTGTTCCTTCTTCGCCCCGCGCCCCGCCCCGCAACCCCGGCGGCTGAGGCGGATTAACGCCTCCCGACGCCACCTCCGCTCTCCCGCTGACCGGTTCGATCCCTTGCATCGCTCGCCTTTATCGCTTTTTCCGTGTCGGATGTAAAGGCGAATTTCTACGTATTTCGGTATCGGACAAGGATTTGCGATCCGGAAGCAACGATTCCAACTTCCCCACTACAGGGTAGGCTGACCTCGATCTGATAGAAGCGCCGGATTCCCATGATGGGCACGCCTCGCGGATGGGCATAACCCAAAATCATCAGGGGAAAGGGCAATTTTACGCTCTGGGTCGATCCGCTAGTTGCATCTCCTCAGTATCGCTGATTGCTTCAGCTACTGCCACGTGATAACGTCGTCCGAAGGTTTGAAGGTGCCGTTTCCGCCGCCATAGTCTGTTCGCGAGTTCGCCTTTCCCCGCGCCCGGTCCTTGCCGAGTGAGGCGACACCGACACCTACCCGGATTTTCGCCTTGTTGCCGTCAGTGGGGTCTTGGAAGGCAGCGTCATTGTAAAAGGGGGCCCCGGACGAGGACGGGTTCAAATCGATCTTTCCGTCGTAGTTGGTGTCGATGAAGAGCGCGTACTCCTGGCCCCAAGGATCGTAGTAACTTTGATTCGACGGAAGTCCGGACGTCATCGGCGGGAAGCCATTTTTCGGATTCGCCGGGTCCTTTACGATCTTTCCTTCGAAGTAGACGACTTTTTTCGGATTCAAATTGTCGAAGTCCCACTGGGCCCCTCCGGACGCTGCAGTACCCGGCAGTGCGCGCAGAACGTTGAAGACGAGAGAATTCCGGTTTGTGCTGTAGCCGGTGGCGTCGCTAAGGAGGATGTCGGTGCCTTGGGCGCCATCCGCGACCGGATACTTCCCGTACTCCGCGTAGTACGCCTTCACGGCCGTGATGATCTGGTTTGCGTCCGAAAGCGCCTGCGTCTTCCGCGCCCGGTCCTGCACGCCGCCGATGACGGGAAACAACAGCCCGGCCAGAATGCTGATGATAGCCAGCACCACGAGCAACTCGATCAGCGTGAAGGCGGTGCGCCGCCGGTGGCTCGAGGCGGGGAGGGACATGGCGCGAATCATCCCGGAGCGTGTTCACTTGTAAAGTGCTGGCGCCACGGCGAGAAACGTACGGAGACAGCCGCGAGGAGACGCGGCACGAAAGCGGTCGAATCGCTCAGGACACTCCATTCCCTGCCCGCAAGATAATGAGCGAAACCTCGGCCGGGCAGCGAAAGCGCACCGGCGGCGCGATCACGCCCACGCCGCGCGTGACGAAGACTGGACAAATCGGGCCGCGCACCAGACCGGACGCATATTTCTGCCCGTACGTGGTGGGCAGCAGGGGCGGTCCGATCCAAGGCAGCACGACCTGCCCGCCGTGCGTATGCCCGCTCAGGATGAGCGACACTCTCCGATCGTGAATCCGTTCCGCCATCTCCGGGTTGTGGGAGAGGAGCACGAGGCAATCCGCCTCGGTCGCGTCTCCCGCCGCCAGCATGAAATTCGGTTTCCCTTCCCACATGTCGTCCACGCCGGCGAGCCGGAGGCGGGCGCCGTTCCGCTCGAACCACACTCCGTCATTGGTGAGATCACGATACCCCAGCGCGGTGAGCGCCTCGCGCACGATGGGACCGCTTTCCCAATGATCGTGATTCCCGAGCACCGCGTAGACGCCAAGGGGCGCGCTCAAGCCCGCGTGCGCCGCGATGGCGAACTCGATGCGCCGGCGATCCGCGGCGCCGAAGCCCGCGCGCCCCCGGCCGCGACTCAGCCGGCGCGTCAGATAATCACCCCCGAGGGCAATCAGGTCCGGCTTCGCCGCCTGCGTCAGGGCGATGACTTCCTGCAAATGCCGCACGGTCATCCACGGTCCGAAATGGGTGTCGGCGATAAACCCGATCCGCAATCCATCAAAAGCGCGCGGGAGCGTGGGGAGGGTGATCTGCACTTCATTCACCTGGCACCAGTGGGTGACAAGGAAGGAAGCAAGCCCGCCGGTGCCCGCCGTGGTGAGGGCTGCGCCCACGGCGGTGCGCAGAAATTCGCGGCGCGTAAGACTCGACACGCGCTATTCATCGGCGTGCCCGCACCTTGACTCAAGCGGCCTTCCGTCGAGCATCGCGCTCTCCCGCATGAAGCGCGCTCTCCTCCTCACCGTCCAGGCGGCCGTCACGGTGACGATTCTTTGGTTCGTCTTTCGGGATCCGACCCGGCGCGCCGAGATGGCCGCAGCGATCGTGCGCGCCGACCCCTGGTGGATGACGCTCGGCGTGATTGTGGGCTCCCTGACGTATTTGGCGGGCGCGATCCGCTTTGGAATTCTCCTGCGGGCGCAGGCCATTCACCTGCGCTGGCGCCGCGTCTTCGGCGTGTATTTCGTCGGACAATTTTTCAATCTCTTCGCGCTCGGCGCCACCGGGGGCGATGTGGTGAAGATTTTCTATGTGGTGCGGGAGACGCCGGACAAAAAGACTGCGGCGGCCTTTACGGTGCTGATGGACCGCATTGTCGGACTTTTCGCGCTCATCTGCATGACGGGTGTAATCCTCTCGCTGCGCTACCACTGGCTGATCCAGACCGATGCGGCGAAGGCGCTCGTGGCCACGCTGATCACCGTGCTGGGCGCTTCCTTCGCCTTCATTGCCCTGGCGGCCTTTCTCGTGCTCACCGGACTTTCCTCCCGTCTGCCGGCGTGGACGCCGGCGCGGGCGAAGATTCTCGAATTAGTGCGCGTCTTCGAGGACTACGCGCGCCATCCCGCTGCGTTGCTCGCGGCTTTCGGGCTCTCCCTGGTGGCGCATGGCGCCATGTTCTTCACGTTTTATGCGGCGGCGAGGTCCCTCGGAGCAACGGTCACGGTGCTCGATACCTGCGCGGTCATGCCCATCGTGAACACGATGATCGCCCTGCCAGTCAGTGTGGCCGGTGTGGGCGTGCGGGAAAAAATCTTTCAAACGCTCCTCGGCGACCTTTGCGGGGTGCCGGGGGGTGTGGCTGTCGCCATCGCGGTGCTCGGGTTCACGATTGGCGTGCTCTACAGCTTGATCGGCGGCGTGGTCTATTTGCTTTTCCAGCGCGACGCTCCCGCCCCGACCGCGGAACCCGCCCTGCCGTGAAGCGCCCGCGTGTCATCGCGAACTTTGCCGTGACGGCTGACGGCAAAATCTCCACGCGCCGGCGCACTCCGGCGCTCTTCACTTCGCCGGCAGACAAGCATCGCCTGCTGGAGATTCGCGCGCTCGGGGACGCCGTTCTTGTGGGGCACGGGACGGCGGTCGCCGACAAGATGTCGCTCGGGCTGCCAGACGCGAAGCTGCGCGCGGAACGGCGCGCGCGCGGGCAGGCCGAATTCCCGCTCCGGGTAATCGTCTCGAACTCGGGGCGGATTTCCTCCACACTCCGCGCGCTCCAGACGCCTGGCGGGGCGGTGCACTTGTTCGTGGGCGCGAAGGTGCCGCCCAAAACCCCGGTTCGTCTGGCCGCGCTCGGTGCGCAGGTGCAAGTCGCGAAAGGGCCGGAAGTTGATCTTGGACAAATGCTGCTGGCCTTGCGGCGGGAGCATAATGTGCGCGTGGTGGTCTGCGAAGGCGGTGCCGCGCTTTTGCGTTCGCTTGTGACCGCCGATCTCCTCGACGAACTCTACGTCACGTGGTGCGCCACCATCTTCGGCGGCACGGCGGCCCCGACGCTCCTCGGCTCGCCGGCGGATGGGTTACCGCATTCCATCCGGCTTCGCCTCATTTCGCTGGAGCCCGGCGGGGAAGGGGAGGTATTTCTGCGCTACCGCGTTACTCGCAGGAAAACCTTCTGAGGCTGCGCACCGGGGCCCGTTTGGAATAATAATTCGTCGAAAATCATTTTGACACACGCGAGGCAGGGAGTGGGCGCGAACCCAGGCGAGGCGGCACGCATGGCAAGCGATGGTTCGCTTTGGCCAACCCCGGTATAGCCGAGCTGGGAGGCGGGAGGTTGTAATCGGGTTGTACAACCAAATGAAATCTCCCGTATGTCCACAAAAGTTCTTAGCCGCTGTCTTGGTCCGGCTTTAATCGCCTTGACCCTCGCCCTGTTCACTTTCGTGAGCGGGCTGTTCGGACCGCAAACGGCCTCGGCCGTGCCAAGTTTTGCCCGGCAGACGGGCATGGCCTGCATCGCCTGTCACACGGAATACCCCATTCTCACGGAGTACGGGCGACAATTCAAACTCGGCGGCTACACCATGGCGGCGGGAGACAGCAATCTTCCCCCGATCGCCTTCATGTTCCTCCCTGGCTTTACGCAGACGAACAAAGGCCAGCCCGATGGAGCAGCACCCCGGTTTGGGAAGAATTCGAACTTCGCCCTCAGCCAGGGCAGCATCTTCTACGCGGGACGATTGTTTGGTCCGTATACCGAGTCTTTGTTTGGCGCGACTGCCGCGACTTTCCTGAATAAGTTCGGCACCTTCAGCCAGGTCACGTATGACGGCGTCGCCCGGAGATTGTCCTGGGACAACGTCGAATTTCGTTTCGCCGATACCGCCACGATCGGCGGGCAGTCCCTGACCTATGGGTTCTACCTGAACAACAATCCCGGGTTGCAGGATGTGTGGAACACCACGCCGGTCTGGGGTTTTCCCTTCAGCAGCTCGCCGCTGGCACCCACTCCCGGCTCGGACACGCTGATCAATGGCGGCTTGTCCCAGCAGGTCATAGGGGCCGGTGCGTATGTCATGCTGGCGAACTCCCTCTATCTGGATATCGCGGCCTATCATACGCCAAGCACCTCCTTTCAAAGAGCGATGGGAGTCGCTCCCGAGGGTCAGACGCAGATCCCCGGCCTGGCCCCATACTGGCGGCTGGCCTACACCAAGTCAGTGGGCAACCAATCGTTCGAGGTGGGACTCTTCGGGCTGGCTGCGCGCACCTACCCCGGGCGGGACAAGAGCGCGGGTAAAGATCGCCTGGTCGACTGGGGCTTTGACTCGCAGTACCAGGCTTCCTTCGGAAAGCACGACATCACAGCGCTATTCTCCGCGATCTATGAGCAGCAAAATTGGAACGCAACGCAGCAGCTGGGGGGCGCCACTAACAAATCCAACCACCTCTGGTCCACCAAGGTCACAGTGGACTACCTCTACGACAAGATCTACGGCGCCGCCGTGGGCTATTTTTACGTCAACGGCAATCGTGACCCCCTGCTCTATGCCGCGAACACGAATGGCTCGCCCCTGAGCGACGGCGTGATTTTTCAGCTCAATTACTGAGCATTCCATAACAGCTTTATATGCCATTTAATTCGAGATCAGTCTGAATCCAGAAGGCTGCCAGGTAGGAGGGAGTGCGGCGAATCTTCTTGAACGCCACCCGGGCGGTGGCGGACAGTTCCCAGAGGTCTTTG
>JBBRQH010000071.1:0-26987 GCA_038226705.1 Chthoniobacterales bacterium | reverse complement strand
CGCTCCGGCGCTCTGGCGCTCTGGCGCTCTGGCGCTCTGGCGCTCTGGCGCTCTGGCGCTCTGGCGCTCTGGCGCTCTGGCGCTCTGGCGCTCTGGCGCTCTGGCGCTCTGGCGCTCTGGCGCTCTGGCGCTCTGGCGCTCTGGCGCTCGCCTACCTTCCCGGCACTGGCGTCTGCGCTGGCGGAACGCCCGGCTGCGCTTGCGGCACACCCGGCTGAGCGCTGGCCGGCGGTGGGAAAGCGTGTTGTTGCCGCACTTTCTCGAGGATGTTGCCGACGCGGGGATCGGAGCGGATCATTGCGGCTTGTACCGCCTGATTGTAAACCCGCGTCGCCTGCTGGAGCGTCTCCGGCGTCGCGGCGTCCCGGGCTTGCCGGGCCGAAACCACCGCGGGGTCATTTTGCACCGCCTGGCGCGACCGCAGGAGCGTCTCGCGCTCTTCCGGGGCAAGAAAGCCGGTTCGTTGCGCGAACCGCTGCAATTGCTGACCTTGCGCTTCGCGCCGCTGTTTCTCGAAGCGCTCGATCACGGGGGCGAGAGACGGATCTGCTTTGAGCATCGCGCTCCGCATGGTTTGCCGGAAGGCCTGCCCATCCTGCGCCCGCCGCTCGAAGGCCGCGCGCACCTGCGGATCGGCCATGAGGGTTTGCCGGGCGGCGCGAAACTTCCGCCGCTCCTCGGGCGTGAGGCTTTGCAGGAACTGCTTGCGCGGTCCCCCATTTTGCCCCAGACCGCCCTGGCCGGGATTTTGATTTTGAAAGCGCCGCATCCACGGACGCATTTGGCCCTGCCCGGGCCCCTGGCCCTGCTGGTTCCGAAAGCGCTGGCCCCCAAAGAAGGGACGCTGCGGTGCGGGCGACGTGGGGTCCGCCGCAGGCGGCGTTTGCGCCCGGAGGAGCCCGGGCGCGAGAGCAAGAAGGGCCGCAGTGAGAAGCGAGGCGGAGGCGAAGGAACGGGTCTTCATTGACGAATAAGGGCAATTAACTGTGCCGTGAAACCCGGTGGCGTTCCGTTTGTTGCGGATGATTGCATGCAATTGGCCTGCGATTCTTGCGCGATCCCGATCGAGTGAAAGTCTGGAGCGTCGGCACCTTCTCGCCTTTCTGCCACCAGATTAGCGCGCTGCCATCGGCAGGGAAGCGCCGTTGAATTCCCGCGCGGCCTGCTCCAGCGGCTGCTCGGAGACGTAGACCTGGGCGCCCCAGCCGACAATGCTGAAGAGCTGCATCACATCGGCCGAGCGCATCCGGACACAGCCGTAGCTGACCGGCAGGCCAATGTTTCGCTCCTCCGGGGTGCCGTGAATGTAGATGGTTCGCTCGAAGGCATTTTGATTTTGCGGCTCCAAACCCTTTAGCCAGAGGATGCGCGAGACGATGGGATCGCGCCCGGGCGCGTCCACGCCGACCACCTCCCCGGTTTGCTCCCGGTTCTTGAAGACCGCGCCAGCGGGAGCGCCGCCGCCGACTTTCTGGGCGATCTCCATTCGACCCAGCGGGGTGTAATTGCTTCCCGGCCGGTCGCCGAGTCCGAATTTCGAAGTCGAGATGGAATACGTTGCGATCGGACGTCCCTTCTCAAGCAGAAGCATTTTTTGATCGGCCGTGCTTACGACCAGGGCGTGGTCGGTATCTTTCGCGCAGCCCGGTAGCAGGCTGAGAATCAGTGCGCACAGCGCAGACCAGACGAGGGATCTCACGCGGCGAGAATGCGTACGGTTGCCGCCCCGGCAAGTCCAGCCCATGTCCGCAGCCGCAAATCGCGGACCTTTCCCTTTTGCCGACTTCGCTCAGATTCCCCGATGGCTCTCACCACGAAGTTCCGCGCCTGCCCGCTCTGCGAATCCATCTGCGGCCTCGAGTTTCAATACGACGATGGCCGGCTGACCGGCATCCGGGGTGACGCCGCCGATCCGTTCAGCCACGGCCATCTATGTCCGAAAGGCAACGCCATCCTCGATCTTGAATCGGATCCCGATCGCGTTCGGCGGCCGTTGCGTCGGCGGGGCGAGAAATTCGAGGAGATCTCGTGGGAGGAGGCATTCGCCTTTGCCGGCGAAAGGCTCGCTGCCATTCAAAAGGCGCACGGCGCCGACGCGGTCGCCGTCTATCTCGGCAATCCGACCGCCCATCACTTCGGCCACATCGCGTATGTTCCGGCATTTCTCCGGCTCCTTCGCTCGCGCAATACCTTCTCCGCCTCGTCTGTCGACCAATGGCCGCATCAGTTCGTGGCGTGGCTCATGTTCGGTCATCAATTTCTGCTGCCCATTCCGGACGTCGATCGGACCGATTATTTCCTCATGCTGGGGGCGAATCCGGTCGCGTCGAATGGCAGCCTGATGACGGCCCCCGGCATCGCCCGCCGGCTGGAAGCGCTGGCGCAGCGTGGCGGACGCCTCGTGGTGGTCGATCCGCGCCGGACCGAGACCGCACGGGTGGCCGCCGAGCATGTCTTCATTCGCCCCGGTACCGATGCGCTCTTTCTCATCGGACTGTTGCAGGCCTTGCCCGAATTCGGTCCAGCCCGGCTGGAGCGCTACGGCGCGCAGATGCAAGGTTGGAGCGAAGCACTGACGGCCCTCGCTTCATTCGATCCTGGCCTGATCTCGGCGCGAACGGGGGTTTCCCCGGAAACGATTCACCGGATTGCGGGTGAACTCTACCGCGCTTCCCGGGCCTGCGTTTACGGACGCGTCGGACTCTCCACCCAGTCCTTTGGCAGCGTCTGCCAATGGCTCATCCAGTTGCTGAATATTTACACGGGCAATCTCGATGCGGAGGGGGGCGCACTGCCCAACGAAGCCGCGCTGCCACTCACCGGTCCGGGCACGCCGGCCGGACACTACGGCAAATGGCAAAGCCGGGTGCGCGGGCTGCCGGAGTTTGCCGGCGAACTGCCGGTCGCAGTGCTGGCCGAGGAGATCCTGACGCCGGGTCCGGGCCAGGTGCGCGCGCTCGTGACCGTGGCCGGGAATCCGGTGCTCTCGACCCCCGCTGGGCATGTGCTGGAAGGCGCGATCGCTTCGCTCGAGTTCCGCCTTGCGATCGATATTTATGTCAATGAAACCACCCGTCTTGCGGATCTCATTCTACCGCCTGCATCTTCGCTCACGCAGGATCACTACGATCTGATCTTCAACGCCTTTGCGGTCCGCCGGGTCGCCCGGCTCAATGTGCCGCTGGCGGAAAGAGAGCCAGAGGAGCGGGGCGACTGGGAGATTTTCAACGGACTCGCGGCGGCCTTCGCCCAGGCGGCGGAGAAGCCGTTCACGCCCCTTCCTCCGCCGCGCAAGATGCTGGCCCTCGGGCTCGCCCGCGGTGCGTCTGGCGTGACCGTTGAGGACTTGCTGGCGGCCCCGCACGGATTGGACCTCGGCCCCCTGCACCCCTCGCTGCTCGCCCGCCTCCAGACGGAATCGAGGGCGATCGAATGCGCGCCGCCGGTTCTGCTGGCCGATCTGGCGCGGCTCGCGCGCGAAACCGCCGCCCCGGACGAGGTTGGCACGCTCCGACTCATCGGGCGGCGGCACGTGCGCAGCAACAATTCCTGGATGCACAATTCCCCGCGCCTCGTGAAGGGCGCGCCCCGCCACCAACTGCTCATGCATGCCGGCGACCTCTCGGCGCGCGGACTCGCCGAGGGAGAATCGGTGCGCGTGGTTTCGCGCGTGGGCGCGATCACAGTCCCGGTGAAGGCGAGCGACGAAATGATGCCGGGCGTGGTTTGTCTGCCGCACGGCTATGGACACGTCCGGCCCGGGGTTCGACTCGCGCAGGCGGGCCAGTTGGCTGGGGAAAGCTACAACGATTTGTCCGACCCTCTCGCGCTCGATGGGCCGACCGGGAATGCCGCCTTGAGCGGGCTGGCCGTACGGGTGGAAAAGGTGCCCACGGAGTAAGTCTGGACCCTGCCTCGAAGGCGCGCTTCGGGACGCTTCGCGAGGCTCGATTTCCGGTGGCGGCGAACACCCCGGGAAAACGCGCCGGAGCCGCTCATTTCCTTTGCTCGCGGGGCATCGCTCGGTAGATTTTCCGACCCGCCGTATGACGCGGCGCGCGGACCGCCCGCGAATCCCCTTTTTCATGTCAGAACCGACCGACAGGCCCGCCGAGAAAGTAGACCCGATCAACGTCGCGGAGGAGATGTCCCGCTCCTTCCTGGACTACTCGATGAGCGTGATCGTGTCGCGCGCTCTGCCCGATGCGCGGGATGGCCTCAAACCCTCGCAGCGCCGCATCCTTTATGCGATGCACGATCTGTCGCTCTTCCCCGGCCGGCAGCACCGGAAGTGCGCAAAGATCGCCGGCGATACGTCCGGAAATTATCATCCGCACGGCGAGGCGGTCATTTATCCCACTCTTGTCCACATGGCGCAGCCGTGGGCGATGCGGGAGCGCCTGATCGATGGCCAGGGAAATTTTGGCAGCGTCGAAGGCGATCCGCCTGCCGCCATGCGATACACCGAGGCGCGGCTCACGCATCTCGGGGCGGCGCTGATGGACGACATGGACCAGGATACGGTCGATTTCGTCCCGAACTACGACGAGACGACGACCGAGCCCAAGGTCTTTCCGGCCGCATTTCCCAACCTTTTGGTCAACGGCGGCACGGGCATCGCCGTGGGCATGGCGACGAACATCCCGCCGCATAACCTGGGCGAGGTGGTCGAAGCGATCTGCGCGCAGATCGATAATCCGGCGATCACGGCGGACGAGCTGCTTCTCATCATTCCGGGACCCGATTTTCCCACGGGCTGCGTGCTCCATGGGGTCATGGGCATTCGCTCCTATTTCAATACGGGCCGCGGCAGCCTAAAGGTGCGGGGTCGCGCGCGCTTCGAGACGGATGCGAAGACCGGCCGCGAGCGCATCATCATCACGGAAATTCCTTACGCGGTGAACCGCGCGACGCTGGTCGAGCGCATCGCAGATTTGGTGAACGAAAAAGTGCTCACCAGCATTTCAGGCGTGCGCGACGAATCCGATGAGCGCACGCGCGTGGTCGTCGAGCTCAAGCGCGAGGCCATCCCCGAGGTCGTCCTGAACAATCTCTATCAGAACACCGCGCTGGAATCGTCTTTCGCAGTGAACATGCTCGCGATCGATCGCGGGCGGCCCAAGCTTTTGTCCGTCAAGGATGCGCTCGCCTGTTACATCGAGCACCGGCGCGAGGTCGTGCTGCGCCGCACGCGCTTCAAGCTGAGGCAGGGGGAGGAACGGGCCGAGTTGCTCGAGGGCCAACTCGTCGCCCTGGCCAACCTGGACGACTTCATCCGCATCATTCGCGATTCCAGCAATCGCGAGGAAGCGAAGACCAAGCTGCTCGCCCTGCAATACACGCGGGAGGCCGTCACGAGCTTTGGCCTGCGCATTCGCAACGAAACCTGGTTCACGAACGAGAGTGGGCTTTTCTCCCTGAGTGAACGCCAGGTCGATCGGATCCTGGAGCTGCGGCTCTACCAGTTGACCGGTCTCGAGCGGGACAAGATCGCGGCCGAGTATGCCGCCATTCTCGAGCTCATTGCCGACCTCCTCGACATCCTGGCCCGCGAGTCCCGCGTGCTTGAAATCATCAAGACCGAGCTGCGCGAGATCAAGGAGAAGTACGGTTCGCCACGCCTCACCGAGATCGTGCCGGATGCGGGAGACATCGCGATCGAGGATCTGATCGCAAACAAAGGCTGCATCATCACGCTGACCCACCGCGGTTACATCAAGCGCACGGACGCGGATTCCTACCGCGCGCAGAAGCGCGGCGGCAAGGGCGTGATGGGCATGACGACGCGGGAGGGCGATGGCGACGATGAAGGTGATTTCGTCGAGCATCTCTTCACTGCGAGCACGCACGATTATCTCATCTTCTTCACCCGGGATGGACGCTGCTACGTGGAGCGGGTCTACGAGATCCCAGAGATGAGCCGCAATGCCAAGGGTCGCTCGCTCGCGAACGTACTGGAGTTGCGCCCCGAGGAGAAGATCGCCTCCATGATCCGGATTCCCAGCAAGGGGCCGGGTCGCGAAGAGGAGACCTGGGACCCGGATGAGCACCTCGTTTTCGCGACGCGCACGGGCATCGTGAAAAAGTCGAATCTGGCCGATTTCAAGAATATCCGGAAGGGCGGCCTCATCGCGATTCAGATCGAGGAGGGCGACGTCTTGATCGATGTGAAACTCACCACCGGGGCGAACGAAATCCTGCTCGTGACGCACGACGGCATCAGCATTCGCTTCGCGGAAAGCGAGCTGCGCGATCAGGGCCGCGATACCGTGGGCGTGTGGGGCATTCGGCCGGACCAGGGCGACTTCGTCGTGGCCATGGCGGTGGTCGATGCCACCTCGATGCTGCTGGTCGCAGGCGAGAACGGAATCGGCAAGCGGACTTCCTTCGAAGAATACCGGACGCAAACCCGGGGCGGCAAAGGCATCATCACGATGAAGACCGGCGAAAAGACCGGGAAGGTGATCGGTGCGCTCACCGTACACGCGAGCGATGAGTTGATGCTCACCACGTCGAAAGGTCAGACGGTGCGGATTCGCGTCGCTGAGATTCGCGAGGCGGGTCGCAACACGATGGGCGTAAAATTGATCGATCTTCCCGAAGGCGAACGTCTGGCGGGGATCGCGCCGGTGGTGCGCCAGGAGGAGGAGCCGGCGGAAGTGCCACCGGAAACCTCGCCGGAAATCCCGGCTCCAGAAGCCGATCCGACGAATCCCGCCGGCGAATAGTTGTCCTTCGGAAACCATCTCGTGAACTCCGCTTTCGGACGCGTCCTCATGGACCGACGATTCTGGCTCGTTATTGTCGGGCTGGCTGCGTTTTCGTACCAGTCACTGAGCCGACCATCGCCGTCCCGCGCGGATGGGGACGCGCGCCCTCTCCCCGGGGCCGTCGGAGGTAATCCGCGCGGCGAGCAGGGCGGCGACGTCGAGGATGAGCCCAATCTGGCGCGCGAGGAACGGCACGGCGGACACCTCATTCGCAAGCACGTCGGCCAATCCGTCGAGCAGCTTCGAGCCCGCCTCGAGCGCGAGTCGAATGTCAGCGCCGCGTCTTCGTTTCGCGATCTTGCCACCGCAGAGGGGGCCGTAAGCGAGACTTTGCACGCGGAGCGGGATCGCATCCAGCGCTGGCTCGGCGGCGGTGAGCCGCGCCTCGCGCTCACCCATGGGCTGAATCGCGACCTCGGCCTCACGCTCCGGCGGGGAGAGCGCGAGGCGCGCCCGGCGCGCAGCGTCCGCCTCGTGCTCGTGCGGGATCGCGGGGAGTCAGGCGGTTATCGCCTGCTCACGGGTTACCCAGTGCCTTAGCCGGTCCGCCGCCCGAGATGAATGCCGGCCTTTTTCCCTCCCTGGCCCAGTTCCTCGGCGCGTATTTTCACGAGGACTGGCAGGAGGAGTTCCGGACGGAGGCGGCTGCGGTTGCAGCCTATGTCGAGCAGGCCAGCCCGAGCGCACTCCAGTGCACCCACGCGGAGCTGGGGCGGCTATGGGAGGAGACGCAGGGCAGCGATGCGATCGAGCGCCTTCTCGCCGACGCCGGCTGCGCCTATAATCCGCGCCCGAAGTATCGCACGGCGAGGGCCTGGATCAGGAGCCTGACGCAACGGATCGCGCGGGGTATTCCCGCGCCTCGCAAGATTGGGTAGAGGTGAGGCGGGACCACCGCGGCAAACTTCTGCTCCCCAGCGAGCGGAAATTTGCTATTGCCTCCTTATGAGGTCTTTCTCCCGTTGGCTTGCGGTTCTGCCGCTGTTGGCACCGCTCACCCTCTCCGCCCAAGTGGATCGCATCACCGGCAAATCCTTCGCGACGCGATCGGAGGTGATCGCCAAGCACGGCATGGTCTGCACAAGCCATCCGCTCGCCACCCAGATCGGGCTCGATGTGCTCAAGGCCGGGGGCTCGGCCGTGGACGCGGCCATTGCCGCAAATGCCGCCCTTGGTTTGATGGAACCCGTCAGCAACGGGCTTGGGGGCGATCTCTTCGCCATTGTCTACGATGCGAAGACCAAGAAGCTCTCGGGCTTGAATGCGAGCGGACGCTCGCCGCTCGGCCTCAGCTACGACCAATTCAAGGCGGAACTGGAAAAGGTCGGCTCCAAGACGATTCCCCCGCACGGGTTCCTGCCGATCAGCGTGCCGGGTTGTGTCGATGGCTGGTTCCAATTGCACGGAAAATTCGGGCGCCTGCCCATGAAGGATCTGCTCGCACCCACGATTCGCTACGCGGAGGAGGGTCATCCTGTCACCGAACTCATTCAGTATTACTGGTCGCGGAGCGCCCCGGTGCTCAGCAAACAGCCCGGCGGCTTCAAGGATACTTTCACGATCGGCGGACGCGCTCCGGAGAAGGGCGAAATGTGGAAGAACCCGGACCTCGCCCGGACGTTGCGCCTGCTCGGGGAGAAGGGTCGGGACGCCTTCTACAAGGGTGAGATCGCCGACACGATCGACGCGTTTTTTGCCGCCAATGGCGGCTGGTTGCGCAAGGTCGATTTCGAGAAGCACACTTCCACGTGGGTCGATCCGGTCAGCGTGAACTATCGCGGCTACGATGTCTTTGAATTGCCGCCGAACACGCAGGGCATTGCGGCACTGCAGGCGCTGAACATTCTCGAGGCCTACGATCTGCGCTCGCTCGGATACAATCATCCCCAGGCGCTGCATCTCATGCTCGAGGCGAAGAAGCTGGCGTTCGAGGACCGGGCCAAATACTACGCCGACCCTGCCTTCGCCAAGATCCCGCTGCAGAGCCTGCTTTCGAAGGAATACGCCGCGGAGCGGCGCAAGCTGCTCGATCCGAACCGCGCTTCCAAGCGTCTCGATGCCGGCAATCCGAAGCTGAACGAAGGCGACACCATTTATCTCTGCACCGCGGACAAGGACGGCAACATGGTGTCGCTGATCCAGAGCAATTACCGCGGCATGGGCAGCGGCATCGTAGTTCCTGGCACGGGCTTCGGGTTCCAGGATCGCGGCGAACTATTTACCTTCGAGCCGGGCCACGCGAACATCTACGCGCCCGGCAAACGCCCGTTTCACACCATCATTCCGGCTTTCATCATGAAGGACGGGAAACCCTGGCTGGCGTTTGGCGTGATGGGTGGCGCCATGCAGCCCCAAGGTCACACCCAGATCGTCCACAACCTCGTCGATTTCGGCATGGGCGTGCAGGAGGCGGGTGATGCCGCGCGCTGGCAGCACGAGGGCAGCAGCGAGCCCACCGGCGAAAAGATGACCACGGGTGGAATGGTCGAGGTGGAAACCGGAATTCCCTGGGAGAGCGTGCGTGAATTGATGAAGAAAGGACACAGCGTCCGGGTCGGTTTCGGCGGCTTCGGCGGCTACCAGGCGATCATGGTCGATGCACTTCACGGCGTGTACATCGGCGCCAGCGAGAGCCGGAAGGACGGGCAGGCGGCGGGGTATTGAGTTACTTGTGCGACCAATCGGCGGTGCAGTCGTCTACCATTTGCTGCAGCATCGTGAAGCGCACCTCCCCGAAGTTGAGCGCGTAATTCAATTTCCCGCCCTGGTAAACCCAGGTGCTGGGAATCCACGAAAGCGGCAGTCCGGCGAAGGACTTGATCTTGTTCTCCCGCCGATCGCCGGGATGGGCGAGAATGGTGACGTTTGGCTGCGCCGCGATCCCGGCTTTTGCAAGCTGCTCGCGGCCGTCTTTGCCGCCGTCCCAAACCGTGACGAAGACAAACTGCGTCTTCGGATTTGCCGCGATGAATTTCGGCCACCCTTCCGGCTGCATTTCCGCCGAGCAATTCGGGCACCAGGTCGCCCAAAGGTGGACCACGGTCAGGCCCGGCTGCTTGGCCATTTCCATGACGCGCGCCTCGACATCGGGCGCGTCCTGCGTCGGTCCGGCGGCAGACAGGAAAGCGGGGGTAAACGCGAGAATGACAGCAAGGAAGCGGGCGATCATCGAAGAGCTTCACGCGAAAGCAGCGCCGACGCCAATCCCGTGCCGCATTTTGCGGCTTTGGAGCGTTGAGCCCCGAAGAATTGGCCTGCTCAAGAGCGTTTCAAAAAACTCATGATCGCAAATCCCACGCCAGCCACCCCGCTCTCGAGCAGCCCGGCCGCGAGGCCGAGTCCCCTTTGTCAGACCACTGGCGTTTCGAGCGCTGTCACGCACAATGCGGCGATGTTGTCCGCCGTCTCCGCCGAGTTCGTGCCCCCGCGCTGGCTGCGCAACGCTCACTTGCAAACGTTTTGGCCGACGCTGCTGCGGCGGAATCCGGGTATCCAGGCGGAGCGGATCGCCATTGCCACCCCGGACGACGACGAACTCGAAGCCGATTGGTGGCGCGGAGCGGACCCCGGCAACCGGCTGATCGTCCTCTCCCACGGTCTCGAAGGCAGCTCACGCTCGAAGTATGCGATCGGCCTGGCGCAGGCGGCCCGCGCCTCGGGCTGGGACGTGCTTGCCTGGAACTATCGCGGTTGCGGCTTCCGCATGAACCGCGCGTTCCGGCTCTACCACAGCGGGGAAACGCGCGACCTCGCGACGGTGATCAAGTGGGGAGCGGAGCGCTACGGACGCATTGCCCTGGCGGGCTTCAGCGTGGGAGGGAATGTCACCCTGCGCTACCTCGGCGAAGCGCCGGACTCGGTGCATCCCTCGGTCGAGCGCGCCATCGCCTTTTCGGTGCCGTGTGATCTCGGCGCCAGTGCGCGTCAGCTCGCGCGACCTCCCAACCGGATCTACCTCGTCCGCTTCATGCGCGAGTTGAAACGGAAAATCGTGCTGAAGGCGGCGCAGTATCCCGGTCGGCTCGACTTGAGCCGACTTCGCGAGGCGCGCGACTTCGTGACATTCGACGACTATTTCACTGCGCCGATGTTCGGTTGGGGCGGCGCGGACGAATACTATGCGAACGCGAGTTCGGCCCCGGTCATTGGCGCGATCCGTGTGCCCACTCTCGTCGTGACGGCGCTCGACGATCCGTTTCTTACCCCGGCGTGTCTGCCGCGCGCAACCGCAACTGTGCGGGTTGAGCTTCCCCAGTTCGGGGGCCACGTGGGCTTTGTCGACTTTCGCGATCCCGCGGGACGCTATTGGTCGGAACGCCGTGCCCTCGCCTGGCTGGAAGAACCCGCGCATTCGGCGCAGGAAGCCCTCGGTGCCCGGTAACCTCTCGTTATTTTACCGCGGGGCCTGAGACCGCGATGCCCACGAGGAGATCGAAGGCGCGCTGCAGCACGATGTCGCGCGGGAGATTGACGGAGGGATTAGCACGGCGGCGTTGCGCATCCTGGATGAGTTCCACTTCGGGATTCAAGCCGGCGACCAGCGTGGCTTCATTTAAGCGAAGCCGTTCGGGGTCGTAGAGCACGCCGGAAATTCCGGTTGGCTCGAGCGCCGCCTTGAGTACGCGATCGCGCTCCGCGCCGGTGGGCGCGCCTTCCACCCGCAAATCGGGGCGGACCCCATCTGGGAAAATCTTCACGCCTTGCGGTGGCACCACCTCGGCGACGGCGACGCGGAGGAGGTAATTCGCATCGAGCGCGAGGTCGGCATATTCCACGGCCTGTCCGGCACTCGGCACCCCCACCACCATCGAGCGCGCGTAAAGCCGGGTGACCGCACCCACGACCTCCGCTGCTCCACTGGTAGCGCCATCGAGCACGAGAACCACAAACCCGGCGTAGAGCGGCTCGGCGCTGGAAGTAAACAACCGTTCCTCCTTCGTACCTGGTTTGCGGAGGGTAAAGAGCGGACGTCCCTTCGGCACGAAGCGGTTGATGGCCTGCGCCGCGAGATCGAAATCGCTGCTCACGGGGGTCGCGCGCAGGTCGAGAATGAGCGACCCGATCTTCTTCGCGGCGAAGTCGCGCAGGGTTTGGTCGAGCTGGGCAAGGTGCTCGCGGGTAAGCGACCCCAGCCGGATGTAGCCGGCTGGACCGCTGAGGATCTCGGTCCGAAACGGACTGAGCGCATCCTCCTGTTCGGGCGTGGGGAGACTGCCCCGCGCGACGAGACTGGCGCCCGGTCCGAGGCGCGCGAGCAACCCCTCGAGTTGGGCGCGCTGGAGGGCAACGCTCTCGAGCGCCGAGGGATCGATGTAGTGCTTCTGCAGAAGCTTCACGGCTTCGGTGAGTTCGGCGGTGCCCAGCGCATCGATCAGCGCCCGGCGCTCGGTAACGGGCGTGCCTATGCGCTTCGGCGCGGCTGCCTTCGCCGGACCAGGCGAGGCGCCGCCGGACGCGGGTGGGATTGATGATGGGGCCGGTTCCGCAGCAGGCGCAACGGTCACCGCCGGGGTGGGCGCGAGGGTTGGCGCCGGCGTCCGGGTCGGTGTCTCGGCGAGGACGACAGTCGTGAAAACCAGTGGCAGCAGCGCGAGCGCGAGGACGAGTCTCATCGTCCGGAATCTACGCGGGACAGCGGGACAAGGAACTCGGAAGACACAAAGGAGCGTCCGAGCGCCGGAGGTTGAAAATGGACCACGAATTTTACACGAATTAACCCGAATTTTTGGAACCCCAGGAGGCTTGCGTGGTGTGGCCAACGCCCGATTCGCAGTCGATTCAAATGAGAAGTGTCGGGCTGTGTCGCCGCTCTACGCTCTGGCCGCAGTGAGCGTTTGTAAGAATAAAGCGCCCGAAGAAACGCAGAGTGCCAGAGTGCCAGAGTGCCAGAGTGCCAGCAGGCCCAAAAGGCCAGTATCCCTTAGCCCAGGGCCAACGGCCTGGGAATACGCAAACAAGTTCCAGCGGCCTGAAGGGCCGCGATACCGCCCAATTCCATTCCTCGCTCATGGGCAAGATTATGCCCGACCCGTTATCGCGACCTTTCAGGCCGCACAGCAAAAATGCATGGCACCCAAGCCGTTGGCCTGGGCTAAGGAATGTTGGCCCTTCGGGCCACTTCGGCTCTCGGCTCTCGACTATTCCGCGCAGCGGTCGGCTATCAGCTGTCAGATTTTCGTGTCCCCAATTGCGCCACCGCGCCAAGCAATAGCAAGGCCCCGAGCGGCACGAGCGCGATGCCGAGCCCCGGATCGCCCTTGAAATGCCAGGCGCCGCCGAGCAGGAATCCCACCGGCATCAGCAGTACCGCGAGTCGCAGCGGCCACGCGACTGCCGGTGGGAGCGTGACCATTTCGAGGCGCGCGCAGATTGCGGCCGCCACCAGCACAAGATTCAGCAAGGTGCCGTGCGCATGCGCGAGGCGAAACATCTCCCTTCGGATCGGATCGTCGAGCAGCGCCGGGGTACGAAATCCGATCATTCCTTCCACGAGGAGCCCGAAGGCGATCCAACCCGCCAGCGAAAGCCAGGCCTGGCGGAGAAGTGATGCGACAAGCGGGGTCATGACAGGCGGGCAATCTGCGCGGTCACTCGCCGACCTCAACATCCGCTTCCGCGCGTCCCGCCGCCAGCCGTTCCCGCGCCGCGCGCGCTTCGCCGAGCGCCGCCGGCGGCCAGTGCGCGTACCAAGTGCGGAGAGTGGTTTCCCGCACGGGCGCCGACGCCAGGTAATCGGGCTTGGGCAGCTCCGGATGCGTTGCGGCCAGCGCGTTCGCGGCGAAGTAGCGCACGATGGGATAGCGGTCTTGCAGCGCCTCGAGCAGCAGCGGACCATTTGCTTCCGTGGCGGGATGCATGGCCGCCGCCGTCAGCGCGCGCTGCACGGCATCTCCCGCGAAGAGCGCGCGCAGCCCCTCGGGCACGTCGAAGGCGGAATCGGCTGCGCCCTCGCCGGGATCGGCCTTGGGCCAGAGCCGGCGCGTCTCCGCCAGCGCACGGTTCACGGACCAATCCTGGTGGCACTGGTTGCAGGCGTTGGGTTTGGCGAAGCGGATCGTCTCCGATGGCCGGGGAATGGAAATGTCGTGTGTGCGATGCGCGGCCATCACGCCGAAAACGACCCGGGGCATGTGGCATTCGAAACAGGAACTACCGCGTGAATTCGGCGCATGCCGCGTGTGCGCGGCCAAACGGGTCGGGGCGGCGAACGCCTCGTGGCATTGCGTACAGGCGAGATTGGTTTGTTTCTCGGTCGTGAGCTGTCCGCGCGGATCGCCCCCGTGCATGGAGTGACAGGAAATGCAGGTGATGCGGGCCCCGGCCTGACCCGCGGTAAAACACTTCGAACGCGTAAGCGCCTGCGACTCGTAGGCCGTGAGCCGGGGCGATCCATCCGCCCAAAAGCGCGTGGCAAAACTGAATTCGCCCACCTTGGTGTCCGCCTGCACCGGACGGAAGAACGCGCGCAAATCCGCCCCGGCATCGAACGGATCGCCGGTCGAAAGGATGGTGCGAATGCGTTCCTCCGGCTCGGGCACGCGCTGGCCGTGGCAATGCGCGCAAATCATCAGCGCCCGGTCCGAATCGATTTTCGCCGGATTCGTCACGCCCGTCGGCGCGGTAGACGCCAAATCGAGGTGCCAGCCATAGCGGGTCAGCGGAGAAAGCGCGCGCTGGGCATGCTCTGCGGCCGGACCGTGGCACGCCCCGCACGCGATCCCGAGTTCCGCCACTTCGGTCTTCCAGGTGCGGCGGTCCCAATCGAAACCGGGCTGCGCTTTCACGTTGTGGCAGAAGACGCAGTTCGAGTTCCACTCCGCCACATGCTGGGTGTACGCCCCGCCATCCGGCCGGAAGAACGAACCGTTCAGGTGCATCCAGCGTTTCTGCTGCAAGTCGTAGGCCACGGGGAGACGCATCCAGCGGTCGCCCTGCTTGGTGAGATATTGCTGCATCCGGCGCGAGCCGACCGTGCGGTCGATCTCGAGGCGCTGCGTCTTCCCGCGCGCATCCGCGAGCAGTACAAAATAGCGGTCGCCCTCGCGTTTCATTTCCGCCCGTACTCCGTCGAATTCGAGCACGTTGTCCCGTTCAAAATCCCCCCGCACATTCTCCGGCGCGGCCTCGCGCGTCATCGTGCGATGAAAAGTCGCGCGCCAGCTCGCGTATTCCGGCTCGTGGCATTTGCGGCAATCGCCCGATTCCAGGTAGCCCGCATCCGCCTGGCCGCGGCGCACTCCGGCGTAGTTCGGCCAAAGCGCCCACACGACACCGCTGATGCCGACAAGCGCGAGCGCAACCACGAACGCCGCGCGGGCGAACAGCTTCCGGGCAGCGGGCGCGATCATCGTCGGCAATCAAGCCGACCGGCGCGACGGGTGCGAGCGGGAAACGGCCAACCCTACGCCTTCCGCCCAAAGCGCTTCTCCAGCTCCAGGTAGCTCAATTGAATCATCGTCGGCCGCCCATGTGGGCAGCAATACGGCAATTCGCAGGCCAGGAGATCGCTCACGAGGCGTTCCACTTCCTGCTCGCGCAATCGGTCATTCGCCTTCACCGCGTGCCGGCAGACGGTCTTCGCGATCATTTCTTCGCCCAGCCGCATGCGCGGGACATCCGCGCCGGCGGCTTTCAGTTCATCGATCACCTCGCGCATCGTCTGTTGGGGCCGATCGAGCGGCAGATAGTTCGGGATGGCCTCGAGCTTGAAGGTTCCAGGACCGAAGGATTCCAGCTCGAACCCGAGGCGCGTCATCGCCGCAAGGTTGCGCTCGAGCCATTCCGCATCGCGCGCGCCCAACTCGATCGTGACGGGCAAGAGCAGCCGCTGGGAGACGATCTCGTTGGCCTCGAGCCGCCGGCGAAATTCCTCGAACAGGATCCGCTCGTGCGCGGCATGCTGATCAACGAGGACGAGCCCGTGCGCGCCCTGCAACAGAACATAAAGCTGATTCAGCACGCCCAACATTTTGAACGGACCGCCCGGAATGGCCGGAGCATCGATGGTACGCTCGGGCATCGCAGCGGGGGCGAGCGGCGCGGCAAACATCTCCGGCTCGGGCGATGGAGGGGAGGGGAAGGCAGCCGCAAAGCTCGATGGCGCCGCTGCGATCAAATGCGCCGACACCGCGGTCGCAGTGGGCAACGCCAGCTCCGGATGGTCGTCGGGCGGCTTGGGAAGCAAACGGCTCAGCACGGGGACCGGGGTGGCAGTCGGCAGCGTCGGCTGGAAGGCGCCGGTCCAGCCCGTGCGGGCCGACTCGAGCGCGCGCCGCACCGCGCTCACCACGGCGGCGTGGACATCGCTGGGCCGATGAAAGCGCACTTCGCGCTTTGCGGGATGCACGTTCACGTCGACCTCCGCCGGACTCATCTCCAGAAAGAGAAAGGTGAGGGGATGCCTCCCCTTCATTAGTGCCGTGTGATAGCCCTCGCGCAACGCATGGGAGACCGTTGCATTCTCCACCGGACGCCCGTTGATCCAGACGAGTTGTCCGGCGCGCGTGGCCCGGCTCACCCCCACCTTGCCGATGAAACCGCGGATCGTGGGGCGCGAGCCGCCGTCGCCGTCCGCTTCGATTTCGAGCAATTCCTCGAGCTGCGCCGGACCGCACAAATCGCGCACGCGGTCGCCGAGTCGCGGGGCGGGCGGGAGCTGGAAAACCATGCGCCCATCGCGGACGAACGTGAATCCGACGCGCCAATTTCCGAGCGCGAGCGCGAAGAGGGTGGATTCGATATGCGCGTTTTCCGTCGGCTCGCTGCGCAAGAACTTCCGGCGGGCGGGCAGATTGTAGAAGAGCGAGCGAGCCTCGATCGTCGTTCCCGGGGCTTCGCCGGCATCGCGCACCGATTCGATGCGACCGCCGTTCACCAGCACTTCCACTGCGGCGAGAGCCTGGGGTTCGCGGGTGGCGAGGCGGAAGCGGGACACGCTGGCGATGCTCGGCAGCGCCTCACCCCGGAAACCCATCGTGGCGATCGCGGCGAGGTCCTTCCCGGTGCGCAGCTTGCTCGTGGCATGGCGTTCGAGGCAGAGCAGGGCGTCCTCGCGATCCATCCCGTGGCCGTCGTCGCTCACGCGCACCAGGGCCGCGCCACCGCGCTGGGTGGCCACGATGATGTTCCGGGCCTGCGCGTCGAGGGCGTTTTCCACCAGCTCTTTTACGACCGAAGCGGGGCGTTCCACCACCTCGCCCGCAGCCACCTGGCTGGCCACCGCCTCCGCCAGCAACGCAATGCGGCCCATGTCAGCGGCTGCCGGAAAGGTTGACGAGCGGCCCTGCGCCCGGATGTTTGTCGCGATGTCTCATTCTTCCCCGCGATGATCACGGTAACCGAAAACGCGGTCAAACAGCTTCGCCAAATGCTCGCGTCCAGTCCGGACGCGGCTCACGAGGGTTTGCGCCTCTTCATCGAGAAGGGCGGCTGCTCCGGGCTTTCCTATGGGATGAAGATCGCCCCGGCGGAAGCGACCGATGCCCGCATCGAGGCCGCACCGGATGTACGCCTTTTCGTCGAGGCGGAGAGCCAGCCGCATCTGCAGGGCTGCACCATCGATTACCACGATGGGCTTGTCGGCACCGGCTTTCGCATCGTCAATCCCAATGCCGTGCGCACCTGTGGCTGCGGCACTTCCTTCGAGCCGGCGGCCCGGACCTGACGGCGTGGCGCGGCCCATGGAACGCGGCTTCTTCACTCCGCTCCGCGAGGAAGACGAACCGCGCGGCGGTTTCGACCGACGGGGCGGGCGGAAAGCGAAGGACCATCTCTTTCTTTGGACCGTCCTGATCCTTCTCCTCATCGCTTTCGCGATGGCGACCTGGATCGGCACGTTTTCTGTCTTCGGCCATCCTGAGCGGCCCTACGCCTACCGGATTCTCCGCAAGATCAAGAAGATCGATCCCCCGCTGCGCTACAAGGTCACCGCTGCGCCGATCGGAAAATTCCTCGGGCCTGAGGATCTTTTGACGCGCTATTCTGCGCTGGGCGATTTTGATCTGCGCAAGGCGAACGTCACCCTGCTGCGGGAATACATCCGCAACTTCCAAAGCTCGACCACCCCGGTGCAATACGTCATGGGCAAATTCACGCTCATCGCCGCGTTCCCACTTGGTCCGAAGGATGTCTTCCCGAGCGGCGCGGTCATGTACGCCGCCGCGAACGATGCCCCGCAGCTTCTGATCGAATTCGTGCTTCCCGCCGATTCTGCGACCGGCGAGTCGCTGGTGAATGCGCTCGTTCCGGGCGTCGAGGTGGACTTGCGCCGCACCTACGACCTGAGCGCCGTCATCCACGCGGCCCGCCTGCCCGATGGCCGCATTCAACTCACCGTCATGCCGCTGCTCTACGGCGAGCTGACGCTGCGCAAAGCCGGCGACTCGTTTTCGCTCGACCCGCCCAGCGAACTCCGCCTGCAGAACGAATGGCCGATCGTGCAGGGACCACGGCGCGAAAAGGCCGAGAAGGAATTCACCGCCACCCGGGCGCGCGCGGGGTTCGGGCCACTGGTGGCGCGCGTGAAGGATGCTCCGCCGCCTACGACGGAGGTGAAGGCTCCGCCCGATGTGCTGACGAGCACCGATAGCGCGCCCCGGAAATCCGCGCCCAAATCCGCGGCCGCTCCCGCCAAAGCCGCGAGCGCAGCACAGCCAGTCAAGACGGAGACGAAGCGGTAGGGCGGAATGGCACTTCGAAATCCGGTTGAGCGGGTGGACGCCTCTGCTCCCTTCGAGTCTTCTCCTCCATGCCTCAAAGCGACGCCCTTCGAGAAGCCCTGCGGCATTCGCCGGATAACATTCCCCTCCTGCTCCTCTTCGCGCAGGCGTGTCTGGACGAAACCCAGGCCGCCGAAGCGCGCACCACCTTCGAGCGCGTGCTCATGCTGCAACCCGACCACCGCGACGGAGTCCTCGGGCTGGCGCGCATTCTCCTGCTCGAAGGGAAGACTTCGGCGGCTGCGGTGCGCCTCGAGGAATTGCTCCGCCGCGATCCCTCTTCCGCAGCCGCGCATGTGCTCTTGAGCCGGGTGCTTCTGGCCGAAGGCAGCAAGTCCGAGGCGGCAGAACAGTACCGGCGCGGCATCGCGCTCGACAAAAACGTCATCGACCAGGCGCTCGCGCGCGAGCTCGGCCTGGGCGCGTCGGGCGCGGCCCCGGAAGGCACCCATCGCGGCGCGCTCGGCGCGACCGCGACCGGCGGACCGGTCTCGCGGGCGTTCCCCACTCCGCCGGCCGCGGCGGAAGGGGAGGAATGGAAAAACGCCGACGCAGACGATCGCCTGCTCCCGATCGAACGGCCGACGGTGAACTTCGCCGGCGTGGGCGGAATGGAGGAATTGAAGGAGCAGATTCGGATGAAGATTCTGTATCCGATGCAGAACCCCGACCTCTTTCGCGCCTACGGAAAGAACATCGGCGGCGGCGTTCTCCTTTACGGTCCGCCGGGCTGCGGCAAGACGCTCATCAGCCGCGCCACCGCCGGCGAAATCAAGGCCAGCTTTTTCTGCATCGGGCTGCACGACGTCCTCGATATGTGGATAGGGAACAGCGAGAAGAATCTGCACGAGCTGTTTCGGGTCGCGCGCGAGAATGCGCCGAGCGTCCTCTTTTTCGACGAGGTGGACGCCCTCGCCGCCGATCGCCGGGATTTGCGCCAAAGCGCCGGGCGCACCCTCATCAATCAGTTCCTCGCCGAGATGGATGGCGGCACGGCCGTGAATGACGGCGTGCTCATTCTCGGGGCGACCAATGCCCCCTGGCACATCGATCCCGCTTTCCGGCGTCCGGGCCGATTCGACCGTACCATTTTTGTCCCCCCGCCCGATGAAATCGCGCGCACTGCCATCATCGAACTGATGGCGAAAGCCAAGCCGGTCGGGTCGTTCGATCCGCGCGCCCTTGCAAAGAAGACCGAAGGCTTTTCCGGGGCCGATCTGAAGTCCGTCTTCGACCGCGCCACGGAGGACGCGATCACCGCCGCGATGAAAGAGGGCCGCATCGTGCCCCTCGATACGAAGTCGCTCCTCGCGGCGGCGCGCGACGTGAAGTCGAGCACGCGCGCGTGGTTCGAGAGTGCGAAAAACTACGCGCTCTACGCGAACCAGGGCGGCTTCTACGACGAAGTCCTCGTCCACCTCGGAATCAAAAAGTAGCATGAGCACCGGGGAAACGAGACAGCCCGCCGGCGCCGCCCTCGAGCGCGGACGCATGCTCCTGTTCCGGAATCGTCCGGCGGATGCCGAGCGTTTCCTGCGCGAGAGCCTGGCGGAGGATCCGGCGAATGCCGAGGCGCTCTACCTGCTCGCGATGTGCGTGCACCAGGACGACGCCCGTGAGGTCGAGGGCCTCGAGATCCTGGATCGCGCCATCGCCTTGGAACCGGAATGGCCGGTTTTGCACACCCGCCGCGCGGTCTTCCTCGCCGGAATGAAGCGCTGCAAGGAGGCGCACGCCAGCGCCGAGCACGCGCTCACGCTCGATCCCGACGCCTCCGATGCCCACGCCGCCCGGGGCCTCGCCTTCCTGCGCGAATCTCGCTGGGCCGAGGCCGAGGAATGGGCGCGACGCGGTCTTGCCCTCGATGCCGACGACACGCTGGCGCAAAATGTCCTGACGCAGAGCCTGCTCTGGCAGGGCAAGCAGGAAGAATCGCAGGACGACATTCGCGTGCGACTCGCGCGCGATCCGGAGGATGCCTTCACGCATTACAATGCCGGCTACGCGGCGCTGCGCCAGGGCGATTCGGCCCAAGCGGAGACCCATTTCCTCGAGGCGCTCCGGCTCAATCCGAACTTCGAACCCGCCCGCGAAGGTCTGCTGGAGAGCTTCCGCGCCCGCAACGCGCTCTATCGCGGTTACCTGCGATATGCGTTCGCGATGACGAAGCTCTCGGAGAAGTCGCGCCTCTTCGTGATCTTCGGCGTCTACTTCGTCTACCGGCTGGTCGCCGGTGCGCTGGAGAAGATTTCGCCGCTGCTGGGGTCGTTCGTCGTGCTGCTCTATTTCATGTTTGTGACGTGGACGTATCTGGCGCGGGGCATCGGCAATTTCTTCGTGCTGGCTGATAAGAAGGCCCGCGTCGCGCTGCGCCCGCGGGAAAAGGCCGAAGGTTGGGCCGTCGGCGGCGGCGTGGCCGCCGGCCTCGGCTGTGTGTTGTCCGGAATCGTCATGAGCGAAGCGACGCTCACCTTGATCGGCATCTGCCTGATCGGCTCGTCGATCCCCACCGCGCTTACTTTCAGCAGCCGCAGCTCACGGGCAATCAAGCTCTACGGCGCCTGCGCTGCCTGCACGATCCTCTGTGCTGCCATCGTCCTCGCCAGCCTGGCCCTGCCCGGGATCATCTCATCCACCGTCGGGATCACGGCGATGCGCATCGGCTCGTGGACGGTGACCGGAGCCACCTTGCTGGCGGCCTTCGGGGTTTGGCGGGATTGAGCTTTCTCTTCGGCACTCTGGCGCACGCCGCAAAAAAGCGGCCGAAGTGAAGGTCTCACACAAAGACACGAAGCCACAAAAGGAAGAAGCGGAATTTCTCTCTGTGTGCTTCGCGTTCTTTGCGGTTACCCAGACTTGTTATTGAGGTCGACCTTGGCCCAGACCTCCCAGGTACGGCTAATCTCCAGATTGGCCCAAACATCTCTGGAGTGTCCGAGTCGCGCGTAAGCTGCCGCCTGCGCTTCTGTGGCCCATGCCTCCGCCGAATCGGGCAGCGCATCGCCATCGGTGGTTCCGTTAAGATTTTTCTCACACGAAGACACAAATTCACAAAGGAAGAGGGGCAGTTTCAGGGTGCCATTTCGCTCTGTGTTCTTTGCGCTCTTTGCGGTTACCCAAACGAAACTCAAGCCATCGGGGCGATTCCGAGCCTTTTGCGCCTTTTTTTGGCTCCAAATACCTCTCTCTCACTTAATCCTTTGTGCATTAGTGGCTTAGTGTGAGAAAAACAAAAGTCTCTCCCACGGCTTGGAAAATGCTGGCAACGCCATCACGTCTCATTTGTGACAAACTTTCTTTCGAAAGTCTAAAATAACCAAGAAAAGTCCTGTCGGAGCCACGCAACCGCGGAAACATAAAGAACTTCTGCATTTTGCCTTCCCTATTCGGAAGCGTTTGACTAATAACGCCGCAAATGGGTCCTGTTGGGGAAGCAACACCGCCGGTCGCCGTACGCCTTTGCGAACGGTGCGGGAATGAATTTGTCGGGACGTTTTGCCCGAAATGCGCGCTGGAATTCGCGCTCGATTCCGACTCCGGCCCCGGCCCGAATTCCTCGGTCTCGGCGCCCCCGGAATATCGGGAACACCCCCCCGAGCGGCTGCACCATTTCCGGATTGAAAAGCGCCCCGATGGAACCCTCGTCGAGCTCGGTCGCGGCGGGATGGGCGTCACCTACAAGGCGATCGACGAGCGTCTCCGTCTCGTCGTCGCGCTGAAGGTCATCTCGCCCGCGCGGATGCACGATGGTCCCGCCCAATCGCTCTTTCTCCGCGAAGCCCGAGCCGCTGCGCGTGTCCGCCATTCGAATGTCGCCAGCGTCCTGTACCTCAACGACGCGCCCGGACAGTTCTTCTACGCGATGGAGTTCGTCGCGGGCGACTCGCTGCAGGATTGGCTGAAGAAACGCGAGACGAGCGGTCCGCTCCTCGCGATCGATCTCGGAATTCAGATCGCGCGCGGCCTCGGCGCCATCCACGCCGAGGGCATCATCCACCGCGATCTCAAGCCCACGAACCTCATGCTTGTGCCGGTCGCGCGCCCGACTCCCCCACGCGGCGTGCCGGTGCGACCGAGCGCCGAACCGCCGTCGGAGAAGTGGCTGGCCAAGATCATCGATTTCGGCTTGGCGCGCCCTATTGTGCGCGGCGAGGAAGACACTCAAAGCATCGGCTTCCGCGGCACCGTGCTCTACGCCAGCCCGGAGCAATGTGAGGAGCATCCCGATCTCGATGGCCGCTCCGATTTGTATTCCGTCGGCTGCATCCTCTTCCAAATGCTCACCGGCGGCCCGCCCTTCACGGCGCGCTCGCATCGCGAGCTGATGAATCTCCATGTCACCCGCCCGGCGCCAATCCAGCGCCTGGCGCATGTGCCGTGCTCGCTTGCCGCAATCGTCGCGCGGCTGCTGCTGAAGCACCCGGACGAGCGCTTCCCTGATGCCGAGGCCTTGGTGAAAGCTCTTGAGCAGTCCCGCGGCAAGATTGGGCGGGGCGAGGATTCGATTTCTGCGCCGACAGAACAACGAGTCGCGGAGTTTCGCTTGGTTACCCCACATTCTGTCGCAATTTCACCCAAGGAAGTGAATGACAGCCTAAATAGCGACGATCGTGAAATCAGCTTTAATGGCCCCGTAGTTCCACGCGCACTACCCGACCCACTCCCGATGCGGTCGGAATTTTTGCCTCCACCCGTTGCACGATGGATCGCGCGCTGGCTCGTTGCAGCGGTGGCCCTGCTCTTCTTTGCAGGGGCGCTAGCACCGGGCTTCTGGATAAGTTCGCATGAAAGCAATGAAGCAAAGGCCGCGAAAGACAAGACGAGCGCAGGAGGGCAAGCCACCCCGTCCCCGGTTTCACCTAACCCGGCCAAGGAGAAATCAATTGCGGTCCTTTCGTTAAAGAACATTGGAGGTCAATTGACCGATGGCTACTTCGCTGACGGGCTTCAGGAAGAAATCATCGATCAGCTAGCGCACATTCGAGATGTTTCAGTGATCGCGAGCACCTCGGTGGCTAAATACAGAATGCTCTCTGCTGCGATTACCGACATCGCGCGCGAATTGAAGGTCGCATCGATCTTGGAAGGGAGCGTCCGACGCATAGGAGATACTGCTGTGGTAAATATTCGTCTAGTGAATGGTGTGACCGGGGTAGCGTCATGGACCAGAAAATTTGAGCGGAAACTGACCGAAACACTAACGTTGCAGACAGAAATAGCTCTCGCGGTTGCTGAGCAAATGCAGGCGAACATGAGCACCGAAGAGAAAACAAACTTGGCGCGAGCCAAAACTGGAAATTCAGCAGCGTACCAGCTCTATCTCAAAGCCAGAGCGCTTATGGCGGACACAAGCGAAGGACGAAGACATCTCAACGATTCTGTCGCAGCACTGAAAGAAGCAATCGAGGCCGATCCAAGTTTCGCGCTCGCATATGCCCAGCTCTCGCAAGCGCATTCCCTCATCTATTTTTACGCGCTCGATCGAGGGGATTTTCAGATCGAAGAATCTCGGAACGCAGCGGAAAAAGCTTTGGCGCTTCAGCCAAACCTGCCTGAAGGCATGTTAGCGCTAGGGTATTACTATTATCGCTGTGGTCTTGACTACAAGCACGCCGAAGAACTGCTAGCCCGTGCCGAAAGCTCGCTGCCCTCTTCCGCGGAAGTGAAAACGGCAATCGCGGCGCTGAACCGACGGCTTGGTAGATGGGAAGCATCAACGAAGCTTTATCGGGAAGCAGCACGACTAAATCCACTAGATCCCGTTCTGCATCGCAACTGGATCGACACGCTCGCTCGCCAACGGAAGTTCGAGGCGGCCGAGCAGGCAATGAACAGCGCGCTCCAGAGCATGCCAGATCACCCGGCGCTGACGACGCTTCGTGCGGACTTGTACTTTCGTTGGAGAGGCGACTTGCAGGCACAGCGTGACGAATTAGTTGCCCGTAGGTACGGTATCCCCACTATTGACTTTTATCTTATCGATTGGATTACATATCTTTTGCGCATGAAGCAATTCGATACGGCTTTGGAGATGCTTCACAAAAGTACATTTGTCGCCTCGGATGGACAGTCTCGGTATGTAAGTCGAGACGCTCTAGAAGCCGAAATACTTACACAACAGGGAAAAATTGAGGAAGCTCGGCCGTTTTGGACTCGCGCTCGTATGCGCTTAGATGAGATTGTTCGAGTCAGTAACTCCGCTTTGCTCGACCCTCGAAAACGGGCAGCGAGGGCTATTGCCTATGCTGGAGAGGGAAACTTCCAAAGCGCATTGAACGAAGCGGACTTTCTTAGTACTAATTGGACGTTGGAGAAAGACCATTTTGATGCGCCCTACTTTCTTGAGATCCAGGCCCTTGTCTACCTGCGCTGTGGCAATCGCCCCGCTTGCACGGAGATTCTCCAGCGACTGCTTGAGATACCTTCAACTCTTACCTTGGCTTCTATCCGTGGCTCAACAGAATGGGCGGACATCGGAAATTTGAAAGACGCACCTTAGTACTTTCTGAAAGAACAATAAGTGCCCTGAAAGAATATTTTCAATGTGATGATTTATCTAACAAATATATATGACAACCAAAATGAGGAAACTAGCAGCAATTGCATTCAATGTCTCTTGCGCCATTGCGATCTCTCTTGCAAATACGGCGTGTCCTGGAATGGGAGGCAGCAGTGGCGTCGTTCAGGTGCGTGGGCTCAATATATGGGATCAAGGAACGAGAACTGACTTAGGGACAAACTATTATGTATTACACTCTTATTTTCCGTTGCCTACATACATGGCCGACTACGAGGCAGCTGTAAGCAAGGGAGACCAGCAGGCTGCTTGGGGAATAATATCTAAAGATTCGCTCCCTGTGGGCGTCTCTTACCTCAAGGAACTGTCGTCGACCCTCTCAACAATCCCTGCTGCAGAATATAATAAGATGACTTGGAGTGCTCAGGTTCTCACGCTTTCCGGCGGGGTTAAGTATGCTGAAATAAAGGTGGAGTTCAACATTAGTGCTAGTGGCCTTAAAACACCACTAACTTACTTTGACCCACAAAATAAGAATTATGGGGCGGCATTGCGGGGAGTATGGAAATTTGTGTTTAATAGTACGGCTTCGCCAACTAACCCGCCCATGAACAACGGCGCCTCTAGTGGTCTTCATTCTGTGTTTCAAAAGCTTTATGGAAGTCTTTCGAATACAACTATACCTTGAAGTGACTTCGCGAACTGAATTTATCGGTTGTGGCCGCTTCTAGAGTCCTTGGTCGTCAGAACAAGGTGTAAATGAGTCAAGTTTGTCAGCCGGCGAGTGCAACGAGGTTTTCTTCCTCGATTAGGGCGTCGATTTGACGGCGCATTTCGGGGAGCGGACGTCGTAGAGCTGGCGGCGCGGCGGAGGTGTTATCGAGCAACGCGGCCAGGCCCGGACACAGACAGCGCCCGTAAAGGCGCGAGCAAAAGCTCGCGGCCCCCAAGCCCGCCTCGCTCACGCGGTAGCGTTGCGTTCCTTTGCTGCGTTCGATGAACCCATGCAGCCGCAAGCGGCGGAGGTCATAGGTCATCCGGCTGGCACTGGTCGTCTGGGCTTTCGCCCGAGCAGTCCCGCCAGCTTCTCGCGCAATCGACTTCCACCGGAGCGTTCATTTCGGCAAAGGCGTCCTTGCTCAACAAGGACCCACGGCTGGTTTGTTCGAGCTTGATGCGCGAGTGCTTGTATTCAAGGTGCAGGGAGGGCGTGACTCCCTCGGTGATAACCCGGCTGCGAAAGCGCCAGGGTGTCCTTTTGGTGATCCGGCGCTCGAAGATCAGGCTGACCTGATCGGGACGGCCCAGACCGATGTGCTCGCGCACCACTTCCTCGAGGAAGAGCCGTCCGTGCACCGGGCTCGCCAACAAGTGGGTGGTGGAGAACTCCGCCTGCAGGATCGACACGTCGTAGCGGAAGCCCTTGGCCCGGTCCTCTTGGGTAAAGGGATGCGGCAGGCGTTGGAGCCATTTGCGCAACAGCGCGTCGATCATTTCGGCATTTCGGCGGAGAGGCTGTCGGCCAGCGCTTGCGCCTTGGCCGCATCGGCACAGGACAACAGTCCGTTGTCCTACAGGCCGTTGGGGTCGTGCTCTAGATATTTGGTTTTCACGTAAAGCCACTGAGAAGTATCACCCGAACGGCACCCGCGATACGCGGGACTCGGCCGAGCGTCCAAGGCTGAGAACGGAGAACTGTGGCGAACTGCTCCGAGAAAGCCGATAAAAGTGAAGATCAACATTCGCATCCTCGGCGTCATCCCAATCTTTGTTATCCGCGCCATCCGCGGTCAAAAATTACGACGAGCTTGCTTCGACCGCACGTTTTGAACCTGCGGCGATGGCAAGCTGACATCGGCTGCATTTTTTCAGGCTGTGACGGTGGCAAGCTGACCTCCCACGCACCTTTTATACCTGCGGCGGCGGCAAGCAGACATCGGCTGCACGCTTTCAACCTGTGGCGACAGCGAGCTGACCTCGGCT
>JBBRQH010000070.1:0-27882 GCA_038226705.1 Chthoniobacterales bacterium | reverse complement strand
GCCATGCTTCGAGCGCTTGAAGTCAACGAGCCGATACCGCTGCTTATGTCCGCCACCTTGATGGCGGACGGTCACGCGGCCGTGGTGATTACGGCCACCGTTTTTGCGGATCGCTTCCGTGAGCGAACGCTCGGGGCGATCCTTGGTGATCTCGTCGAAGGCAGGCAGCACCTTGGTGCGCTGCGACGGCGTGAGGGGACGGAATTTCTTGAGAGCCATAGGTTTTCGGCTGGAGGGATAGGGGTTGGGTCGCTTTAGGCGAGGTCAATCTTTTCGCCCTCTTTGAGCGTGACGATGGCCTTCTTCCAATGCGCGCGGCGGCCGAAGTCGGCGCGGCGTTCGCGTTTCTTCTTGCCCGCGTAGTTGGCGGTGTTCACGGCGACAACGGATTTCTTGAAGAGAAATTCGATTGCGTGCTTGATCTGTGGCTTGGTGGCGCGCGGCACCACTTTGAAGACGTACTGGTTGCGGGTTTCGCTCAGCAGGGTCGCCTTCTCCGTCAGGCAGATCGTTTGGATGAGATCAGTGGGCTCGTTCATGGCGGGGACGATTACTTGGCGGCGGGCTTGGTGGTGCGCTTCACGAGCGTCTCGAGCGCCTCTTTGGTCACGATGACCTTGCGATACTTGAGCAGATGCTCGGCATTGCAGTCCGAGTCGGTGACCAACTGCACGGGCTGGTAATTGCGGCCAGCCTGGTAGGTCTTCTCCTCAAACTTGTGGCTGACGATGAGCACCTTGTTTGAATCCGTGATCGCCTTCACCGCAGAAACGAAGCTCTTGGTCTTGCCGTCAGCGACGCTGAAGCTGTCCACCACGAGGATATTGCCGTCGATGATCTGGGCGCTAAGCGCCTTGCGGAGCGCGAGACGCTTGGTCGACTGGTTGGTCTTCTTGGAATAGCTGCGCGGATGCGGGCCAAAGACCACGCCACCGCCGCGGCGGATGGGCGAGGACATGTATCCGGCACGAGCTCTGCCGGTGCCTTTTTGGCGATAGGGCTTCTTGCCCGAGCCGGAGACCGTGGCCTTCGTCTTGGTGGAAGCGGTGCCGGCGCGGCGGTTGGCGCGATAGGCAACGATGGTTTCGTGAAGGGCCTGCTGGCCTTTCTGCTTGTCGGTGATGACGTCGAGCTTGGCCGCCTGGGCCGCCTCGACCGTAAGAACTTGTGCGCTCATGATGATGCGAGTGAAAACGGTGGAGGGTGATTACTGGGCGGCCGCCGCGGGCAGAGGCTTTTTCTTGGCCGGGCGGACGACGACATAAGCGCCGATGCAGCCGGGGACAGCGCCGCGAACGAGGAGAGCGTTATCTTCCTCGCGCACCTGCACGATCGTGAGGTTCTGCACCGTGACCCGCTCGTCACCCATGTGGCCGGGCATGCCGATGTTTTTCCACGGGCGACCGGGAGTCGAGCGATTGCCGATGGCGCCATTGCGCCGATGAGTCTTCGATCCATGCGCGTCGCCCTGGCCATGAAAGTTGTGCCGGCGCATGACGCCCTGAAAGCCCTTGCCTTTGCTCTGGCCGATCACATCGACCCACTGCCCAGCCTGGAACTGGTTGACTGTGAGCTCCGCGGGCGCGCCGTTGACAACTTCGTCATTCGCCACCCGGATTTCCTTCAGCTTTTTCTTCGCACCAATGCCAGCTTTCTTGAGATGGCCAATGACAGGCTTGGTCAGCCGCTTCGGGAGCTGATCGATGGTGGCGATTTGCAGAGCGGAATATCCGTCCGATTCGACCGTCTTGCGCTGCGAGACGACGTTGGGCTGGACGAGGATGACCGTGACCGGTGTGATGCGGCCGTGCGCGTCGTAAACGCGCGTCATGCCGACTTTTTTTCCTACAAGGGCGATACTCATAATTTCCTAGAGGTCTCCACAGCGACGGACGCCGCGGGTACTTGGGTTGGGGTGGATGGAAAGGTCAGATCTTAATCGAAATGTCGACGCCGGCTGGGAGGTTCAGCTTCCGGAGTTCGTCCACTGTCTTGGCGGTCGGCTCAATGATGTCGAGCAGGCGCTTGTGCGTGCGCACTTCGAACTGCTCCATGCTCTTCTTATCGACGTGGGGCGAGCGATTCACCGTAAAGCGCTCGATGCGGGTCGGAAGCGGAATCGGGCCGGCCACCTTCGCGCCCGTGCGCTTGGCCGTTTCCACGATATCAAGGCTCGACTGATCGAGCATGCGGTGGTCGAAGCCCTTGAGGCGGATGCGAATGCGTTGTCCGGTGGTCATGGAAAAGGATCGTGAGACGTGGGAGATGGAGAGGATTACTTGCCGGCCTTCTGGTCGAGTACGGCGGCGAGCACTTGCGCCGGAACCTGCTCGAAGTGCGAGGGTTCCATGGAGTAGCTGGAGCGCCCCTTCGAAAGCGAGCGGATGGACGTGGCGTAGCCGAACATTTCGGCGAGCGGCACGTCGGCATTCACGATGACGAGCCCGTTCTTGGACTCGATGCCCTTGATCAGGCCGCGGCGGCGGTTGAGATCGCCCATGATGTCGCCTTGGTACTCCTCGGGCGTGGTGTTCTCCACCTTCATGATCGGCTCGAGCAGGATGGAGCCGCCCTTCTGGAAGGCGTCCTTCATCGCAAAGATCGCCGCCATCTTGAAGGCGAGTTCGTTCGAATCGACGTCGTGGTAGCTGCCGTCGATGATCTCGATCTCGAGATCGATGACGGGGTAGCTGCCCAGGATGCCCGTCAGCACCGCTTCCTCGATCCCCTTCTTACAAGCGGGAATGTATTCCTTCGGGATGGTGCCGCCCACGACCTTGTTCTCGACCGAGATGCCCTTACCCCGCTCCACGGGACGGACCGTGACGATGACGTGGCCGTATTGACCGCGACCGCCCGACTGCTTGATGAGCTTGCCTTCGCCGGTGGCATTCTTGGTCAGCGTTTCGCGATACGCGATCTGTGGCTTGCCCGCATTCGCCTCGACCTTGAACTCGCGCATCATTCGATCGCGGATGATCTCGAGATGCAACTCGCCCATGCCGGCGATGATGGTCTGACCCGTCTCTTCGTTGGTGAAGACGCGGAAAGTCGGATCCTCTTCGGCCAGGCGCTGGAGCGCGGTCGCCATCTTTTCCTGGTCGATCTTCGTCTTCGGCTCCACGGCCATCGAGATGACGGGATCGGGGAAGGACGGCGGCTCGAGCATGATTCCGTGATCTTCGTCACAGAGTGTGTCGCCCGTGGTGATGTTGCGAATGCCGACGATTGCGGCGATATCGCCCGCGTAGCAGGTCTCGATTTCCTCGCGCTTGTCGGCCTGGATCTGGATCAGGCGGCTGATGCGATCGCGCTTGTTCGTGCGCGGATTGTAGACGGTGTCGCCCTTCGAGAGCTTGCCCGAATAGACGCGGAAGAAGACGAGCTTGCCCACGTGCACATCGCTCCAAAGCTTGAAGGCGAGCGCGCAGAAATTCGCATTATCGTCCGGCGCAGCTTCGATGACTTTCTCGTGGTCATCGGGATCGATGCCCTTCGCCGGCGCGATGTCGATCGGGCTCGGGAGATAATCAATGACCGCATCGACGAGATACTGCACGCCCTTGTTCTTAAAGGCGGACCCGCCTACGACGGGCACGAACTTGTTCGCGATGGTCTGGCGGCGGATGCCGGCCTTGAGCATCTGCACGGTGATGGGCTTTTCCTCGAGGAACGCCATCCCGAGTTCTTCGTCCAGATCGGAGACGGCGGCGACCAGCGCGTCGTAAGCCTTGTCCACCATCGGACGATGCTCGTCGGGGATCTCCTCCACCGTGTAGTTGGAGCCCATCGCGCTGTCGGAATAAATGATCGCCTTCTTATTGACGACATCGAACTGGCCCTTGAGGAAATCTTCCTTGCCGTAGGGAATGAGCACCGGCCACGCGTTCGCATGCAGCTTCGTGCGCATGTCGTTGAGCGCGTTGTCGAAGTTCGCGCCGACGCGATCCATCTTGTTCACGAAAGCGATCCGCGGGACGTTGTACTTCGTCGCCTGGCGCCAGACGGTCTCGGATTGCGGCTGCACGCCGGCCACCGCGCAGAACACGGCAATGGCGCCGTCCAGCACGCGGAGCGAACGCTCCACCTCGGCCGTGAAATCCACGTGGCCAGGGGTGTCGATGATGTTGACCCGCATCTTGCTGCCTTCGTAGGCCTTGTAGATGCTCTCCTGCTTGGTCTGCTGCCAGAAACAGGTCGTGGCGGCGGAGGTGATCGTGATGCCGCGCTCCCGCTCCTGCTCCATCCAGTCGGTCACCGTGTTGCCGTCATGCACCTCGCCGATCTTGTGGATCATGCCGGTGTAGAAAAGGATGCGCTCGGTGAGCGTGGTCTTGCCGGCGTCGATGTGCGCCGCGATTCCAATGTTGCGCGTGCGCTCGAGCGGATACGCGCGGTCGGGCGAATTCGGATTCTTGGCAGGAGCTACGGCAGTGGCGGACATGGCAGGACTGGCTGGGCGTGAAATTTGGGAAAGAACGGGCGGCGCAAGGCGCCAGCCTAACGGCAGAACCGCTTAATAGCGGAAGTGGGCGAAGGCGCGGTTGGCCTGCGCCATGCGGTGGGTGTCATCGCGCTTTTTTACGACGTTCCCCTGCCCGCTCGCGGCGTCCTTGAGTTCGGAAGCTAGGCCGCGAGTCAGCCCGCCCTTGCGTTTGAGCGCGAAGGTGACGATCCAGCGGAGAGCAAGCGCCACCGAACGCTCGGGCGCGATTTCGATCGGGACCTGATACGTCGCGCCACCGACGCGGCGGCTTTTCACTTCGAGACGCGGCTTGGCGTTATCGATGGCCTTGTTGAGGATTTCGAGCGGATCGACTGCGTCGGAACCTTCGCGGCTTTTCTCGATCGCCTCGTACACGACCCGCTCGGCGAGGGAACGCTTGCCCTTTTTCATCACCGTGGTGATGAGACGCGACACCAGTGGGCTGGCGTAACGCGTATCGAGCTTTTCAGTTTTCTTAATCGTGCGGCGGCGACGGGACATGGCGGAAAATGGCGGAGAGTTTGGGGAAAGGAAAAGCAGGCAGGATTACTTCTTGCCCTTGCCTTGAGCACCCTTGGCGGGAGCAGCGGCGGCACCAGCCTTCGGACGCTTCGCGCCGTACTTGGAACGCGACCGGCGGCGCTTGTCGACGCCCGTGGCATCGAGCGTGCCGCGAACAATATGGTAACGCACACCGGGCAAATCCTTCACCCGGCCGCCGCGCACCAGGACGATCGAATGTTCCTGAAGGTTGTGTCCTTCGCCGGGGATGTAGGCGATGACTTCGACGCCGTTCGTAAGGCGCACCTTGGCCACTTTCCGGAGGGCCGAATTCGGCTTCTTCGGGGTGCGGGTCATGACCTGCGTGCAGACGCCACGGCGCGCCGGGCAGTTCTTGAGCGCGGGCGACTTCGACTTGTAAGTGACGCGTTTGCGTCCTTTACGAACGAGTTGATTGATCGTCGGCATACTTTTTCGGCGGAGGGAAACTGGATTTGTCCCGCATCGGTCGAAGCATCCGGGGACAGATCAGCCGCTCGAAAAAGAACGGCGGAAACGTCAAACGCTTCCCGCAGGGGCGGGCAGATTAGCGAGAGACGATGAACGCGCAAGCGGATTTTGGATAATTGCGGCGCAAAAGCTGCGTGAGTTGCCGCGCCTTTGGCCTGTGGTCGCGCCTTCGACAACGGTGCTACGCTCGCTTCAACGCCGTCAGATCGGGCGGAATAATCGAACGGTCCCGCTTTTTCACGCGCACCGCGCCCGGGCGTGCCACAATCCGCCGTTCCCATGACTCCGGTTGCCACCGTCGAACTCATTCTTGGCCTGCTCGTCCTCGTGGCGCTGCTCACCGCGCTGGCCGAGCACATCGCCCTGCCTTATCCGATCGTACTCGTGCTCGGCGGGCTTGCCCTCGCCCTGATCCCCGGTTTGCCCGAGGTCAAGCTCGATCCCGGCCTGGTCTTTGTGCTGTTTCTGCCACCAGTCCTTTACGGAGCCGCCTGGTCGACATCCTGGCGCGATTTTTGGCGCAACAAACGCCCGATCCTGACGCTCGCCTTCGGACTCACGTTTTTCACCACCGCCATCATCGCGCTCGTCGCCCATGCCGTTATCCCGGGAATTACCCTTGCCGGCGGATTCGTGCTGGGCGCGATCGTCTCGCCGCCGGATGCCGTTGCCGCCACGGCAATCGCCCAGCGCCTCCGCCTCCCCTCCCGCATTGTCACTATTCTCGAGGGCGAGAGCCTTGTGAACGACGCGATGGGCCTGGTGCTCTACAGCTTTGCCGTCACCGCCGTGGTCACCGGAACCTTTTCGCTCCCCATCGCGGTGGGTCAGTTTTTCTATTCCGCGCTCGGCGGAGTCGCGGCGGGCCTCGCGCTCGGCTGGATGGCAGCGTTTCTGCAATCCGGGCTCCGCGCCGTGAGCAGCGTCGAAATCCTGTTCACGCTGCTCACCTCCTACGCGGTGTACATTCTCGCGGAAGCCATCCACGTTTCAGGTGTCCTCGCGACGGTGGCCGCAGGACTCTACAGCGGCTGGCTTGGTCCGGAGCGGTTGAAGGCGGAGACGCGCATCCAGGGCATGGCGGTTTGGGATCTCGTTCTTTTCCTTCTCAATGGTCTCATCTTCATCCTCATCGGACTGCAGCTTCGAGGCGTGCTCGCGCACATGGTTCAAGCGCGTTCCTGGAATCTTGTAACCACACCGGAGGCGATTCACGGAGTCGGCCCCCTCACAAGGACTTGGGCCGAACTTGTCACGTATGCGGTCATCATTGTCTTCGTGACGATCGGAGTGCGGCTCGTTTGGGTTTTTCTCGTCACTTACCTTTCCCGGCTCATTCCGTCGGTCCGCCGAACGGATCCCATGCCGCGCCTGGAGGCGGTGCTCATCATCGGGTGGACCGGAATGCGCGGCATTGTCACGCTCGCCGCCGCACTCGCGCTCCCCGCGCTGACCCTTTCCGGAGCGCCGTTTCCCCAGCGCGACCTCATCATCTTCCTGGCTTTTGCCGTGATCCTCGCGACGCTCGTGCTGCAAGGATTGTCCCTGCCGCCGCTGCTGCGGCGCCTCGCGCTCAAGGATGATGGCCAGGCCGAGCGCGAGGAACACGAAGCGCGGGTGGAGGCGGCCCGGGCGGCACTCGCAGACCTCGAGAAGCTGGTGGAGGCCGAGCCAAACAACTGCCCGCCTGAGGCGCTTTTTCTTTCGTTCCGGAGCCGGTATCAGCAAAAGGTGGAAGAGTTGCTGCGCGCGCAATTCGACGCCGAGGCGAGCAGCACCGCCGGCGAAGCGGTTACCGCCAGCAGTGCCCTGCCGCTTTTTGGCTGGATTCAGCGCCTGCGCCGCGCCGGCCTGGAAGCCGAGCGCCGCAAGCTCATCGAGCTGCGCAAGACCGGCCGGATCGGCGACGAAGTCATGCACAAACTCGAGCGGGAACTCGATCTCGAGGAGAGCCGGCTGGCGTAGGGAAGGCGGAAAAGCCGATTGCCGATTGCCTATCGGCTATCGGTTCCGCCCGCGAGCAGCCCCGCAAACCGAGGGTCCCCGCGCGTGAAGTCCCAGCGCGGATCGAGTCGCAGTTCATACACCGTGATATACCCGGGGCGCGTCAGCAAATCGCGCAAAAGTGCCACACCCTCCTCCACTTGCGCCCCGCGTAACTGCACTTCCGCGAGATCCACCAGGCGTTCCGGGCCATCCACGGGCTCGCGCTCGATCGGCACCAGTTCAGAGGCCCGCCTGGCCTCGGCCAACGCTTCGGCCCTCCGTCCTTGCAATCCGTAAACGCGCGCCAGCGTGCCATGCGCTCGCGCATCCTCCCGATCCACCAACAGGCGCGCCTCCAGCGCTCGCGCGGCAGCCTGCAGCTCCGCCGTCGCATCTTCGCCGCGCGCCATTTGCACCTGCGCCAGCAGAAACGCCCGTGGCTGATACGCGGTCGAGCCGCTCAGGACAAAGTTCTCCGGCAACCGCCGCAAGAGCGCCTCCGCCTCCTCGAGACGGCGCGTAAATAAATACCAGGGCAGCGCGGAATCCAGATAGTCCGGGTCGATCAATTTCGCGGAGGGCACCTTTTGCACAAACTCCGCCAGGCCCGCGAGATCCCCGCTCGCGCGGAAACGAATCCACCCGCGATTGGCGATGTATCCCAACCGGTCCGGCGCCAGATACGAAGCACGCTCGAAAGTCGCCAACGCCTCGGGGTAACGGCGTACGACTTCATACGTAACGCCGAGATCGTACAAGCAGGCGGTCCGGGTCGGCTGGAGTTCGCAAATTTTCCGTGCCGCCGCGATCGCTTCGTCCCAGCGATGACTGCGCTTCGCCACCACGGCAATCAGCCCATGGATGTCGATGTCCTCGTTGTCGAGATCGCGCGCCCGCCGCAAGAGTTCCAGCGCGCGGCTATCCTCGCGCCGGCAGCGAAAGTAATATTCGCCCAACGCGAGCGGGGCCCGGGCCAGGTCCGGTGCGAGTTCGAACGCGGTTTGCGCCGCCCGCAGGGCCAGGCGTGCCCGGCCTTCGCTGCGATCGATCCGGCTCCAGTATGCCTGGCTGTGCACGCGCGAGAGTTCGGCGAAGGCGATGGCGAAATCCGGATCGAGCGCCACCGCGCGCCCGATTAACTCCACCGCCTGCGCGCAGCCCGTGGCGTCGCGCTGCGTAATGAACGCATCGATCCCGCGCCGGAGAAAGTAGGTGGCTTCGCGACTCGACTTGCTCGCGAAGAGTTCCGGCTTGCGACGCGTTGCGAGGACCCCAGCACCCAGTCCCGCCGCCAGCAGCACCAGCGAGATCACTCCGACCACGGACGACGGCTGGTTCCGCATCCAATTTCTTAGCCGCGCCGCACCGCGCACCCGATGATGCGTGGGAACGCCCCCGCGCAGCCAGCCCTCCAGGTCTTCCGCCAGCGCCCGGGCGGAGGGGTAACGGTCGGCGGGCAGCGGCTGCAGGCAGCGATGGACGATCGCATCCACCTCCCGCGGGATGGCCGAGTTCAACGAACGTAAGCGCGGGGCGGGTTCCGCACCGGCGCGCCGCAAAACGGTGAGCGGATTATCGCCCAGAAACGGCCGCCGACCCGCGATCAACTCGAAGAGCAGTACGCCCAAGCTGTAGATGTCAGCCTGCGGCGTGAGCGCGTTCGCACTGCCTTCCGCCTGCTCCGGAGCGACGTAGCCGGCGGTGCCAAGCACCACCAGCGATCGGGTGAGGTCGCCCGGCCCATCGATCCACCGGGCCAGACCGAAATCGGTCACCAGGGGCTCACCCTCCCGCCCGATCAGGATGTTGGCGGGTTTGAGGTCGCGGTGCAGCAGGCCCCGTTCGTGCGCATGATGAATGGCGCGGGCCACGAGGGCCAGGACGCTGGCACTCGCCGCGGGATCTCCTTTGTAGCGCCCCATGCCCTCCACGAGACTTCCGCCCTCGGCGAGTTTCATGGAGAAAAACGGGAGCGAATCCTTCTCCCCGACCTCATACACCGGCAGGATGCCGGGATGATCGAGGCTCGCGGCGGCGGTGGCCTCGCGCCGGAATCGCTCGCGGATTTCCCGGGAAGTCGCGAGACCGGGTTGCATGAGCTTGAGCGCGACGATTCGCTCCGTTCCGGGCTGGCGCGCGCGGTAGATCAGCCCCATGCCGCCACGGCCGATTTCCTCGAGCAACTGATACCCGGCAAAGCGGCTGCCCGCCGCCGGCGCATCCGCCAGAGCGGAAACTTCGCGTTCACCCACGATGGCATTTTGCAGCCCGGCGAGGAGGAGGCAGGCGACACAGGCCGCGAGGCCCTCGCGCACCAGCAGTGCTCCGCACGCCCGGCAGAGGTGATCGGCTGCGCTGGTCAACGGAAGCGGCATGGCCTCGCCCCGGCAGAGTCGCGCCAGCTCGCGCAATTCGCCATCGATGTCGCCCTCTGCCAGCACCGCCGGGGCCACGCGCTGGCGCAGGTGCTCGCCGAATGCCCCGCGCAGGCCGTGAACCGTCGCCCGTGCCGCCGGCGCCTCGCGCCGCAGCACGATCGCCAGCGCCGCGATATCGACCGCACGAATAGACCCGACCAGCAGTTGTTCCAGCACCTCCCGCGCTCCACTCCCCATTTCCTGCATCTCCCTCGCGCGTAGATCCGCCAGAGCGCGCGCGGTGAGTCCATCCGCCCAGCGCCGGTGGAATTCGTTCCCGGCTTCCGCAGTTTCAGCCTTGGGCGCATCGCTCTCGCCCCCGGCCACAAACGCGCGCAGCGATGCGAGCACGGCCTCCCGCAGGCGCGGCGCGGCAATCTCCAGCGGCAGGCGCGCGGCCTGGAGTTCCGCGAAGAAAAGCGCGGCGAGCGCCTCCACCTCCTCCGGCGTGGAACCGCGCAGCGCCAGCCAGACGCGCACAGCACCCCCAAAATCCTCGGCCAAACCGGCGCCCCGCCGACGCCATTCGCGGCCCGGTGCCGGGTCAAAACCCGACGTGGGAGCGGCTTGCGCGTCGGCGTCCATGACCGTCAGCGGGAAGGCGCCGGCACGGCGCGGACTAACGCACTCATCAGGACAATTCCGAATCGAAGCGCACTGCCTCTCGCAGCAGTTCCGTCATGCTGCTGACGGCCAGCTTTTCCTTCATGCGCGCGCAATAAGCCTGCACCGTCTTCAGGCTGATGTGGAGCGCCTCGGCGATCTGCGGGGTGCCCCGGCCCTTGCCGAGGAGGCGAAAGACTTCCAGCTCCCGATCGCTCAAGGTCTCGACCGGCGATTTGCCGGCGTGGGAGCGGCTGTGCACGAGCTTGGCCGCGATCTCGGAAGCGAATTTCTCGCTCACGTAGACTCCGCCCGCGAGCACCTTGCGAATGGCCGCAAGAATGTGCTTCGTGGAATCGCGCTTCATCACATAGCCCTTGGCGCCAGCGCGCAGCACCCGCTCGGCGTACAGTGACTCCTCGTGCATCGAGAGCGCGAGCAGCGAAATATCCGGGTAGACCGCCTGGAGATTCTTGATCAGCTCGAGGCCCGAGCCATCACCCAACGAAAGATCGATGACCGCAAGATCGGGCCTGGCCTCGCCGATGGCGGTGAGCGCCAGCGTGGCATCGTCGCAGCCTCCGCAGATTTCCAAATCCCCCTCCGTTGCGATGAGCGTGCCAAGCCACTCGCGCACGAGCGGGTGGTCATCGACGAGGAAGATTCGGTGCTTTTGCGTGCGCGCCATTAGGGGAGGGGATTTTAAGGGGCGTGGGCTGAATAGAAAGTGTCGAAATGAGGCACCTCTTCTTGTCCGGCGGCGCGCCTTTGCGCACCGGCCATATCTCCGGGCGTGAAGCGCTTCCCGTCGCACCGGCCCTTATGCCGTGGGCCAGGCGCACGTGACGATCGTCCCCCCTTCGCGCCTCGACTCGATCGCGAGACGACCGCCCACAATCTGCGCCCGGTGTGCCATGATGCCGAGACCCATCCCGCGGGCCCCCTCGTTCGCGCTCGCCGGGAAGCCTTTTCCGTCGTCTGTCACGCTCAACGAGTATCCTTTCGCCGAACTCTCGAGCGCAATGGTGACCCCGCTGGCCTCCCCATGCTTCAAGGCATTGCCGGTCGCCTCCTGCGCGATGCGGTAGAGTTGCACCGCCGTGTCCGCATCCCGGACCGGCACCGGCGTCTCGCAGATAAACTGACAATTCACTCCGGTGCGCGCCGAAGTGGCGACGGCAAATTCCTCCAGCGCCGACATCAAGCCCGCGCTCTCCAGTTCGAGTGGGACCAGCCCGCGGGCAATGCCGCGGGTGAGGTCGATCCCCTCCTCCACCAGCGCGACGATCCGGGCCGCCTCCGCCGCGGCGGGCTGGGTCCCCAGCTTTGCGGCGAGCACCTGGCCGGCCAGCGCAGTCCCGGTCAGATGCTGGCAAAGGCTGTCGTGCAACTCCTGGCCGATGCGGCGCTGCTCCCGTTCGCTCACAGCGAGCAATTGGTGCTCGAGCTTTTCGCGCTCGGCGATTTGGTCGGTCAATGCCGTCGTCCGTTCCGCGACGCGCACCTCCAGGCCGGTTATCGCAGCGTGCAAACGTCGCAGCAGCATGGTCACGATCAGAAAGACCGCGAGGGCGATGGCCGAGTTCCACTCCCGGTCCCACCAGGTCTCCGGCGGGAACCCCTCCACGAAATCCGCCACGTTTGCGGTCAGCACGCAAAGCACCGACATCACCACGGCGACGCGGCCGCTGAGGAACCAGGCGCACATTCCCACCGGCAACAGGTAAAAGACCACCATCGAGCGCGCGGTCCCGGTCACATAGTCTGCCACCCCGATGACCAGGAGCAGCCCCACCGCCACCGCCAGCACGAGTGGAGCCGGGGCGTTATCGAGCCATTTTGCGAGACGCGAAGCGATAGCCATGGAACGCGCGCCCAAGGCGGCGGCGAGCGCCAACATGGCATCGCGCGGGGTTTCTGGCGAAAGGGATGGGACCGACGTCGCCTTCATGAGGATTCGCGCTCGCCTCTACCGGGTGGCGGCAAAGAAAAAGCGCGGCGCCGTAAAAAACGGTTTCCCCCCAGAAAAAAGGAAATCGAGCACGACGCCGCGCCGAGTCCCGTCACCGGGCTGCCCGGCCTTCCATCCACGAGAGCGCTCCTCAAGTGCTCGCGAAACGGGGACCTAACAGACTCGAACGGCGGGAACATCTTTGCTGGCAGTCAGAAGCTACCAGCACCCCCGGCCCGCCTTCAATTGGGCTCTGTCTCGACTATTTGTCGGGTTACACCTGACGATGAAAACTGCTGGCGTCAGCGCTCGGCATCCGCGACAAAACGCACGGCCTCGCGCAGGAGTTCGGCCATGTTGCCGAGACCGAGCTTGGCTTTGATGCGCGCGCAATACGCGTTCACCGTTTTGCGGCTGAGATGCATCGACACCGCCACGGCCGGGGCGCCGCGCCCCTTGCCTAGCAAACGGAACACTTCGAGTTCGCGATCGCTCAGCGATTCCACGGGCGTCTTTCCCGTGCCGTGCGGTTGATGCACTAGGCGCGCCGCCAGATCCGCCGCAAAGCGCTCGCTGAGATAGACGCCGCCTTCCATGACCCGGCGCATGGCTTCGAGCAGCTTGCGCGTGGTGTCGCGCTTCATCACGTAGCCGCGCGCCCCAGCCCGCAAGGCGCGCTCGGCGTACAAGGCCTCATCGTGCATCGAAAGGACGAGCACCGCGACGGAGGGATGCACCGCACGCAGATTCTTGATGAGTTCCAGGCCGGAGCCATCCTTCAGCGAAATATCGACCACCGCGAGCGCCGGATTCGCCGCCCCGATTTCGTCGAGCGCCCGCACCGCGTCATCCGACTCCCCACAGATTTCGAAATCGTCCTCGTGCGCAATCAGCGTGGACAGCGCCTCGCGCAGGATGGGGTGATCGTCCACGACGAAGACCCGGTGTTTTTGAGCGAGTGCAGTCATGTCAGCGAAGCGCGAATGGGCCACGAGCAAGCTACTCGCGTGCCGCCCTCGGCGCGCCGCGCGGTGGTCAGCGTGGCCCCGATGATTTGCGCGCGATTCGCCATGATACGCAAGCCCATTCCACCGCTGCCGCGCTGATCGGCGGGCGGCAGTCCGCGGCCGTCGTCGTCGATGTGCAGGTCCACCCGGTCCTCGCGCATCTCGAGCGTGATGCTGACCAATCGCGCGTGTCCGTGGCGAATGGCGTTGTTCGTCGCCTCCTGCGCGATGCGATAAAGATGCATGGCCGCGGCGGCGTCGCGCACCGGCACCGGACTGGGACAATAAAACACGCACGGCGTCTGCGTGCGGGTCTTCGTGCCGCGGGCAAACTCGTCCAGCGCGGCCATCAGTCCGGCCGATTCCAATTCCACCGGGTAAAGACCGCGCGCGAGGCTGCGCGTGAGTTCGACGCCGTCGTCGAGCAATTTGACCAGGCGCTCTGCGTCCCGTGCCTCCGGGCGGTCGCCCAACTTGCCGGCGAGCATGTGCGCGGTAATCGCCGCGCCGGTCAGGTGCTGGCCGAGGCTGTCATGCAGCTCATGCCCGAAGTGCCGCTGCTCGCGCTCGCTGATCTCGATGAGCTCCTGTTCCAGGCGGCGCCGCTGCGCCATCTGCTCGACCAGGGCACCCTGGCTTTCGGCCACGCGGCTCTCGAGCGCGAGCAGGGTGGTCTTCACGCGCGACAACCACCAAACGATCGACACCCCCAGCCCGGCGACCAGCGCCAGCCAGAGGCCGCCTCCAGGCATCTCTTCAAGAATCGGACGAAACGGCAGCTCCCGCCAGATCACCGCCAGCGCGCAGACCGCCCCGACCCCCACACCGTAGCGGCCGCCATAGAGTCCGGCCGCGCACGCAAAAAGGAGCAGACCGAACGAGGGAAACGCGCGCGCACCCCGCATCTCCAGCGTACCGATGATCACCGCGGCAATCGCCAGCGCACCCGCCGCCAGCACCGCATAGCGGACTCGCAGCGAATTCAACGTGAGCGAAGCCGATAGGGCCATGATGCTTGATTGAAGGGCAGGAGGCACTGCTGCGGCGAGTCGAAAAAGCGGGCACAGCGGTATCACCACAGTGCAGCCAATGGATTATGCGCGCGGGCCGTTTGGAGCGTCGCTCGGTATTGCCGCACACTCCAAACCCAATCCCATCGTCGCCGTCGCCCGGAAAATGGGACATGTTCCACTTGAAGTTTTCCATCTCAGTCCTCAGTCCTCAGTCCTCAGTCCTCAGTCCTCAGTCCTCAGTCCTCCGTCCTCCGTCCTCCGTCCTCCGTCCTCAGTCCTCAGTCCTCAGTCCTCCTCCCCTGCTCCCCTGTCCCCGTCCCCGCCCAATGAATCCTTCCATTCCGCTCGGCCTCGTCGTGGGCTTCGGCCTTGCCGCCCTGGTCACGCTGCTTTTCGGTGTCTACTCCATCGGTCCTACCGAGCGCGGCGTTCTCACCACCTTTGGCCGCGTGCGTCGCACGTCCGGCACTACCGCGGAGGATCCTTTGCTGGGCGCCCTGCTCACCGCGGAAGAAGCGCTGCGCTACAATTACCCGAACATCCGCGTCACCCCTCCGGGCGGCCCGTATTTCAAGTGGCCGTGGCAAAAACTCTACAAGGTCGACATGACCATCCAGGCGATCGACATCACCTGGGACCCGGACATCAAGCAGGACACCATCGAAGCGGTCACCCACGACAACCTGACGGTGCACATCTCCGGGCAGATCCGGTGGAAGCCATGTGAGCGCAATCTTTACGCCTACCTTTTCGGCGTCGCCCATCCAGCCGCCCATGTCGTGGGGTATTTCATCTCCGTCCTGCGCGACCGCGTCGCCACCTTCCACGGTGATGGCCACGATGGCGCCGTCGAAGGCGTCTCGATCAACGATCTCCGCCGCAACCTTTCGCTCATCAACAGCTTCATGGAGGAATCCTGCCGCAAGACTTCCGCGCGCTATGGGGTCGATCTCGACGCCGCTCTCATCACGAATATCGATCCGCCCGGCGATGTCGATGAAGCCCTCGCCTCGATCAACACGACGCAAAATCAGGTGGCCGCGTCCATCAGCCAGGCCAAGGCCGATGCCGACCAAAAACTCAAGATGGCGGAGCAGGCCGTGCAAATCGCGCAAAACCGGGCCGAAGCCGAAGCCGCGCCGCTCCTCGAGCTCGGCAAGACGCTCGAGGAAATGCATGCGCAAGGCGGGCGGGGCGCGCTCGACAGCTACCTGCGCAATGCCTCCCTGCCGCTCCGCGAACGCGCCGCGCAAACCATTCTCAAGCTCTAGCCAACTCGAACACCATGAATTTCTTCGTCTCCCTCGTTGCTGGCTTTTTCGCCACTTTCATCGTTACCGGTCTGCTCGTCGCAATCGGCGGCATGTTTCAGCTCTGGCGCGTCCTCCCGGAACGCACGGTGCTCGTCTACACGTTTTTCGGCAAGGTGGTCGGGCAGGTGGATGAACCCGGGCTCTTTTTCCCCATCCTCCATTTCGGACCGAAGGCGCTCCTCTTCCCGTTCTTCGGCAAGGCCTACACGGTCCAGACCGCCATTCATCAGGCCTACCTCCGCAACCAGCTCGTCAATTCCGAGGAAGGCGCCCCGATGGGTGTCGGCATCTGGTTCGAGATGTTCGTGCGGGATCCGAAGTCCTTTCTCTTCCAAAATTCGGATCCCATGGGCTCGCTCAAGGCCAATGTCGCGACCGCCGTCGTGAAGCAGCTTTCGAATCTGAAGCTGGATGTCCTCCTCGAGAATCGCGACGCACTTTCCCGCATGGTGCGCGAAGAAGTCACCCCGACCTCCGCGCAGTGGGGCTTCGCGCTCGGCTCCACCTACATTCGCAAGGTCGCCTTTCGCGACAAAGGCATGATCGTCGAGATCCAGCGCAAGGTCGTCAACCGGCTGCGCCAGGTCACCGCCGCCATGCGCCAGGCCGGCGAGAACCAGGTCGCGATCATCCATTCGGAGGCCGACAAGAAAGCCTCCCAACGCCTCGGCCAGGCCCAGGCCGTCCGCCCGGAGGTAGTCGGCCGCGCCCTCGCCGAAATTCAAAAAGTGCCCGAAGTCGCCACAGCGCTATTCGCGCTGCTCGATCTCCAGGCCACGCTGAAGAGTCCCGGGAAAGTCATCCTGTCGACGGGCGACGCGCCGGCGGTGCTGCTGAGCAGTTAGTTGTGCGGGTGGCTTTCGAAGTTCCGGGCCAAGGGGGAACCACGCGCGGTTTGAAGAAACAATGAGGGTTCTGTTCGGGTGGGCCTTGTGCTGCGGAGGCGAGCGGGATGCCCCGGCTCTGAACATTCGTGTCAATTGCCAGATGGCTGGGGTCCGACCAAAGAGCGTTGGCTATTTGCCTCGTGGAAACACGGAGATGTTTGCGCGGCGACCGCTCCGCTCCGGTGTACGCCGCTCGGTTCGTGTGAAATTTGCCTTCGTTCGGCGCCCTCCTCTGATTCCTCGCCTCCCGGCCTCGTCACCCTTCGGGCCGCCCGTCCATCTCGGCACACCCCGGTGCCTCGGTTCTCATCGTTTGTCGCCGCACATCCCACGACTTCTCTGATCGAATCCCTCACGATGCCCCAGCCGCCTCGTTGCTCCCGCGTCCTCGGCTTTGGTTCATCCCCTCCTCTTCGCGCATTCGCCTTCCCCTTCCGAATCCCATGCGTGCGCTTGTCACGGAAATCCGCGCGCTTGTCACAAAGGTCTTGGTTTGGGCTGCGCGACCGGTACGATCCCGCAACGTTTCCGCTGGTCCGACAGGCCGGCCGGTTCTGCTGCGACTCCCTGAAGCAGAAGCCAGTAGTTCATCCCGCTCGGTTCGTCCCCCGTATGAAACATCGCTTTTTTGTCCGTCCGCTGAGCTTGGTTCAGGCCTTGGTTTTCTCCCTGCTCGCGGCCTCGCCGGTCTGGGCCGGCAACTGGAACAAGACGACCGCCGGGTCCTTCAGTTGGGGCACCTCTGCGAATTGGTCGGGCGGCGTCCCGGATTTCCCGACCGATACGGCTAATTTCTTCGTCGTCCTGGCCGGGGACGAGACCATCACGTTCAACGCCGATCGCCAGTTGCTGAATCTCATGATCGGCGATGGCAGCGCGCAAACGCGTTCCTACACGATCGCGACGGGCACCTTCACTCTCAATTTCTACAACTTTCCGACAATTTCGGTGGCGGCGGGGACGCAGGCCACCCTCCTGAGCGGAAAAGTCACGCTCAATCTTCAAACCACCGACCTCCTGACGCTCAACTCCGATTCCTCCAATCTCCTGACGATCTCCGCACCCCTCGCGGGACAGGGCAACCTCTACAAGACAGGCAACGGAGCGGTTCTTCTCAGCGGCGTGAGCACATTCGTCGGGGCCGCGCTGATCGCGGGGGGCACACTCCGCGTGGGCGTGAATCAAGCGCTGCCCAGCTCGAGCTCGCGCAACGGACTCAACTTTCCGAGCGGTAGTACCGGGACATTCGACCTCAACGGCAAAACGCAAACGATCGCCGGACTAACGGGCTCCACGACCGGCGGAGCTGTCAACGTGAACGGGGGCAGCCTGACTTTGACCAGCTCCTCGGATTTCTCCGGCAGTTTCACGGGTGGCGGCAGCATCACCGTCGACGGAACCGCCGGACCTCCCGGGACGGGATCCTCCAACCTGACTTCAAATGGGAATTCCCCCTTCACCGGAACGCTCTCTCTCACCAATGGCGGCCAGATTGCGGTGACCGGCGGATCCTTTAGCGGTGTCACCGCCATCACGTTGAACGGCGCAAACTCGCGCATCGATTTCTTCGCTGCGAACCAGGTCAACAGCCAGGTGGCGGTTTCCTCGAATCCCTCCGGGGGGCGTTTCTACCTCAACGACCACAACCAAACGATCGGCTCGCTGGCCGGAGACCTCGGCGTCACGACGGGATTCGGCGGCGGGAATGGCACGCTCACGGTCGGGGCGAACAATACTTCCACCGTCTACAGCGGCCAATTCGATGGCACCGGCGGCACGCTGGCAAAAATCGGCTCCGGCACGCTCACCTTGACTCAGGCGAACTACCATACCGTCGGGACGAGCGTCAGCGCCGGTACCCTGATCGTGAGTGGAGCCGGCACGATTGGTTTTCCGACGCCGTCCCTCACCACTTCGTCGACCGGGATCTTCGACCTGAACGGCACAAGTCAGACGATCGGCCAGCTGTTGGGCACGGGCGGATCGATCCTCAACAACGCCGCGAGCACATCGTCCACCCTTTTGATTGGCGCCGATAATCTGGACGCCAGTTTCGCGGGCGTGCTCAAAAACGGCTTGGGCACGTTGAGCCTGAGCAAAACCGGTTCCGGGACGCAAACCCTCAAGACGGCCAACCTCTACACGGGTGCCACGCTCGTCTCGGCCGGAACGCTCGCGCTCGACACCACGGCCCACACCGGCGTGCTCATCGCCCAAGGCTCGGCCATCACCGTCGCGTCCGGAGCCACCCTTTCGTTTCTCGGGACCGATTACAATGCGATCCTGAAGAATCCCCTTGCCGTGCAAGGCACCGTCAATGCGGCGGGAACGGTGCATAACTCGCATACACTGGGCGATTTCAGCCTCGATGGCGGCACGGTGACCGGAAGCAACCCCGACACCGCGTTGGGCAATTTCGTCCTGAGCGCTTCGATGGTGACCGTAACGCAATCCGCCGGCGATTCGACGATTCAGAATGCCGTGGTTCAGCTCCAGAACAATCCCGGTCTCCCGACCTTCAACGTGGCTGCGGGCGCCAGGCTCAACCTCTCCTCGCGGCTCACGGACACAAACTTCAACGGTACCATCTACCTCAACCAGGGCGGACTCGTCCTGACAGGCGGCGGCACACTTCAACTCGGCGGAAACAACACCTATACGGGTGGTACGTTCGTGAACGGCGGCACTCTCGTTCTGGCGGTCGGCGGAACGCTCGGGAACGTCGGCAGCACGACGATCGCCAGCGGCGCCACGCTCGATGTGACCGCCTTCGGCGCCTCCGGCTTCACGCTCGCGAGTGGGCGCACACTCACCAATAATGGCACCATCCTCGGCGTGTTGAATGTCAGCGGCCTTTTTCAGGGCCTCGGCGCGCTTAACGGCGGCCTGATCGTCAACGCCGGTGGCGTGGTCGCGCGCACAAGCGGTACCCTGACCATCACCGGTGCGATCACCAACAACGGCACGCTGCGGTTTACGGGCGGCGCGGTGCTGAATGCCGGCGGCACCACATCTTTCGTGAACAACGGCGTGCTCGATCTGATCACCGCAGGCGCGGCCACCACCTTGGGGTCCAATTTCAGCAACGGCGCCAACGGCATCGTACTAACGGCGGGCAGCGTGAAGGTGAAGAGCGCGGCGAAAACGGGCAGCACCGTGACGGTGCTGATCGACAGCTACAATGGGCACACTTATTCGCTCCAACGTTCGAGCGGCTTGAGCACGGATTCGTTTCAACCGGTTCCAGCGGCCGGGGGTGGATTCGTCCCTCCGCAAGCGGGTTCGACCGGCACGGCGCTCACCTTCACCGATACAGCCTCGCCCGCTGGCGAAGCCTTTTATCGCGTGGTGTTGAATCCGTAGAGAGCGAAGGCCATTTCGAAAGCGGGATGTCTAGTGGTCCTCTGCCTGGCGATTCGTGGTTCCACTCTTTCTTCTTCGCGCTTTCCCGCGGGCATTTGCCTACGACGCCAGCGGCAGGCGCAACGTCGCGGTGACTCCCTCCCCAGTTGCGCTGTCCAGACGGAGGGTTGCGCCATTGGCTTCGACATGCTCGCGCGTCAGGCCGAGACCCAGCCCGGTTCCGGTCTCGCCCCGCGTGCCCCGCGTACTCGCGATCAGGGGATTTTCCTGACCGGGAACCATCGGCGCATTTAGAAGGCCCAACCGATCCGCCGCGATCCCGACGCCGTGGTCGGTGACGGTGATCGTCGCCTGATCTCCTCCCGCGGGAACGGTTGCCCGGAGTTCGATGCGGCCTCCCTCCGGACTGTACTTGCACGCGTTGCTGACGAGGTTGCGCAGGATCAGTCGCAAATGATTCGGGTCGATGGAAACCTTCAGGTCAGCCGGAATGTCGAGCTGAAGGTCGAGGTCCTTTGCCGCCGTCAGGGCATGCAGGCTCGTCGCGAGTTCCCGGGCGGCCGCCGCGAGTGGGACCGCGACCGGCTGGCGGGTCGCCCCTTCGAGCTGGGAATGAGACCAAAGCAGCAGATTCTCCAGGAGAAGCTGCACGCCATCGGCACTGGTCTGGAGATCGCTGGCAAACGCGTAGAACTCCTCCTGAGAGATGTCGCGGTCGTTGACCAACTGCAGGGCGCTCGAAAGGTTCCCAATGGCGCCGCGCAGGTCGTGTGAAATGATCGAAAAAAGTTTCGTCTTGAGGGTGTTGAGCTGCCGCAGTTCCTGGTTGGCGGCGACGAGGTCCTGGGTCTTCGCATCGAGCCGGCTCTGGAGGGTGTCATGCGAGGCGCGGAGTTCCCGGGCCATGGTGTTGAACGCCGCCGCAAGCCGGCCGGTCTCATCGGCGGTCTCGATCGGGATCGACTGATCAAGTCGGCCGCCGGCCATCTCGTGCGCCGCATCGGCCAGACGCGTGATGGGACGCGTAATGGTGCGCGCCACCATCACCGCGGCCAAGGCCGTGGCGAGCGCGGTCGCGAGCGCCACGGCAAGGAGGAGATTCCGCTGCGCGCGGATGGGCGCCAGGAGTTCGGATTGGTTGATCTTCACGACCAGGCCCCAATCGAACGAGGGCAGGTAGCGCTGCACGGAAAGCACCGGCTCACCCCGATAATCCGGGCCCCGCACCCAGCCACGCTGACCGTTCAGGGCGGCAAGCATATGCGCAGCCCGGGGATCGTCGAGCGGCAGACGACGGCGAAACGCCGCGTAGGGGTCGTTGCGCAACGGCGTGGTCACGACCACGCGATCCTCGTCGCGCAAGGCGGCAACTGCTTCCCCGGTGCGACCGAGTCCGGCGTAATCGTTGATCACGCGGTCGATACCGTCGTTGTTGACCTGCAGGATGAGCGCACCGACCGGCGCCTGATCAGACTGGTCGTAAACCGGGGTGGCAATGAACAACGCCGGGAGATTCGTCGCCGGATGGTAAGCGTAGGCCGAGATCTCGGTGCTCACGAGGGTGCTGGCGCGCGCAAAAACCCGGCCGAGCGGATGCCGGCTATAGATGCCGGTGAGGAGGTTCGTGCCCACCTCCTCCCCACCTCGAACCGAGAAAACGACGTCGCCGCGCACATTGACGAGCATCAAGTCCTCATACTGGGAAAGGCTCACGTAGTAGGCGAGGAAGACACCGAAGCGGGCCGCAGCTTCGCGGTACGGTGCGCTTCCCAGGCCGGTGCGGCTGGCTTCCGAGAAGGCGGCGAGCGCTTCAGTGAGGGTGGGCCGGGCGGCGAGCAGGGCCGAGTCCCGGAGCCGATCGCGCGCGAAGGCTTCGATGCGCCGGGCCCGCGCGTCCGCGATGGAGACGAGGTTCTTCGTCGCCTCCTCCTCCAGGGCGAAGCGGGAAATCTCGTGCACCACGAGGAGCGCCGCGAGCAGCGGAAGCACGCAAAGCGGCAGGAACCAGACGAGCAGTCTCCGGCCGATGGTGGGGTGCTTGGGCATCGGATCGAAAACAGCTCACTTCCCGTCGGGCGCGCTCCAGCGACCTCCCCAGCCATGCTGCAGGGCCTGCAGGAAGTCGTTCCATTCCAGCGGCGAACGGTACACGGGATAGGGCACGGGACGGACGGGTTTGCCCGACTCCCACACGATGTCGAACTGCCCGTCGGCGCGGATGCGACCGATGCGCACATTCCGCCAGGTGTGTTGCGTGTCGGGATCGGTGATGACCGCGCCTTCCGGGGCATGGAGACTTTGGTCGCGCAGCGCCACCCGGGTGGCGCGGGGAGACGGGTCGCCGGCCTCCTGCACCGCTTGCGCCCAAAGCTGGACTCCAAAATAGGCGGTTTCCATGGGGTCGGAGATCACGCGGTTCGCGCCGAAACGGGCGCGGAAGCGCTGGATGAACTGCTGGTTCTCGTCGGTGGGCAGGGATTGGAAGTAATTCCAGGCGGCGTAGTCCCCGGCCATGGCGGGACGGTCCATCGCGACGAGTTCGTTTTCCGAGATGCTGAAGGAAATGGTCGGAATGCTGGCGGGTGTCACCCCCGCCGCCCGCAGGGCGGCAAAGAACGCGATATTGCTGTCGCCGTTGATCGTGTTGAGGATCACGTCCGGGTGAGCGGCGACGATCTTTTCGACGAGAGATTTCACGTCGGTGCTCCCGAGGCGCAGATATTCCTCTCCCGCGATCTCGCCGCGCAGCGCCTGGACTTGATCGCGGATGATGGCGTTGGCGGTGCGGGGAAAAACGTAATCGGAGCCGACGAGAAAGTAGCGCTTCCCGATCTTGTCGAAGGCCCATTTCACCGCCGGGATGATCTGCTGATTGGGGCACGCGCCCGTGTAGAAGATGTTCGGCGAAGTCTCGAGGCCCTCGTACTGCACCGGATAGAAGAGAAGGTGGTCCGCGGCTTCGAAGATGGGGCGCACGGTCTTGCGGCTGGCGGAAGTCCAGCAGCCGAAGACGACCTGGACGTGCTCTTGCTCGATGAGCCGCCGCGCCTCGCGGGCAAACGTGGGCCAGTCGGAGGCGCCGTCCGCGATCACGGGAACCAGCTTGCGCCGGTTGAGCAGCCCGCCCTTCGCATTGATCTCCTCGAGGGCGAGCAGCGTCGCGTCCACCACCGCTTTTTCACTTACGGCCATCGTCCCGGTCAGCGAGTGCAGGAGGCCGATCTTGATCGGCGGGCCGGCGGCCCAGTAAACCCGGAATGCCCCATACCCTCCCAGCAGGAGAGCGACCCCGAGGAGAGCGAACCACCAGAGGGTGCGAGAAGAAGCAGACTTGCCGGGAACGGATTCCATGGGAAGAAATTCGGGAGCGATTCACGATGTAACCGGCCCAGCCGGCGCGCGAAACAGCTTGTTTGTCAACGCGTCAGGGGCAGTCGCAGAACCCAAAGGGGGCCACCAGCAACAAGGCAATGAAGCTCATCGTGGCGCAGCCGGTGGCGTCGAAAAAATGCGCCGCAGTGGTGAAACGAAAACACTCGGCCGATCTTCCCGAGACGGAGGCAGTTGTCGAATGGAAGTCTGCGCGAATGGGAGAGCTTTTCCCGCGAAGACATTTTTCAGCGCCAAAGGCGATCCACTCAGATAGCGGAGCCCACGATAGGGCCATGCCGCAAGGTTGCGTGGAATATGCGCAGCCCGGATGCCCCGCGACTGCGAAGCTCTTGGACTGCGGTGCCGAGCGTCTGCGAACCAGAGCGAAGTGGAGATAGCCTCGCAAGCATTCCCGTCCCGGCTGAATCCCGTTGTCGACCCTCTTCCCATTCATTCAGCTGGCTCTGAGCCTTCGTGTAAATCCGTGTAAGTTTCGTGGTTCCTCCCTGCCTCCCGTCTCCCTCCTCGTTACCCTCGCAATGCCCCGGCCGTCTCGTCGCTCCCTCGTCCTCGGCTGTGTGGCGCTCTGGTCTCCGACCTCTGACTCTCAGTCCTCCGTCCTCCGGCACTCCGCTTTAAGAACGGCGGGCGCTTCCGCCCGCCGTTCTTTGTCCTCAACCGCCTCCCGCTACTGTCCCGCACTCCCCGTGGAGTGCGCAGCCGCCGCCGGATTCCCCGCCCCCGTCACCGTCGTCGACGGCGCCGTGCTGCCATTCCCGCTGCCCGTCGCCGCGACCGGCTTGACCACCCGCCGACGCGTCGTCTTCCGCACCTGCTGACGCAGACCCACCGCACTGAACCGGCTCTCCACCTGCAAGGCCGCCCGTGCCGCCTGCGTCCTCCGCTGGAATTCCCGGCTCACCAGCGTCTCGGCATCCTCCACCTGGAGGAGCGCATTCCGCATGCGCTCCGCCTCGGCTCGAATCCTGTCCCGCACCGCATCCAACCCCGCCAGCGTCGCGGCCGTCTCGGCGGGAACCGAACCGGCAAACTGCGCCGTCAGGTCCTTCACCTTATCCGTCCGCGCGATGTTTCCCCGCGCCTGGAGCCGGAATCGCGTCCGCTCCACTGCCCCAATGCTCACGAACGGCTGCAGAATGCTCTCCAGCACGCCCGTCTGCGCTTCCAGCGTATCCAACGCTCCCGGAGCCACGCCCAGGGCGTCGAGGATGGCCTCGACGTCCGTCAGCGCACCCACCGAGGCAGGGACCACGTTTTTCTTCTTTTCCGGTGCGCTGTTGCCAGCGCCCGGGGCGACCGGCGCAACGTCTTGCGACGCCACACCACTATTTTCTTTCTCCGTATTATTCACGGTGTTCTCCTTCTCTTAACTGCGTTCACTGCACTGCGCCTCGTGCGACCCGGAGGGCCGTCGGTGGCATCACTTTCGTGACGTGGAGAACTTACCAGTGGGGGTAGAACAAATCGTGGGGGACCCCCTCCTTTTTCCTCTGTAAAATTTAAGTTGATGTGTTTCTATGAACACATCGCCTCCAGTGTGGGGAACCGCGCGGAAAAACGGCCGAAACGCGGAAAAGGATCAGCGGAGAAGGAGAACCACGAATCGGGCACGAATTTCACACGAATTCTCGAAGCCGGGAGGTGTGCAAGTTGGGCAGGAATTCGACACAGCAGCGCTTCCGTGTTCCCGGAGCCCCTGAAATCGCTGGGCGTCCCGCGGTGGTATCTTTGGTGTTGGGCGTACCTGTAGCCACACCTAAAAATTCGTGTGAATTCGTGTGAAATTCGTGGTTCCACCTTCAGTCCTCCGTCCTCTGGCGCTGAGCCGCCGTTCGTCTTATCTTCCTTGATTCATTGCCTGACTCCTCCATCCTGATTGTATGAAAATCACCGTCGAGATTCCGGAGAAAGACATGAAAGACATCATGCGCTTTACCGGAGAAAAGAAGAAAGGCCCCGCCATCGCCAAGCTCGTGGCGACCAGCCTCATGCTCCAGCGGCGGCGGGAGCTTTCGGATGAAGTGATGTCGGGCAAGGTGCGTTTCAAATTTCCGCACTTCGAAGCTATCCAGAAACTCGATCGGAAAAGCCCGTGGGACAAGTAATCGACACCTGCGTGTGGATCGACCAGCTCCGGGAGAAAACTCCCGAAGCCACGCGGCGTCTCGCCGATTCCGCCGTCAACGCCCCGGACGCCCTGCTGTGCGAACCCGTGCGCTTTGAATTGCTGTCAGGCGCGGCGCGGCGGGAGCGTCCCGTTTTGCTGCGCAGGCTGGCGACCATGCCGCTTCTGGCCACCCCGCCGCGGCTCTGGCCGGACGCAGCCGACCTCGCCACCAAGGCCTCTGACGCCGGCTTGCGCGTGCCCTCCGTCGATCTGCTCATCGCTGCGATCTGCATTCACCACGGTGTCGCCCTGACGACCTTCGATGCCCACTTCGGCGAACTCGCCCGGCTCTGCGAGCTCCGCGTTCGCCTGCTCATCCGCCCCGCCTGATCACGATTACGAGAGATGATGGCTATCTGGGCCATGTGCCGCTCGAGAAACGCCCGATCGCCGAGCAAAAGTACTTACCCTGCGGGATGCCGGAGGCCCTTGGACTGCGGTGCCGAGCGTCTGCGAACCGGAGCGAAGCGAAGTGGAGATAGCCTCGCAAGCGTTCCCGTCTCCAACGAGGCAAACAGCCCGGCATTTCTCGCCTGGATCCTCAGCCAGTCGGGCAACCCTGCTGCCGCCTTCGCCCAGCGCAGCCTGCTGCGCCTATTCGGCGAAGCCGCGAGGATAAGATCGGCGACATCTGGCCGCTACTTCACGGAGGGATTCGCACGCTCCCAATTCTTGCGCTCCGCGTCTTGGGCGCAGCAGGCTGCGCTCGGCTAAAGCGGCAGCAGGCTGCCAGTCTCGGAACCGAGCTGAACCCGCACATCCCTCCAAAAAAATTTCGTGTGAATTCGTGTAAAATTCGTGGTTCCACCTTCAGTCCTTTCCCCCTTTCCCCCCCATGTCCCGTCAAAAACCCGATTACAACCGCTCCGACCGCGTCCACCACATTCACGAGGCCCTCAACGGCAACGGGAAGATCGCCGACAAAAACAACGCCAGCACCTTCGGCAAGGCCCTCGGCGTCGAGCCCAAGACCATTCATCTCGATGTCGCCTGGATGCTGAAGCACCGCTTCCCCATCGCTTACGACCGCGTCGAGCACTGCTACTACTACACCACCGATGACCACCACTTCGCCGAGCTCGAGCTCAACGAAGCGCAGATCCTCGCCCTGGCCTTCAGCGGCAATTTCAAGCAGGCCCTGCGCGGCACCGCGCATTACGATGCGTTCAGCTCCGCCTTTGCCAAGCTCCAGGCCTCCCTGCAAAAACGGATCAACATCGATCTCTCCCAGCTCGATGCCTACGTCTCGCTTTCCGCCGCCGGCCAGGAGCGCAATCCCGATCCCGAAATCGCGCGCCGGATCCGCCGCTCGATCATGAACCAGCGGGAGATCACCTTCCTATACCGCAAACCCGATGGGACCGAAAAGATGCGCACCGTCGAGCCGCATCACGCCCGGCAGGTGGATGGCCTGTGGTATCTGCTCTGCTACGACCCCGGCCACAACGACCTCATCACCTACATGCAGAAACGCATGTCTGCGGTGGAGCTGACGGGCGAGCGATTCATCCGCCGCTACACCTGCGACGAGATCCACGGCAAGTTCCGGCATTCGCTCGGCATCCACACCGGCGGGACTCCGGAGATGGTCACGCTCCGGTTCACCGGCTACGCGGCGGAATACGTGCCGATGAAGACCTGGCACCATTCCGAGCAGTTCACGACCAACGCCGATGGCTCGGTCGACCTCACCGTGCACCTCGCGATTAACCAGGAAGTGACGCGCTTCGTGCTGCAATGGGGCTCCGAAGTCGAAGTGCTCGGTCCGCCTGCGCTGATCGAGGCCGACGACGCGCACGCCGAGAGGAAGTGGAACAAGATCCTCGCCCGCCGTGCACGCGTGGCAGCCGCGGCAGCGGCGGCGGTTTGACTTTGTCGCTCTCGCTCACTGCCTACGCTTCCTCGTATTTCCCGCTTCCCACTGGCGCTCCGGTCTCTGGTCTCTGGCGCTCCGGTTTATGCGCTCAGTCCTCCGGCCTCTGGCGCTCTGGTTCCCGTCCTCGGTCCGCCAGCCTTGATCGAGGCGGACGACGCGCACGCCGAGAGAAAGTGGAACAAGATTCTCGCCCGCCGTGCGCGTATGGCAGCCGCGGCTGCGGCGGCGGCAGACACTTCCTCAGCGTCTGTCTGACACTCGTTTCTCCGACTTCGGTCACTGGTCACTGGTCACTGGTCACTGGTCACTGGTCACTGGTCACTGGTCACTGGTCACTGGTCACTGGTCACTGGTCACTGGTCACTGGTCACTGGTCACTGGTCACTGGTCACTGGTCACTGGTCACTGG
>JBBRQH010000069.1:0-28720 GCA_038226705.1 Chthoniobacterales bacterium | reverse complement strand
GGCGCAACACTTCGAGCCCGCCGGGGCCACCCGGAATGGTGAGGTCCAAGACGGCAACGTGAAACGGATTGCCCGCCTCCCGCGCGCGCCGGAAATGCGCCAGCGCCTCCGTTTCATCGCGGGCCAATTCGGCCAGATAGCCCAGGCGCGCCAAGATGCGGCCGGCGAGGGTGCGAACTTGGGGCTCGTCGTCCATGAGCAGCACCCGAATTTCCTCCGTGGGCTTCACCTCTTCGACAGTCGGGGTCGTCGGCGGGGCTTCTGCCTCGGTGTCGCGCACGGCCGGGAGAAGTACGCGGAAGGTGGCGCCCGCCCCCTTACCGGGATCGCAGACGATGCAACCGTGATGGTTCTTGATGATGTTGAACGCGGTGGCGAGCCCCAGGCCACTGCCCGCCTCTTTCGTGGTGAAAAACGGATCGAAAATCTTGCCCCGCACCTCGGCGGGCACCCCCGGCCCTTCGTCACGAAACGTCAATTCGACGTACTCCCCCGCTCGCAACGGCAAAGCATCATTCTCTGCGACAAGGCGGGGCGCCGCAGACACGTCGAGGAGGCCCCCATCCCTCATCGCCTGCGCCGCATTCAACGCGAGGTTGTGCACCACCTGGCTGATCTGTCCGGAATCCACTTCGACCACCGGAAGATCGGGCGCGATCTGGATGCGCGCGCGCGCGCGCGTGCCCAGTAGCGCGAACTGGGTGGAATCGCGCACGATATCCGTCAGGCGCGCCAGCCGCCGAATGGGCGAGCCGCCTTTTGTGAACGTCAGGAGCTGCGAGGTGAGATCGCGGGCGCGCCGCCCGGCTGCCTCCGCATCGAGCAGCGTCTCGGCAGCCTGCAGGTCGTAGCCGGAGATCGTTTCACGCGCGAGGGCCACATTGCCAAGAATGGTCGTGAGCAGATTGTTGAAGTCGTGCGCGATGCCGGCGGCCACGACCGCGAGGGCATCGAACTTCTCGAGCTTCACCAGCTCCGCCTTCAGGCGGTCGTCGGTCGTGAGGTCGCGAAAGACTCGCACCACGCCAACGATCGCGCCGCTCTTGTCCTGGATCGGCGAGGTCACGAGCGCGACGTGGACCTGCGGGCCGCTGGCCGTCGCGGCCCAGACGTGACGCTGCGAGTAAATCGTCTCCCCGGTGGTCAGCACCCGCCCCACCGCATCGGAGCCGGGCCCCCGCGGATGAGGCGGCGAGAAATCGCCCGGACGGGGCGGCAGGACTTCGAAAAGGGTCGTGAGCGGACGTCCCACCAGTTCCCGCTCGCTCCAGCCGAGCAGCGCAACGGCCGCCGGGTTGGCGAGGTTGACGCGTCCCTCCTTGTCCGTGGCAATAACAGCGTCTGCGATGGCGCCCACGGTCACCCGCATGCGCTCTTCCTCGGCCTGCAGCGCGGCGTTCGTCGCCTCACTGCTGAGCGCCAGGGCGATGGCCGCGGCCGCGCCGAGCAGATGATCCTGTTCCGCCTGTGTCCAGCCATCGTCCGTCGCGATGCGATGGAAACACAGGAGGCCGTAGAGTTCCCCCCGCACCAGGATGGGCGCATGCAGAGCCGCTTTCGAACCGATCCGTCCGAAGGCGCGGCGCTCGTTCTCTGGCAGCTCGCTCATGCGGAGGAGGACCATCTCGCCGCGCCGCAGCGCCTCGTAGAGTTCGGGCCGAAACCACCGCACCTTCACGTGGAGCGGATTCCAGGGCATCGGGGGGACCCCCGGGGCGCACCAGAGGCCGTGGGAGACCCAGGTCTCATCGCCTTCGTCCGCGCGCTCGCCCCGGAAAAACATCAGCCGATCCACTTGGGAAGCATGGCCCAGGATCCGCACGATTTCGTCTGCGCGCTCGAGGATGCGACCGCCCCGCAGCAGTTCCCGCTGGAGTGCCACGATCGCCGCGAGGTACCGATCGCGCAGCGCCACCGCCGCTTCCGCCCGCTGACGCTGAGTTACATCGCGCGCATTGATCACAATGCCGCGCACGTCAGGGTCATCGACGAGAAAGTTCGCCGATGCCTCCATCCAACGAATCGTGCCGTCCTTGGCGCAGATGCGGTAAGTGTGAATGGCATCGTCCTCGCTCGTGCTTCGATACCTGGCCAGCCGCTCGATCGCCGCCGCACGGTCGTCGGGGTGCACGAACTCGAAGACGGAGCGCCCCATCACTTCCTCCGCGCGATACCCGAAAAGCGCCTCCGAACTGTCGCTTTCGTAGAGCACGGTGCCGTCCACGCCAATGACCGTCACCAGGTCGGACGAGTTCTTGACGAGTTTTCGAAATCTCCGCTCGCTCGCGCGCAGGGCCTCATCTGCTTCCATGCGGGCTGAGATGTCGGAGATCGAACAAACGACGCCGGCGATTTCCTCTTCGTCCAACTGATTCTGGGCCTTCGCCTCCATCCAGACCCAGCGCGACTCCGAGTAATGCCGGACCCGAAAACGCTCGACGAGAACGGCCCCAGGACGGGAGACGAGATCGGCAAAGGCGTCCATGAAACGGCCGCGGTCATCCTCGTGGATGTTGGTGAAAGCGCTTTGTCCATGACGCGAGCCGACCGGGCGCCCGAGCATCCGCTCGATCGCGTCGCTTTCAAAAAGGATGCGGCCGAGCTCGTCGAGAATCAGCAGCGCATCCGCCGCATGCCGCACCAGGGCGCGCAGCTTGCGGTCGGCCACGCGTGCCGCGGGGGCACGCTCGAGCAGCGCGTTGGTGAGACGCGAGGTCCGATAAGCGGGTTTTTCGACCGGCATGCGCCAAGCTGTAACCCCATCGCAGGAGCGGGGAAATCCTCAATTCGCGCGCGGCTCAAGCCTTGTTGCCCGCGGGCCGGCGGGCGAGCGCCGCCTCGAGCGCGGTTCCAACATCATTGACCGTGAACGGTTTGGGCAGCACGCCGGAAAACCCGCGCCGTTCGAGATCGTCCCGGTTCAGCGAGTCCATGAAGCCGCTCGTCGCGATGGCGCAAACCTTGGGGTCCAGCTTGCGGACACGCTGGAGAATCTCGAATCCGCCGGGCCCGCCGGGGATGCTCAGGTCGAGGATCAAGGCATCGCAGCGACGCCCCTTTTCCTTCCTCTCCTTGAATTCGGCCACGAGCGATTCGCCGTCCGGGAAAATCGAACTCTCGTAGCCGAGTTGGGACAAAACGCGCTCGAAGACCTGGCGAACGGGCAAATCGTCATCGAGCACAAGAATGCGCCCAAGAGACTCACGCGTCGGTTTTACCGCGGCGGCAGGAGGCACGGAAGTGGTCCCGCTCCCTCCGAGCGGCAAATACACGCGAAAGATGCTGCCCTGCCCGACGATGGAATCGGCATTGATGACGCCGTTATGCTGTCGCACGATCGAGTACGCGAAGGCCAGCCCGAAGCCGCCTGCGCCCGGTTTGGTGGTAAAGAACGGCTGGAAGATTTTCTCCATCAACTCCGGCGCGAAGCCGGAACCTTCGTCCTCGAAGCAGATCTTCACGTAGCGTCCCGGCGCGAGGCCAGTCGGGTGATCCCGCGAAAGTTCCCGCACTTCCGCCCAGACCCGCAGACGCCCGCCCATCGGCATCGCTTCGGCTGCATTGCGAGCAAGATTCCGCACCACGAGTCCGAAGACCTCCGGGTCGAGTTCCACGGGAGGAAGATCGTCCGGAAGCTCGAACTGGGCGGTTGCACGTTCCTGGGCAAAGGCCTCGGTGGTGATCGAGTGTACCAATTCGGCCAGCGGCACCAGCTTCTTGTCGAGATCGCTGGCGGGGCTGAAACCGAGCAGAAGCGCCGCGACGGCTCGCGCCGACTGGGTCGCCCGCTGCGCTTCCTCGATCCCAGCCGCTGCCGCCTCGGGCTGATCCTTCAATTGCATGCTCGCCAGCGACAGATTTCCGGAGATGGCGGCGAGCGCGTTGTTAAAGTCGTTGCCGATGCCGGAAGCAAAGGATGCCAGCGCGTTGAATTGCTCCGCCCGCCGCCGCTCCGCCCGAAGTCGCTCCGTTTCGGTCACGTCGCGAAAGACGCGCACCGCGCCCGTGACCCGCCCGGCCGCGTCCCGCAAGGGTGCGGTGGGTCCCGCCACCAACCGCGGCGAACGCCCCTCGGGCACCGCCCAGACCCCGCCACTCTCCGTCACCGTCTCGCCTTCGCGGAGCACCCGGCCAATGGGATCCGGCGTCTCGGTGGCAGGCGGACCCGCCGGGTCCACGCGGGTAAAGAAGGATCCGAGCCGCTCGCCCGTGAGTTTGGTCGCAGGCATGCCCAGCAGCGCGCAAGCGGCCGGATTCACGAGCACCATGCGCGCCTTCGCGTCTGTCACAAAAACCGCGTCGCTAATCGCATCGAGCGTCCGTGCGAGTCGCTCCTCAAGGGCTTGGAGGCCCAGGGATGCGTCCTCATTCGCCAGGGCGAGGGCGACTCCGGTGGCAACCGAGCTGAGATGCTCGCATTCTTCGGCCGACCAGACCCGCGGTTCCCGGGCATCCTGAAGGACGAGAAAGCCGCGGGGGTGCCCATTTACGAGGTAACCGCAGACCAGGATGCTCCGGACGTCCCCACCCGGCGCTACGTCACGCCCTTCGGCAAACTGGATCGGGGCGGTCACCTTGGCACCTTCGCGGGCGGCGCGGGTAAAATCCGCCCGCAGCCAGTTCTCTGCGACATGCATCGCATTGGCAGCCTCGCCTTGGGCGGCGACGCCGGTCGCACACCAGCCCAACGCGAACTTCGTACTGAAACTGTTTCCATCCCCGCTGACGTCGTGCTGCTGGGCGCGCGACGCCCCCAAGGATTGCCCCAAGAGCGAAAGCACCGGCCCCATCCGGGCTGAAACCGGGCTTCCTTCCAGCAAAGTCCGCCCGATTTTTGCAGCCGCCTCGAGGTGCTTGAGGTGCAGGCTGGTATCCGGACTCGACGCCGATGCGCGGGCCTTTTTCCCCTCGCCGGGACCGCCGGCCCGGCGCTCCAGCGCGGACATCGCCAAAGCGGCGTAGTCGCGCAGCGCCTGGCGCTCGGCTTCGCTAAATTCATGCGGCACGCGGTCGAAAACGCCGAGAAAGCCGACGGCATGCCCCGATTCCGAGATCAAGGGGACCGCCGCGAATCCCCGGATGCCGAAACGATCCGCCCAAACGCGTTGGCTTGCTTCGCTGCTTTCCGTGACGTCGCGCTCCGCGACCACATCCAAAGACGCCAGGGTGCGCGCCGTGAGGGGAGCCTCACTTCGCGGCACCACCTGGGCGACAAAACCATAGGACGCCTTCGGCCAAACGCGGGTCTCGTCGACAAAGACGAGCACCCCCTGCGAGCAACTGCAGGCACGCGCCGCCATGGCCGTCAGCCGGTCGAAGATCGGTTCCGGCAGGGTATCGAGCACCCCGAGGGCCCGAACCGCCTCTAGGCGCGGCCACTCGGCCGGCCGCTCCAGCAGCGCGCGAATATCTGCCGCCCGGGAAACCGCGCCGAGCGAGGACGTCCGCTTGGCCATGACGTTCGTCGTCTTTTTTGCGTTGCTCACACCTCTGGCTAGCCGTTCCTCCGCGCCTTCGCAATCCCGGAACGTCAGCGAGACAGATCGACACTATTTGCCTTTTCCTTCGTCCCATCGGTCAATCCGCAATCCCCCGCCGAAACCGCGGAGCGGGTGAGACAGACCGACAAATTTTGCCTTTCTCCTCTTCCCCTCGGTCAATCCGCAATCCAAATTCCCCTCAGCTCCCCGTCGGGGTCGGGGTTGGCGTGACCGTGGCCGCGAGGGCCGGCACCGGTGTCAGCGTGGGTGTTGGCGTGATTGTTGGGGTCGGCGTAGGCGTGGGTGTCGGCGTCGGGATAATGTTCGCCCACAGGTGCAGTGCAGTTCCGTCCGTCCCGCCCAATTCGTTGATGAGCTGGGTGCAACGCCGTTGCATCGCCGCGTAGTCGGGCGGACCCGCCGGCTGCTCCGCCGTGCCCGGAAAGACGAGATACGTGATGCGCAGATCGTTCACGGCGGCCTGCGAGCCGCTGGCGGTCGGCGTGATTTCGCGTGCGATGCGCAACGAAGCCTCGCCGATCTTCGCATTCGGACCAAAGTCGCCCACGATCGCCGGATAAAGCTTCTTCCCCGCGATGACGACCACGAAGTCCCCGGGTTTCGGGCGAAAGGGATGTCCCTCCTGACGAAAGAAAAAAGTCGGCACGACGACGAACGGGTCGGCCTTGGCAATGAGGAAGCTCGACTCATTCAGGGCCCGAATCTCTTCGCGCATTGCGCTGACAGATTGGCGAATCTCGGCCGCCTTTTGCGTGCCCGGGCGCTGCGAAAGTTCGTTTTGCAGGCGGCGGATCTTGTCCTCGCGGTTCGCCACCCACGGATTGGGCTTCGCGGTGCGCCGCGGCCAGCGGTAACTGGTGGTGGGTTGGAAGGTAGCGGAACCTCCGACATCGAGATCGGGCCAGCGATCGGCATCGCTTCCGTCCGTATCCGTATCCATGTCCGCCTGGACCAGCAGCGCACGCCGGCCACTCTGCGGATCGGTGAGTTCGAGAATCGTCTGGCAGTCGTAGAAATGATCGCGCGACATGAGCGCATCGAGTCGCCAGAGCGAGGAGCGAATCTGCTGCGTCTTGCGCGCGTACAACGCATTGTAAAATCCGCTCACCCTGGCCCCACCGAGCAGGGTGCCGAGTTTGGGCAGCACGCGCAGCATGTCGGGGTTGTCCGCCGCCACTTCCTCCGGCGCGCGCGCCGGCGCCGGAACTTTGATCGTGAGGGTGAGCTCGAGCTGGAATGCCTCCGGTTCCTTGCGCTCGAGTGACGCGATTCGGCCGGCCTGGAGATCGAGGGTCGATTCGATGCTGAGGCCGTTGAAGAGTTTTGCCGTGTCAATGGATCGGCGCGGAATGAAATTCTCCGGCAGCGGCGTAATCGCCGGGGCTGGCGTCGGAGTCGGGGTTGGCGTCGGCGCCGGCGTGGGCGTGGGAATCGGCGTCGGCGCGGGCGTGGGACTTGGCCGAGGGGTGGGCTTCGGCGTCGGTGTCTGAGTGGGAGTGGTCCGCAGTCGCGGCAAAACGGTGGCGAGCCCACCGCGGCGGCCGAGCAGATAGCCCGCCGTCAGTCCGAGGAGCAGGCAGAAGACGCCGATGAAGACGAACTGGGTCGCTCGGCGCATGACAGGATCCAAGGGCCGGCGCAGCGGGACCTACTTGCCCGTCTGCAGAAAGGCGACGACCGCCACGACCAGGCCGATCACTGAAAGCGTGGCCATCAATCCAGCCGGCATGAAGGCGCCGCCTTTGAGCAGGGCCGGCACAAAACGACCGGCGAGCGCGAGGCAAATGACGGAGAGACCGACCAGGATGGGTTTTCCATCCGCCGCCAGCAGCCAGCCGCCCACGGCGAGGAGAAGGCCGGCGATACCGCCGGCGAGGAGGGAAGGCAGGCTGTTTGCCTTCACGTAGCCCATCACGCCCCCGGCGATGGTCAGGATTCCGAAGGCGATAAAGAAGATTTTGGCAAAGGCGATCATGGCAGACGTGCGGCTAGGACAGGTCGCTCTCGGCGTCAATATCGGACGCGTAAGAAGTGTCCCGTGCCGAGCGCGGGCGCATCTGTTCCACCCGCCGCTCGAAGCCCAGGCGCAGGACGAAGAGCGGGATTACCGCGAGGGCAATCGCCGCCACCTTGATCAGGACTCCGGGGAAGACCCGGGCCGAATCCCGCACGACCGCTCGCAGCGCTTCGCGCGCGACGTCTTCGACAGCCACATCGAGCAAATCTGAGGTCGCGTCGGCAAAACCCGCCGTGCCCCGCCGCTTCGCCACGCGCCCGAACTCGGTCTTGACCGGACCCGGGCAGACATGGGTCACGCCGACCCCGCTGCCCCGCAGTTCGGCGCGGAGCGCCTCGGAGAAGCTGCTGACGTACGCTTTGGTGGCGGCATAGACGCCCATGCCGGGAATCGGCAGGAGGCTCGCCATGGAGCTGATATTGAGAATCGCGCCGGGTCGATTGCGTCGCAGCAGCGGAACCAGGCGGTGGCTAAGATAGGTCAGCGCGCTGATGTTCACTCCGAGCATTTCCTCCACGCGATTCCAGTCGGCGGACTCGAACGGACCGTGATCGCCCACCCCTGCGTTGTTGATGAGGAGATCGAGCGCGAAGCCCTGCTCGAAAACCCAGTCGCAAAGCGACTCGGCTTCGGAGAGTTGGGCCAAGTCGGCCACCTTGATTTCTATCGTGACGGCCGGGTTGATCGACTTTAGCTCGCGCGCCAGATCGATGAGTCGATCCTCCCGGCGGGCGACGAGGATGAGCCGCTCGGCCAGCGGCGCCAATTGGCGCGCGATTTCCGCGCCGATGCCGGAAGATGCTCCGGTGATCAGGGCCGTGCATTCGAGAAGGTCTTTCATGGGGAGAAGAGCGTAAGTTGGCGCGGAAGGTGGGCAACCGTTATCCTCCGGCATGCAAGTACGCTCCCGCGCCGCTGCGACCCCGTTCACGACGAAGGATGGATCGACGATTCGCAGTCTGCTCGACCGCGCCAATGCCCCGGTGCAAAACCAAAGCCTGGCGGAGGCGACGATGTCCGCCGGGGTCACGACGGAGCGGCACTACCACCGGGTGAGCGAAGAATTTTACTACCTCCTGGCCGGCGAAGCGCAGATGGATATCGACGGCGATCAGCGTCTCGTGCACCCGGGGGATGCAGTGCTCATTCCGCCCGGTGCCTGGCATTCGATCACGGCGCGGAGCGACCTGCAGTTCCTTTGCTGCTGCGCGCCACCCTATGCGCACGAGGACACGTATTTCGTCTGATGGGCGCCGCCACCCAGGTCACTAAAATGTCCACCGGTGTCTTTATCACGGGCACCGATACCGGAGTCGGTAAGACGTGGCTCGCGGCCCGGCTCGTCCGGGCCTGGCGGGATGCCGGGGGAAACGCGGCGGGCTTCAAGCCGCTGGTTTGCGGAGATCGCACCGATGCCTTCCAGCTTGCCAACGCCAGTGCGGGGTTGACCCCCGATGAAGTGAATCCGGTCTGGCTGAAGGCGCCCGCGGCGCCCTACACCGCTGCGATGATTGAGGAGCGGGCGATCGATCTCTCGCTCGTGCGCGAACGCTTTGCCGCGCTCCGCGCGCGGTTCGAGATCCTCGTCGTGGAAGGCGCGGGAGGCTGGCTGGTGCCCGTCGCACGCGATTATTCCATGGCGGATCTGGCGGTGGAGTTCGCCCTGCCGGTCCTGTGCGTGGTGGGGAACAAGCTCGGCTGCTTGAATCACGCCCTGCTCACCCGCGATGCGATCCGGGCACGCGGGCTGGCGTTCGCGGGCTTCGTCCTGAATTCCGGTGTTTATCCGCCGCCCGCGGATCCCACGGAGGCGGCCTTCGCCGCGCTGGCGACGAATACCAACGGTGCCGTCCTGGAAGACGTCTCCGGCGAACGGGTGATCGAGATTGGAATGGAGCTCGATTCGGCGACGTTGGCTGCGATCACTGAACGGTTCCGCGGCGAGTAAAACGCGCGGCGACAATTCACGCGGGTCTCCTGCTTCCATCGGTCCAGCGTCAGGGATGCACAATCTCGGGATCTCCCGAACGGTGGAACGCCTGAAAATGGCGAATGTTGAGAGTGAAGAGGCGCGTGGCCCTCGCCTTGCGCGCCGCGACCAGGTGGAGGTAGTCGTAGATCGCACCGCCGCGAATTCCCCGTGACTCGCACTCACGTAGAGCCTTCATGGTCTCGACGGCCGTGATACTGACAACCTCAACGAATGGCAGCAGGCTCTTACCAATCAATTCTGCCGCCATCGCAGCTCCTACGCGCGGCTCGAGACGACCCCCGGTAAGAAAAGCATACGTCTCCACCACCGCGTGAGCGTGAATGCGAAGCTCGGAGCGATCGAGTACTGCCGCACACGCGGCATGATTTGGCTGACCGCTCACCAGCGCGGCAACGAGCACCGACGAATCGAGTGCCGAAATCACTTCGGGCGGATGTGCTCGATCCGTTCCTCCCGATCAGCTCGAAGGCCGTCGACGATGTCGCCAGTCGGGCGCACCCCGGCCAAAACCATGCGCTTCCCCCGGCGTACCAGCTTGATGCCTTCACCCGTCGTGACCGTCAGTTCAATCCGGTCCGCCACCACGTCCGCCCTAAGTTTGGAACCTGCCGAAAGGTGAAGGCGTTCCCGCATCGCTTTGGGAAGCACGAGCCGTCCGGCCGTGTCAATCGTGACGGTAGCAGTCATGGCACTGAAAATGCCATTGAAGATGCCATTTAGCAACGTATCGGCGGCCTCGATTCGCTTCAGGCCGGCCACTCTCCGCTCGCAAACTCCCCCGAATGCTCTCCATGCCGTGGCGGCGGACGCCGGATCGGGGGGCGCTCGCCCGCAATCAAGAGCGGCGAGGCGAGCATCCGAATCAGGCCGGCCGCCGGATGCAAGACTTCCTGCAGCATGCCCGAGCCCAGCAAATGCGGATCGGTGAAAACGTCCGCCAGACTGTTCACGGGGCCGCAGGGCACGCCTTCGGCCTGAATGCGCTCGATCCACTCGGCGGCGGGACGTTTGCCGAACTGCGCCTGGAGCAACGCGATGAGCGCGACCCGGTTGGCGACCCGCCCGGGATTTGTCGCGAAGCGCGCATCGATCGCGAGGCTCTCGAGCCCAAGCGCGCGGCAGAGCGCGCGGAACTGCCCGTCATTCCCCACCGCGAGCGCGACCGGTTTGTCGGCGGCGGCAAAAGTCTGGTAGGGCACGATCGACGGATGCGCGTTACCCAAGCGGCCCTTGTCTTCCCCGGAGACGAGGAACTCCTGTCCGCGATTCGCCAGCCAGGCGAGCTGGCTTTCGAATAGCGGCACCTCGATCCGGGTGCCCTCGCCGGTTCCTTCGCGCCGATAAAGCGCCGCGAGTACCGCATTGGAGGCGTAAAGACCGCAGGCGATATCCGCGACGGCCACGCCGACTTTCGTCGGTCCGCCTTCCGGTGAGCCGGTAATCCCCATCACCCCTCCCCGCGCCTGCATTAGGAAGTCATAGCCCGGCAGATCCTGGTCAGGGCCCGGCCCAAAGCCCGTGATCGAGCAGTAGACCAGGCGCGGATTCGCCTTCTGGAGCGGCGGATAATCCAAACCAAAACGCACCAGCGCGCCCCGACGGAAGTTCTCGATCACCACATCCGCCTGCGCCGCGAGGCGCTTGATCCGCGCGAGATCGTCCGCGTTTTCGAAGTCGGCCCGGAGCGAGCGCTTGTTCCGATTCGCCGCGAGAAAATAGGCCGATTCGCCCCCGGCAAACGGCGGACCCCACTGGCGGGTGTCGTCCCCGCGGGTGGCCTGCTCCACCTTGACCACGTCCGCGCCCAAATCGCCGAGCAGCATGGTCGCGTAGGGCCCCGCCAACACCCGCGAGAGATCGAGCACCCGCACACCGTCGAGGAGCAGCGCAGACATGGCGGGGCAGTTCGTGCCGAACAGGCCGGTCGCTCACTTCACCCCAAGGTCCTGCTTGGCCCGCGCGAGGAGGTCGAGTTTGACGTAGTCCTTCGCCACGGGGGGAACGCTCATCTTGCCCGAGCCGAATTTCACCATCAGATCGGTCGTGGCCTGCACGTGCTCAGCGGTAATGTCGTAGGTGAATTTCGCATTCTCGACCGCGGCCCGGTAGTCCTCGGCGCTGAGCTGGGACTTGAATACCGTCTCGCAGACATATTTCTGCGCGAACTCGGGATGATCGAGAAAGTACTTCGTCGACTCGACGAAACAGGCCAGCACGCGCCGGGCGACATCGGGTTTCTCGTTGTACATCTTTTCCGTCATGACCAGCGCGCGGATCGGCTCGCCGATTTCCGTGTCGTAGGGCTTGAGGAGTTCCACGCCGTAGCCGCCTGTGATTGCCTGCGTGCTTTGCGGCTCGCTCTGGCTCATGGCGTCGATCTGCTTGCCCTGCAGCGCCTGGTTAAGATCAGCGTAGGGCAGGTAGAAAAGCTGTACGTCCTTGCCCGGTTGATCGGAGAAGGTCAGCCCAAACTTCGCCAGTTCGGCGAACAGGCAGAGTTCCTGCGGGCCGCCGCGCGTGACCCCCACCTTTCGGCCCTTGAGGTCCGCGACGGACTTAATCCCGCTGTCCTTGCCTGCGACCATGCGCACCCCGCCCTTGGCAAAACCCGCAATGATGTAAACGGGCGAACCGCCCGCGCGGCCCGCGATGGCGGCCTCGAGCGCACTCGCTGCGATATCGATCTCGCCGCTCATGATGGCCGGCACGATGTCGACGCCCTTCGAGAACATCTGCTCGCGAAACTCGAGTCCATGCTTCGCCCCAATTTCCTTGAGGTACGCGACGGCGCCGTAATGCGCGAACTTCAAATTCCCGAGCCGCACCAAGTCGCGCGGCGGCGCTTTTTCCTGCGCCCGCAGGAGGCCGGCGAAGGGAGTGAAGAGAAGACCGGCAACGAGGAGCGCGGCAGTCAGGAAGCGAAATCGGGTTGGCATGGGGGGAGAGGGGAGAACCGCATCATCCAGCAGAAACCCGATGGGGCAAACCTCTCCAGCACCAGAAAATCTGCCTTCGGCGTTTGGTCGCTTCGAGGACGAGGACGAATAGATGGCGCCTACGGTGGTTGCACGGAATGCCGGGTTGCTCGGTCAAAAGCCTCGCAATCGAGAATCTTGATCAGCGGCCGGAGGACGGACGCTCGCGCTGGTAGCATCGAATCCAATGCGCCGAAGGCGCATGCTCGTCGTCTTTGTCCTCGTCCTCCTCCTCGAAGCGACCAAACGCCGAGGCGCAATCTCTTCTCACCCTTCGGCTCGGAGCACTTCCAGCGGCGGATGCTCGCTGACGCCCCGGCTGGTGAGCAATCCCACCAGCAAGGTGAGCAACATCACCGCCGCCAATGCGACAAGAGAAGGCGGGAGAATCACCGCCGCGAGAGCGGGCTGCGACAATTCGAAGACGCGGGTGGCGAGCAGCCACGCGCCACCGGCGGCGAGCACGATCCCAGTCAGGGCCGCGAGAGAGCCGAGTGCCGCGTACTCGACCGCGAGAACCTGGAAGACGGTCTGTCGCGACGCCCCGAGCGTGCGCAGGAGCACCGCTTCGCGAATGCGGTCGAAACGCGCGGTGAGGACGGACGAGATCAGCACGATGAGGCCCGTGCCGATGGTGAAGAGCGAGAGAAAGCGGATGGCGCTCGTTGCCTTGGAGATGATGTCCCGCACGGTGTTCGCCACGAGCGAGAGATCGACCGCGGAGATGTTCGGGAATTTCCGCACGATGGCACCCTGGATGCGTGCGGAGGTCGGGCCGTCGGGCGCGCGCGACACGGCAATGAAAAAAGTCGGAGCCTCCTCGAGCACGCCAAGCGGAAAGACGACGAAGAAATTCGGCGAAAAGCGCCGCCACTCCACCCGGCGCAGGCTCCCCACCTTCACCTCCATCGGAATGCCCTGGATATCGAACGTGAGGATATCGCCCAAGCCCACGCCGAGATCCTTCGCGATCTCGGCCTCCAGCGAAATGGGCACCGGCGAAGTGTTGGGCGGCACGCTGGGCACCAACGTTCCGGCGGTGATCAGCTCGGTGTCCGTCACGTTTTCCCGGTAGGTCGAGCGATACTCGCGACTGAGCACCCAGTTCGGCGTGTGGCGAGTTTTGTCGGCGAGGATGTCCTCCACTTTTCGGCCCTTCACGGCGGAGAGGCGCATCGTCACCACGGGCACCGCCCCCAGATCGGGCAGCCCCTGCGCGCGCAGGAGTTCGCGCGCGTCGGTGATTTGCTCCCGCCGAATATCGAAGAAGACGAGGTTCGGCTGGCCGGCGAGATCTTCACGAATGAACTGCTGGCGGAGCAGCGTCTCGGTCAGGTGCAGGCCAAGGAGCAGGGCGGTGCTAAGGCCGAGCGTGCCGAGCATGAGCACGGTCCGATTGCCCGGCCGGTGCAGATTCGCGAGGCCCTGCCGCCACGCGTAGGGCAAAGCGTCCGGGGTGAAGCGGCGGGCGGCCCAGGTCAGCAGTTTGGCAATTCCCCCGAGGACGAGAATGCCGACTCCGAGAGCGAGCGCGAATCCGAGCGCGAGCGCACGATTCCCGCTCTGGGCCCACGGCAGGGCCACGAGTCCGGCGGCCAGCAGGCCACGCGCAATCCACGAGGCCGGATCCCGCCGGGCCGGCGCCTCGGCATTTGCGCGCAGCGTGAGCAGCGGCGGCACGAGTCGGATCGGCAGGAGGGGCAGCATCGCGAAGAGCACGCACACGACGAGACCCGCGCCGATGCCGCCAAAGATCGCCGCCGGTTGCAGCGAGAACGCGAGCTGGAGCGCCGAATTTTCACCGACCAGGCGCGGCGCGAGCGATTGCAGGCCGACACCGAGGATTGCGCCCACCAGGCAGCCCAGGAGCCCGAGCACGAGCGCCTGGATGAGATAGATCGCCAAGGTCTGGCGTGAGGTAGCGCCGAGGCAATGCAACAGCGCAGCCGTCCGCACCTTGCCTTTGAGGTAGGCGCCGATGCCGCTGGCGACCCCGATGCCCCCCAGCAACAGGGAGACGAAGCCCACCAGATTGAGAAAATTTCCCACCTGGTCGAACGCCCGTCCGAGCTGGCGCTTGCTGCGCACGACGTCGGTCGCGTCCAGCTTGAGGTCATCGATCTCCTTCTTCCTCGCAGTCAGCAGTTCGGGGATATTCACGCCTTCGTCGAAACGAAGGTAGGCCTTGTGCCGCACGAGGCTGCCCCGTTCCTGCAAGGCCGGGTCCAGCATCGCGAGGGGAATCAGCACGCGGGGAGCCAGCGCGGAGAAAGTCGCCGCCTCGCCGGGAATACGGCGGACAAATCCGAGCACGGGAATCTCGCGGTCGCCGATCTTGATCAGGTCGCCGGGTTGCAGCTCGAATTGGAGCATGAGCGCCTCCTCGATGACCGCACCTTTCCCGGCCGCGAATCCGGCGGCCGCCTCCCGCGGAGTGGTTTCCAGCGCACCGTAAAGGGGGAACTTTCCCCCGATCGCGCGCACCTGGGTCAGACGCGTGCCATCGGCCTTGGGAAAGAACGACATCGAGGCGAGCACCGCCTCGCGCGCGGTTTCCCGGGTGGGCAGCGTCGCCAGGAAGCGCTCCGCGTCTTCCGTCCAGTTCCGCCTCGACTCAAAAACGAGATCGGCGCCGAGCAGCATGCGCGCCTGGGTATCGACAGTTTGCGCCAGGTTCCGCCCGAGCGACCCGATCGCGACGAGCGCCGCCACGCCGAGCACGAGCGCGGAACCGAACAGCAGCAGGCGTCCGCGGCTCCGGCGGGAATCCCGCCACGCCATGCTCCAGCACCATGAATCGAAAAATGCCCGGAAGAATTCCATGCCAGCGGCACTAGACCCAAATGGGCCAACGAGGCGAACCCGGCGACACGCAAACTCGCGCGATTGGCAATCGGTGCCTGTTTCGGCCCGAAGCGGCCGGCGTCACGGGCGAAGAAGAGGGCGGAGCAGACTGACGAGCGGGATCGTCGCCAACGCGAGCGCCGCGGTCGCCAGCACCATAAAAGTTATGCCGAGGTGGTCGCCCACCAGACCGAACAAGACGGGCGAGACGGCTCCAGAGCCGATCACAAACGTGTAGAAAATTCCGAAGGCCCGGGCGCGTGCGGCCGGCGGAACCAGTTCGGGTACGCTGCCATAGAGCGCCGAGGAAGTTCCATTGAGGGCGTCATGCAAGGCGTGCGCACCGCAGCAAACCGTCATGATCCGCCGGGCTCCGACCGCGGGAGAATCCGCGTTTGGGATTTCGGCGACAGGCAGCGCTTCGGACATCGATCCGCAATTCTGCGCAATTCCTGCCACCGCTCCACTCAGAATCCGAGCCGCGAAGTTCTGGCTGGTGGAACTCGGATCGCCTTGCTTCAGCGCGTGCCCCGTCCGTATTCTTCCGCTCCTCCCATGCCCACCCAGACCCTGTTCGAAATCCTCGCCGGCGCCGATTCCCACCTTGCGCTGGTTGCGCCGGACAAACCGTCGCTCACCTATCACCAGATGCGTGAGAATATTCGCGCGCTTGCGGCGCAGCTGAATGCTTTCGGGCTCGGGCGGGGAGATCGCATTGCCCTCGCCATGATAAACGGCCCCGAGCTCGTATTGACCTTTTTTTCTGCGGCGACGGCGGCCACCGTCTGCCCGCTCAACCCCAAGTACAAGACCGACGAATTTGCCTTCTACTACGAGGATACGCAGGCCAAGGCGCTCATCACGCTTCCCGGCGCCCAAGCCGAAGCGCACGCCGCCCTCCTTCCCCACATGCTTGTGATCGAGGCCGTCGCGCAGTCCGACGGCACACTAGAATTCAGGCTCGCGAAAGGGGAACCCCTCACCGCGCGTTCGGTCGAATTCGCCGCCCCGGACGACATTGCCATGATCCTGCATACCAGCGGCACGACCAGCCGTCCGAAGCGCGTGCCGCTTCGTCACCGCAATCTTACGGCTTCCGCGCAGAACATCGCCGGCACCTACGCGCTCACCGCCAAAGATACCGCCCTCTGCGTCATGCCCCTCTTCCACATTCATGGCATCAGCGCGTCGCTTAATGCCACGCTCTTCTCCGGCGGCACAGTCGTTTGTCCGGCCGGATTCGACGCCTTAAAGTTCTGGGGGGTGGTCGATGCCTTCAAGCCCACGTGGTATTCCGCCGTGCCGACGATGCATCAGATGCTGCTCGCGCGCGCCGAAGGCAACGCGGCCGCGATCAAGGCGAATCCCTTTCGCTTCGCGCGCTCTAGCAGCGCCCCGCTTCCACCGGTCATCATGGAGCGACTCGAGGAAGTTCTCCAGACGCCCGTGCTCGAGTCTTACGGCATGACCGAAGCCAGCCACCAAATGGCCTCCAATCCACTACCCCCCAAAGCGCGGAAGGGCGGGAAGGTCGGGTACGGTTTCGGCGTCGATGTTGGCATCATGGACGATTCCGGCGCGCTCCTCCCGCAAGGCGAAGTCGGCGAGGTGGTCGTGCGCGGCGAGAATGTCGTCGATGGTTACGAGAATAATCCGGAAGCAAACAAGACCGCGTTCACCAACGGCTGGTTCCGCACCGGCGACCAGGGCTACCTTGACGCCGATGGCTATCTCGCGCTGACCGGGCGGCTGAAGGAACTCATCAATCGCGGCGGCGAAAAGATCTCGCCGCTCGAGATCGACGACGTGCTGCTGCGCCACCCGTGTGTCGCCGAGGCGCTGGCCTTCGCCGTCCCGCACAAGTCTTATGGCGAAGACATCCATGCCGCGATCGTCTTGCGCTCCGAAATGACGGTGACGGATCGCGAACTGAAGGAGTATTGCGCCGGCCTGCTCGCGGAATTCAAGGTGCCGCGGAAGTTTCATGTGCTCGTCGAGATCCCGCGCGGTGCCACCGGCAAATTGAAGCGGATCGACATGGCGAAGCTCTTGAACATCACGGCCTGATGAAGATTTGCATCGTCGGCGCCGGCGCGATCGGCGGTTATCTCGGCGCGAAGCTCGCGCTTGCAGGCGAGGAGGTGACCCTCATCGCGCGTGGTCCGCACCTCGCGGCCATCCAGCGCGACGGCTTGAAACTGCAAATGGGGGCTGGCCCGATCGAAGTCGTGCCCGGCGTGAAAGCCCTCGCCGACATGGCGGAGGCCGGCGCGCAGGATGCCGTGCTGCTCACGCTCAAGACGCACAGCGTGCCCGGCGTGATCCGGCAAATGCGCGCGCTTTATGGTCCGCACACGATTGTGCTCACCGCCCAAAACGGCGTCCCCTGGTGGTATTTTAAGCGGCACGGCGGCGAGTTCGAGGGACGTCGCCTCGAGTCGGTCGATCCCGGCGGCATCATCGAGGAAAACCTCGAAATCGAGCGGGTGATCGGATGTATCGTCTATCCCGCCGCGGATCTTCCGGTGCCCGGCGTGGTGCGGCACATCGAAGGCGATCGCTTTTCCCTCGGCGAGCCGGATAGCTCCAAGAGCGAGCGCGTCGTGCAACTTTCCCAGACCCTACAGCGCGCCGGGCTGAAGGCTCCCGTGCGCACAAACCTTCGCTCCGAAACGTGGGTGAAAGTGTGGGGTAATGCCGTCTTCAACCCGCTCAGCGCGCTTACCGGTGCGACCCTGGAGGATATCTGCCGATTCGCGCCCACCCGCGAGCTCTCCCGCGCCGCCATGACGGAATCTCAAGCCATCGCGGAGCGGCTCGGCATCAAGTTCGGCGTCACGCTCGAGCAGCGCATCGACGGTGCCGAAAAAGTCGGCGCCCACAAAACCTCGATGCTCCAGGACATCGAGATGGGCCGGCCCACCGAGGTCGATGCGATCGTGGGCGCGGTCGTGGAATTAGGCCGCGTCGTGGGTCTCCCCACTCCTGTCACGGAAACGTTGTATCGCGCCATGAAGCTGCTGGAAAAGAGAGTGCGCGGGACCTGAGAAATCACGGCGGGCGCGACTACCCCGCCCTCGGCACGACGTATTTGGAGAGTGTGCTTTCGTCGCTCAGTGAGGCCTTGGCTTGAGCCTTGTACGCTTTGCACATTGGCTTCAGCGCAAAGAGAGCGAGGAATGCGGCGCAGACGTCGAACCCGGCGGCGACATAGAAGATGGGCTCCCAGCTGCCATACGTCTTTTGCAGCCAGCTCCCCAGTGGAATGAGCAGGGAAGCCGTGCCCTTGGCGGTGTAGAGAATGGCGTAATTCGTCGAGGCAAACTTCGAGCCGAAGAGATCGGCGGAGATCGCGGGGAAGAGGCTGTAAATCTGCCCCCAGGCAAAAAATGCCATCCCGGAAAACAGCACGAAGTAGACCGGGTTGCTCGCGAAATGAATCAGCGAATAAATCGCGAAGCCTTCGGCGAGAAAGGACAGGAACATGGTCAGCTCCCGCCCGATCGTGTCTGACAACCAACCAAAGAACGGTCGGGTCAGGCCGTTGAGCACCTGGCTGATCGAAAGCGTCAGTGGCAAGGCCGCCATCGTGAACAGACCGAGGAAAGAAATGGGCGTGTCCGCGATATTGTAATTCTTGGCGATGGGTCCGAGTTGCGCGGTGGCCATGAGGCCGCCGGTCGCAACCATCGTGAACATCACGTAGAGAAGCCAGAACAGCGGCTTCCTCAGCATCTGCGCGGGGGAAGTGTCCGCCATCGCCGTGGCGGCCTTCACCGCTTCGCTGGCGGCCGAGGGGGGTTTCAGCGCGAGTTGTTCGAGCACCGCGGAGGGCTCGCGCATGATCAAAGCGCATAACACGATCACGCCGCCCTGAATCAGGCCGAAGACCAAAAAGGTGTGCTCATACCCGCTCGCCTTGATCATGCGGTAGATGGGCGCAATGGAGAGCGCCGCTCCGCCCCCGAACGCGCAGGCCGTGATCCCGGCCGCGAGGCCACGCCGGTCCGGGAAGAGCTTGAGCGCGTTGCCGATTGCCGTCGTATAAACGATGCCGCCGCCGATGCCGGCAATAACTCCACCCGCATAAAGCATGGTCAGGGAAGTCGCAAAGCTGTTCAGCACCCAAGAGCCACCCACCATGAGTCCGCCCACAATGATCACGCCACGGGCCCCGAGTTTGTCCCGCATGTAAGCGAGGAAGGGCGCGAGCCACGTTTGCGAGAGGACAAAAAGGGTAAACGCGACCTGGATGGACGCTTTGTCCCAATGAAATTTCGTGGCGATGGGGTCCACGAACATGGTCCAGCCGTACTGGACGTTGGCCGTCGCCACCATGGCGATGACCCCGACGGAGAGCTGAAACCAGCGGTTGAGGAGAACAGCGTTCATGAGGGGAGAGCGCAGCGGTGGGGGTTGGGGAAGCGGAGGTTGTCGCGAATCGGCGGAAGAAACTCAAGTGCGGAAGTTTGCGCGGGAAGCATTCCGCCAAGGCAAGATAGCCCCTAGATGCGCGCACGCACTCCCCAGGGATCGGCTCTGCCAAAGCGGTCGATCGCCGAAGGCGCGAACTATTCGTCCTTGTCCTCGTCCACCTCCTCGAATCGACCATCGCCGCAGGCGGAATCTTCTTCCAACGTCGTGCAGCCTGCGGGATCGACCGTCCTCGACGCGACCAATCCGCCACAGGCGCAAGTTAGGCGGGGAGTACCGCCCGATTGACGTCCTTGTAGTAGATGTACGCCGCGTCCGTTTTCCCCAGCGCGGCAAACCATTGCGGGCAGTACGCCGCCATCCAGATCGCATCTCCTTCGACGACCGGGTACCACTCGTTTTCGAGCCGGTAGATGCCTTCGCCCTGCAGCATCAGGAGCCCGTGCTCCATGATGTGCGTCTCCACGAACGGCAATCGCGCGCCGGGCTTGTACCGAAAAATGTTCACGGCCATGTCGAATTCGGGCCGATCCGGCAGCAGCACCTGCAGCCGGGCATCTGGATCGCCCAGGAAAGGCGCGCGCGGGACGTCCTGCTCCCGCCACATGAAGACGCCGGGTTGATCCACCCCCTCCTGCGCCTCGTAAAATTTCTCGAAGACCACGAGCTTGGCGGGCTCGCCCCCGCTCGCCCGAATCGTGAAGCTGGTATTCGGCGGGAGGTACAAATAGCCGCCCGGCTTGAGGAGATTCTTCGACTGGGCGTGGCCCACGTAAACTTCGATGGTCCCTTCCATCACGTAGTAGAAGGACTGCCGCTCGCGAGTGTCGCCGCTGCCCTCGCCGCGCCCGCCGAGCTCGATCAGGATCTGCGTAAGGCGCGCACCGAGTGCGGGGGAGAGCAACACGACACAGCGGGCGTCCTTCCAACCGGGCAAATTGCTCGCCACGTGGCCATCCGGTGCGATCAAGGCGTGGCGATGTCGGAGCGACGTGCGGGTGACACCGGGGAAGAGGCTGGCAGGCATGGCTCCGAAGTAATTGCAGGCGCGCGCGCGAGTGCAATCGCGATTCCGCTGCCCCTTGGCGGCCTCGGCCCGTGCCCCCGAATCGTATTGCCATCGCCCTCGACCCCCGCGATACCATTCCTGCGGTCTGATGCCGCCCATTTTATCTTACCTCATGAGTACGACCCTCACTCCCGAGACGCTGCTTTCCGCCGGCCTTGCCAAGGAAGCATCGCCTGCGCCCGCCACGACCGTCCTGCCACCGAAGCAAACCAAATGGCAGGCGCGCTGGCGCGCCTTTCGGGATCCGATCAGCGGTGAAAAAGTCGACCTCTTGCGCCAGCGCTGGAAGTCGCTTCCGCCGGAACTCAAGATTCCCAACCAGATCTCCGGCCAGCATCTCACGCATTGCGGGTTCACTCTCGGGGCCAGCTACTGCTCGTTTCATTGCACGCATTGCTACCTGCCGAAGAATGCGAACCAGGTGCCAATTCCTTCGCTCGCCCAGATGAAGGAGCAGATCGACGCCAACCGCCGGTTCCAGGGCCCGGGCGGCGGCTTGCAGATCACGGGCGGCGATGTGGCGGACGCCTACTGGCGCAGCGGCCGGCAGACCGAGCTGGTCGAAATCATTCGCTACGCCACCCAGATCGGGCTCGTGCCGATGCTCATGACGCACGGGCAGACACTCGTCGAACATCCGGAATTTCTCGAGCAGCTCATGGTCGAAGGCGGATTGAAGCAGGTCGCCGTGCACATCGACATGACCCAGGCCGGCCGGCACGGCTATCCCATCGGGCGGGTCAAGAGCGAGGCCGATCTGCACCCAATTCGCGAAGCGTTCACGCAACTTGCGTTGTCGCTGCGGGCCAAGACCGGGCAAACGCTGGAGTTCGCGCACAACGCCACCGTGACGGAGCGAAACATCGAATTTATCCCGCAGATCGTAAGCTGGGTGCTCGAGAAACCGGAGCGCAGCCACGTCTGGCGCATGCTCAGCTTCCAGCCTGAAGCCGATACCGGACGCACCCTTTTCTCCAAGCATCCCGTCACGCCGGCCCGCGTCTGGGAAAAGCTCTCTGAAGGCTGCGGCCATCCGCTCGAGAAGGATGCGACCGTCTTCGGCCACCCGGATTGCAACTCGTGGGCGCCGCTCTTGATCTCGCGCTCGACCGGCCGCTCCTGGCCGCTCGTGCCGGCGGATGACGATGGCTTCAAGGGGATCCTGGCCGATTTTCTCAAGCACGTGGGCGGACTCTCACTTGTCACGGACGATCATCGCACCGCACCCTACCGGCTGGCGGGCGTGCTGACCCAGAATCCCGGTCTCGCCACCCGCATACTTTTCCACGCCGCCCGGCTGGTGATCACGGGCAAAATCCCGTGGAGTTTCGTGCGCGACCTGCGCAAAGGCGAAGTGCACGTGTTGAATGTGGGCATGCACAACTTCATGGACGCCGAGATGGTGCGGAATGCGGACAAGGATCCCGTCGTGAAAGCGCGCCTTGATGCCTGCGTCTTCAAGGGGGCGGTGAAGAACGAGCAGACCGGCGAGTACGAGGACATCCCGATGTGCTCGATGAACCAGCAGAAGTGGGGCGAAGTCTATGAGCGCCGCCTCGCCGACCCTGTGCTGAAAGCCGAGCCGCAGGTGAAATCCGCGCGCGAGCGCGAAACCGAGCAGGAACGCGAAACCGAGCAGGAACGTGAGATGGCGGCGTTGTAAACACGAATCATTAGGAGTCCGGAGGCAAATCGAAATATTCGGATTTGCCGGTCCCCGTTCGGCCGCCGCTAAAATTGCAGAAGTGTCCCCTGCTCCTCCATTCGCGTTAATTCGTGTTAATTCGTGGTTTCATTTCCTCGTGCTAATTCGTGGTTCCATTGCCTTTCTCCCTCCGGCCGCGGTTTGCAGCCCCCACCGTCCACCGTTACAGCTGCGCATGCGTTCCCTCCTCGTCCTTCTCGCCTGCCTGATTCCCTCGCTGGGCTTCGCGGCCGGCGCCCCTTCGGATGCGGAAATGATCGCGCTTTTTAACGCGCGCAAAGCGGACTTCGAAAAGCTCCGCACCTACCTCATTCAGACCAACACCAAGGTCTTTGGTCCGCGCTACGGCGAATACCTCGAACTGCGAAAAAGCCTCGGCGTAAAACGCTTTTACGTGACCGATCGCGGCCAGCCCGCCTTCCGCCTGCCGGTCTACGTCGCGCCGCCCTGGACGCGCTTCACCGCCGGCTTGAGCAAGGGCTACGCCTGGCTGCCGCCCACCAAGGATTTCCCGCATTATCCCGGTGAAGTTTTCATGGTCGATCCCTCGGAACCCAAGACGCAGTGGCTCTTCGGGAACGATCTCTCGAAGTTCAGCGCGCCTTCCGCCTCGAGCGCCTACGTTGTTCTCCTCCGGAAGATCGAGGGCGATTGGTACATCTTTGCGGATAACAATCCGTATCGGAAATCCTGGTAGGCGCCGCGGGACGGGGCGTCCGGTTTTCGTGCTCGATTTTTCCGCGGCTTCGCGTACGAGTTTCGCCTTCGCTTCCTCCAATGCCTTCGTTCGACATCGTCTCCGAAATCGACCAGCAGGAGGTCGACAACGCTCTCAACCAGGCGCGCAAGGAACTCGCTTCGCGCTTCGATTTCAAGGGGGCCGATCCCAAGATCGAGTGGACACCCAAAGAGAACAAGATCCTCCTCACCGCCATCGACGCCACGCGCGTGAAGGCGTTGAACGAAATGGTCCTCGGCAAGCTGGCCAAGCGCAATGTCGACCTGCGCAACGTCGACCGCGGCGAGCCGCAGATTTCCTCGATCGGGCACGCGCGCCAGGAGTTGAAAATCAAGCAGGGCATTGAAGGCGCGAAGGCGAAGGAGATCGTCGCCGCCATCAAGGAGAAGGGACTCAAGGTGCAAAGCGCGATTCAAGGCACGGAGATCCGCGTGACCGGAAAAAAGCGCGACGACCTGCAGGAAGTGATTGCCTTCTGCCGCGGCAAGGACTTCGGGATTGTGCTGCAATATCAGAATTTCCGGGATTGAGAGTGGCAGCCGGGGCGCAGCACCCGACCGAACGCGGGCTCACGCCAAGGGGCGAAATAAATCGGGGAGGACTCACACAAAGACACGAAGTCACAAAGCGGAAGGGACCCGGACGACATCCGGAGAGGGTCGAACTCCATGCGAGCATCAAGGCGCGCTCGGCCATGGTGAATGTCCAAACTTTCTCGCAGCGTCGTGGTCACAAATCGGGAGTCGCGACCCGCGAGTCGGAGAAGTCACACGCTCCCGACAAATCGAGAAGCCGGCCTAATAAAGCGCCACCACTCCTTTGCCTAGGCCAACGGCGTGGGTCTTTCCGAATTGCGGCTGCGGCCCGAAGGGCCGCGACACGCTTTCGCGCCTTCGCGTGAGACACACGGCAATCTGCTCGGCCGAAGTGGCGGCCCGGTGGCGATTGGCTAGGGTGGTCGGCCGATGGACTCCGGGAGCTTATGACCGTCCTGCCCCGAACCAGGCGGCTTTTGCAGCAGACGCTTTGGCTTGTGCTGCTGGAGATTTCGGTCGGGGCGCTCCGCGCGCAAACGGAGGCGGAGGCCCGCGCGGACCCGCAGCTTTGGCCGCGCGAGGCGCTGTTGCTGACCGCCGGGCGCACCATGCCCGTGCTGAAAATAGAAGGCGACATGGTGACGCTGGATTTCAACGGGTCGCCCGTCACCGTGCCGCTCGCCAGCACCGATATCCGGCAGCGTCTGCGCACTGCGCGATCCGTCAGTCCAACGCCGACTTCCGCTCTACCCGCGCCCAGCGCGCCGGCTCAGAAAGAGTCCCCGAGCCTGTCATCGACCGAGACGGTCGCGCCCGCCAAGCCAACTCCACCAGTCCAGAACGCGGCCCCATATGCCACTCCGAACGCGCGTCTGAGCGCGCCTGGCCCGGCCGTCATCCCGCCACTCTCGATGCCGGCGAACAAGGCGCCTTCGCGGGTGGATTCCGTGCTGGGGCATTCCGCCGCATTCGAGGCCTGGAGCAAGGCCGCGCATCCGCCGGTGCCGCGACCGCTCGAACCGCGCGGGTGGAACCAGCTCGTCAACCGGGTGATCAATCCGCGGGGAATTGGCGCGCTGGCGGTTCGCCCCAACCAATGGCAGCACGGGGAATCGGAGAATTTCATCCTGCATTACCGCAACCTGGCGGATGCCTCGCGGGTCGCCGAGGAGATCGAATACCACCTCTGGTTTGTCGCCCGGGCCCTGGGGGCGGAACCGAAATCGTACGCGTCGAAGTCCCACGTCTTCGTCTTCGAGAACGACGCTGATTGGCGCGCCTTTCGCGACCGCGCCGGATTCCCGCCCTGGTCCAACAGCGTCGCCTTCGGGGACGAGCTCTACCTGAATGTGCGCGACACCCGCACGGGCCAGTTTGATTCCGGGTTGCTAGCCCACGAGACCACCCATGCCGTGGTGGCGCGGCTCTACGGGGCGAGCCTGCAATGGCCTAGCTGGCTAGGCGAAGGTTTCGCCGAAGTGATGAAGGAGATCAGCGTTTCCTCGCGCGGCGGAATGATCGAACCGCGCCCGGAGCAGAAACGTCCGCCGCTGGCGGACCTCGATTTCGATGCCTTGCTGCGGAAGCCCTTGGCGAAAGACGATCTGGTGGAGGTGATGCGTTTTTACCGGAATTCGGAGCGGCTGGTGCGCTTTCTCTTCACCGCGCACGATCCGGAACTTTTCGCCCGCTTTGTCGATGCGGTACTTTTCCACGGGGATATCCGGAGAGCCGTGGTCGACGCATTTCGCTATCCGGATTTTCCGAGCTTTGAGGCAGCGTGGGAGAAATGGAAAGCGGCGCAAAAGGGATGAGCGTCTGTCCCTCATCCGGCTTTCCGCTCGCCCTCTCCGGAGCGAACAATGATTGCTGATATTCCGGTGGCTGACTCCCGCCGGCCTAATAAATCTGGCAGCCCTCCGGGTCGAAAAACGACGCGGGATTCTCAGCCGACGCGGGCCTCATTAAGTGAACGCCATTCCCGTCTGTCTCCATTTCAGCGGAGACAGACCACTATTCCGTCTTCGCCGGCCCGGCGCTTCCCGGGCTGGGCTGAGCGCTTGACTCCCCCTCGAGGCCTGCGCTCACCGCCGTCTTCTGCTCGATCCCCGTGCTGATCTCAGTCTTTTGCTCGCCGTTGTTTTTCGGCTCAGCGCCTGCGCTCACCGCGGAATCCGCTTCCACTGCTGCCGTCGCGACAATTTTCTCCGGCGGACGCCAATCCGCTTTCCCTTTATGCACGCGGCCGAGGCCGACGCGACGCGCGGCAGCGGTGACGAGATCGGAGACGCGGAGCTTGAGGCGAAACGCCCGCACACTGAGGAAGAGAATCAGCAGCGAAGTCAGAATCAGAAACGCGTGATCCCAAGTCGTCAGCAGGCCGAGATTCGGCAACTGCACGCGGCCGCCGAGGACATCGAACCAGGGCAAGGTCAGCAGGCGGTAGCTCACCAAAGTGCCGACGACGACGAGGAGGAGCGCGATCGTAAAGACGGGTGAGAGCCACAGGTTCACCCGCGTGAGGGCCTTCGGTCCGCCGTGGTATTCCGTTACGCTCAGCAATTTGATCTGCCACCAATAAGAGCCGTAAACCTGGATGTCCCAATCCTTCCAGCCGGTGTCCCAGGAATAGCGCCAGCCCTCCGTCTCGAGCGCCTTGATGATCTCCGCGATGAGCACTTCGCGACCCACCGCCGCTTCGTTCCAATACTCGTGGGAACCCATCCGAAAGCGCGCCGGCGACGGGCCACTCGGCGCATCGGTGGTGGAAGCGATGACATCCGCCGGCGTGCGCTTGAAACGCAGCCAGGTGGAATAACGGGCCCAGCCCCGCGCGAGCGGCTGCCAAAAGGCGAGAGCGAAGACGAGCAGGCGCGCCGCAATGCTGTCGAACTTCGCCTCGATCCGCGCGTGGATCATGTAGCTGAGCGCAACGAGGAAAGTCGCGAAGAGCATCAAGTACGGCACCATCCGGAGCGACCCAAATGGAATGCTCATCACGAACAGGAAGAGGGTGAGACCGAACCATTCCACGCTCGAGACGTAGTCCGCGATCGCCGAGTTCGGGGTGGGATAGATCGATTGAAAAAGTCCGTGCCCGAAGACGCCGTGATAGACGATCGGCTTGTTCACCAGCCAGGTGAAGCGCGGGGTGCCGTAGATATTGCCCTTCCACTGCGCAGTGCCGGTGGGGCCGAAGAAAATGAGATGCTGGAATCGCAACATCGACTCCGCCTCGCCGTAGCCTTCCTGCTGCTTCTTGAAGGCGCGCAGAGTGAAGCGCCGGTAATGCCAGACAATCGCCGCCGGGGAGAATGCGATCACGCCGCCCATTTGCTGCAGCCGCCAGCAGAAATCCACGTCGTCGCCCGCCTTGCGGTAAAACGGATCGAAGCCGCCGACCTGGAAAAACGCCCAGCGGTGAAACGCCATGTTACAGCCGGGGATGTGCTCGGCCACGATGTCGGTGAGCAGCACATGGCTGGGACCGCCGGGCGCCGCGCTCACGCAGGCCTGGATCCAATTGGCGGCAGGCGGCGAAATATTCGGTCCGCCCACGCCCGCGAAGTCGCCGCTCAGGAGCGTGCCGACCATGTAGTAGAGCCAGTCGGGATCGACCATGCAGTCGCCATCGGTGTACGCGAAAATATCACCGGAAGCGGCCCGCGCGCCGATGTTGCGCGCGTAGCTCAAGCCCATGTTCTTCTGCTTGATACTGACAATTCGTCCCGCGAATTTCTCGGCGATTTGCGGGGTGGAGTCCGTGCTCCCGTCGTCCACGAGCACCACCTCGTAGTTCGGGTAGTTCACGTGCATGAGCGACTCGAGGCAATTCTCGAGCGTGCTGTCGCCGTTGTACGAACAAACAATGACCGAGACCTTCGGATAATTCGGCAGCTTCACCCGCGTGGTGACGGAATCGTCCGTGCCCCACTTTTCCTTGATGGCGGCGAAGGCGAGCTTGGGCCGGCGCTCGCGCGTGACGAGGCCGAAGGCCCAATCTGTGATTTCCATGCCCCCGGTAAACCATTCATCGGTCCAGGCGTAGACGACCGCGCCGGCGAGGCCGCAGCGCACCACGCTGTCGACGTGCCAGGAGAGCATGTCGGCGTGCTCCTCCTCGGTGTGGCGGATGGTATCCATCCCGAATTCGCCGAGCACGAGCGGCTTGTCGTCGGCCAGGTTCTGGAGGCGCAGCAGGTAGTTGTTCAGGTCCTGCTGGCGGTGGAGATAGACGTTGAAGGTGAAGAAATCGACGTTTTGCGGGAGCAGGAATTCCGTCGGCGGATAGCTCGCGTAGGAATAGAGGGCGTCGGGATCGATCCTGCGGCAGCGGCGGATGAGTTCCTCGAGGAATTCCGTCACGCGGCGGACGCCGAGCCAGCGGACCATCGTGGTGGGAATCTCGTTGCCGACGAGATAGCCGAGGATGGCGGGATGTCCGCGATGGCGGGTGACCGCCTCCTCGATGGTGTGGACGACTTCGTCGCGGATGCGCCGATTATCGAGAAAATGGACGTGCTCGGCCCAAGGAATGGAAATGAGCACGCGCATCCCGGCGGCCTGGGCGCAATCGAGGAACCAAAGCGGCGGCACGTGGTAAACGCGCAGGGTATTCACCCCGAGCTGACCCATGAGCGCGAGATCGGAGGCGACGCGTTCCGGCGTGCCCACGTAGTCGCCGAGGGCATCCGGCTTGAAAGGCCCGTACGTGATGCCCTTGAGGAACCATTTTTTTCCCCCCTCGAACAAAAACTTGGCCCGCGCGCGGATGCGGGTTTCGAGATCATGACTCATGGAGCGAGGACTGAGGACTGAGGACTGAGGACTGAGGACTGAGGACTGAGGACTGAGGACTGAGGACTGAGGACTGAGGACTGAGGACTGAGGACTGAGGACTGAGGACT
>JBBRQH010000068.1:0-30088 GCA_038226705.1 Chthoniobacterales bacterium | reverse complement strand
GGCCGCCCCAGGAAAAAGCCCGGCTGGAGGCAAGTCCAGGCGGGCTTGTTTCGAGTTGGAAGATCGGACCTGCGACGTACCGCTAATTGTGCTTCTTCCGAAAGATTGCTCGGCTGCTGCGGTTTTCCCGCGCGTTCAGTCTCGCCTGCTCCCGCCGGGTCACTTTGCCATCCGCATTCGCGCGCGCTTGCGCGGCATCGATGTTCGCCTGGCGCTGCTGCAGGCGCGCGGTTTCACTGGGGTTGAGCCGGCCGGATGCGACGCCTCGCTCGATTCGCCGCTGCTCGCTGGCTTGGCGGGCGTCGATCTGTGCGTTGCGCGCCTCGGTCGGGGTTTGCGCGAAGGTCGCGCCCGCGAGACCAAGCGCGGTAGTGAAGATACTGAGTCGGATGAGAATGCGATTGTGCATGCCGACGGAAACCCGTCTGACTGCCACCGGTTGCGAGATTTCTTCCGGCCACAAAAAAGGGCGGCCGCAGCCGCCCTTCCGTGGAGATCTGGCAAACGTCTGGACTACTCGTCCACGAGCGTGTCGATTTTTTCGGCGAGCTCGAAATCGAGTTCGGTCAGTCCACCCTTGCTGTGCGTGGTGAGCGTGAGCTTCACTTTGCTGTAGCGGATGTCGATGTCGGGATGATGCTCCGACTCTTCGGCGATTTCCGCGACTTGATTTACGAAATCCATCGCGGAGGTGAAGTCGTCGAATTCGAAGACCCGTTCGATCTTCTTCTTATCGTGTTCCCACACGGGAATTTGCTTGAGATACGTTTTGAGCTGGGAGGCAGGAATGAGGTCGGACATGGCGGAAATTGGCGGTGATGAAAACGCGGCGGAAAATGCGGAGCGAGCCGGGCAATAGCAGCGCTTTCGAGCTAGCGCAAATCGTCCCGCGCCGCGCCGGTGCAACTGGCTTCCTGTGTCACCAAAGGTGAGGCCTGACTTGACCCAATCCGCCGCGGAGCGCATAAAAGTCGACTTGCCGATTCGCCTTTCTCAAACCCTCTGCCCATGAGCTCCCATCGCCTTTTCTCCAATATCGTTGAAACCATCGGCCGCACGCCGCTCGTGAAACTGAATCGCGTCACTGCGGGGCTCGATGCTACCATCGCGCTCAAGTGTGAATTTTTTAATCCGCTCGGAAGCGTGAAGGATCGCATCGGTCTGGCCATGATTGAGGCCGCCGAGTTGGAGGGGAAGATCGGTCCGGAGACGGTCATCGTGGAGCCCACCAGCGGGAATACCGGCATCGCCCTCGCTTTTGTCGCGGCCGCGAAGGGATACAAAATCATCCTGACCATGCCGGAGACCATGAGTCTCGAACGCCGCACCTTGCTCGCGATGTTGGGTGCAAAGCTGGTGCTCACCCCGGGCGCCGAAGGGATGAAGGGCGCAATCTCCCGCGCGAAAGACATCGTCGCCAACACGCCCAAGGCCTGGATGCCAGGCCAGTTTGAAAATCCCGCGAATCCCGAGGTGCATCGCCGCACCACCGCGGAGGAGATTTGGAACGACACGAATGGCGAGGTCGACATTTTGGTGGCGGCAGTCGGTACCGGAGGAACGCTCACCGGCGTAAGCGAAGTGATCAAGCCACGCAAACCCGGCTTCCGGGCCATCGCAGTGGAGCCGGCGGACTCGCCCGTCATCTCGCAAACCCTGGCCGGCGAACCGCTCAAGCCCGGCCCACATAAGATCCAGGGCACCGGTGCCGGATTCGTGCCGGAAAACCTCCATCTCGCGGCGGTGGATGAAGTCATCCGCGTGACCAACGACGATTCTTTTGCGATGGCCCGGCGTCTCGCGAAAGAGGAGGGCATCCTGGCCGGGATCAGTTCGGGTGCGAACGTCTGGGCCGCGATCGAGGTCGCCAAGCGCCCGGAAAACAAAGGCAAACTCATCGTCACCATCGGCTGCTCCACCGGCGAGCGCTACCTGAGCACCGCTCTTGCCGCCGAAGCACGCGCAGAAGTCGGGGGCTAAAACAAGTAGGGAAGGTTCCGGCCATCCCCACTTCAGGGGTCCACCCGCCCAGATCGAGTGGGCGGGTAACTCCGCGAGGGCTTGGCGCGATGGGCGCGAGACCATCGCGGGCCGCGGCGCATCGGGATCGTTCGCAGTCTGGCTTTCTCATGTGCGGTTGACAGCTTCTCTTGACGTACAGGGTGGTTTCCCACACCTTCCCGGCCCCTTTTCTTATGCGCCCTGGAACCCGCCGCCCTGCCAACGTCACATCGCCGACCCCGAAGGTTGCCCCCAAGCCCGAGGTCGCCGCCGCCGCGGCCGGAGCGATTGATTATGGGATGGAGATGGAGATTTTTTGGGAGAAGAACAAGGTCCGCATGCTGGTCGGAGTCGTCGCCGCCGTGCTCGCCGTCACCGGTTACAGCGTCTTCGAGTACGTCCGGCACAATTTGCTGGTCGCAGCCAACCGGCAGCTCGCTGTCGCCAAGACGAACGAAGAGATCAAAAAAGTGATCTCGGATTTTCCCACCTCGCCGGTCGCGGCGGATGCGTACCTGCTCCTCGCGCAGAAGCAGTCGGACGCGAAAGATTACCCAGCCGCCGCCGCCAGCGCCAAGGCCGCCGCCGATCAGTTTCCGGATCACCCCATGCGCGGAACCGCGCTGCTCGCCTATGCGGCAAATCTCGCCGCCGCCGGCAAGCTGGACGAAGCCGACGCCGCGTTCCAGGATGTGATTACCAAGGCGCCCACCGATTTCGCCGCACCGCTCGCCTTGTTGCAGCGCGGGGATCTGGCGAAGCAACGCGGCAAGCCGGATGACGCGCGGCGCTACTTCGACGACGTACTCGCGCGCTTCCCCAAGTCGGCGGCAGCCCAGCAGGCCATCCAGTCCAAGCGATTCGTTCGCGGAGGGGCCAAGGCCGAAGACGTTTTCAAGCTCGAGCCAGCGCCCGTGCCGGAGCCAACTCCTTCCGTGCCGAGTCTTCTGCAAGCGCCGCCGGCCAATCCGCCAACCGCCGCGTCTCCTTCTCCGCAGGCACCTGCGCCCTCTGCCGATGGAGCCGCGCCAGCTCCGATGATCGACGCCTCGACACCAGCTGTGGCAACCCCCGCAGCCACTCCCGCCGTCGCTCCTGCGCCCACGCCCGCCACGGTGAAGCCCGCCGCGACTCCGGCCGCGAAAAAGAAGTAAGCTTCGAGTCCGCTTTTCGGGCTTCGCCAATCGATTCGCGTACAGTTGGCGCTCCGTCTCCGGCGTTCCGAACTCCGGCGCTCTGGCGCTTTGCCTTCACTTCACACCCGTGTCGCTCACCGCTGCGCACGCGGTTTGTCGCCACTCATCCCACGACTTCTCTGATCGAATCCCGGCAATCTTAACGCTGCCACGCGCCTCGGTTGACGCATAGCCTCAGCGCACCCGGCGCTCTGGCTCTAAGCTCTGACACTCCCGTCATCTAATTGACACCGTGTTTCAGCGCGGTGGTCTCATGCAGTCCATTCGGACCAACCGTTTCAACGGTTTATCCCTTGGCGTCGCAGTGCCAGGAATCCGTTGAAACCGATGATGATTTCCGAAGGGGCGGGAGGTCACCGGCCTAAAGACGCGGTGTTAATGAGATGCGCGCGTCCGGCGCAATCACAATATTGCGCGCTGATACATGGCCTCAGCGCACCCGGCACACTGGCGCTCTGGCGCTCCGGCACACCGCCTCCTCACCCCAGCCTCATCCGCGCCGATCGGCCGTGCGCTTCGAGACCTTCAATTCGCGCGAACTCCTCAATGATCGGTGTGGCGTGGGCGAGCGAATCGGCGTCGTAGCGCACAAGGCTCGTGCGGCGTTGAAACTGATCGACGGTGAGGCCGCCGAAAGACTTCCCGGCCCCGCCCGTCGGCAGCGTGTGGCTGGGACCCGCCAAAAAGTCGCCGGCCGCGACCGGTGAAAATCCACCGAGAAAAATCGCGCCCGACGTCGTTACCTGCTCGCTCACGCTTTCGGCCTCCGCCACATGCAGCGCCAGATGCTCCGGCGCGTAGCCATTCGCGATTTCCACCGCTTGAGCGAGGTCGCGGGTGAGAATTCCGACCGCGTGGTTTTCCAGGACCGGACCGAGTTGCGCTTGCCGTGGCAACAAGGCGGCTTGCCGGAGAACCTCATCCGTGACGCGGCCCAGGAGAGCCGCGGACGGCGTGATGAAGATCATCGCACTGTCCGCGCCATGCTCCGCTTGCGCGAGCAGATCGGCCGCAATCCAATCGGCCCGGGCGTTCTCATCCCCGAGCACCATCACCTCGCTTGGCCCCGGCAGGAGGTCGATCGAGACGCGCCCAAAAACCTGGCGTTTGGCCTCCACGACATAGGCATTCCCAGGTCCGAAGATCTTCAGCACGGGGCGAATGGTTTCCGTTCCGAAGGCAAGCGCGCCGATCGCCTGCGCACCGCCAATTTTGTAGATCTCGGTGGCACCCGCGAGACGAAGCGCGAAACGCAACGCGGGCGCGATTCCGCCCTCGCGACCAGCCGGAGTCGTCACCACAATCTCCGGGCAGCCCGCCGCCTGCGCGAGCGTACAGGTCATGAGCGCGGTCGAAACGAGTGGAGCCGTCCCGCCGGGCACATAGATGCCAACGCGCTCAAAAGGCCGGAACCGCTCCGCCACATACGCGCCTTCCACATTCGTCATTGCCCAATCCTCCCGCCGGCTCCTTTGCGCGAACGCGAGCACATTGGCGTGCGCCAGCCGCAGCGCCTCGCTCGTGCGCACCTCGACCCCGACTGGGTCCGCCTCGGTCACGCGCATCGCGGCTGCTTCGGCGAAGGCCGGACCGCCGAATTTCTCGGTTAGGCTCAGGACCGCGAAATCACCTTGGGCGCGAACGGCGGCCAGAATTTCCGTCACCCTTTCGCGCACGCCCGGGTCGGGCTCATGGCGGCGATCGAGCTGGGCGATCTGCCGGGCGAAAGCGGGATCATCGAAGCGAAGTATTTTCATCGGACGGAAGCCTGATTCCTACTGCGGAATACGGCGCCGTTAAGTAGTAATTCTGTGTCTTCGGGCCGAAGGCCCGGCCCAGCCCAGCCCAGGCTGAATCCGCGCAGCGGATGAGGCCTGGGTTTATAAAAAAGGGAAGTGAGGGCTGAAAGCCTGGCCCAAGTGCGCCGCGCCGTCGGAACCATCGAACCGCCCACGCTTCGCACCTCGACCCCCAGAATGCGTTGCATTCCCCTCCCCGCGCGCTCGAATCTCGGCGCGCACATGAGTCCCCACGACGAATACGTCCTCGAAATCCTCCGCGACTCCCTGCTGCTCACCCCGGCGCAGAGCGAGGAAACGGCGCAGGAATCGCCGGCGCATGGCGGCGTCATCCCGGCGCTCAAGCACCTTGGCCTGCTCGGCGAGGAGGAGATTTGCCGTGCGCTCGCCCTGCATTCGAATATGGAATTCGTCGAGTTGGACACGCACAATGTCGCGCCCGAGATCATCGCGGAGCTTCCGGCCGGACTCGCGCAACGCTATCGCGCCGTGCCCATTGCCCGGCACGACGCCGTGTTGAGCCTCGCCGTCGGAGACCCGCTGGATTTCGATGCACTCGACTCCCTTCGCTATCAGACGAAGCGCGACCTCGATTTCGTCTGCGCGGCGCCGACGGCGTTGCGGCGGGCGCTGATCAAATATTACGGCGCGGCCGACCAGGCCTCCGCAGATCTGGCCAGCAGCCTTGGCGGCGAGATCGAACTCGGGGGCTATCACATCCAAGGCAGCGCCGGGGCCGATGACGCGGGCGATGCGCCCATCGTGAAGCTCGTCTCGATGCTCATTCTCGAGGCCTACAAGTTGCGCGCGAGCGACATCCATCTCGAGCCACTGGACAAACGCTTCCGCGTCCGCTTCCGCATCGATGGCGTGCTCCAGGAAATGCAGAATCCGCCGAAGCGCCTGCAATCCGCCATTGTCTCGCGGCTCAAGATCATGAGCGGCACCATGAGCATCGCGGAGAAGCGCCTCCCCCAGGATGGGCGTATCCAGGTGAAAGTCGGGAAGAAACAGATCGATCTCCGCGTTTCCACCATTCCCACCAATCACGGCGAAAGCGTCGTGATGCGCATTCTCGACAAATCGAGTCTTTCACTCGGGTTGCCGGAGCTAGGGTTCATGACGGATGACCAGGAAACGTTCGAGAAACTCATCCAACTTCCCGATGGCATTCTTCTCGTCACCGGGCCGACCGGCAGCGGCAAGACGACGACGCTTTATGGCTGCCTGAATTACCTCAACAAGCCCGACCGCAAAATCATCACAGTCGAGGATCCGGTGGAGTACCAGATGAACGGCATCAACCAGGTGCAGGTGATGGCGGACATCGGCATGACTTTCCCGGCAGCGTTGCGCTCCATGCTGCGGCAGGCGCCCAACATCATCATGATCGGAGAAATCCGGGATCTTGAGACCGCGAGTATCGCGATCAATGCCTCGCTCACCGGCCATCTGGTTTTTTCCACGCTCCACACGAACGACGCGCCGAGCGCGGTCGCACGCCTCGTCGACATGGGGATCAAGCCGTTCCTGGTCGCCAGTTCCGTGCGCGCGATCATGGCCCAGCGGCTCGTGCGCCGGCTCTGCCCGGATTGCAAACAACCGGCCGAGCCGGACGACCGCACGCTCCACTCGCTGCGCATCAGCCGCGCGCAGGCCTCCGGCGCACGCCTCATGCGCTCGACCGGTTGCGAATTGTGCCGGCACCGCGGGTTCAAAGGCCGCCTGGGCATCTTCGAGATTTTCCAACTCGACGACCAGGTGCGGCACATGATCAATGACGGATTTTCCACCCTCCAGCTCCGCCACCGCGCCCGCGAGCTCGGCATGCGCACGATGCGCCAAGACGGCGTGCGCAAAGTTCTTGCCGGCCTGACAACGGCCGAGGAAGTGCTGACCGCGACATTGGGCGATGACGATTGAGTGCGACGCCCGAGCCAAGGATTCAGGCTGCCATTTTTGCAGGCCGAAGGCCTACACGACCACTCCGATAGGGCGTTTCCAACAGAGGTGATTGCGGCGCTAGCCAAGACTCTGATGCCATGCCGCAGGCCGAAGGTCTGTAAACTTCCTCGAAGGGCGCTACCAGCAGATGGTTGCGGCGCGCGTGCCCGATCTCTGGATGCAATTCTGCAGCCAAAAGCCCGACCAAAGCCGGCCCTAGGCAACGCCGTGGAGCAATCGATCGAAACCCCGGCGACCTGCAAACGCGCGGTTCCGCCTTGGTTTCTGCGTCAGCGATCGCGACGCGATCCGTCGCATCTCTCCGCGACTTCACCTCGCGCCGCTACCCTTCGTCACCGGCGCCGCTCTTGACCACACCACCCGCGGCCTCCTCATCGATCAGCGCGCTGTTGATGACGAACCCGGCCTCCGCGCCCTCGACCGCCGCGGCGATTACAAGCCGGGGGCCGCGACTCGCATTGCCCGCGACAAAGACCCCCGGCACGCACGTGGAAGCGTCTTCGCCGCACTGCACGCACCCATCCTCGGCGCAGAATTCGCATCCGAGCTTCTTCGCCAAGACCGAGCGCTGGTATTGCCCGGACGAGAAAAAGAACGCGCGCCGCGCACTTCGGCTGCCATCTTCAAATACGATCCATTCCAGCTGGCGGTCCGCCCCCTCGAGACGTGCGACCCGTTGCTTCATCGCTTCCACTCCATCTTTTTCGAGCAGCTGCAAGGCCGCGCGATCGCACACGTTTTCGCCATTCGTGCAGAGCACGATCTCCTTGCTCCAAAGGCGCAATTCCAGCGCCAGGTCCGCTGCGTCCTTGTCGCAGCCGACCACCGCAATCGGCTCGCCGCGGTGTTCCCACCTGTCGCAGAACGGACAATTGTGCGCGGAGACGCCGTAGAACTGCTGGAAATTCTCAATCTTGGGCAGCTCATCGACCAGCCCGGTGGCCAGCAAAAGCATCCGCGCGGACCTCCGCACCCTCCCAAATAAGCTTCCCGGAAGTCGGCTCGGCCACCGTCGCGAGGACGTTCATCAGCGTCGACTTCCCGGCGCCATTCGGACCGAGCAATGCCAGCACGCCCGTTTTCAAAACGAGGGAAAATTCGTGCAGCGCCATGTGCCCGCCGAAGCGCTTGGTGACTTGTTCGATTCGGAGTTCCACGGTCGTGTTTTGCCAGGATCGCTCCGCGCCACGTAGCCCGGCACTCACTCGATTCCCAGCCGGCGGAACGTCTCTTCGACATGCCGCAGGTGATGATCGAGCGAGCAGAGACTTTCGATTTCCTCCCGCGTGAGATGGGCGGCGACGCCCGGCTCGACGATCAAATTATCGACGAGCGACTTATCCCCACGCCACGTTTCCATCGCAGCACGCTGGACGGCTTCATACGCGACCTGACGCGCGCAGCCGCGGCGCGTCAGTTCGAGCAGAATGGTCTGCGAGTGGTAGAGACCCTTCGTCAGCGCGAGGTTTCGCGCCATGTTCTCGGGGTACACGATAAGCTTGCCTACGAGACCGTCGAGCTTGTGGAGCATGTAGTCGAGCGCAATGCACGAATCGGGCAGGATGATCCGTTCCGCGCTGCTGTGGGAGATATCCCGCTCGTGCCAGAGCGCGACATTTTCCAGCGCCGCCACGCAGTTGCCGCGAATGACGCGCGCAAGGCCGCTAAGGCGCTCCCCGGTGATCGGGTTGCGTTTGTGCGGCATGGCCGAACTGCCCTTCTGCCCTTCCGCGAAATACTCTTCCGCCTCGAGCACCTCGGTGCGCTGGAGATGCCGGAACTCCGTGCCCCAGCGATCGATGCTCGACGCGATCAGCGCGAGCGTGGTCATGAACTCGGCGTGTCGGTCGCGCTGCACCACCTGCGTGGCGAGCGTCGCTGCGCGCAGGCCCAAGCGTTCACAAACGCGCGTCTCGGCGCACGGATCGAAATGGGCGTGCGTCCCCACCGCGCCACTCAGTTTGCCCACGCAGATGCGTTCGCGGGTTTGGACCAGCCGCTCCCGCGCCCGACCAAACTCGTCGTACATGAGCGCCAGTTTCAGGCCGAAAGTGATCGGTTCCGCGTGAATGCCGTGGCTGCGGCCGATCATCGGTACCATTTTGTGCGCTAGCGCTTTCGCTGCCACCGTTGCGCGGAGGCGGTCCAGCATTGCAACGAGGCGATCCGTCGCCGCCGTCATCTGGACGGCGAGCGTCGTATCGAGGATGTCCGAGGATGTCAGCCCCTGGTGAATCCAGCGGGCTGCGGGTCCGACATATGACGCAACATTTTCCAGGAAGGCGATGACGTCATGCTGGGTGCGTTTCTCGATTTCGAGAATCGCCGGGATTTCGAAGCGCGCTTTTGCGCGAATTTCGGCGGCATCGGCCGCAGGGATTTCCCCGAGTTCCGCCAGCGCCTCACACGCCAGCACTTCGATTTCCAGCCAGATGGCGTATTTGCGTTCATCGGACCAGATGGCGGCCATTTCGGGCCGGGTATAGCGATCAATCATGTAGGCCGCGGGGTTGCGCGGGCCGCCAAGAAATCAGCCGCCGGGCGCGCTGCAAGGAAAACCCTCCCCTGCCCCATCCCGACTAGCATCCCCGGGACGAAGTTTGGCCCGCGTCCCTGATCCTGCCGAACCCCCGGCCCTTAAAACACCACTTTGGCCCGCTGCATCAGCCCATCCTTTTTTACCCGAACGCGACCCGTGTTGAGCAGCCGAGCCATCTTTTCCAGTGTCTCCTGGGAGCTTTTGGAATGATCGCTTACGGCAAGGATAAGCTCACCAAGGTTCTTGGGGACCTCGGGCGACTTGTCGTCCTTTATCAAGTACATGGAACAGTTCAATGAGAGCAAAAAGCGCGCTCGGTTACCAGATCTTCGACCGTTCTCGGGCCGAACCATTCAAAATTACTTCACATCATTAAGTAATTTTGGCGGGTCTCCGCGCCGATCTTGCTCGTAGCGCTTTACGCATCCCGCGCGGCGGCCGGATGTATCATTTCCTAAATAACTTGCGACGAGCCGCCGAAGTCCCGGCTCCGTCCCTCCACCCGCGCCGAGTTGGCTAGTGTAGGAATTTCAGCGCGACGAATCCCAGCACCACCACCAGGAAGAACACGGTGATGACCAAACCGAGCTGGCGCTCGATAAAGGGCCGCACCCGTTCCCCGAAAGCGCAGATGAGTCCGGCCACGAGAAAGAATCGAATCGACCGTCCGAGCGTGGCGCCGGCGATGAAAAGACCGAGGTGGTAGTGCAGCACGCCCGACGCGATGGTGAAAATCTTGAACGGGACCGGCGTCAGGGACTTCACGCTCAGAGCGAGAAATCCCCATTTGTCGTAGAACGCCTTCACCGTCGCAATGCCGGCATCCACATTTGCGACGCCCACATACGGCAACAATTTGCGCACGAGCGGTTCGAACGCGACGCCCAATGCGTAACCGAGAAGGCCGCCCAGCACGGACCAGAGGGTACAATGCAGCGCGTAGCGCCACCAGCGCGCCGGATTCGCATAGCAAAGCGCGATGAGGAGTGGATCGGGTGGAATCGGGAAAAACGAGGACTCCGCGAACGAGACCGCGTTCATCGTAAGCAACCCGCGCGGCGTCTTCGCCTGCTCCATGCACCAAAGGTAAAGGCGCTTCATCGCCCCCGGCCGGGGCGCATCGGCCGAAGGGGTCGGGGCAGTGGTGCTTGGCTCGCTGGTCATCGGGAGGGCGGAATGAAGCGCGTATTCCTCGAAACGAAAGCGGTATGGCGCCCGCGGCCCTTTCGGATCGCGACTCCCCGCCGCAGCGCCCAGGTTCTCACGGACAGGGTAAATCTCCTTCCGCCGCGAGCATCGCACGCTCGATCTCTGCGGCCTTGGCACAGCCCGCGAGGCCCATCGTCAGTTCGAATTCGGCCCGCAGGTTTCGCAACAATGTCTCCACGCCTGGCGTTCCCGCCACTGCCAGGGCGAATGCGTACGGCCGGCCGATCAGCACCGCGCGCGCGCCGAGCGCCACCGCTTTGAAGACGTCTGCGCCCGTCCGGACTCCGCTGTCGAAGAGCACGGGAATTCTTCCGCCGATCGTCGCCACCACCGCCGGAAGCGCAGCGAGCGCCGCAATGGCGCCGTCCACCTGACGGCCCCCGTGATTCGAGACCACGATCCCGTCCATCCCGTATTCGAGCGCGCGGCGCGCGTCTTCGGGATGGAGGATGCCCTTGAGCAGAATGGGCAGCTTGGTGCGCTCGCGCAGGAAGGCGAGATCCTCCCACGTGAGGGACGGACGCGAATAGAGGGTCACGAAGGCGCGCACGGCCGCCCGGGGGCGCCCGCTGCGGAGGTTCGAAAGCATCGAACCCGGATGTCGGCGCGCCATCCCGAAGAGCGCGGAGATCGCGGCGGGCGTGACGCGCGGGCGCGGACCCGTGGCGGGCTCCCGCATCGCCGCATCCACCAATCGGGCGAAAACGGGATCGCTCGTGTATTGCGCGATGCCCAGACCGGACAAGAAGGGCAAATGCCCATGATCGAGATCCCGGGTCCGCCAGCCAAGCATCGTGGTATCGAGCGTCACGACGATGGCCTCGCAGCCACAGCGTTCCGCCCGCTCGACGAGGCTGGCGACGAGTTCGTTCGATTTGCTCCAGTAGAGCTGAAACCAGCGCGGCGATGCATCCATCGCCGCAGCGCAGGTTTCCATCGCGATGGAAGCTTGATTGGAGAAGACTATCGGCACTCCGGCGGCCGCGGCCGCCCGCGCCACGGCGAGGTCCGCCTCGGGATGCGCCAGCTCGAGCACGCCGATGGGAGCGAGCAGAATCGGTGCGAGCAGCCGACGGCCGAAAAGCTCGATCGAGGGGTCACGTTGCGAAACATCGCGCAGCATCCGCGGCACGATGCGCCACCGGTCAAAGGCGGCGCGGTTCGCCGCCATGGTTTGTTCGATTCCCGCGCCGCCCGCGAGATAGGCGAAGGCCGCCGGCGGCAACCGGCGCCCCGCCTCCGCCTCCAGCTCCCGCGGATCGAATGGAATCACCGCGCGTTCCCCGCCAACTCCCCGCACGTAAATTTCCGTTTGGCTCTCAATCGCGAAGGACATGCCTTGATTCTGGCAGCGTCCGCAGCGCTCGGCTACATCCGTCCCATCCGTTCCCTCGCCGCCCCCTCTTTTTCGACCTCTCGCGTGAATCCAGAATTCCAGCTCCCGATCGTCATCGACCTTGGTGCGACGGCCCTTCTCGCCGTCACCGGGGCGCTCGCTGCCATGCGCCGCGGCTATGATCTCGTCGGGCTTTGCGCGCTCGCGTTCGTAAGCGGCGTGGGGGGTTCGCTGTTGCGGGACGGGCTATTCATCAACTTCGGCCCGCCCGTCATTCTCACCGATCACCGCTACCTGCTCGCGGTCGGCGCCGCCGTGCTTTTCGCGTTGCTTCTGCGCACCCGGATCGAACGCCTGACGCATTGGATCACGCAGATCGATGCGTGGGCCCTCGGAGCGTATGCGGTCGTCGGCGCCCAGAAATCGCTCGCCGCCGGGCTGAGCGCGCCCGCCGCCGTGCTCGTCGGGGCGGTGAACGCCGCCGGCGGCGGAATCCTGCGCGACATCCTTTCGCGCGAAGAGCCGCTCGTCTTCAAACCCGGCCAGTTTTACATGCTCGCCGCGCTCATCGGCGCCGCCACTTTTGTCGCGCTCGAGCGTTGGCTCGAAATTCCCACCTTGCAGGCGGCGAGCATCACCATTCTGAGCACCTACATTCTGCGAAATCTGGCCATTCGCTTCGATTGGCGGACGCACGCGGTCTGACGTCACGCGCTTACGCGCACAACTCCGCTTTCACCTCCGCGAAGGCATCGATCGCATGGTCGAGATCCTCGCGCCGATGCGCGGCCGAGATTTGCGTGCGGATGCGGGCCTGACCCTGCGGAACGACGGGAAAGAAAAAGCCGATGACATAGACACCTTTCTCGAGCATCCGCGCGGCGAAGCGTTGGGAGAGGGCGGCGTCACCGAGCATCACCGGGGTGATGGGGTGGACACCCGGCTTGATCTCGAGCCCGCGCGCCACGATGCGCTCGCGGAAATAGGCCGTGTTCTCGGCGAGCCGGTCGCGGAGCTCGGTCGAGCGCGCGAGCAATTCCAGCGCCTTGATCGAGGCCGCCACGACGCAGGGCGCGATCGTATTGGAGAATAGATAGGGACGCGACCGTTGGCGCAGCAGGTCGACGATCTCGCGGCGCCCACTTGCATAGCCGCCACTGCCTCCCCCCAGCGCCTTGCCGTAAGTCCCCGTGGTGACCGCAATGCGCGACATCGGCACCCCGCAATGCTCCATCGTGCCCCGACCGGTCTTCCCGAGAAAACCGGTCGCGTGGCAATCGTCGAAATGGACCAGTGCGCCATACTTCTCCGCCAGGTCGCAGACCCCGCCGAGATTCGCGACAAACCCGTCCATTGAGAAGACGCCGTCCGTCGAGATGAGTTTGAAACGCGCGCCTTTGGCGTCCGCCTCCTTCAACTTCGCCTCGAGATCCTCCAGGTCGTTATTCCGGTAGCGGTAGCGCGCCGCTTTGCAGAGGCGGATGCCATCGATGATCGAGGCATGGTTCAGCTCGTCGCTGATGACCGCGTCCTCGGGCCCCAGCAGCGTTTCGAAAAGGCCGCCATTGGCGTCGAAACAGGACGGATAGAGAATCGTGTCCTCGGTCCCGAGAAACTCCGAGGTGCGCGCCTCGAGATCCTTGTGGAGCTGCTGGGTGCCGCAGATGAAACGCACCGAGGCCAGGCCGAAGCCCCAGCGGTCGAGCGCCTCTTTTGCCGCGGCGATGATCTCCGGATGATTCGCCAGGCCCAGGTAGTTGTTCGCACAAAAGTTCAGCACCTCGTGGCCGCTGGTCGTCGTAGCAATGTGGGCCGATTGCGGGGTGGTGATGACGCGCTCCCGCTTGAAAAGCCCCGCGGCTTCGATGGAGTCGAGCGTAGTGCGCAGATGCGAAAAGTAGGCGGCAGACATGGGAAGGGGGGATGACGACGGATTAATAGCAAGGGCTGGCGTGCTGACGAATCCCGAATCGCGCGAAGCGGCCTGCCGAGGGTCATTCGCCCGTCGCGAAGCGAAACCTAGGCGGAATGCGGGACGACCAAATGGGCGCCCGGCCGCGAAGCAATCGAACGAAACGCCTTCGCGTTCGGGCCAGCCGACAACCATGCCAATCATTTCTCGATTCATTCTGCTCCTCCTCCTCTGCAGTGGCGTGGCGCTAAAACCTGCTGGTGCGATGGAGAACACCCTGCGGGCCGCGCAAGGGGTGCTGAAAGTGCAGGGATTCTACTTTGGAGAGGTGGACGGCAACGCGAGCGAAGAGACCACGCAGTCCTTTCGCCGTTTTCAGATCCGCAATTCCCTGCCGGTCAGCGGACAATTCGATGGCGCGACGCGCCAGGCACTCGAGGCAATTGCGAGCGGGAATCCTCCGCCTGCGACCGGTCCCGTGTCCTCAACCAATCAAGCGGCGGCCGCACGGGGAACAACCGCCTCGCGTCCGACCCAGCCGCCCATCCAGCCGCCCGCGGGAGCATCCACGAGCCCCCCACCGGGTGCGAGAACGGGCGTGCAAAGCTCCCTGGCCCCTGCCTTTCCTCCCCAAACTCCTCCGGGACCGGAGCCGGCAATTCTTCCGAATCCAGCGCCCGACCCCGTCGCCATTTCCCAGCTCTCCGCCTTGGGGCGCGCGCAGGAAATTCTCATGCGGGACGGCTACTACCAGGGCGAGATCGACGGCCGGCAGGGCTCGCGCACGACGTCGGCCTTGCGCGAGTTTCAGGGCTCCAACGGACTGGCCCGCACCGGGCGCCTCGACCGCGCGACCTTGGACGCGATGGGAATCGAGCCTGCGCAGTTCGCGGCGCCGCGCCACCGGGTCCGGCACGCCCCCCGATTTCCCCGCGTGGTTCGGTTTCGCGTGCGCTGGGGTTGATCCCACGGTGCACGTCATCCCGATTCTCGCCGAGGTGGATCTGTACTTGGTCGAATAAATTGGGCGTGCGTCCGTCCTAATGTGCCGCTCCTATTCCCTTATGAAACGCGTGCTGATCTCTGCCCTTTTCCTGACCGTCGCGCTCGCTCCCGTGCGGGCCGATGAGGACACGCGGAGGATTCAGTCGGCGCTCAAGGAGCAGGGCTTTTTCTACGGGACGGTGGACGGAAATCCGAGCGATGAAACGGCTCAGGCCATCCGGCGGTTTCAGATTCGAAGCTCACTCGCCGTCACCGGCAAGCTCGACGATGCCACACGCCAGGCGATCGAAACCGCCGGCAAAGCGGAGTCACCGCGGACCGTCGACCCGGCACTGTCGATTCCCGCCCCTGAACCGGCCGCCCCGGACGAAGCGGCGCCCCCGGCGCTGCCACCCGTGATCAAGTCTGTGCCCGCGCGGCCTGATTTACGCGCGGTTCCGTCGAAGCGCTATGAGAATGCGCCGGTTCCTACCGCCCCGAATGCTCCCGATGGCTTTTCCGGGGTCCGCGAAGGCTCGGCAATTTTCGCGGGCACTGCGTTCGCCAGCGCGCCTCCTTTTGTGCAGTCATCCGTCCTCGGTAAAGCGCAGGGCCTGCTGGCGCGCGACGGATTTTACGCTGGCGAAATCGATGGCGCTTCCGGCCCGCGTACGGCGACTGCCTTGCGCGAATTTCAATCCGCCTACGGGCTCACGGCCACCGGCCGGCTCGACAACGCCACGCTCGACGCGCTGCGCATCGAGCGCCCGCGATTTGAAGGTGGCCAGCCCGTCTCGCGTCCACGCGTGCGGCGGCCCCAGCCGCCCCCTTCGCGCTATCTGGGCGGTGGCGTCTACGAGGGCCGCGTTGTTCCGGAAACGGCGCCTCGTTAAGTGATCCGTCAACCTGCTAGGCGGCGAGCTTGAGGCCGACCACGCCCGACAGAATCAGGAGCACGCTGGCACAGCGCAGCGCGCTGGCCGGCTCCGAGTAGAGCGCGATTCCGACCAGGAAAGTCCCCGCGGCGCCAATCCCGGTCCAGACCGCGTAGGCCGTGCCCATGGGAATCTCGCGCTGGGCCAGCCAAAGAAATCCGCCACTGAGGGCAAAACTGGCGATGGCGAGAGACCATCCCACGACCCGCTGGCCCGGCATGGTCGCCATCTTCAAGCCGAGCGGCCAGCCGATCTCGAAGAGTGCGGCGACGAGTAAATAGAACCAGGGCATGCCCGAAAATGCGCGAAAGCGCCCCGGAAGAAATTCCAATCGGTGCAGTGCACGCCGGAATCCGCAGCGCAAACGATCGCCCGGCCTGTCAGCCGATCATTTCCCGCATGCGCGCGAATGCGCCCCGCACGGTCGTCTCCGAGGCCGGCGCATTCATCTTGGCGTGCCAATCCACGAGTTCCAAATGCTTCGGCTCGAGCTCGCGCAGGAAGGAACTCGGCTGCCGCGGGAGGACCTGGCCGTAGCGAAGGCGGCCGCGGCAGTGCATCAGCGTGAGATTTTTTCGCGCGCGTGTGATCGCCACGTAAAGAAGACGCCGCTCTTCGTCGAGCGTGCCCTCGGCCTTGGAGCGCTCATGCGGGAGCAGACCCTCCTCAAGCCCGAGCAGATACACGTGGTCAAACTCCAGCCCCTTGGCGGCGTGCAGCGTGATCAGCATGACCCCGTTTTCCTGTTCCTTGCGCTGATCCTCGTCCCGGTCGCGGTCGAGACTCAGGCGATCGAGAAAACCGCGCAGCCCGTCCCGATTCCCCCGGTCCTGGTGCCGCTTGAGGTCCTGCAGCAAATCGAAGATCGCCTCCTCCCGACGCTCCGCTTCCTCCGGCGTCTTCGCGGCCCGGCGCAGATCCTCGAGGTAACCGGTCTCGTTCAACAGATCCTTGGTCACATCGGCATAATCCGCGAGCGGCGCAAAGAAGCGCGTTTCGTAGCGGTCCAGCAGTGCGGCAAAGGCCGTGATCGCGTCGCGCGTCTTGCGCGGAAGTTCGCCATGGTAGGCAGGATTCATGAGGGCTGCGAACACGCCGCATTTGTGCTCGATGCTGAAATTGAGCGCGCGATCCACGGTCATCTCGCCGATCCCGCGGGGCGGCGCGCCAATGACACGCAGGAAGCTCACGTCATCCGCCGGATTAAGGAGGAGCGAGAGATAAGCCAGTACGTCCTTGATCTCACGGCGGTCGAAGAAACTCTTCCCGCCCACAATCCGGTACGGGATCGTGCGCTCGCGCAGCGCTTCCTCAATCAGGCGCGACTGCGCGTTCGTGCGGAACAAGACCGCGAAGCCCTCCCAAGGCACCGCTTCCTCGCTGTGAATCCGGTGGATCTCGGAAACCGCATAAAGCGCCTCCTCGCGGTCATCGGGCGCCGGCACGACGCGCACGCGCTCGCCATCCCCTTCCGCGCTCCAGAGCTTTTTCGGGCGGCGGCGCGGATTGTGCCGGATGAGGCTGTTGGCCAGCCCCAGGATGTGATTCGTGCTCCGGTAATTCTGCTCGAGGGCGACCACGACCGGCCCGGGGAAATGCCGCTCGAACTCAAGGATGTTGCTGACCTCCGCGCCGCGCCAGCCGTAGATCGACTGGTCGTCATCCCCCACCACGCAAACGTTCGGCGGATTTCCACTCGCGAGCAGGCGCACGAGATCGAGCTGGAGACGGTTGGTGTCCTGGAACTCATCCACCATGAGGTAGCGCCAGCGCGCCCGCCACTTCTCGCGCACTTCCTCATGCTCGCGCAGGAGCTTCACCGCGAGTCCGAGCAAATCGTCGAAATCCACGGCATTGAGCCGCTTCAATTCCCGCTGGTAGCGCGCGAAGACCGCGCCGATCAGCGTGGCTTCGGCGTTTTCGTCCGTAGGTGAGTCGACCCCGAAATTCTTGGCTTTGGAGATCAGGTTCTGGGCGGCTCCCGGCTCCAGTTTCTCGTCCTTGGCCGCGATGCGGTTGATGATCTGGCGCACGAGCCCGGTCGCGTCGCCCTGGTCATAGATCGTGAAATTCTTCTTGTAGCCGAGTTGCTCGATGTCCTGGCGGAGGATGCGCACGCAGAGCGCGTGAAACGTCGAGATCGTCACGCCGGCGCCCTTTTCCGTCGCCACCGCCGCCGCCACGCGCTCCCGCATTTCTTCCGCAGCCTTGTTTGTAAAGGTGACCGCGAGAATCTGCGAGGCGGGCACCCCTTCGGCGACGAGATACGCAATTCGCGCCGTGATCGTGCGCGTCTTCCCCGTGCCCGCACCGGCCAGGATCAGCACCGGTCCTTCCGTCTGCTTTACGGCGCGCAGTTGGGGGTCGTTGAGATCGAAGAGACGCACGGAGCTTTACGAATCGCGGGTGGGGGAACGGAGGTGTGGGGCTCGGGCGCGGAGAGAGGGAGCCGCCGATCACCTCTGCAGCGTTGCCCCGCAAGTAAAACGCACCGCCCGCCCGAAATGATCCGGGTTGACTCCACCGCATCCGCGAAAACGCCGACGCCAGGGCCCCGGCGCGGCACCCTTCGGGTGGCGCAGCTCAGCTGATCTTACCTTCCGCAAACCAGCCGATGACCTGCGGTACCAGCGCGTGTTCCGCCGCCTGGATGCGCGCGTGCAAATTGTTCGGCGTGTCGTTCGGCAGGACGGGCACGATCTGTTGCGCGATGATCTCGCCGGTATCCATGCCGGCATCGACGAAGTGCACGGTGCAGCCGCTGTTGCGCTCGCCCGCGGCCAGGGCTTGCTCCCAGGCGCGGAGGCCGGGATAGAGCGGCAGGAGCGAAGGATGGACGTTGATGATCCGCCGCGGGAAAGACTCGAGCATCGGCTCCTTGATCATGCGCATGTAGCCCGCGAGCACCACGAGCTGGACCCGGAAGTGCCGGAGCGCATCCACCAGTTGCTGCTCCCGTTCGGGATCGAGCTTCGTCTTGTATTTTCCCGGCGGCAGATGGAGCGACGGGATATCGTGCTTGTCCGCGAGGGCGAGGATGCCGGCATCCGCCACATCGGAGATGACGGCACCGATGCGAGCCTCGAGGTGTCCCGCCTCGATCGTCTCGATGATCGCGCGACAATTCGAGCCTTTGCCGGAGCCGAGGATGCCGATGGTCAAGGGAGCAGACATGAGCAGGACGAAGAAGGCAGCGGAGCAGGGAGAATGCCGGGGACACCCGGCGGCAGCAAGGGCGCAACACGGTCAGAGCCGGAGATCGTAGGTCAGGAGCGCGCCGCCCGCCCGCCGGCAAGCCACGCCGCGCGGGGCATGCTCAGCGGATTCTCGAAAATGAGGATGCTCGAGGGTAAGGGCAAAGGTGCGGGACCGGCCGGACCGACTCAGCTCCAGCAGCAGCGGCAACTGCGGGGGAATGCCCGGATGCAGCGAAGGATGCCAGGCGGTGCGGCGATAGCGCAGTCCGCACCCGAACGATCCATCCGGAAACTCGAGCAGATGCAGGGCGCGACCGTTCACGCGCAGCTTGGGCGCATCCTCTGGGCGACCGACAAACGAAATCTCGAGCCGCTCGAGTGAGGTATCGACAAACCGGCTCGTGCTGCCGCCCTCCAAGGGCGTTTCGGAGAGGAGCGGCCAGCCCTCGCAAGCCCGCCGGACGACAATCCCTTCCGCACTGAGGAGCCGGGCGAAGCGCCATTCCCAAATCTCGGCGAGCTCCGCGCGGAGCTCCTCGACGGGCAGATCCCTTTCGGCGAGACGACCGAGCACGCCTTCGAGATCGTGCCATAAAGGCGAGGGCAGAAAGTAGGCATCGTGCAACGTCTCCCCGCGCGGCACGAGATGGGGAGAACTCTCGTGCGCGAGCGTATGGGCGAGAAGGGCGCGCCAGAGCAAAGCCACTGCGCTCATCCAACGGGCATGCGGCAACGATTCGAGCGCCCGAAACTCCACCAAGCCCAGCGCGGCGGCACCCCCGGCGGGATCCCAAAACTTGTCGAAGCTGATCTCGCTGCGGTGGGTGTTGCCGGAGGTATCGGTGTGCAGATGCCGCAGAGTCTCGCCGATCCGGGCGCGGTGGTCCCCGGGCGGGAGCGACGCAAGATGCGCATACGCCAGTTCGAGATCGGAAAGGTCGCGGCCCGATTCGTCCGGGCGCGGAGCCTGCGAGGAAGAGCCCACGTAACTCCCCGTGAAAAGGTAGGCGAGACACGGATGCGCCTGGAAAAAACGGAGCAGCGAAGCGACCCACCCCGGCCGCGCGAAAAACGGATTGGCGTCGAGGCTCGCGCCGCCGAAGAGCAAATGGTTGCCCCCGCCGGTCCCCCCGGGAACGCCACGATAAGGGTCCATCTTCCACGAGCGCATTCCGCAGGTGGCGGCAGTGTGCTCGAGCGCATGCATCCATCCGTCGTACTCGGCCCAAGTCTCGCACGGGGGAAGATTCACCTCGAGCACACCAGGGTCCGCCGTGAGGCCGAGGCGCTCCCAGTTTTCGTCGGAGTTCAGCGGGAGATAGCCTTCCAGAAAAAGCGTCGCATCCCGCACCAGGCCAATCGCGCCGCCCTCGACCGCGATCAGCGCGGCCAGAAGCCGGAAGGGCTCCTGCGTGAGCGGGGGCAGGAAACAACGCAATGCTCCGTCCCGCCACTCGACGGTCAGGGCCCGGCGCAGCGTCTCGGGCGGGAGATCCCCCAGCGGCAAGCGCAGTCCGGCTGGGCCCTCCGTGTTTACCAGCGTAACGCGTTTGGCGAGTCGCCCACGAAAACGCCAGCGCTCCGTAAACCAGCCCCGCGAATCGTCGTGATCAAGCGGCAAGACCCAAACCGGTCGCTTCGGTTCGGCACGATCCATACCACGCAGCCAATCGGAGGCCTCGAGTCCCAGACCGGCCGCCACGGCGTGCACCATTTGGCGCACGGCCGCCGGGGAAGTGCGTCGCACTGGGCGAACCTTGGGCTGCGGCGCCAGCGCCCGGCCGTCGCGTTCCCAGACCAGATTCACGACCCAGCGCGGATTCGTTTCGCCAGGATAATGTTTTCCGGGCGAGAAAAGCGTGACGGCGCCCGGCAGGCGGTGGGCAATCAAGGCGCGCGCAAGGAGATACGCATATCGCAGCTTGGTCGGGCCCACCGCGGTCACGTTCCATTCGCTGCCAGTTGGTTCGTCCGGGACATACGTTGGCTCGCCGCCCATCGTGAGCGCCACCCCTTCCGCTCGCAGCCGGCGCTCGATCTCGTCCGCGAGGGCCTTCATGACGTCTCGTTGATCTCCAGCGTTGCCTGCATGGTTGCGATGACAGGGTCGCTCGCGAAGAAACGCCCGAGGATCGGAGTGATGTCGTCCGCATCGATCCCGACGGCGCAGGCGATGAAATGATGATCGCAAAAAACCCCGTTCGTCCCATCGAGCCCCAGCCAGCCGGCGCCGGGCAGATAAACTTCCGTCCAGGCATGGAACGCACCGTCCGCCCGCTTCTTTTCGGACGGCGTTCCATCGCGCGGTTCCCAGAGGTATCCGCTCACTAGCCGCGAGGCGAGACCGAGACCGTACAGTACGCTGCGCAGCAAGCGCGCCGTGTCGCGACAGGCCCCGCTACCGCGTAACAGGGTTTCCTGCGGCGTGAGCGCCGGCCCATCGTCGCGCGTCTCGTAGCGAATCTCGCGGTTCAGGGCCGACACGAGGGCCATGAGCAGATCCACGGTCCCGGTCCCGGCTGCGGGCGGACGCCAGAATTCCAGGGGCAGAGCGATCTCTGCGGGGGGCAGCTCGGCGAGATACGGCGCCAGCCGGAGCAATTCCCGGCTCGAATACACGAACGGAAACTGCGCGGCATGCGCGTCGAGCAGGAAATGGAAGGCGTCCTCACTTCGCAAATCGAGTTCGCAATCCAGGGAGAGTTGCAAGGCGTGCGCGGCCTCGGGCAAAAAGACCCGGGCGACATTGTTGTCGAGCGCATCGCGCCGAAACTGCACGTCCGCCCCGGCATTGGTGGTGAAGCGCAGCGATCGCACCAGCCGCCCTGGCTCCGACCGCGGAAAAAGCCGGAGCAGATGCGGCGAAAAACTCACGGCCCGCGGGTACAAATACTGCGCGGCATAGCGGATGTTCACCCGGGTGCTTTTCATCGTGCCTCCACAAGTTGGCGGGACGGCGCGGGTCCGCGGCGGCGCATGACGACTTTCACTTTCATATTTTGCCGTCCGGCACCCTTGAACGTGCCGTGCAACGGCGAGGCATCGGAAAAATCGCGCCCAAACGAGACCGCCACGTGCCTCTCGTCACACGCCTTGTTGTTCGTCGGATCGAGGGCAAACCAGCGCATGCCCGGCACGAGGGCTTCCACCCAGGCATGCGTGGCCACGGCACCCACCAGGCGCCGGCGCGATTCGCCCGGCCGGGGCGCCGGCGGATCCGTCTCGATGTAGCCGCAGACGTACCGGGCCGGCAGCCCGGCGGCCCGGAGCACGCCCAGCATCACATGCGCGAAATCCTGGCAGACTCCGCGTCTTTGCTTCCAGACGGCCTCGAGGCGGATGCCGGTATGCGTCGAGCCGCTCGCGTAGGTGAAGTAGGCATGCACCGCGGAGTTCAAGGCAAAGAGCGCGTCCCGCATCGTCACCCCGCCCCGCAGATGCTTGCGCGCCCACTGGTAGGCCTCGCGGCTGCGCTCCACGTGCGCCGTCGGCTGCACGTAGTCGAAGACCGCGCCGGGAGCCGAAGCGAAAATCTGGCGCGCTTCGTCGACTGTCACGGCCAAGCCCGCGATCGGCTCGGCCGGCTGATTTGTACGCACCACGACTTCGTTAACCACGGCCAACGAACGGTGCCGCCACGGCAGGGAAAAAAACTCGGCCTGGTTGCCGAAGTAATCGGTGAAACTCGACGTCGCGACGTGCGGCTCGATGGTCAGCGTGCGCGTCAGTAGGGTCTGCGACGCGGTATTCGGCGGGGTCAGCCGTGCCTCGAGATACGCTTCCGCCGCGGGATGCTCGTAAGCGTAGTTGGTAACGTGCGTGATCTCGAAATCCACGGGCGGGGAAAGGGAGCGCGGATCCGTCAGATGTCGAAGTCCATTCCGCGCGATTCGCGCGGGCGCGTCGACGCGACCCGGGCCTGGTGATTGAGGAAGACATCCGCGATCTCGTCATGCAAAGCCGTGGTGGCGCGCGTGAGTTCGCGCAGGCGATTCAGGAGCGGTCCCGTCTCCGGGGCCTCGGGCGGCGGTTCCACATCCGCGGAGGAATGGTGCGGCGCGGGCGACTGGAAAAAATTGCGCCAAGGCATGCCGCGCAGTCGTTCGACCAGCGCCTTCACTGCGGCCGCGGGATCGTGCGCGTCTGTCACCGAACCCTCGAAGATTTCGGCCAGCAACTGCGCGCATTCCTCCAGGCAGCGCCGCACGGAGCGGGGCGCCTCTTCGCTTTTCCAAAGTAATTCAAGCACGGCCAGCGGTTCCGCCCGCGTTTGGTAAATGCGCCGGTAGTTGTCGCGCGTGCCGAGGAGCCGCAGAAAGGCCGAGAGCTCGATTTCCGTTTCGCGCGTCGGCATGCCGGCCAGGGCGCGCGGACAGGCCAGCGTCGCGTTGGCCGTCAAAATCGCCCGCTCGAGCAGACGCCCCAGCGAACAGAAACGCAGGGCATCGTCCGCCAGCATGGAACTCGCGCAAAGCCCGGTAAAAGCCGCGACCGCGCGGCTCGTGGCCTCGGCCAGGCGGCGAGTTACGCGCGCCCCGGCTTCGTCCGTGACCGTGCCCGAAATGCGCGCGCGCTCGAAGACCCCGCGCAACTCCGCCAGCACGGCCGCCACTTCCGGGCTGAAGACATCCTGCACGGCATCCGCATTCTTCCAGGCGCGGCGAAGGAGGTTCGCCAGGGTGCCGAATTCATCGGCCTCGAGCACCAGGCGATACCGCTCGCGGCGGCTGCCGATGCTCCGGCGCGCGCTGCCTTCCAGCGGCGGCAGCAAGCGATTCCAGACTGGCCGGTAGAGCTTCCGCTCGGAAGAATTCAATTCCTCCAATTCGAGCGTCTCGATCGATTGCAGGAGCAGGGCAAGATTGCCGGCCCGCTCGAGGTAGCGTCCCATCCAGTAGAGGGATTCCGCCACCCGGCTAGTTAGCACCTGCCGGCCGGCGGTGCGGCGTGCGGGCACCGCCACCAGCGGTACGATCGAGGGCTCCGCTTCGGATTCCACCCAAGTGTCCTGGAAGCGGCGCGGCGTGTCCGACTCGAGACGCGTCAACGCGCCCGGAAAGACCTCGAGGTTCTCTCCGCGCCGGAGCGAAAAAATGAGGTGGTCGCACCGGAATTCCGTGCGCCGCGCATTGGCCAGCGAAAGCGTGGTGGCGCCGTGATCCGCCGGTTGTGCCACGAACAACTGGGGAGACCGGCGAATCTCCGCCGCCTGGTCCGGTCCCGGCGGCTGTTCCCCATGCAGCGGAAGCACGCGATAGGAAGCGAGGTCTGCCAGCACGTATTCGCGCTGATCGGGATCCCCCAGCCAAAACGTCGGCACCGTGTCCAGGATGGGAGATTCCTCCAGATAATGCCGGACGATCCGCGCCCCAAACGCGAGCACCGCCCGGTCGTCGGCCAACTGGCTGCCCAGGCTGTTCACCAGCGCCACGCTGCCCTTGCGCAGACAATGCACGAGGCCCGCGACACCGAGGTAGGAACCCGCCTCGAGCGCCAGCGGATCGAGCCAACGCTCGGCCACACTCGAAAGAATCGCATGAACCCGGACGAGTCCGCCGATTGTCTTCAGGTGAACGCGATCATCGAGGACCACCATGTCCCCGCCTTGCACCAGCGGGATGCCCATCCGGCGGGCCAGGAATCCGTCCTCGGCGTGATACGGGCTCTCCGGACCGGGCGAAAGGAGAACGATCAGCGGCTCCCGCGTGCCGGCCTCCGCGGCGGAGCGCAAGGTCTCGAGCAACGCCGTGGGAGCGTCGGCGATCGGAGCCACTGGCTGATCGCGAAACAATTCCGGCGCCACGCGAGCGAGCAGCCGACGATTCTGCACCATGCGCGCGAGACCGTGGACGCGCCCAAAGTGCTGGCTCGCAATCTCGAGGATGCCCGCGGGAGAGCGGCGCAGGCAGAGCGAACCGAGATGGAGATAATGCCCGCGCGTGGGGGGCAGGCCGACAGCGGCGCGCTGGAAATACGGGCTTCCGAGTACGACATCAATCGGCACAGCCCCGGTGCGCAAGATGTCCCGGGCCCCGTGCAAGTCCGCGAGGAAGTGCTCGAAGGCGCGCAGGCGCTGGCGCAGGCCGAGTGCCGCGTGTTCCCACTCGACACGTTCGAAGAGAAAGGGCAGGAGATCGCAATGCCAGCCATCGGCGCCGAGTTCGCGCAGGGCCGTCTCCATGCGATGATCGAGCAGGCGACGCTCGGGGCGCGGGAGGGCCTCGAGCCGCTCGACGAGCGGCGCGTAGGCGGGCCGGATCGCCCCGGCAGGGTCGAGCACTTCCGACCAGCGAGGCGGGGTTGGTTTCGGGAGCGAGCGCGGGTGACGGCGCTGCCTGGCAACTGCTTCCACTATGGGACTGTGGGCGCAAAACGCGATGTCTGAAACTCGAAACTGAGGCAGGTGCAAAACGGCTTCGCACCCCTGGTCGGCGATTGGGGGGCGCAACGGTGTCAGGTCAAAACGCGGAGACAGGCCGGAATGGTCTCACACGAAGCCTCAAAGTCACAAAGGGGCAGGCCCGGGGTTCACGCGACGCAAGGTTACTGACCGATGCTCCGACGCCGCAGAATTCTCCAATTTCTGCGGGCTCACAGTTGGTGCGCTTAAAAACGGTCGAAATGATGCCTCGCAGGCTTTTCACTCCAAGCCGCTGGGCGCTTGCTCGAGGTCGTCTCGTGCTTCTTCAGCCCTGAAGTGGGTGGCGGTCGCACGGGTACTTTTTCGGTCCGCGGCGGAGTGCTTATCAGCTGAACCTCGCACGAACGGCAGCGTCGCTAGCGAGGATTGTCCTTTCCGGGTCCTGGTTTCCATCGACTTTGCTTCGCTGCTTCGATGCCAAGAGGAAATCGACGCCACCACCGCGGGTGAACTTCGAACAGCGAGTTTTCCGTTCCGAAAATAAATAATGCCTCGAGACCCTTTCGCCGCCCTCCGCATCGCGCCCTTCCGGCGCTACATCATCGGGCGCGCGATCCAGAGCCTGGGGGCGCTGATGCAGGGCGTCGCCGTGGGCTGGGATGTCTACGAGCGCACGGGATCTGCCAGTGCGCTCGGCCTCTTGGGTCTCGCGCAGGTTTTGCCGGTGCTGCTGGTCTCGCTGCCGGCCGGCCAGGTGATCGACCGCGTCAACCGGCGTTCCGTCATTCTCGTTGCAACTGCGTCCCACGCCACGGTTGCCGTCGCGCTCGCGCTCCTTTCCTGGACGCAGGCGCCCGTCGGCTGGATCTACGTGGCGCTTTTTGTCAGCGGCGTGGCGCGCGCTTTCCTGCACCCGGCGCATTCCTCGCTCATTCCGCAGATCGTGCCGCCATCGCTCTTCCCGAATGCCGTAACGTGGAGTGCGAATTCCTTCTATACCGCGGCCTCGATCGGCCCGGCGCTCGGCGGCTTCGCCATCGCTTGGAGCGGGGGCGCGACGGCGGTCTATGCCTTCAGCGTTTTCACTTCGCTGCTTTGCGTCGCGATCGTCGCGAGCATCCCCCGCCCACCCGACCCCGCTCCGAGCGGAACGCCGGTCGGCTGGGAATCGCTCAGCGCCGGCGTCCGCTACGTTTGGCGCACGCGGATGATTCTCGCCCCCATGACGCTGGACATGTGCGCGGTGATCCTCGGCGGCTGCACCACGCTGCTACCCATCTTTGCCAAGGATATCCTGCAGGTGGGTCCGGCTGGGCTGGGCTGGCTGCGCGCGGCGCCTTCGATCGGCGGCGTGCTTTCGGCGCTCGCCATGGCCACCCTGCCGCCATTCCAGCGCGCGGGCCGTGCGCTCCTTTGCGGCGTGGCTGGGTTTGGCGTCGCGACCATCGTCTTTGGTTTCTCGCGCAATTTTGCTCTCTCCTGCGCGATGCTGTTTGTCGCGGGCGCGGCGGATATGGTGAGCGTCGTGATTCGGCAGACCCTGATCCAGACTCTGACCCCCGACCAAATGCGGGGCCGCGTCTCCGCGGTGAACAGCGTCTTCATTGGCGCATCCAACGAGCTCGGCGGATTCGAAAGCGGCCTCACGGCGGCTTGGTTTGGCGCCCTCGCGAGCGTTGTCGGGGGTGGCATCGGCACCCTGCTCGTGGTGGTTTGCGCGATCCGATTGTGGCCGGAACTGACCGCCTTCGGCGCTCTCCCCGCCGCCGCGGAAAAACTCGGGGTGGAGGCGGCGGAAGAAGAGCAGGCCCGGAAGGAAGAAGGTTGAATCGACGCCGGCAAAGGAGGGCGAGTAAGGCTTCACCCTTCACGACGCGCGGATAGGGGTTGGACGAAAACTGGACTTACCGGGGACCCGAATCGCGCTCTCGTTCAACCACTATGTGGACACTTACCATCCCTGTTTGGGAACTCATCGCGCGTGGAATCATCGTCTACTTCTTCGTGCTCGTGCTCATTCGGTTGAGCGGGAAGCGACAGACGGGGCAACTCGCACCCTTCGATCTCGTGCTTTTGCTCGTACTGAGCAACGCGGTCCAGAATGCTATGAATGGAGGCGATAACTCCGTTTTGGGCGGAATGATTAGCGCCACGACGCTGGTTGTCCTGAACTACGGTATCGGGTACATCACTTTCAAGAGCAAGCGCTTGGAGGAACTTATCGAGGGTCGCCCGCAGGTCCTCATTCACGACGGAAAACTTTACGAGGATGTCCTCCGGCAGCAGCAACTCACCCACCACGAACTGAACGCCGCCCTGCGGAGCGAAGGCTGTGCGTGCGTCGACGACGTGGCCTTCGCCATGCTCGAGAACAACGGGCAGATAACAGTGCGCAAGAAAGGTGCCTGAGACCGGGAGAGCGCGGATCGACCGCGATTGGGCTGCAGTCGTATCCAGTGAACGTCAGTCCTCATTCGCCGTCGTCACGATCTCCCGCGACCCGTCGTCCCGGATCGTGATTGTGACGCGCCGCGTCCGCGCGGGCAGCAATTCCGGGAATTTATCCGCCCATTCCAGTACGCAGACGCCATCGCTTTCCAGGTAGTCATCGAGGCCGAGGGCGAGGGCCTCTGCAGCGGATTCGAGGCGATAATGATCGAAATGGAACAGCGGCAGACGTCCCCCGCGATACTCGTGGATGAGGGTGAAAGTCGGGCTTGTGACTTCCGCTTCCACCCCGAGCTCGGCCGCGATCCCTTTCACGAGCTGGGTCTTGCCCACGCCCAAGTCACCCACGAGCGCGATTACGCTCCCCCGACGACATTCCGCCGCTAGTCTGCGACCGAATGCGGCGGTCTCCCCGGCACTATGCGAAATGATCGAAGCCACGGGGCAATTCATCGCCCGCTCCGGGCGGGGTCAACTCGCCGATTTGCGTCAGGGCCAGATCGGGAAAGCGTTCGGCCCAGCGATTCGCGAGTTTCCGGGCGTGCTTGGGCGCGAGGGAAAAGAGGAGCTCATAGTCTTCCCCATCGCGAATCGCCTGCTCCACGCTGCAGCCGCGCTGGCAGGGAAGGGCGGCGCGTTCCACCCGGTAACCGACGCCGCTCGCGGCCGCGAGCCGGGGCAGATCCGAGCCGAGGCCGTCACTCACATCCATCATCGCGCGCAGGGGAAAATGCCGCGCCAGCCACCGGCCTTCCACGAGCCGGGGCCGGAAGGTGAGGTCACGCCCGCTGGCAAACGCGCCCCCCAGCCGGCCCGTGACGAACAACGCGTCCCCGGGATGGCCATCGAGCCGGGTCGGACATCGCGCCGGCGCGGCCTCACCCGTCACGGTGACGGAAAGCCAGAGCGGACCATCTGTCCGCGTCGTCTCCCCACCCGCCACCAGCACATCGAATTCCGCCGCGCAGCGGGCGAGTCCGCGATAAATCCCACAGGCGCGCTCGAGCGAAGTGTCACTGGGCAGGGCGAGCGTGATCAGAGCATGCAGTGGCGTCGCCGCGCAGGATGCGAGATCGCTAAGCGGCCGGGCCAGAGCCTTCCAGCCGATCTGCCCGGCGGGAGTGGACGCCAGAAAATGCCTGCCTTCCACCACACAATCCGTCTTCAGCAGGAGATGCTTTCCCCCGCGGAGCAATCCACGCACGATCGCACAATCGTCCCCGTCCCCGGCCCCGACCACGAGCGAAGCGTCGAACGTCAGGCGCGGCGGAATCTCGGCAAGCAAATGCCGGAGCAGGACGTCCTCGGAAAGGCCGGCGATCGGATCGTGCAGGTTCATCGACAAAAAAAGGTGAAAGGGTTGGAATCGCGTCTTGGGTAGTTGGCGGAACGGGGATCACCGAAACCGGATTCGTCCGTGGTTCGCTCGCGCTGGGAAAGTTGTTCGCTGCCGCCGCCGGACTACAGGCCGGTCAACAACCCGCATTTTCGCCCGTCCGGAGGCGCTCCACCAGACCCGTGGTGGATCTGCCCGGGATAAGCGCGACGAGTGCGATCTGCGCGCCGCAAGCTTCGAGCGCCGCGCGTTCCCCGGGGTCGAGCGAATCGAGCGTGTAATCGCCACCTTTCACATAAATCATGGGACGGACGGTGCGAATGAGTTCGGTGGCACGCACTTGCTCGAAGATCACGGCGTAGTCCACACACTCGAGCGCAGCGAGGACCTCCGCGCGGTCGCCCTGCGAATTGAGCGGGCGGGAGGGACCCTTCAAGGCGCGCACGGAATCGTCACCATTGACGCCCACCGCGAGGATCTCGCCCAGCGCTCGGGCGGCCTGGAGATAGCGCACATGGCCGAGGTGCAGAAGGTCGAAGCAACCGTTGGTGAGGACCAGCCGATTCCCCTCCCCGGCCGCGCGATCACGCAGCGCCGCGAGATTTTGGGCTGTTACAATCTTCGAGCGCATGGCCCAGCATCTGCGCGCCGTTCGGCCCGCGTCAAATGCCGACAACCCTCCCCGCACTTCGATCGGTCGGGACGGCGCGCCACGCGGCGAAAAAAAAGTGGTTCTTCCGAGAAGGTACGGCGGAGTTGATGAGAGGTTTGGAAGGGTTGTTTAGGGTGCCGACGGGGACCTGTTTGGTTGGCTATGCGGCCGATTTGTAGCCCCGCCAGAGTAAGGGTTGAGTGGGGCGCGGCCCTGGT
>JBBRQH010000067.1:0-30452 GCA_038226705.1 Chthoniobacterales bacterium | reverse complement strand
GGCCGGAATCTGCTACAAGACGGGCACGATGTATGTCCCCGACACCATTGCAGCCGTAGCCACCCCGGTGGGAGAAGGCGCGGTTGCCCTGGTGCGCGTGAGCGGCGAGGAGGCGCTCGACGTCGCCGAACGGGTTTTTCGGACGAGGCGCCCGCTCTCCGAGTCCCCGACTCGAGTCCAGATCCGGGCGGATGCGCGCGAGACGGGCGGTGCTTCGATCGATGACGGTCTCCTCACGATCTTTCGCGCGCCCGCCAGCTACACCGGCGAAGACGTGGTGGAATTCTCGGGTCACGGGGGTCCATTGGTGGTGCGGCGCGTCCTCGAAGCCCTCGTCGCGGCCGGTGCGCGGGTGGCGGAGCCAGGCGAGTTCACGCAACGTGCCTTCCTCGCCGGCAAGATGGACCTGACGCAGGCCGAGGCGGTCATGGACCTGGTGCGGGCGCAAAGCGATTTGGCTCTCCGGGCCGCCCGCGAACAACTCGGCGGCGCGATCGGACGCGGGATCGAGGCGCTGCGCGAGGCGCTCCTCGATCTGGTGGCGCACGTGGAGGCCTACATCGATTTCCCGGACGAAGACATCACCCCGGACACCGGCGCTGCGATGCTGGCGCGGCTCGACGCCGTGCGCTCCCGGATCGATGGCTTGCTGGATACGGCGCGCCCCGGACGGCTTTTGCGCGAGGGAGTTCGGACCGTAATTTATGGCGAGCCGAACGTGGGCAAGAGCAGCCTGCTCAATGCGCTCGCTGGTCGGGATCGCGCCATCGTGAGCGCCACGCCGGGCACCACGCGAGACACGATTGAAGAGTTTCTCAATGTGCGCGGTTTGCCGCTGCGCCTTGTCGATACGGCGGGATTGCGCGATTCGTCGGACGACATCGAGCGCGCAGGCATCGCCCGAACCCAGCGGGAATTGACCGACGCGGATCTCGCTCTGCAGGTCGTCGATGCCAGCCAGCCCCGCGGTCCCGCGCGGGCCGTTCCAGCGAATGTGACGCTGCTGGTCCTGAACAAGTCAGATCTCGGACTTCACCCCGATTGGCAGGGCCTGCCGGAAGCGCTTCCCGTCTCCTGCCTGGCCGGCACAGGATTGCGCGCGCTCGCCGACGCAATTTACGAGAGCGTGACGAAAGGCGACGTCCGCTGGTCCGGTGGCGCCCTCGCCGCCATCAATACGCGCCATCGGGCCTGTCTGGAGCGCGCCCGCGAAGCCTTGGAGCGGGCGCGCGAGTCCATGACCGTGAGTGAGTCGCCGGAATTTGTGGCGCTCGATTTGCGCATCGCGCTCGGAGCGGTCGGCGATGTCGTGGGTGGAACCGGGACGGAAGATATCTTGGGACGCATCTTCGCCACGTTTTGCCTGGGGAAGTAAGTGCGGGAACGAGACCCGCATCGACCATGCTTTAGCTCATGCCGCCGCCTCGCTTCGCTTCGCTTGAGTTTCGAGTTTCCTTCCGCTGCGCATGACCGATCATCCCCGCCCCGCTAAGACGGGGTCACCTTTCATCATTTACCGCTTCACCGAAATGAGCAGCGAGCGGCGCAAGCCCTACCCATTCGACACCATCGAACCCAAGTGGCAGCAGCACTGGGCGAGCCATGGGTCCAACCGCACGCTCAATCCCGGCGACTTGGGCTTCGACGCGAGCCGGCCCAAATACTTCGTGCTCGACATGTTTCCCTACCCGAGCGGCTCGGGCCTGCATGTAGGTCATCCCGAAGGGTACACGGCCACAGACATCGTGACGCGATTCAAGCGGATGAACGGGTTCAACGTCCTGCACCCGATGGGGTGGGATGCTTTCGGTCTGCCTGCGGAGCAACATGCCATCAAGACGGGAGAGCACCCGCGCTTCAATACCCAGCGCAACATCGCGAACTTTCGCCGCCAGCTCCAAAGTCTGGGCTTTGCCTACGATTGGGAGCGGGAGATCAACACCACCGATCCCGGTTACGTCCGCTGGACCCAGTGGATCTTTTTGCAGCTTTATCATTCTTATTTTGACGACGCGACGCAGCGCGCGCGTCCGATCGCGGAATTGGAGGCGCGAGGACTTTCGCGCGATGAGGTCGACGCCCAACGCCTCGCGTTTGTGGATGAGGCACCGGTGAATTGGTCGCCCGACCTTGGCACCGTTCTGGCGAACGAGGAGGTGGAGGAGTGGCGCGAGAAGGGCCATACGGTCGAACGTCGGCTGCTCCGGCAATGGAAGCTCCGAATTACGAAGTACGCCGAGCGGCTCATGGCGGACCTAGACGGCCTCGACTGGCCGGAATCGATCAAGATTTCCCAGCGGAATTGGATCGGGCGCTCGGAGGGAGCGCGGGTGACTTTCTTTGTCGAAGTGCCACCGCGCGGTTCGACGTCCAATGAGGGAAAGCCAGGTTCGAAAATGGGTCCGCGGATCGAGGTTTTCACCACGCGCCCCGACACCCTTTTCGGTGCCACTTACATGGTGCTCGCGCCCGAGCATCCGTTGGTGGACGGAATCGCGAGCGCAGGGCAGCGCGAGGCAATTGCGGCGTACCGCGCGGCTTGCGCCGCGAAGTCCGATCTCGAGCGCACCGAACTCGCGAAAGAGAAAACTGGCGTCGATACCGGAGCGCTGGCCATCAATCCCGCGAACAGCGAACGGATTCCCATTTGGATCGCGGATTATGTCCTGATGGGATACGGCACCGGCGCGATCATGGCGGTGCCGGGTCATGACGCGCGCGATTGGGAGTTCGCGACCAAGCTCGGTCTGCCCATCCAGCGGGTGGTTTCCGAGGAGCCTCCGGCCACCTCCGGCGACGCCCCGTGCCACCTCCCGCCGCTCGAGGCTTTCGAGGGAAACGGCTTCGCGGTGAATTCAGGTTTCCTCGATGGTCTGCGGACGCCTGAAGCGAAGAAAGCGATCACGTCATGGCTTATTGAGCGCGGTTGGGGACATGGCACGATCAACTACAAACTCCGCGACTGGCTGTTCTCGCGGCAACGCTACTGGGGCGAGCCCTTCCCCATCATTTGGGATGAGAGCAGCGGGCACCATTCCGCGATTCCCGCGACCGAACTGCCGCTCCTTGCCCCGGAACTCGAGGACTACAAGCCCACCGGCGACCCGCGCGGTCCGCTGGCCAAGGCGAAGGATTGGATTCGTTACTCCGACCACGCGCGTCGCGAGACAAACACGATGCCGCAATGGGCCGGGTCCTGCTGGTATTACCTGCGCTTTTGCGATCCGCGTAACGAGGAACGCTTCGTCAGCGAGGAGGCGGAAAAATATTGGATGGGCGGCGGCAAGCCCGGCGGGGTCGATCTCTACGTCGGCGGGACGGAGCACGCCGTTCTGCATCTGCTTTACGCGCGTTTTTGGCACAAAGTCCTTTTCGATCTCGGCCATCTCTCGACGCCGGAGCCGTTTCAGCGCCTCGTTAATCAAGGCTTGATCCTCGGCGAGAACGGCCAAAAAATGTCGAAGTCGATCGGGAACGTGGTGAATCCCGACGACGTCGTGCGCGAATTTGGCGCCGATTCGCTGCGGCTCTTCGAGATGTTCATGGGTCCGCTCACGGACACGAAGCCGTGGAGCACGGCGGGCGTGCAGGGAGTGCATCGATTTCTCGCGCGGGTGTGGCGTCTCGTGCTCGAAGCGAATGAGGCAGGTGAATGGACGCTCGTTCCGACGCTGGCGGAAGTGGAGCCAGCGCCGGCTCTCCGGAAGGCCGAGCACGCTGCCATCAAGAAGGTCACGGGCGACATCGAAGGTCTCGCCTTCAATACCGCGATCTCCGCGATGATGGTTCTTTCCAACGCGCTCACGGCCGCATCGCCCCGCCCGGTCGGCGTGCTGCGCACCTTGCTCGTGCTGCTGAGCCCATTCGCACCGCATCTGGCGGAGGAACTCTGGGCGGAGCTCGCCGCCCGATTCGCAGGCATGACCGGTCTGGCCAGTGAGCAGGTCTGGCCCGCTTACGAAGAGCAGTTCCTCATCGAGGACGAAATCGAGATCGCCATTCAGATTGCCGGCAAACTGCGCGACAAGATCGTCATCAAGAAGGATCTCCCGTCCGAGGAGGTGCAAAAGCTTGCCTTGGCGGCACCGAAAATCGCCGAGGCACTGGCGGGCAAAGTCCCGCGAAAGGTGATCGTCGTGCCGAACAAGATTGTGAACGTAGTGCCTTGAGAGGGGAGCGGACCGAGAGCAATTTACCGAGCGCAGATTGGCAACAGGCAACAGGCTGGTCGGCGAAGCGGCAATCGATCGCCGAAACCGCAATGCTGGCCGAGAGGCAAGACGCGTTCGGCGTCGCCCTGCCGAGCCGTGCGCGCGCTATTTCGCCGGAATGCTATCGCTCTTGTCCGTCGGTTTCGGATTTCGCTCCACCAGCTTCTTCAGCGACTTGAACTCGGACTCCACGTTCTTCTGGAAGTTGTCCGTCCCGTGCTCGAACAAGATCGAGAAGAAAAACGCGAAGACAAAGGTGAGCAAGACCCAGAAGATTTTGCGGATAAGGCCCATGAGAAATGGTTAGCAGACGCGATGCCGCGGGAAAGAATTATTTGATCTCCCAGTTGCCGCGATCATCGGGCGTCCCGTCGAGTCCGTCTTTGCCTTTGCTATAAATATCGAAATTATTCGGATTATGCTTGCCGGGAAAGACGTAGACGTAGTCGTTTCCGTAAGGATCCTTTTGAATCTGCGAAAGGAGTTGGGTCCAGACGCGCGGCCGCGGTTCCGTCGTCGGTTGCGTAACAAGCGCGTTGAGGCCCTGCGCTTGGCTGGGGTAGAAGCCATTGGTCATCTGGTATGTGCGCAACGAGGTGGACATCGTCTGGACGTCAGATTGGATTCTGGCTTGGCGTGCAACCTCAATGAAGTCGCCCAGGAAATAAGCTCCGGCACCGAGCAGCAGCATGATGATCGAAACCACGAGCATGATTTCGAGGAGAGTAAATCCGCGGCGGCGGGCGGCCGGGCGGAGGGAAGTGATCGTGTTCATGGATTGGACGCGGAGGGAACGGCGCGAATGTCGAACCGATCGTAAGGATGCTTGAGCTGGATCGAAATGGAACGCACAGCGGAGGCGGGCGCGTCTGCGCTGGGGACAAGCTCCAACAGATTTGACCCGCCGACGAGGGAAAATGTTGGAATGATTTTCTGCGCGCGAATCCAACCGGAGTACCGAAACCCCATCGCCGCCCGGGAGTCGGAAAGCTCCCCAGCGATGCCGGGATCCGCCAAATCCGGCAAAACAAATGCCGCCGGCCCGAGGAAGCGGCCGTTCAAACGGAGTTCCGGCGCATGTTCCAAATCCGCTCCGAGCACTTCAAAGGTCACCACGGCGAGGAGGGGCGTGCGGTCGAGTTCGAACGGAATCCGCACGCCGGCTTCCAGAGTCTGTGCGTCGGGCGCGAGTGCGGCCGTCACGACGCCATGCAACCACTGATCCTCCTCAGGATTGGCCTTTAGGCCAAGCGGAGCCCGAAACGGTTCATGGACGCTCAACTGTCCGGGGGAATCCAGCGGGTGGAGGTCCTCCCGTCGCTGCATCCAAGTGATATGGGCGGCCCGCACGTTGGTCCCGCCACCGGGCACGCGAATTTCGAGGTAGTTGAGCTTCGCGGTTGGGATGACCACCGCCTTCGTGTTTGGCAGTCCGAGCCCCTCCCCAAGGGCCGGCGAACGGGAAATCTCGCCGCCGAGTTCGTTCCAGGCGGAAATCTCGGGCGACATTCCAGAAAGATCGTCGAAGTAGATCCGGACCAGCAGCGCTTCGGCATCGCCGACCTTGCCGACCCGAATCCGGAAAATCATGGCGGCGGAATCGGCCTTCTCCAGTTCCGGTCCAGTCGAAGCGCGCACGGATTCGGTCTCCACGGCTTCCACCCAGGATGGCACCACCTGCGGCCGGTCGTCATCGCGCCGCGTTCGAAGGTCGAGCCAGACCGAATTTGGACGCGCTTCTTCCCGCAACGCTTGGGCGGAAAGGGACACCGCCAGCGCGAAACCGAGCGCTAAAATAGAGAGGGGGAGGCGCATTCCGGGCGGACTCGTATCAGGCATCGCTCCCGCTGGCAACCGGTTCAGCCTCCGCCCGCCCGCCCCTTCAGACCGCTCGCGATGCTGAAGACCGCACTCATGATGGCGAAAACCACGGCGCCGACGAGCAGTGCGATCACCACGATGATCAGCGGCGGGATGAGTTCCGTGGCGAATTTCACCTGCTTGTCGAGTTCGCGCTCATAGATGTCCGCGATCATCGTCATCGTCTCGGCGAAGCGCCCCGTCTGCTCGCCGACCGCCATCATGTCGACAAGGAGCTCCGGGAAAAGATCCTGCTGCCCCATGGCTTTCGAGAGACTCGCGCCTTCCACGAGTTCGTTGCGGCCGCGCCGGATGAGACGGCTCAAATGCGCGTTCTCCGCGATGTTGGCCACGAGGTCGACACTCCGGAGCAGCGTCACGCCGTTGTGCATGAGCGTGGAAAGGGTGCGGGCGAACTGCGCGTAAAAGCGATATTTCACCACTCTCCCGTAGCCGGGGATGCGCAGCCGGAAGCGGTCCCACGCTTCTTGGCCGGCCGGTGACTTCGTCAGGGTGCGAAACAGCGCGTAGCCGCCGAGGATCGTCCCGACTCCCACCCACCAATAGCGAACGATGACGTCGTTCACCCCGATAAGCATGCGCGTGGGAAGTGGCAGGGTTCCGCCGGTTTTCGAAAAGAACCCGGTGAGTTGCGGCACCAGCACGGTGATGAAGAGAATCACGAGGAGGACGCCGAAGATCGAGAGCAATCCTGGATAAAGAAGGGCCTGCTGCACGCGGTCACGCAGCGCCTTGACCTCCTGCAAATGTTTGACGAGGCGCCGGAGAATTTCCGGCAAGGCCCCGCTGGCCTCGCCCGCCTGCACGAGGTTGACGTAGAGCGGCGGAAAGGACTTGGGAAATTCCGCGAGCGCCTGCGAAAAACTTCGGCCATCGACGAGCAGTTGGTGCATCCGCGCGGTCGCTTGCTGCAGCGTAGGTTGCTTGAGGCGGCGCTGCAGGATCGCGAGGGCCTCGTCCAGCGTCATGCCGGCCGAGAGAAGATTGGCGAGCTGTTCGGTGAAGATGAGCCGAAGCGAGTGCGAAAGCCGGAGACTGGCATTGGGGCCGCTCGCGGCCGCCGTTGCTTTGTCCGCCGTCGCGGCTGCTTTCGGTGACGCCTTCGGTGCCATTGCGATGGGAGCTGCGGCGCCTGCGGCCGGAATTTTCGCCGCCGCGGCGTTCTCCCGAATCGAGATGGGCACAAAGCGCTTGCGCTCCAGCTCGCGCATCGCGGCGTTACGGTCGGATTCCTCCACCGAGCCCTCGACAAGATTGCCTTGGAGGTCACGGGCACGGTACGCGAAGAGCGGCATGGGGGATTTTCGAGCGGAACCCCTCCCCGTAAAGGGCGCGCCCAAAGATTGCGCCTTCTTCCCTAGCGCCCTTTCACCGAGTCGATCGCCAGGTTCAGCCCCGTAGCGAGTTCGTGCAACCGCGCCAGATCCGCCTTTTGCACCCCACCGCGAAGCAGCGCCTGCATCGATTTCAAATCCTGGGCAATGCGCTGGAGCAGGGGTGTGCCGCGTTTGCCTCCGAGCTCGCTCTCGTCCAGGCGGCTAATGAAGTAGTCGAGCAAATCCGGGCGCAGCAGCCGGGCGGCCCGCTCCGGGCTGAACTCCGCCTCCACCGCGGCACTGGCCGCTTCCAGCCCGCGCAGCCAGCCGCCGAGGGCGATAAAGTGCGCGATTTCCTCGTCGCGCAGACGCACGAGACCGGCCTCCACCTCATGCTGCGCGTTGACGAGTTCGCGGCGCAGATCGTTCCAGCGCCGCCGCTCGGCCAGGTCGCGCAAACTCTGGCTCCGGCGCAGCATCTCCTCGTCGACTCCGATGGCCTTGGCATTCTTGATCAAAGCGCGTCCGAGGTTCTGAAACCCATCGGCCTGTTCCGCTTGCGCGAGCATCAGTCCATCGGCCACCAACCCCCCAAAATGCAGCGCGAGCTGGAAGCGATTGGAAAAAACTGTGTCAAGGCGCGCCTTTTCCAAGGCGTTCACCAGCACCCCCGGACGGAGCGCCGCAAGGTCTTCGATGATCTTGCCCAAAGACGGCGCCGTGAAGGCGTTCACGCCCATCTCCTCCCGAACGTGGGGATCGTCGAGCAAATCCGCGGGTACGCTGGCGCCATGAGCCATGGCAGTCGCGAGCAGGAAGGTGCAGAGGAGCGTGGGAGGGAGATTCACAAAATATTTTCCGGGGGGAATCTGGCAGCAGGAAGAAGACGCGAAAGAAGGGAATTTATTCCGGCGCAGCACACTCGCACCCCACGAGTTGAGCCCGCGTGTGTCACTTGACGCTCCCCGCAAGGCCTCCAAACTCCGGCTCTGCGCCCGCCGAGGGTGCCTCTATGGTGACTGAACATCTTGGTTTTGGCGACATTTTGTGGGCTGTGTGTTACGTCGCCGTGACGTTGGTTTTCTGTGCCTTCGGCGCTCATCGTTGGTTGATCATCGGTCTCTTTCATCGTCATCGCGGGCCCACTCTCCCTCCCGCCGCGCGGTTTGACGCGCTTCCGCGGGTGACCGTCCAACTGCCGCTTTACAACGAATACTTCGTCGCGCGACGATTGCTCGACTCCGTCGCCGCGCTCGACTACCCGCGCCATCTCCAACAGATTCAGGTCCTGGACGATTCCACCGATGCGACCCGCGAGCTCGTGGCGGCGGAGGTCGCCCGCTGGCGTGCTGACGGGCTTGATATCGTGCAGATCCACCGCGCGGACCGGACTGGTTTCAAGGCCGGCGCGCTGGAGCACGGGCTGCGCACGGCGACCGGCGAATTCATCCTGATTCTCGATGCCGACTTTGTTCCGACCCCGGATTTGCTCCAGAAAACGGTGCATTATTTTACCGATCCGAAGGTGGGGCTCGTGCAATCGCGCTGGGGGCATTTGAATCGCAACGAATCCTGGCTGACCCGCGCCCAAGCTGTTTTTCTCGACGGCCATCTCGTGCTGGAGCAAACCGCGCGCAGCCGCAGCAGCCGGTTCTTCAACTTCAACGGCACCGCGGGTCTCTGGCGTCGTGCGGCCATTGAACAGTCCGGCGGCTGGCAGCACGATACGCTCACCGAAGACCTCGATCTCAGCTACCGCGCGCAACTCGCGGGCTGGCGATTCCTCTTTCTGCCCGATCTCGTGACACCGGCAGAATTGCCGGCCGATATCAATGCGTTCAAGAGCCAGCAACATCGCTGGACGAAGGGTTCGATTCAGACCTGCCTAAAGCTTCTCCCGACGATTTGGCGGGCCCCTTTGCCTTGGTGGATGAGGCTGGAAGCCACGATTCACCTGACCTCAAATTTCGCCTATCTCACCCTCGCCTGCCTTTGCCTGCTCTTGAATCCCGGCGCCGCGGCGGCCGGCGGTTGGTGGCGCATTCTTTTGCTCGATGTACCGGTATTTTTTCTCACCTCGGTCTCCGTGCTGGCGTTCTACGCCACGGCGCTGCGGGAAGTATTCCCGCGCACATGGTGGCGTGAACTGAAACTGCTTCCTTTTGTCCTCGCGCTGGGAATCGGCCTTGCGGTCAGCAATTCCAAAGCCGTCGTCGAAGCGCTGCTGCGCATGAAGTCGGGCTTTGTGCGGACACCGAAGGCAGGAACTGCAGCGGCCCGGGCGAGGCCCTATGCGGCAGTCGGGTCCCTGCTCCTGCCGGCGCTCGAACTCGCCTTTGCCTTGCATTTCGCGCGCTATTGCGTGCTGGCAGTGCGCCTGGAAAATTGGATGAGCGCGCCCTTTCTCGCCTTGTTTTTCTTCGGGTTCGCCTACGTCGGCACCGCTTCGCTCTGGCTGGCACTGCCCTTCCGGCAAGGAGGGCGTGCCCGCGCCGATGAAGGTTCGATGGCTCCTGCCTAACCCGTTGCCGCTTGGGAAGTGAGCAAAATTACAGTGTTGAATTTGTCTGGATTTCGCGCATACACTTTCGCTCTCGTTCGCTGTCTAATGGAACTCTTCCCCAATTTCTCGCGAGTCGTCGCTGTTTTGGCGCTCGCCTCACTGGCTGCCTGCACTCAGACGGAGTCCGGCATCGCCGACCGTCGGAATAAGGTGATTGTGAGCATAAAGGATCAGCGACTCACCGTCGTGAAGGCGGATCAGACGCGGGAAACTTTCGCGATTTCGACGTCCCGCTTTGGCTTGGGCGACCGTCCGCGCAGCTACGCCACCCCCCTTGGAAAACTCGAGGTGGCAGGCAAGATCGGGGCGGGCGCCGAGCCCGGCACCGTCTTTCATGGCCGCATGCGAACGGGTGAGATCGTGCAGGCCGATGCGCCCGGCCGCGATCCCATTGTGACCCGCATTCTCCGTCTGCGGGGGCTCGAGGAGCAAAACTCGCGGGCCGAGCCTCGCGGCATCTACATCCACGGCACGCCGGACGAGAGTCACATCGGCGTCCCGGCCAGTTACGGCTGTATCCGGATGAAATCGCGCGATGTCATCCGACTTTTCTCGATTGTCGGAATTGGCAGTACCGTGACAATTCTTGACGCACCTCTCTCGACCGCCGTGGCGCAAGTCGTACCTCCGCCGGCACCACCTGCGGCACCCGTGCAGCCGGGCCCGGCGGGCGTTCCTGCCGCGGAGGCCAAGCCGGCCGCCCCGCAGCTTCCCAGCAGCGAAGTGCTCCCGACTGTGGTCGCCTCGGCGCCATCGGCGGCCAAGGCAAAGGGTGCGAAGGGCTGGGCGGGCGACCCCGAACGCCTGCTCGCCGGCCAAAGTGGCGTGAGTGCAGTGCGCCCGCGCGCCGCCCGCAGAGGCGCCGGCGACGATTATTAACGCAGGGTATTTCCACCTGTAGCGTTGACATGGCGGGTGCTTTCGGCACCTTCCCGGCCCATTTCCAACATCTCCTGATTCCTATCGTCCATGGCTAATACCAAGTCCGCGGCCAAGCGCGCCCGCCAAACCAAGCGCCGCACGCTCGTCAACAGCCGTGTCACGACTCAGGTCAAGAACACGAAGCGCAAGCTGCGTGACCTCGTGAAGGCTGGCGATAAGACGGCTGCGGCGGAGGCCTACAAGGTCGCCGTCTCCGCCATCGACAAGGCGGCGAAGCGTGGCGTGGTCCATAAGAACGCCGCCAATCGGAACAAGAGCCGGCTCCTCAAAGCCGTGAGGGGAATTGCTCCGAAAAAGGAAGCCTGACCCGCGCCATCGCGCAGACTCTTTCCCGGCGCGCCGCGAGGCGCGCCTTTTCCTTTGCGGGCGCGGCAATGACGCGTGGCGGAAGGCAGGCGGTCATCACCGACTGGTGAATGGCTGGCGGGCGGCGCTCGCGAGCGGGCTTGCGGCGCCAGCCTCGCCCGCGTTAAAACGCGCGGCGTGAACAGCGAAACTTCCTCGTCCCAGCGGATCTGGTGGCCGCAGGTGCTGGGTCTTTCCGGTCTCAACAGCGCGTTCGCCTTCGCCTGGCTCTCGTACAATTTGTGGCTGGTGAAACTTCTTGCCGCCGTGGGAATTTCCGCGGCATTTGCCGCGACTCTGCTCCTGATCGAAAGCCTTTTGGCTGTCGTCCTCGAGCCCCTCGTCGGTTTCGGTTCCGATCGCACCTTTCGCGCCCTCGGCACCCGCTGGCCCTTTATCGTCGTCGGCACGATTGCCGCCGGGGCGGTGCTCGCCGCCATTCCGCTCTTTGTTTTACCGGGTGCATCCACCGGGGGTGCAATGCGCGGCGTCATGGTTGGCGCACTCATCGCCTGGTCGATGGCCATGACGGTTTTTCGCACGCCAGCGCTCGCCCTCCTGGGCCGCTACTCGTCGCTCGAGAATGCGCCCGTCGCCGCCATCGCCTTGTCCGTGGGTGCGGCGCTCGTCGCGACGCTTCGCCCGGCGGCGCGTGACTGGCTCGTGTCTTTTGGACCACTGGCCTGTCTCGGGGCGGCTTCCGGTGTGCTTTTACTTTCCGCCGGCTGCCTTTTCGTGGTCGACCGCGCGGCGCATTCAGTCGAAAGGGAGGATCCAACGCCGACTGCGGACGCTTCCAGGCTCCGACTCGCCGCGCTCGTCGCGGCGGGCGCAGCCAGCGGGATCGCGACAAAAATGATTTTCGGCGAATTGCTGCCGCGGATTATCGTGGCGGCCTTCGGAGGCGCGCTACGCGACCGCGTTCTTACCGGGGTCTTCATTCTTCTGGCCGTCGCGTGCCCGGGGGCGGGGTTCGTCGCGAAGCGGGTGACGAACGATGGCGCCCTCCTGGTTGGCGCGGGGCTCGTCGCTTTGCTTGCCCCCGCTCTGGCCTTTGCCCCGGTCTTCGCGACGGGCTTCCTGGGCGCCGTGCTCGTGCTTCTGTTTTCGCTGATCGCCAATGGCTTCGCCCCGCTCGCGCTTTCACGCGCTCCGCGCGGGCGCGCCGGCTTGGGCTTTGGGATGTATTTCGGCGGGGCTGCAGCGGGCAGCGCGCTTTTTGCCTGGCTCGTTCCAAAAACGGAAGTCTTTACCGCGGAGGACGTCGCGCTTATCGCGGCCGGCGCTCTCGCTGTTTTGTGTGCCGCTGTTCTCGTCAGCCGCCCGCGCTAAGGCGAATCCGACTCCTTTTCGCGCCTTTTTCGATGGAACGTCTCACTTCCAGTGGCGGCGGCGGTGGCGAAACCAGCGCTGGCCTGTCCTGGCTCCGGTTCCGACCGCCCCTCTGATTCTCGTCCGAACCGTCTCGGAGATCATGCCCGGTCGCGTCGCCCTCAAGGTACGCGAAGGGAGATTGCTCGAGCGCCGCGCCAAACTGAAGCCGCAGGATCTCGAAGGCACGCAGTGGCTCGCCGCCGACATCGGGGCGTACAACGCCGACTTGCAGAGTTTTCACGCCCAAGCGGTGAAACTCGATCCCAACTACGAGCGGATTCCGCTGGAGACAGCGCCGTCGGCCTCTGCCGCGCCGTCGCCCGCCAGCGCGGGGGAAAAAACAAAAAAAGCCACGCTAGATCCTCGCTAACTGGGACGCGGGACGGCACCGGGCGCGGAGCTCTCGTTTGCATCGCTCGTCCGCCGGAGCCGAGGATGCCGTCGCCGGCAGCCCAAGGACCAGCAAAAGGCGCCGAAGACGAGATTGGTGGTCACGAGCAGCACCGTGTCGAGCAACTCGTCTTCGCGCAGAAGGATCTCCTTGAGCGCGTTCGAAACCGCGTAGAGCGCGGTGGCGAGCAGCAGCACGCGCAGAGTGAGAAGCACAGCGTGTTTCATCGCGCGGAAGATCAGCGAAGTTCACCGGGGGCAGTGTGTGTCGCGAGCTCAATCGAACGCAACGTCCGGCGCCAACGGCCCCGATCCCGCCGCAGCAAGCCGTTCGGGAAACCAACGACAAAAGTTGTGAGCGAAATCGCCCAAAAATAGAGCGGATACAATGGAGCCAGCATCAGCAGGCCGGGATAGCGGCGCCAAGGCCCGCGATCAAGGAAGGAGGCGATCAGGAGCTGCACGAAAAAGAAGCCAAAGCCAATCCCGGCATAGACCACCATGCGGCTCACTACCGGGCCTGAGACGAGCGGAGCCCCGCGGGTGAGTTGGTAGGCGAGGTCGACCACGCGAATGATTCCAAGGGTCAACGAAGTCCACAGCCAGGTCGCGCCGAGGAGGGAAAGGAACGCGACCGGCACGTGCGCGGCGCCGGGGTTCGTGACTCCGCCGATGTGCTCGCTCACCGTCCGCCCGAGCCCGCGGCTCCAGCGCCGCCGTTGCCGCCAAAGTCCGCGCCAGGTGGGAACCATTTCCACGAACGCAATCACGCTGCCTTCGTAAGCCAGTCGCCAGCCGGCGGCCTGGAGACGCCAGGAGAGATCGATATCTTCCGCCGCCGTCGCCTCGTTCCACCCCCCGGCCTCTTCGACGGCGGTGCGTCGAAAGGCGACCCAAGCCCCGGAAACCGTCATCAAGCCGCCCCATTGGTCCTCGGCATTTTTCACCAGGCCGATGACAGCGAGATAGTCGAGCGCCTGCATGCGCTGCGCGAGCGTCTCAGGCTCCGCCGGCCAGATTTTTCCGCTCACCGCGCCGATCTCCGGGTCGAGTTCGAAACGGGCGAGCAGCGGAGTCCAGTCGGGGGTGTGGACCACCGTGTCCGCATCGAGACAGGCAATCACTTCCGAGCGGACTTCGCGGAGCGCCGCGTTGAGCGCCGCGGCCTTGCCTCCGTTCTTTTCGAGGCGCAAGACACGCGTCCGCGGCGGAAGTGCCGTCACGTCGATCTGCCCCATGCCATCCGGGCTGCCGTCGTCGATCAGAATGATTTCGTCCGGCGGTGGGTCTGCCTGGCCGAGGCTGAGCGCGCTGCGCAGAGCGCCTTTCGGTTCCGCATAGAAGGGAATGAGGACCGTGTAACTTGGCAACCTCGCGGGCAGGGGCCGGCGCCGCGCGGCGCGCGCCCGGAACAACGCCACGAAACCGTAGATCGACCAGAGCAGACTGATGACCAGCGGGAAAAGGTCGATGTATTCGACCAGCGAATCGACCGTGCCGGCCGGCCAGTCGCCCAGATCGCGCAGCTCGCTCGCCCAATGGTCGGCGAGCATCTGCCAAAAATCGACGAAATCGAAGGAAGCGAAAAACATGGGCTTACTTCGGCCGCGGCGAGTACTGGTTGAGCGTCTGATCGATCGCCACCTGAATCGCAGGATCGAAGGGATAGCGCTGCCGGAGACGCATGATCCGGTGCAGCCCGGCTCCGGCATCCCCGCGCAGGAAATCCATCGTGGCGCGGGACAGTTCCGCGAGCGGGTGATCGGCGTTCTCCGGGGCGAGTTGCGCCAGCGTCGCCGCGAGCAGCGGTCGATTTGCCGAGAGCCGGGCGGTGCGCAGAAAGGCGAGCCACCAGGACTGCGCCTCGTCGCGTTCCGAAGGGAACGAGAGGGGGAAGCGCTCATCGTGTCGCACGATCGGAATGCGCGGGAGATCGTCGTCCAAGGCGTTCTCCCGGGACGAGAATGCGGCCGAAGTTTCAAAGAGTAGGAAATGGGTAAAACCCGCTTTCCGGGCGATCAGCTTGGCTTGTTGATTCCACTCCCCATAGGGCCAGCAGAAAATCGTGGTGGCATCGAAATCGTGCTCACTGAGACGACGGCGCGTCGTGAGCATGTCGTTCCGAATGCGGCGCTCGTATTCCAGCATCGTTTCCGTCCGTCCGCGTTCGAGGAGAAACTGGCGCGTGGTCTCGGCCGGCGTGGCCTGCTCGGCCCCCACTTGTTCGACGGCCTGGTAATGCAAGCTGTCGGAATGCGCGATAATCTCGACGAAGCCCGTATCGAAAAGTTCCTTCGCCTGCTTCCACGTCATGGTGGGATCGGGCTTGCCCAACTCCATGGTGGCGTGGTCGCTGGTGGGGCCATCCCCCAGCCAGCTCGTCACCACCGCCAGGCTGTACGGATACTTATAGCGGGCGGCCCGCGGGGCGAAGAGCTTGTAGACGCTTTCGGACCCATCGTCGATCGTGATGACCAGAGGCTTTGGCGGGAGCACCGCCGGGTCCCCGGTGATCAGATAGGTCTGCCAGCGCGTGAGCGGGCAGACGTTGAAGCCGGCATCGGCGAGAGCCTTGAGCAGCGCGTCGAGGTAAGCCGTGCTGCATTTGTAGAGAAATTGCGGGCTCCCGGCTTCCGCGTCGGCAAAGGTATGGAAGGCGAGGATGGGACAGACCGGGTCGTCGGATTTTACGGCGAGGGCGCCGCGCTTGTAGAGTTCGGCCAAGCAGACCACCGACCAAACGGTCGTATCTTCATGGAAAGCCTTGGGCTGAGCCCGTTTTCGCCCCGGCAACGCCGTCGCCGGTGGCGCGGGGGTGGGAGCGGGCGGCAGGCCAGTCAGGACCTGCGCCTGCGCGTTGGCGGAAAGGACGACCCGGAGCTTGTCGAAGGTCTTTTGTTCCCACGCGCCATAGGTGAACCAGGCTAGTCCGCTCACGGGATCCGGGGGGATCGAGCGCAAAGCCCGGGCGATTTCTTCGTCCGGGCTGTCGATGCCAAGCGCGGGCCAGTAAGCGGTTCCGCTGCTGAGTGAGCGATGCCGGCCGAGCACGTTCGTGCCAACCCATTCGGGCGGCTGCTTCCAATCATTCCAGTACCCCATGGGCTGCAGGTAATCGAGCCCGCTCGTCGCGAGCTTGGGGTAACTCTGGCTGGCCGCCGTAAAGCCGGGAGGAAGCAGAAACGCGCCCCAGCGCACCCGGGGATGTTCGGTCCGCGCTGAACTCACAACGCGGCTCACCCACGTCACGAGCGCATCCGCCCGCGCTTCATACCAACGCGCCCGCAGATAATCCGTATCCAGCGCATTCGGTTCATCCCAATCAAAGTCCCACCTTCGCGCGAAAAGATCTCCCAGCGGGCCCTTCGAACCGTCTTCCCAGGAATTCCAACGCACCCAGTCGAGCGAGACGCCGTCGAACGGGTAGGTCTCCACGAGCTTGAGCAACAGCTCCTCCTGCCGCTGCTGGGCTTCGGGCGACGCCGCGTCGACGAACGTCTCGTTTCGCTGGCTCGAGTATGCCGCCCCCGGAAACATTTTTGCCATCTGCGCATCGTGAAAACAGGGCCACCAGGCCCAGACTTCGATCCGCATTTCCTTGGCCCGCGCCAGCATCTCCTTGAGCCAGTCGGAATTCTCCCAGCCTTCAGCCGTTTTCTCGTCCGGCAATGCGACCAGCAACTCGCCGGATTGCAGCGTGCTTTCCGTTCGGAGGCTTTTGAAATTGTCCTCATCCTGCTTCACGAGCAGGTCGATCCGGGAGATTCCGGCGTCCCGGCATTGGTTCAACAGCCAGACCCAACCGCCGTGCGTCACGTTTTCCGTCGTGCGCACCACAATGCTCTGGCGCAGCGGCGGAGGTGGCGGAGTCGGCGTCGGCGTCGGACTGGGAAGCAGCGATGGCGTGGGCGTAATGGTGGGACCGGAGGTCGGCGCGGGACCTTGCGCAACCAGAAGAGTTCCCGCCCCCGCCAGGCCGAGCGCGAGCGCGCAAAAAATGCGGGCAGCGCGGGAAGGCGAAGGTGTCATCGGCAAACTGAGGAATGCCGATCATGCCAAGCGTCGCGCCGCTGGCAAAAGGGTTTCGCAAGTTCGTCGTTTAGGCTGCCAGCACCTGGGCGTGCACCGCCGCCACCACGGCCCTGGCCGACTCAAATGCGCCGGCCATCCAGCTGCCGAGATAGGTCAGGTGCTCGCCGGCGAGAAAGAAGGGTCCATCGGCTCGATTCAAAAGCGGATAGACGGAAGCGCGACTTTCGCGCGACCACATCGCCCACCCGCCGAGGTTATGCGGAATCTTCTGCCAGGAGACCGAGAACGCTTTGCCGGGCTCGAACTCCTTCCGGTACTGCGGATGAATTTTCTCGCCCTGCCCGAGCGCGAATTCCACTCGCTGCGCCGGCGACATCGCGCCCACCTGTTCCGCCACGTCGCCGAAGTGATAAGACCCGACCAACACGCCTGGCCCGCGCGAGAGATACCCGTAGTTCGGATACATGACCTGCGTGATCTTTTGGTCGGTCCAGGAAATGCCCCCGAGAATGTGATCGTCCTCCTCCCAGAAACGGCGCCGGAATTGCAGCCCGATTTTGCCAACTGAAAGATAGGGCACGCTGGCAATCGCTTCCGCGAAAGGCGGCGAGAAATCCGCCGGAATGCTGCGCAGGACGGAAAGCGGGATGGTACAGATGCAGTAGTCGCCCCGGACTTCGCGAGGGGCACCGCCATCCGTTTTCGCCACGACCAGACGCACGCGTCCGTCCGAAGTGCGCCGGATTTCCTGCACCGCCGTGCGGTAGCGAATGAAGCGACCGACGCGTTCCTCAAAAGCTTTCGCGATGCGATCCATCCCGCCCACCGGCTGGAACATCGTGGGTTGCTGATGCATCTCGTGGTGGAAATTAAGCGCGCCGCCAAACCCTGCCTTCAGCACGGCTTCGAAATCCAGCGGCTCCGTAATGCGTCCGCGTTGGTCCCCCGCGCCCGGAAGCGCCTCGTAGGAGAATCCGCGGCTGTCGAAGCCGCCCCCGGGTGCGTCGGGCGGAGACGCCGCCCGATAAGAAAGGTCGGGCGAAAGCCCGCCCTCCACCCGGAGGAACTCGATGAGCGCCTCCTTGTCATCCTTTGTCAGGGGACGGTCGACAGCGTCGCGTTGAATCGACTTGGCGAGCAACTCGTTCAGATAACCGCGCAGGTCCGTGCGCGCCTCGCGCAGCCGCACGCGCCCGGGTCCGCCGGTTTGGGTGGAACAATAGTAGGCACTGTCGTTCCAATTATTGAAGATCTCCAGCGCGACGCCAAACTCGCGGCAATAACCAAGGGTTGTGAGGTGATGTCCGGGGATGCGGGCGGGGCCTGGATTGAGATAGTTTCCCTCCGCGAATTCACAGGTCTGGATGTTGCCGTCGGTATCCGTTTCCCTGGTGCCACGGCGCACGCTCCAGCAGCGCCCTCCCACGCGGTCCCGCACCTCGAAGATCTCGCATTCGTAGCCGAGCTTGCCGAGCTCGTAAGCGGCCGACATGCCGGCCAACCCGGCGCCGAGAATGAGGATGCGCCTTTTTTGCCTGCCCGCCGCGCTCGACTCCGCGGGCGGAAGCCGTTGTGGTTCGCGCGCCAGGCTTTCGCCAGCCAGAAGCCCGAGCGCGAGCATGGCACGGTAGGCGGCGGCACCCCCGCCGAGCAGCCCCGCCCGGGTAACGAAATTGCGCCGGGTCATACCGGTGGGTTCTCCGCTCATGACCTGGCATCGTGCACGGTCAACGGCGGTCTTCGCAATGGCTTTTCCACCCGGCCGAAAGGTTCCCGGTTTCGGCGTGATCGTCGCCTTTTAGCCGGGAAGCTTCGCCGCGAGAATCTCTACTTTTTCAATGCAGGGAGGTTCGGCCAGAAGATCGCCCGCTTGCGCCATCAATGTTGCCGCCACGCGGCCGGTGAGATGCGCGTTGCGACCCGCCTCATCCGGAAACGCATCGAAAATCCCGAAAGTGGACGGTCCGAATTGCAGCGCGAACCACGCGGTCGTGGCCGGCTCGTCCTGCACGATCGCGAGTCCACTGCGGAGAAAATCGGCGACGGCCGCTTCCTTGCCGGGTTTCGCGTTCAACTTTACGCACAATGCTTTGGTAACCATGGTTGGAGTCCTTTCGTGGGCTGAATGAATGGCAACGTTGAGCCGGGCGAGCGGCGTGCAACTCATTTCGCGGCGCTTAAAGCCCGCGTGCCGTCAGGCGGGCGAAGAGCGCGAGCGTGTTCGCGTCGCGGATCTCGCCGCTCGCGATCATGGCGCGGAATTCGGCGCGGGGAAACACGCGACATTCCACGATCGCCTCGTCCTCCTCGGGCGCGCTGCCCTCCGGATCCGGTTCCACTCCGATGGCCGCGAGGAGGTGGCTGTGCTCATCGGTGAACGCCGCCGAAGTGAAGTAAAAGCCGAGCTGTTCCCAGCGGCCGCCGGGCCTGAGGCGGTACCCTGCCTCTTCCTGAAGTTCGCGCACGGCGGTGGCGAGAATGATCGACGCTTCGCCGGTCTCTTGCCCGGCCGGTGCCTCGATCTGACCCGCGGGAAATTCCCAAAGCGCCTGGCGGACGGGGATGCGCTCCTGTCGTACCAGCACGAATTCGTTTTTCGCCGTGATGGGAGCCACCACCACGGCGGCCTTCCGATTGACCACATCCCACTTCACGCCGCGTGGCCGGGTGGGGGTGGCCACGCAGTGCGTGGCGACGTTCAGCCAGGGGGAGGTGAAACGCTTCTCGACCTCCAGGGTCCGCCATTCCCCTCGATCCTGCGTCAGGGCGTGATCCGAGGGATTCATGCCAGGACTGCCTTCCAATGGGCGAGTCGGGCCCGTACGTTTCCAGGCGAGGGCGCCCCGATGCCACGACGAGCCTCGAGTGCCCGGCGCAGATCGAAAATCGCCAGGACGTCTTCGCCGATCGCGTCACTCGCCGCGCGGAAATCCGCCAAGGGTAACCGGTCGAGAGGAACCTCCCGCCGTGCCGCCAGCGCGACGAGCTTGCCGACGATCTCGTGGGCATGACGAAAGGGAACCCCCCGCAGGACAAGGTAGTCGGCCACATCCGTCGCGAGCAGAAGCGGATCGCTGGCAGCGGACTTCATGGCGGCTTCGTCGGCGCGCGCTTCGTCGAGCATGGCGGCGAAAACCGCGAGGGCCGACTTTACGGTGTCGGCGGAATCGAAGACCGCTTCCTTGTCTTCCTGGAGGTCGCGATTGTAGGTCATGGGCAGGCCCTTCAAGGTGGTCAGGAGCGAAACGAGATTGCCGTACAGGCGCCCGGTCTTGCCCCGCGTGAGTTCCGCCACATCCGGGTTTTTCTTCTGCGGCATGAGACTCGAGCCCGTGGTGAAGGCATCGCTCAGGTGAAGGAAGTGGAATTCGCTCGTGGCCCAGAGGATCACGTCCTCGCTCAGGCGCGAGAGATGCATGCCCGCGAGCGCACAGGCAGCGAGAAACTCGACTGCGAAATCCCGGTCGCTGACGGCGTCCATGCTGTTCTCGCTGACGTGCGCAAAACCCAGGCGGTGCGCCACCAGCAGACGTTCCAGGACGATGGTCGAGCCGGCGATCGCGCCCGAGCCCAGCGGGAGCACATCCATGCGCGTACGCGCATCCCGGAGGCGGCCGTGATCGCGCTCGAGCATTTCGACATAAGCCAGGAGATGGTGGGCGAAAAGAACGGGCTGGGCCCTTTGGAGATGGGTGTAGCCCGGCATGGGCGCCTCGGGATGCCGGCCGGCCAGGCCGACGAGCGCACGCTGGAGTTTCCGGATCAGCCCCGAAATGGCTTCGATTTCATCGCGGAGCCAAAGCCGAAGATCGAGTGCGATCTGGTCGTTGCGCGAGCGGGCCGTGTGCAACTTCGCGCCAGCCGCGCCGATGCGGCGGGTGAGCTCCGACTCGATGTTCATGTGGACGTCCTCGAGTTCGGCGCGGAATTCGAAGCGCCCTTCGGCGATGTCCTTCTCAATCTCGCGCAAACCTTGCTCGATTGCGCTCAGCTCCTCCGGATTGAGCAGCCCCGCCGCATGAAGGGCGTGCGCGTGGGCAATCGAACCCGTGATGTCGTGACGGAACAGCCGCCAGTCGAAGCTCACGGATTCGGAGTAGGCGCGCAGCAGCGCGCTCGTGTCTTGTTCAAATCGTCCAGTCCACATGGTCGGACCGCACAGTGGGGCAAAACGGCCGTGCCTGCACGCGCAGAGAATCGGTCCGGACTGGTCGTCCGTGCGCCCGCTACGGTCCACTTATGACACAAGAGGTTTTTGCGGAATACCCGGCTTGTGGCATCGTCTAACCATCATCAGGAATGATCTCGTGTCGGCAACGGCGCGGGTTCTGCCAACCGGGGAGTGAGAACCCACGGTGGCGTGGAGAGGGGCGCGAGCTTCTCCCCGATGTGCGGACTGCCGAAATCGGTCCGAACAACAAGTCTCACGCGGAACGAACGCCGCCCCTGATAAAGGAGCGGCGTTTTTTTTCGCAATCCTGGTGCCGAAAACCATCAGAAACTGAGTGAACGAAACAAGCAGCAATCAATCTAACTAAGACCAATGAGTACCTCGACACTGAGTCCGATTTCTCCGGCACCCAAAACCGTTCGTCCCACGCTCGCGATTAGGACGACAGGAGAAAACCCGGACCATCACCTCTGGAATAACCACGGCATCTGGTTCGTGCACTACACGGTGCACCCCGACGGCCTCACCAAGGAGCGCGTCCGCAAATCGCTGGGCACCCGCTCCCTCGACGAGGCCCGCCGCCTCCGCGACCGCCTCTTTGAGAAGCTCGCGAATGGCATCTGGCCTCAAGGCAGCTGCGCAACCTGCTAATTTCCCCCTTTTCTCGGGTATCCTCGCGCTGGCGCGGGTGTCCGGGCGCGCGGATCTGAAATGATCCTGCGCGACAAGCGCCGGGCGCGGATGATTCGTCATCCGCGCCCGATTTGTTTTTTGCGCCTCTTCCGCCACCCTGCGCGCGTGCTTTCCTGGCGAGTCCACGCAACGTTTGTCTTCGCGGGCGCTGCGATCACTCTGGGAGGCTGTGTAAACTCCCCTGCTGGGGGCGCTGCCTCGCGGGTTCCCCGACCCCTCGACCCGGCCAGGATCGCCGCCGCCTTGTCCCGGGCTGAAATTGCCGAGCCAGATTCCCACCGGGTCCCGCCCCACGAGCGAACCGCTTCGGCCGACGCGGTGGCAGACCTGCTTTCAAGCCTGCGGGCCAGCCGGGCACCGCGCGAGTGGAAGGAATCGATTGTGGCGGGAGGATACCGGCTGCGTTTCGCCGCTGATACGCGCGGAAAACCGGTTTGGGGGCCGTGTGGCGGTGGGACGCGATCGAGCCGGCCCGAAACGTGCGCAGTATTCATGCGGAAAAACGGGTCGCGCGCGACGGTGTCGGGCTCCCTGTTGTGCTGCAACTGGGCTACTCGGATGCGCTCGGGGCGCGCTATTTCGCCTTGCCGCAAAATGGCATCAGTCTGCCCGCCACGGCTGTGCTCGATTTTGGGCCCCGCCGCCCCGGCCGTCTGCGGGAGGTCGAACTTCGACTCATCAATACCCGCGATTTCGAGACTGCCCGCTTGCAGGGAAAAACCGTCGCTCTTGCCACGGACCTTTCCGCCCCGATCGAGAAGCAGCTGCAGGATCGCTATTTCTTCGGGCTGCGCATCGCGGGTCTTTTTGATCCCGGGAGTAACCTGCGCCGAGCCGGAATCTTTGCGACCGAGCCCTACGCGAGCGAAAAAATTCCGGTCGTATTCGTGCATGGGCTCTACTCCGATCCCCACATCTGGCAAAATGCTTTGAACGGAGTCCTGGCCGATCCCGAGCTGCGCCGGAACTATCAGCTCTGGTATTTCGTGTATCCCACCGGACTTCCCGTCCAGGCCTCCGCCCGCCGGTTGCGTGCGCAACTCGTCGAAGCCCGCCGGCGCTTCGATCCAAAAGGGAAGGATCCCGGCATGAATCGCATGGTGCTGATCGGGCACAGCATGGGCGGACTCGTTGCCCGCATGCAGGCCATCAATTCCGGCGACGCGTTTTGGCATTCCATCTTTACGAAGGCTCCGGCAGAACTTCCCGTCTCCGTGCCGGATCGGCAGGTAATTGTCGAGAGCCTGTATTTCCCCCGCGTACCTTGGGTTAGGCGCGTCGTTTTTGCCGCCAGCCCGCATCGCGGGAGCGAGATCGCCGATCTCGGTCTCATCCAACTCGTCGTTCGGTTGATAAAGCTGCCTTTCAATATCGCGCGGGCGACGCAGCAAATCCTGGCCCTGAGCCCGGAGATTCTAAATCCCGAGCTTCGGAAATTCCGGGGTCTCGGGATTCGCAGCGTGGAGACACTTTCGCCGCGCCATCCCTATTTCGCGGCCCTCGCGGCGCGCCCGATCGAAGTCCCCTTTCACTCCATCATCGGTGACCGGGGCAGGGGAGACTCGCCGGGAAGCTCCGATGGAGCGGTGCCCTATCGCAGTTCCCACCTGGACGGCGCCCAATCCGAGAAGATTATTCCCGGCCCGCACAGTCTGACGGCGCGGCCTGACACCGTGGAGGAAATCGTCCGAATTCTCCGCCTGCATCTGCGTGCTTCAACGCCCCCGCGGCGCGGGCAGAAACGGCAGTTTGTCCGTGCCTCGGAAGAGCAATTGTGAGAGAGAACACGCCATGAATTCCGAGTCCGTTGAATCTCGTCCTCCGCGCGTCGTGATTGTCGGGGCGGGCTTTGGCGGACTGGCCGCGGCGAGAGCACTCGGAAAATCGCCGGCGCGCGTGACCATGCTTGATCGGACCAATCACCACCTTTTCCAGCCGCTACTTTATCAAGTCGCCACGGCCACGCTCGCGCCCGGCGACATCGCCTCGCCCGTGCGGCAACTGCTGGCGAAGAATCTGAACACCACGATCGCCATCGCCGAGGTGACAGGAGTCGACCCGCTCAAGAAACAGATCTTCATCACTCATCTCGAGCAGCCCAATGTCGCGCTTCGCTACGACTATCTCGTCATCGCCACCGGCGCGCGGCACTCCTATTTCGGCAAGGACGTCTTTGAAAAAGTCGCGCCCGGCCTAAAGTCACTCGCCGATGCCACCGCGGTGCGGAACCACGTTCTTTCCGCGTTCGAACGGGCCGAGCTGCAGCGTGATCCGTCGCAGCATTTGGATCTCTTGAATTTCGTGATCGTGGGAGGCGGACCCACCGGCGTCGAACTGGCGGGCGCGATCGCGGAGTTGCGGCGGTTCTCGCTTCGCCGCGAATTCCGCCGGATCGATCCCTTGAAGGCGCGAATTATTTTGATTCAATCCGGGCCGCGAATTCTCCCGTCATTTCACGAATCGCTCGCGCAAGCCGCCCACGAGCGGCTCGAGAAGCTGGGGGTGGAAATCCGGCTCGGAGCGAAGGTCGATCAGGTGGACGAGTTTGGCGTTGTTGTGGGAGGCGAACGCATCGGCAGTCGCAGCGTGATCTGGGCCGCGGGCGTGCAGCCTTCGCCTGCAGCAAAGTGGCTGGGGGTGGAGGCCGACCGCAGCGGACGCGTGAAGGTGCTGAATGATTGCAGTGTGCCGGGTTATCCGGATGTGTTCGTGGTTGGCGACACTGCCTGTTTCACGAATGAGAAGGGCGAAGTGCTGCCTGGCGTGGCCCAACCCGCCATTCAACAAGGGCACTACGTGGGGAAACTGATCGAACGTCGCTTGCGGCGCGACGTTCCTCCGCCGCCGTTTTCCTATTTCGACAAAGGCAGCATGGCCGTCGTGGGCCGCAATTTTGCCGTGCTCGAGCGCGGCCCGATCCGGCTGTCGGGCTTCCTCGCCTTTCTGGCCTGGGCCTTCGTGCACATTTCCTTCATCTCGAGCTTCGAGAACCGGCTGGTGGTCGGGGTGCAGTGGCTTTGGAGCTACCTCACGAATCAGCGCGGCTCCCGCCTTATTCTTGACCCACGCGTGGATCCCTGGAAGCTCGGTCCCGATCCCATTCGTGCGCCCATCCCGCCGCTGCCGCCGGGTCCTGGCTGAGCCGCCTGACGGATTTGCGGACGCGCTTCGACGGCGGGCCCTCCCGTGCGAATCCCCTTTTCCCGGTCGAAGCGCGGGTGTCTAGTGCGCGCTCGAAAAATGAGCGCCGAAATTCATACCAAACTCTTCATTCCCGGCCCGGTGGAAGTATCCGCCCGGACTCTCGCCGCGTTTGCCCGCCCCACGATCGGCCACCGCGGCAGCGATTTCGTGAAGCTCTACGAGTCGATGCAGGGGCCACTGCGGGAACTCTTCCAGACGCGACAGCCGGTCCTCATTGCCACTTCCTCCGCCTGGGGCGTAATGGAAGGCGCCATTCGCAATCTTGTGCGCGAGCGGGTGCTCTGCTGCATGTGCGGTGCGTTTTCCGACAAGTGGCTCGATGTCGCCCGGCGCTGCGGCAAGGAAGCGGATGGCTTGCAGGTCGAATGGGGCCAGCCCATCACGCCGGGGGCCCTCCGGGCCAAGCTCGCCGCGCAGCGCTACGACGCCGTAACGCTCATCCACAACGAAACCTCCGTCGGGCTCATGAATCCGCTCCCGGCGCTCGCGGCCGTGGTGCGCGAGTTTCCGGATGTCCTGCTGATCGTCGATGCCGTCTCTTCTTTCTCGGCGCTGCCGATCGCCAACGATGAACTCGGGATCGATCTCCTGCTGACCGGCAGCCAGAAGGCGCTCGCGCTGCCGCCTGGGATGGGAATTTTCACGGCTTCCGAGCGCGCCTACGCCCGCGCCGCGGAGGTGAAGGATCGGGGCTACTATTTCGATCTCATCGAGTTCCGGAAAAACGCCGAGGTGAACATGACCCCGAGCACGCCGAGCGTGAATCACCTGTTCGCCCTGCACTCGAAGCTCGAGGAGATCTTCGCCGAGGGCGTGGAAAACCGATTCGCGCGCCACGCGCGCACCAACGCCCTCGTGCATGATTGGGTGCGTCGGCGCGGCTTCGATTTCTTTGCGGCCGAGGGCTGCCGTTCCGTCTCGCTCACTTGTGTTTCGAACACCCGCGGAATCGACGTTGGCGAAATGGTGAAGACGCTGAAGCAGCGCCACCGCCTCGCCATCGATGGCGGCTACGGAAAACTGAAAGGCAAAACCTTCCGCCTTTCGAACATGGGTGACGAGACCGAAGAAACCGTCACGCATCTGCTGGCGTGCCTGGACGATTGCCTCGGCTAGGAATTTCGGATTGCCCGCCCGGCTGGGGATCCAGGCGCCAGATCCAACCGAGCGGATACGGGTGTGAGCACCACCGGGCCGACTCTTCCCGCGCCCAATTGCGAATCGCGGTGAGCCAGAGCAAAGAAGCGCTTTCGATGTCTCCGGCGCTTTGTCTTCTCCTCGTGTCCGCGCTCGCCCTCGGCTTCGCTGGCTGCGGCACGGCGCGCCTCTTCCACCGCGATGCGAGCGGACGCGTGCTGCTTGAGCCCAGCGCGGAAGCCGACGTCAACCGTATCACCGCGGCATTGAAAGCACTCGCGCCCAAGGCTGACCCCGAGGAGGCGCGACGGATCGCGGAGACCTCCGTTCGCGCGGGAGCGCTCCTGGCTGAGCGCTACAAAGTGAGACTGCCGCCGCTTGGGCACAACATGCTGGTCAACGCCGGACTGCTCGACCGCGGACTTTGCTGGCACTGGACTTGGGATCTCGCGACGGCGCTCGCGCCGCTAAAACTGCGCACGTTCGAACTGCATTGGGGGGCGGCCAATCGGCACCACCTCAACGAGCACAATACGATCGTCGTGACGGGACGCGGCCAGCCCTTCGCGGCCGGCCTCACGCTTGATCCCTGGCGTTCCAGCGGCCGCATCACCGCAGTTCTCGTAACGGAGGATGCGAAGTACCGGTGGAGCGAGCGCCCGCCGCCGGCGGGTGCGCCCGAATTGGGGCGATAGCGCATCGCGAGTCGGCGATCGGCCAGAGCGAACTCTTAATCCGATTATGCCCGCCAAGTGTAACGCGCGCTGGATTTTTAGCCGGAGGACCGCCACCCTCGCGCGCAATTCCCCCCCAACTCCCCTCTTACGCCGTCCCCCAAATGGCTCTCGCGCATCTCACCGACGAACAAATCCGCACCTGGACGCGGGAGCAAAAGGACAAGTGGTGGCTGACTTCGGTCTATCGCGGCAATCTGCCGCAGCTTTCCTTCCGCGCCGCGTTCACCGGGTTCATATTGGGCGGCGTGCTCTCCGCAACGAACCTCTACATCGGTGCCAAGACCGGTGTCTCGCTCGGCGTGGGACTTACCTCCGTCATTCTCGCCTTCGCGCTCTTTCGTGGGCTCGCCACCATGGGTTTTCGGGATTTCACCATCCTCGAAAACAACGCGCTGCAGTCGATCGCCACTTCGGCGGGCTACGTCACCACCCCGCTCATTTCCAGCCTCGCGGCCTACATGTTGGTCGCCAATGTCATCGTTCCACCCTGGCAGATGTTCGTCTGGATGGTCGTGATCTCGATCATCGGCGTGTTGGTCGCCTTCCCGCTCAAGCGCCGGTTCATCAACGAAGAGCAACTCCCCTTTCCCGAGGGCGCGGCCTGTGGCGTGGTACTCGATGCTCTCTACACCAGCGGCGGCGGTGGCGAGGGGGTCTATAAGGCGCGCATCCTCGGATTATCGGCGGGTCTCGCGGCTTTTTGGACATTCGTTTGCGGCGACTCCCTGATGCGTTTCATCCAGTTCACTATCCTGCGGATGGATAAGTGGACGAAGATGGAGGAACCGTTCCATTTCCACGAACGGCTCGACGACTACTACTACAAGCTTGTCGAGTGGTTCCCTTTCCTCTGGTCGCCCAAGATTGCCGGCGTTCCCCTCAAGACCCTCGGTCTTCGGGCCACGCTGGATATGGCGATGCTGGGCGTGGGCGGCCTGATGGGCATCCGCGTCGCCACCAGCGTCTTTCTCGGGGCGTTCATCAATTTTGTCTTCTACGCGCCGATCATGATCCAGGCGGGCGACATCATTCCCCGCATCAATGCCGACGGTACCACTACTGCGATCGGCCGCGCCGAGATCGTGAATCAATGGTCCCTTTGGTGGGGGGTGACGATGATGGTGGTCGGTTCCCTCGTCGCACTCGCGGGGAAGCCGGAAATGTTCACCAGCGCATTCAAGACGCTCTTCAAGAAAATGGGAACCTCTACGGCGGAAACTGGGAACGATGTGCTCAAGCATATCGAACTGCCTCTTTGGATGAGCGCGGTGGGGATTCCGATTTTCAGCGCGCTCGCGGCTTACGTGGCCAGTTCCTTTTTCGGCATGGATTGGCGCTTGGCCCTGCTGGCCCTGCCCCTCATCTTTGTGCTCAGCATCATCTGCACAAACTCGATGGCGCTGACTTCCTGGACGCCGACGGGCTCGCTGAGCAAGATCACGCAGTTCACCTTCGGCGCGATCGATCGCACCAATCCGGCCACGAATCTCACCACCGCGGGCATGACAGCGGAGATCGCGTCGAACGCGGCGAATCTACTCTCGGACATCAAGCCGGGTTACATGCTCGGTGCAAAGCCGCGACAGCAGGCTGTTGGTCACGTCATTGGCATTATTTCCGGCGCACTCGTCGCCGTGCTCATCTTTCCCATTCTCTTTTTCCATGCCGGTCCCGATGGCGTGATTGATCCGGCCAAGATGATCGACGACAAATTCGCCTTCCCGGCCGCGGCCCAGTGGAAGGGCGTGGCTGACATTATCGCCAAGGGCCTGAAATCCCTGCCTTTCACGGCCATCTATTCCATGGTGGTGGCGGCTGTGGTGGCGGCGATCATCGAAATTGCCACTATCATCCGCAAACGTCCGTTCCCGCTCTCAAGCGTATCCATCGGACTCGGTGTCGTTCTGCCGCCCGATGCTTGTTTCGCGATGTGGGTGGGCGCGTTGTTCTTCTGGTGGATGGGTCGCCGGCATACGGAGAAAGGCTCGCCGGGCCATCACCTGTGGGTGGAAGGCATGGAGCCGATTTGCGCTGGGCTCATCAGCGGTGCCGCGCTCACGGGCATCGCCGACCAGATTCTCAACGTTTTGCTCTACGCGAAATAGCTGCGTCATCGGCGAGAGATCGGCTCACGCGAAGACGCGAAGGCGCGAAGGGAAGATCAAGACTGAGAGACGACCGAGCGGCGCAGTCGACACTCTTTCATCCAGTCAGGATTTCGTCAGTCCTTCGCGGCTTCCCGCCTTCGCGCGAGACCATTTTTCGCTCCTACCGCATCCCGGGTATGGGCCCAAACCCCGAAAAATCCGGCGCGTTGTCGGCGGCGGGTTGTTCACGCTGACGAGCGCTCGAGACCCGAAAGTCGAAGACGCTCACACCGTTCTGCTTTACGCCGTTATAGGTGCGGCCATTGCTCGCGCCGAACATCAGGCGCTTGCCCGTTTTCTTCGACGTCCCCAGGTAAATCATGGTGTGCGTCACGGGCGGCTCGTGCTGGGCATCATAGGTGCCGGTCCAGAACATGAGGTCTCCCGGCTGCAATTCGGCCAGTTCGAACGTGTCGTCCCGCAGGCTTAATACGGGATAGACCCGCGATTTCGTGCGCACCCATCGGTACTGCTCATTCGACTGCCGGGGCGCATCGGCGAAGCCCGCTTCCCGCAGCAAGAAGTAAATCGTCCCGCTGCAATCCATGCCGCCCCGTGATGGTTCGGCGGAGCCATAGGTATAGATCAGATTGCGCCGGGTGAGCGCGAGCGCGGACTCGATCAGACGCCGCACCTTCTCGGGCTGCGTGGAGAATTCCCGGAGTTCACCCGGATCGATGCTGGATGTGGTCCCCGTGCTCGTCACGCCCGGCGTGGCTGCCGGACCCGGCATAGGCGTTGGTGAGGGGGTGGGGGTGCGCGTCGGAATCGGCGTACGGGTGGGAATCGGAGTGGGAGTCGGCTTGTTCTTCCTCGCCTCGAGCGCCCGGGCCCGGCGCTGCTTCGCCCGGCCGGCGGCTGTCGCCGCCGGCGTGGGCGTCGCGGTCGGCGCGACTGTGGGAGTCGGCGTTGGAAGGGGGGTGGGTGAGGGAGTCGGCGTGGGCGTGGGCGTCGGAGGCAGCGGTGTCGGCGTGGGTGTCGGGGTCGAGGTCGGGGTGGAAGTGGGTTTCTTCTTTTGCGGGCTGCGAGTGCGACTGGAGGGGGTCTTTTTCCGTGGCGCGTCGGAGTCTTCCTCCGGCCGTGCGGCCTGTCCCTGCCCCAGCAGCGCCAGGCAGAGGCAGGCGGCGAGGCCGGCGCGGAGTTGGCGCGGGAGGCGGAAGCGGGGAAGGTGAGGCATGGCGGAAGAGGCGACGCTGTTTCAACGACTCGGGGGGCGGCGCAAGCTGGACATACTCGTCTCGAATTTCTACGCGAGTGTGCGGGAGCATGCGGCGCTCGGCCCGATCTTCGCCGCGCATGTGGGTGACTG
>JBBRQH010000066.1:0-31143 GCA_038226705.1 Chthoniobacterales bacterium | reverse complement strand
GTCGCGAGGCGGTCCTTGGGGTTCTCAATCGTGCGGGTGGCCATGATGCCCGGGACCGCGCACGCAAAGGAGCTGAGCAACGGCACGAACGACTTCCCGTGCAGCCCCACCCCATGCATGAGCCGGTCCATCATGAAGGCGGCCCGCGCCATGTAGCCGCTGTCCTCGAGTAGGCCGATGAAGAAAAAGAGGATCAGGATTTGCGGCAGGAAGACGACCACGCTGCCGACCCCTTTGATCACGCCGTCGGAAAGCAGGCTGCGCAAATCGCCCGGCGCCATTGCGCCCTGCACCCATTGCGCAGCGTGGTCCGACAACCACTTGATTCCGTCCATGGGATAATTCGCGACGGTGAAGATGCTCGCAAAAAGCGCCGCCATGATCCCGAGGAAAACGGCCCAGCCCCACACCGGATGAATCAGGATCGCATCGAGCCGGTCCGTCGGACTGGGTCCGGTGCTGGCGTCGTCGCGCCGGCGCACGCAGTCCCGGCAGATATCCGCGATGCGATTGTAGCGCGCCGCGATGGCGTTTTCGGACCAATCCGGGGCTTTCTCCAGAAGGGACGCGCGCGCCTGCCGGAAGCGGGGAATGAGTTGCTCCCACCCGAGCGCAAGGGCGAGGTCCTCCATCTTTTCGTCGGCGAGCAACAGCGTGAGAAGGGACCGGGTCTGGGCGGGATCCAGTTCCGTGGCGTTGGGAAGCTCGCGGCGAATCGCGGCGATGGATTGCTCTACCAAGGGCGGTAATTCCGTGCGCAGTTCCGGCGGGTTTTCGAGTTTCGCGCTCAGCGCGACGCGCAGCTCGGCCAGACCGTCCCGGGAGGTAGCCTGACACGCGACCACGGGGACCCCAAGGCGACGCGAGAGCGCGGGCACATCGATCTCATCGCCGTTGGCCCGGGCCAGATCGCTCATGTTGAGTGCTACCACCGTGGGCAGGCCCAGCTCGAGAACCTGGCTGACGAGGTAGAGATTTCGCTCCAAATTCGAGGAATCGACCACGCAGACCGCGCGGTCCGGCCGCGGCGTGCCGCTCACGAGACCGAGGAGCACATCGCGGGTGACCCGCTCGTCGGGCGATTGCGGCAGGAGGCTGTAGGTGCCGGGCAGATCGATCATCCGCGCCTCCACGCCATGCTGCGTCATGAAGCGGCCGGTCTTTTTTTCGACCGTGACGCCCGGGTAGTTGGCGATTTTCTGCCGCAGACCGGTGAAGGCGTTGAAGAGCGTGGTCTTCCCGCTGTTCGGGTTGCCGATGAGCGCGACGGTGAGGACGGGGTCCGACATCGGAATTACGGCGTCATGGCCCGGACCGAAACGTGGGCGGCATCCTGCTTGCGCAAGGAGAGGCGGTAGCCCCGAAGCAGGATTTCGAGCGGGTCGCCCAAGGGGGCCCAGCGCAGAAACTTGACCCGAGTGCCGGCCACGAGACCCATCTCGCGCAGGCGTTTCATGTTGGAGGCGTCGCCGAGGAATCCTTCCACCACCGCCTCTTCCCCAGGCTGCAAAGAGTCGAGGGTGCGCGTTGCGCCCGGGTCGGCGTCCATCTTCTCCCCGTCAGCGCGTGGCGGCCACGGGCTGGATGAGAATCGTCTTGGCAAGTTCCCGGCTAAGCGCGAGACGCGTGCCGCAGACCTGGCAAATCAACGCTGTGCCCTGAGCGACCTTGATGATTTCGGCATATTCGCAGAAGCCCATCTCCCGCAAACGCTGGCATTGGGCGGGAAGCGCCGAGCCGAGTGAGGCGAGCCGGAGGCGAACTCCCACGGGGGCAGCTAGAAGCGATTGAACCTCGGCCTTGGGAGGAATCGATCTCGATTGCGACTGTGTCTCGATCACGGGCGCAGAATAAGGGCTGCTTATGATGATGCAACGCTTATTTTGGGATTAAGTCGCAGGAACCGCCGCGGCGGAAGGATCAAGAACCGCCCCCGGCGGAAGGATCAAGAACCGCCCCGGCGGAAGGATCAAGAACCGCCCCGGCGGAAGGATCAAGAACCGCCCCGGCGGAAGGATCAAGACTCAGGAATCAAGGGCCAAGGAGATCAAAGAAATAAGGGGCGAAAAGACCCGGGAGTGCATTCTGGAGCTTCATTCTTTGCTCCGGTGGGTCGGAATTTGAGCCCAAGACTTGGATCCGTCCTGCCGTCTTTCTATGTCTTTCTTCAGCTTGAATCTCCTTGGTCCTTGATTCCTGAGTCTTGGATCTTTCCCGCTACGGGATCTTTCCCGCTACGGGATCCTTTCCGCTACGGCCGGATGCTCCGCGATCCGGCGCATGGCCTGGCCCAGCAGTGTCTTCCCCGGTTCCATCCGGTGCCAGGGTGAGGCCCCGCTGGGATGGGGCAGGGGAATGACGTCGAAAGACTTACCGGCCCGTTCGGCTCGAAAGGACTGGCCGATCATCGCATCCAGCTTCGCGATCGGAAGGAATTGGCCGATCGCGAGCTTGCCGATGGGGATGACCAGTTCCGGCTGCAACAGGGCGATTTCGGCGTCCAGCCACGCTGCACAATTCGCGATTTCGCCCGGATCCGGAACCCGGTCACCGCCCCCCGCCTTCTTGCCTGGAAAGCAACGACAAACCGCCGCCATGTACAGGCGCGCGCGGTAGTCGGCTTCGCTCCAGCCGAGTGCTTCGTGAAACCAGCGAAAGAGCGTGCGCCCCGCGGTCCAGGCAAAGGGGCGGCCAAGCCGGGGTTCCTTGTCACCCGGGGCCTGACCGACGTGGAGCACCCGGCTCCGCACCGCTGCGCCGTTGACCGGGGCCGACTCCATGCGCGGACACCGCCGGCAGGCCAGCAAGGCGCGCACATGCGCGGCCAAAGGATCAGGGGGGACAGATGACTTTGGAGGGAGGCGCATGCGGGCCGCGCCCTCTCCGCTTTCCAGGAACGGAGTGCAAGCGGCCGGCGGGGGGCAGCCAGGATTTCCGCTTGACCACTAGACCGACTGGTCTACAGAATAGCGCTCATGTCCACCGCCTCCGAAACCCGCCAGCGCCTGCTCGGTGCCATGGAGGATTCCCTGCAAAGGCGCGGCTTCCACGCATCGGGGCTGAACGACCTCCTGGCGGCCGCCGAGGCGCCCAAGGGCGTGATGTATCACCATTTTCCGGGGGGGAAGACCGAACTCGCGGAGGAAGCGATCCGGGAGACGACCAAGCGCGTGCTGAAGGCACTTGACCGGCTTTTCACCCGTCATCCGGAACCGCGGGCGGCCCTGGCAAAGTGGATGGAGTCGGCCTCGGAGCAACTGGAACGGAGCGGATTTGAGCGCGGCTGCCCGCTGGCGGCGGTGGCGCTGGAGATTTCGCCGGAAAGCCAGTCGCTGCGGACCGCCCTCGCGGAAGCATTCGGCGCCATGCGGGTGCGCATTGCGGCGGCTTTCGTCGCGGCGGGTGAAGCGCCGCGGGAAGCCAGCGCACTCGCCGCGCTCTGCATCAGTGCCTACGAGGGTGCCCTGCTGCAGGCGCGCGCGGGGCAGAGCGTGGAGGTCATCCGCAGCTCCTTTCGCGCGCTCGGCGCGCTCCTCGCCCAACGCCCCTCCCCATGAAAAAGCTGACCATTCCCGCGCTCGATGACTATCCGCTGGGCGCCGTGCTCCACATGGCTTCCGCCCGGCGGCGGGAAGGAACCGTGGTGATGGCGGCAGCGACCGCGACGCCGCAACGTTTCTATCGCGGGTTCGCCGAATTCCTGAATGCCCAGGGACTCGATGTACTGACCTTCGACTACCGCGGGGTGGGGGATTCACGGCCGGTTCGGATGCGTGGATTCCAGGCGGGATTCCTCGATTGGGGTGAGCGGGACATCCCGGGCGTTCTCGCCTGGGCCGCCGAGCGGGGGCCGATCGATCTGATTGGTCACAGCTATGGCGGGCAGGCGCTCGGCTTGCTGCCGCAGCCGGAGCGCGTGCGGTCGCTCTGCACTTTCGGCACCGGATCCGGACACCACAGCTACATGCCGCGAGCCGAGCAGGTGAAGGTGCTGGCAATCTGGCATCTCCTCGGTCCGGTGGCCACCTCCCTCGCGGGATACCTGCCGGGGCGGATGCTTGGACTCGGGGAAGACCTTCCACTCGGCGCCTATCGCGATTGGAAGCGCTGGTGCGGCTTTCCGCGTTATTGGTTCGACGATCCACGTCTCGATTTTGCGCCGCGTTTCGCCGCGGTGAAGACGCCGATTTGCGCCATCTCGTCCGAGGACGACCGGTGGGCGCCAAAGACGTCGGTGGACATGTTCATGAGCCACTACCAAGGCGCGCGCATTGAGCGTCAGCACCTTGTGCCGAGCGAACTCGGACTGGCCGCGATCGGGCATCTGGGCTTCTTCCGCCGCGAGAACGGACCGAAGCTCTGGCCGCGCGTCGTCGAGTGGCTCGACCGGCAGACGTCTGCCACCCGCGTGGGCGTGCCAAACGCGATGTCCGCGAGTCTCCCGTAAGGTCAGTTAAGGATCAGTTTTCCCGAAAAGCATCCGGCTCAGAGCCCACCAACAGCTTCGGGCGTTCCGAGTTCGGATCGACGAAGGCATCCATTTTCAGGCCACACGCGCGGAAGGCATCCTGGATCCATCCCGCCATGGACGGACCGTCAGGCTCGGTTTTGATCAGGATGGCACAGCCGTGAAACGCCGGACGCATGGTGAAGACGGGCGGATGTACGACAAAGCCAAGCTTCGTCAGAACCGCGCGGAGATTCTCGGCCGTGGGCAAGGCGGTCGCGTCGCGGGCGATCACCTCCAGGTCGAGTTCCCCCCGGGGACTGTGCTGCAAGGCCGCTTCGAACTGCGCGAAAAGCTCGCGGCTGATCGGACGTGCCACCGGACCGAGCTCGAGCTCCTCCGCGCGCGCTTGGGCTTCATCGGCGATTTTCTGCAGAGCGCGAAGGGAATGCGCATCCGCCGTGCGTTGGGATTCCTGCTCCATCTGGGCAGACTGCCTCTCCGCCTCACGCACGCTGTGCAGACGCCACGTCACAAACAGGATCGCCACACTCCAGAGAAGGCCTACGGCCTGCAGGATGTAGGCAAGGTTCTGCCAGGTCGCAGAAGTCCACGAGGAGAGAGCGCTGGGGTTCATGTCCGCGCCGGGCAGCGTGGCAAAGTCTACGGTTTAACGCAATCCACGAGCTCGGAGAGCGAGCGGAGCTCCCACTCCGGCGCGTCCGGCAGGCGTTCCGGCGGCAGGCCGGAACGATTGATCCACGCGACGCGGAAGCCGAAAGTCGCCGCGCCCGCGGCATCCCAGCCGTTTGAACTCACGAAGCAAATCTCCCGGGGCGAAGCGACGCCGGCCCAGTCGATCGCGAGCTGATAGACGCGGGAGTCCGGCTTGTAGATGCCGACCTGCTCGACGGAAAGCAGCCCATCGAGCAAACCGCCAATGCCCGCACTTTCAGCGGCGTCGCGGAGCATGTCTGGCGTGCCGTTCGAGAGGATCGCGGTGCGCAGGCCGGCCTCGCGGAGGCGTTGGAGCGTCGCCGCAGCATCCGGGAAGGCATCCAGCGCCCGATACGAGCGGAGAAGATCGGCGCGAAGCCCGGAATCCTGAATTCCGTGGAGGGCAAGCGCGTAATCCAGCGCATCCTGGGTGAGCTGCCAGAAATCGGCATGCCGATGCATGAGCGAGCGCAGCCAAGTGGCTTCAATCTGCTTTGCGCGCCACAGGGTGGAGATGGCGTCGGCCGCGGGGCCTACGCGCCCGGCATGGTGCCGGATGGCGGCATGCACGTCGAAGAGCGTGCCGTAGGCATCGAAAACACAGGCGCGAAGGGTTTCCATAAAATCAGGCCGGAACGCCGCGATACGAGGCGTCGAGCAGTTCGACGATGTATTTCACCTGCACATCGCGACCGGCTTTGCGCAGCTCATTGACCAATTGGAGCGCGCAGCCGGGGTTCGCGGTGGCGATGATGGAGGCCCCCGTGTCGAGCGCATTTCGCACCTTCCGGGCGCCCAGATCGGAGGCCATCTCGGGTTGCGTGACATTGTAGACGCCCGCGCTGCCGCAGCAAAGGGAGCTTTCCGCCATCTCGACGAATTGAAGCTGCGGAATGACTGACAGCAGCTTGCGCGGGGGCGCGGTGATGCGTTGGGCGTGCGCCAAATGACAGGGTTCCTGATAGGTCACCTTGGTCGCGAGCGGTTTCAGGTCGGCCGTATTGAGGGAGAGGCCCGCGAGGAACTCATGCACGTCCTGCACCTTTTTGGCGAAGGTGACCGCGCGTCCCGCCCAAGCGGCATCTTGATGCAACAAGTGCCCGTATTCCTTGAGCGTGCTGCCGCAACCGGCGGCGTTGACGATAATCGCGTCGAACCGCTCCAAACTGGCGCGTTCATACGCCGCGATGTTGGCCCGGGCCAGATCCCGGCCGCCGTCGAGATCGCCGCCGTGGGTGTGGAGCGCGCCACAACACCCCTGGCCCGCCGGAATGTGTACGTCGCATCCGTTCCGTTGCAGGACCCGGATCGTCGCCTCGTGCACATGCGCAAACGCCGTGCTCATGATGCAGCCCGGCAGGAGCGCCACCGCGTGGCGCCGCGGTCCGATCGCAGGGAAGACTTGTCCCTCTGGCTTGACGAAGTGGGCGCTGAACTTCGGGAGCATGTACTCCATCTCGCCGGCGCCGAGCAGCCGGATTATCCCGAGATTCCGGGCGAGCCATTGGACGCCGGTAACCTGGTATAGTTTCAACAGCCAGGAGAAGCCGCGGAAGAGGGCCATGCTCTTGAACAGCCGATCGAAGACGAAGGAGCGCATGGCCCCGACCCAACCCGCCTGGCGCTTGATCGGAGAGGTCGCACCGGCGGTTTCCTTTGCGCGCTGAATCTGCGCGCGGCTCGCTTCCAGGATGGCGCCGTATTGCACTCCGCTGGGACAGACCGCCTCGCACGCGCGGCAGTTGAGGCACAGGCCCATCTGGTCCTGGAATGTCTGGCTTGCGAGCGACATCTGGCCGTCGCTCACCGCTTTCATCAGGTAAATGCGCCCCCGCGGCGAAGCCATTTCGAGTCCGGTCTCGCGGTAGGTCGGGCAGGACGAAAGGCAAAGTCCGCAATGCACGCACGAATTTATCAGCGCGGGTTCGGGCGCATCCTTTCCGGTGAATCCAAGCAAGGCGGCAGCGGTGGCAGGCGGGGCGGTAAGAGCGGACATTGAACGACGGTTGAGCAGAAAGCGGTTGGCGAAAAACGGCAGGTGTCAGACCACGAAACGCCCGGGATTGAGGAGATTCGCGGGATCGAACTCCGCCTTGATGCGGCGCATCGTCTCGAGTCCGCCGGGCCGGCGTCCCCAGACGTCGATGGCCGGATCGGGGGTGCCGGCGCCCAGGATGACGATGTAGGCCTCGGGCAGAGCGGCGGTGAGCGCGGCGTGGAAGGCGCTGAGCGTGGCACCACGGACCCGGAAATAGCCCACGCCATTCAGCGCCCGCGCGCTGATCTGGATCTTGGCGCCGTGCTCGTGCGCGAGCGCCACCGCCCGCGTGGCAGCCTCGCCGAGGAGCGCCGGCAGCGTGGAAAGACGGAGCACGATCTCGTCAGCGGCGAGATCGGCCGACTGCGGAAGGTCCTGAATGCTGGCCCAGAGCGCGTGGTGCTCGTCGCCCGTGAGCGCATCGATCTCCTTCGCGCCCGCCAGGCGCCCCAGTGCGGCGATGTCGCGCTGATGCCGCGCGACGGATTTCTCGAGGCCCTCCGCGGCCACGCAGACGCCGAAGCCCTCGCCGCCTTCGAGGCGGACGAACTCACAGGCGACCGGGACGAGCTTCGTCGCGTGGATTGCGTCCACCAGCGCGAACGCGGCCGACACGCTGTCGAACTGGCAGGCGGTCGTTGCTGCGGCTCGAGGCGCCGGCAGAAGTTTGAAGTTGGCACTCACCAGGACGGCGAGCGAGCCGAGGCTGCCGGCGTAGAGCTTCATCATGTCGAAGCCGCTGACGTTTTTCACCGTCATGCCGCCGGCCTTGCTCGTACGTCCCCCGGGTTCCACCACTCTCACGCCGAGGAAGAGATCACGGAACGTGCCGTACCCGAGCCGACGTGGTCCGTCGGCCGCGCACACCAGCGAACCTCCCACGGTGGAACGACCCGGCAACGCGACATCGACCGGGAACATCTGCCGGTTGACCGCGACCGCCTCAGCCAGCGACTGCATGGTCGCTCCCGCTTCGACGGAGATCGTCATGTCATCGGGTGTGTAATCGAGCACCCGGGTGAGCCGCGTCGTCTGCAGTACGACGACCGGGCGGCCGTTGGCGGCAAGCGAAGATCCGACGCGCTGGCGGGTTCCGCCTCCAGATGGAACCACCACGCCGTTCGCTTCCGAGACGATGCGCATCACGGCGGCAGCTTCCTCTGCGCTGCCGGGAGACGCCACCAACTGCGGGACAAAGCCGGGGAACGGGGGCGCGGCAGCGCCGGCGGCGACGTGTCCGGCGCCCAGCAGGCTGGTAAGGGAGGCGGTTAGATCCACAGTTTTTCTCCGTGTTTTTCAACCAGTTCCTGCAGGCCGGGGTGGGCGGCCGCGTTCCGCCGCCGGGCTGCGAGTTCGTTGGCGTCGAGCTTGCGCGGAAAGATTTTGCCCGGGTTGAAAAGATCCTTCGGGTCGAGCGCAGAATGCAGGGCGGCCATGGCGCCCATGTCGTCGTCCGAAAAAAGGAAAGGCATGAACTCCTGCTTCTCGATGCCGATGCCATGCTCCCCGCTGATGACGCCGCCATAGGCGAGCGAGAGCTTCATAATCTCTTCCACGGCCCGATGGGCTCGTTCGCTCTGGCTCGGATCGGTCCGATCGAAGAGGACGATGGGATGGAGATTGCCATCGCCGGCATGAAACACATTCGCGATCGGCAGGTTCACCTCCCGCGAGATGCGCTTCACATCGTTCATGATGGCGGGAAGCTTCGTGCGTGGCACCACGGTATCCACCAGATGATAAGTGGGCGCGAGTCGGCCCATCGCCCCGAAGGCGTTCTTCCGTGCGGCCCAAACTTTGACCTGCTCTTCGGGCGTCTTGGCCGGCCTCACTTCCATGGCGCCCTTCGCGCGGGCGATTTGCACGACTTCCTCAAGCAGTTCGTCGAGACCGTCATCCACGCCATCCACTTCGATGATCAGGGCGGCTCCGGCCCCCGCCGGCATACCCATCTGATAGGCGTCGTTCACCGCCTTGAGCGCGCCGTCGTCCATCACCTCGAGTGCGGCCGGAAGAAATCCACCGGCGATGACGGCGCTCACTGTCTCCGCGGCGGGCAGGATGTCGGCAAAGACGGCCAGCACCACGCGGGTCGATTCCGGCAGCGGCATCACTTTCAGCCAGCATTCGGTCACGACGCAGAACGTGCCTTCCGAGCCCACCGTGACGCCGGTGAGGTCGTAGCCGGGAACTTCCTGCACGCCATCGTTCGTCCAGATGGCGGTGCCGTCCGCCAGCACCATCTGCACGCCCAGGACGTGGGAGCCGGTGATGCCGTACTTGATGCAGTGCGGACCGCCGGAATTGTTGGCGATGTTACCGCCCAAGGTGCAAGCTTTCTGCGAGGAGGGGTCCGCCGCGAAGTGCAACCCGTGGCCCTTGAGCTGCGCGGTAAATTCGAAGTTGATCACGCCCGGCTGAACCCGGGCGCGGCCATTGCGGGCATCGATCTCGAGCACCTTGTCCATGCGCGACGTAACGAGCACGATCCCACCTTGCGTGGGCGTGGCTCCGCCGCTCAAGCCGGTGCCGGCGCCGCGTGCCACCACCGGCACGCCTTCGCGCTGCGCGAGTTTGACGATTTCCATCACCTGCGCGGTGGTGGTGGGCAGGACGACAATGTCCGGACTGTGCGTGTCCATGACGCAGCCGTCCGCGTTGTAGGTCATGAGGGCATCCGCATCCACGACGACAGCGCGATCCCCCGCGATGCGGCGCAAGGCGGCGGCCAGTTCCGGAAGCTTCATGGCGGTGGTCAGTTCTTGCGGCGGACGGGGCGCTCGGCGCGAAGTCCGAGCGCATCGGAGATGCGCGCCGCACAGTGGACGATTTTTTGAGAGTAGAGTTCGACTTTGTCCGGTTTGAAACGATTGGCCGGGCCACTGATGCTGAGTGCCGCCAGCGCGGTTCCTTCCCCATTTAGAATGGGGGCGGCGAGGCAGCGCACGCCTTCCTCGAATTCGCCGTCATCGACCGCATAGCCCCGCTCGCGAATGCGTTCGAGTTCGCGTTCCATGCGCTCCGGGGTGGTGATCGTCTTGGGGGTGTAGCCACGCAGCTCAAGCTGCGCGAGCAGGGCGCTCGCTTGCTCCGGCGGGCGAAAGGCAAGCAGCGCCTTGCCGGCCCCAGAAGAGTGAATCGGCGCGCGATTGCCGACTTGGGTGAACATCCGCACCAGGCGCTGAGGTGCGATCTGGTCGGCATAGACGATCTGGGTGCGATCGAGCACCACGAGATTCACGGTCTCGCCCGTTTCCTGCACCAGCACCTGCATGTGCGGGCGGGCGAGGGCGACGAGTTGATCCGCCCCCATGCGGGAAGCCCAGTAAAGCACCTTGTAGCCGAGCGCATAGGCGCGCGTCTCCGCGTCCTGCCGTGCATAACCGCGCGAAAGCAGCGTCGCGAGGAGCCGGTGGGTCGTCGCGAGGGGCAATTCCACCCGGTAGCCAAGTTCGCTCAGGCTCATCGGCTGGCCGGCCTCGAAAAGCGTTTCGAAGATGTCGAGGGTGCGCTCGACCGACTGCACGGAGCCGGGAGGGCGGGTGGAAGCGGTGGAGGGCATGTTTCCGGGGGATGGAACGGACGTTTCGTGTGGTGGAACTACCTCCCAGTCGGAAGTCCTGTCAAATCGGAAAGCGGCCGTGGTTGCACTACGCCGCCGCTGGCCGGGGAAGACCGTTGCTCCGCCCTCCCGCGCCGCCCCAGATTCGAGACCGCCAGGCAACCGCCTCGCCACGCGCGCGGCGAAAGCTTTGCTCAGCCCGCCTGCGGACTCATTTGGACGCGGGCGAGGATGCTCTCCAACTGTGCCTTGGTGAGAGGTTTCTCCACGATATCGAAGGCGCCCCGCCGTTTCGATTCCTCCGCCAGCGGTGCCGCCGCCTGGGCCGTGAACATCAATACGGGCACGCCAGGCCGCAGGAGGAGAACATCCCGGAGCACATCGAGACCGTTCGTTTGGCCCAATTGCACGTCCAGCAAGACGAGATCGAAAGGCGTCTGGCGCAATTGCTCCATGGCCGCCGCCGCATTGCCGACCGACTCGCCCTGGTGTCCTGCATCCTGCACCATGATGCGCGTGGCATCGCGGATGATTTTCTCGTCGTCGATGATCAGGACACGCATGGAAGGAGCTACTTTTGCCCGGGCAATTCCACCCGAATCGAGGCGCCCTTGTCCGTCGCAGGGGCCACAATGACGCGCCCCTTCATCGCATTCGCCAGGCGCTTGACGATATAGAGCCCCAGGCCGGTGGATGTTTCGTTCCCGGTTGGCCGCGCGCTGAGGCGTCCATAGCGGCGAAACATGCGGGCGCGATCCTCCACGCTGAAGCCGGGCCCCTCATCGCTCACGGTCACCGAGACCGCGCCGAGCAGCTCACGGGCGACGACAACCCCCACGCTTTTCCCGGGAGGCGAAAACTTGATCGCGTTGGAGATCAGGTTGTCGAGGATCTGGCCGAGGGCAGCGGGATCTGCAAAAACCGCCAGCGGGTGAGGGGGAAGTTCCGGCGAAAGCACAATGTTCTTGGCGTTCGCGAGGGGGCGCGCCCGCTCCACGGCGGCGCGCGCTGCGGCATCGAGGTCGCACGGCACGGGGTTCACCTCCGAGCGTCCGGCCGCGTGATTCGCCAGGAACATGCGTAGAAACAGGAGCGACTCGGCGGCGGTCGTCGCGATGTTGTCGACGAGCGTGCGGGCATCGCCAGTTGGGGCGTCGTGCCGGTCGCGCAGGAGTTGCGCGCTCATCTCGATCCCGGCGAGATGATTCTTGAGATCGTGGGTGAGGATCCCGAGCAGTTCGTCGCGATCCTCCGCCAGTTGCTGCATCCCGTCGCGGGCCTGCTTGAGCGCGATGTGGGTGCGCACACGCGAAACCAGCTCGGCCTTGTTGAACGGTTTGGTGATGTAGTCCACGCCGCCCGATTCGAGCGCCTGCACCACCACGTTTTTGTCGTCGGAGGCTGAGAGAAAAATGACCGGGATTTTCGCCCAGGCCGGCTCGGCTTGCAGGCGGCGGCAGACTTCCACGCCGTCCATTCCCGGCATGAGCACATCGAGGAGGATCAAGTCCGGGATGCGCACCGCGACGCGCTTGAGCGCGTCCTCGCCGTTGAGCGCGGGAATGACATCATAGCCCATGATGTTGAGCGTGGTGCCGATCACCTGGAGATTCTGCTCCTGGTCATCGACGACCAGGACGGTGGCGGCGGGGGACGAATGGTTCATACAGCAGGAGGAGCGGTCAGAGTCGGGGCGAGGCGTTCTACAATCGCGGGAAAGTCTTCCAAGGCGGATTCGAGGCGACCCACGGAAAAGCTTTCGGAAGCCTGGCGCAGGTTTTGCGCATATTCGCGCAGGCGGCGGCTCTTGGCCTGCTCGGCGACGGCCGAAATTGCATCGGCAAACTCCCGCACGTCGCTGGTGGCGAGGCCATCCCGCACGCGCGGATAGTCCCGGATGAGCAAAGAGTGGAGCTGGGTGCCGACCGCGATCGAGACGGGTCCGCGCTTGACGGTCGTATCACCGGGCGCGGTGGGGTCGATCGGCACATTCTCCAAGCGCGGGAGGAACGCGGCCAGCTCCCCAAAGAGCTCGGCACGGGAGAAGGGTTTGCGCAGATAGCCGCTGAACGCGCGCCGCAATTCGCCTTCGCCCGCCAGCATGCTGGAGGCGGTGACGGCGACGACCGGGAGCAGCTCGAAGCCGGCTTTGGCGCGCACGGCGTCGAGGACTTCGGGCCCGTTCATGCCGGGCATGCGAATGTCCATCAGGACGAGATCCGGCTTGAGGCTGAAGATTTTTTCCAGGGCGACTTTTCCATCCGAGGCCTCCTCCACGGTGTGGTGTGAATCGGCGAGCATGGCGCGCACCAGCTGGCGGTTGGTCGCATTGTCATCCACCACCAGCACGTTCGCGGCGCGCAGGCCGTTGAAGTCAATGACGTCATCGCTGTCGTCGAGCAGGACGCTCCGGGCGAGGCGGGCTGAAACCTCGACCTCCGCGAAGACCACCCGGATCGTGGTGCCGCCGCCCAGCGAGCTCCGGACCGCAATGGTGCCGCCCATGAGCTCGACGAGTTGTTTCACGATCGCGAGGCCAAGCCCCGTTCCACCGGACTGGCTTCTCGCGTCGGCGCCGGCCTGCTCGAATGGCTCGAAGATCTTCTGCACGCGCTCCGGGGGGATGCCCATGCCGGTATCGCTGACCTCGAGCACGAGGGGAATGCGGCTCGAGTTTTCCGCCGAGCCGGGGCCGGGACGGACCGAAAGTTTGACCGAGCCGGCTTCGGTAAATTTGAAGGCGTTGGCAATCAGGTTGAGCAAAACCTGCCGCACCCGGAGTTCATCGAGCAACAGCGTACTGGGAATTCCGTCGGCGATTTCCACTTTCCAGTCGAGTTGCTTCTCCCGGGCCTGCTGGGCGAAGAGCCGCTCGACGAATAGGGCCACGCCACGCACGTCCGTCGGACCGATATGGAGGTCGAGCTTTCCCGCCTCGACCTTCGAGAGGTCGAGAATGTCGTTGATGAGCTGAAGCAGGGCGCGTCCGCTCGAAAGGATGGAATCGGTGAAGCCGCGCAGGCGCTCTTCCTTCACTTCGGCGTGCAACAGCTCGCCAAAGCCGAGGATGGCATTCATCGGCGTGCGAATCTCGTGGCTCATCGTGGCCAGAAACGCCGATTTTTCGCGGCTGGCTTCCTCGGCTTTCAGCTTGCCTTGGGCGAGCTTCTCCTCCCGTTCCACCCGCACCAGCGCTTCCCGATACATCCAAAGTGAGCCCAAGCCGCAGATCAGGGCAAGAAGTCCGGCACCCAAGCCCGCCACCTCGCCATAGAACAAGGCATTGAAGTAGCCGCCGCGCAGAACGCGTACTTCTTCGCGCGCTTCGCTGAGCATGCCTTGGAAACGCTCCCGGATTTGCTCCATGATTTTCCGACCTTCATCGTTGGCCACGAGGCTTTGCGCTGCATCGCGCCCCTCCCGGCGGCGGACCGTGATGGTGGACTGCAGCTCGGCGAGCTTGCGATCGATCAGGAGGCGCAGTTCGCTGATTTGGTCACGGGTCGTCGGATCATCTGGTGCGAACGAGTAGAGCCGGGCGAAGATATTGGAAATCTCCTGCGTCGCGACTTCCAGCGGCGTGAGGTAGCGATTGTCCCCGGTGATCAGAAAGCCGCGCTGGGCGGTCTCCGCGTCACGCATCGCGGAGAAGGCGTTCTCCAGTTCGAAGCGCTTTTCGTTGACGAGCTGCACGCGGACGAGACGAGACCGCAGCTTCGTGATCGTGAGAAGCGACGTCACCATCGCCACGATTGCGAGCGCACAGGCCACGGCAATCAGGACGAAGCGGGTCGAGGCGGGGCGAAAAAGCCGGAGCATGTCGGGTCGAGGGCGGCGGCGGAGCCACGCAATGCGGTTCGTGGCGAGAGGCGGCATTGGTCTTGTGGAGTGCAGGGGTTCTCAAGATACACGTCCGGAGGGGAAAACCTACGAAGCTCGTGCACGAACGGGGACCGAATTGCCGAGCCGGGGCATCCACTCGTTTGGCGGGGGACGAAACTCGTCCTGTAGGCGCGAAACTTCATCCTTCGCCCCTCTCCCGAACTCCATCCCAACCGTCCAACCCATGCTTCACTACACTATCGTTTTTCTGGTTGTCGCCTTGATTGCCGGACTCCTCGGTTTCACCGGCATCGCCGGCACGGCCGCCTGGATCGCCCAGATCCTCTTCGCAGTGTTTCTGGTTCTCTTCCTCGTTTCGCTCATCACGGGCCGACGCCCGCGAAGCTGAGGGTCGTTTCAGGCCGGTGCGAACCGGCCGCCAAAGCCTGCGCCGGTGCGCGGTCTATCGAGTTGTACGGACCCGTCCGGTAAAGGGGCGCCGCGGCGTGTGTATCCACCGCGGCGCTTTTGTTTTTTGCTTTGAAGTAAGCGCAGCGGCCTTACAACCCGCCGCATGTGGAAACTCATTGGCATTGCCATCGTCGGCGCGGGATTCGCGTTCCGCCTTAATCCGCTGCTCGTCGTCTCGGTTGCCGGCATCGTCACCGGTCTCGTCGCCGGGATCTCGCTCGAGGACATCATCTCCCTCTTCGGCGCCTACTTCGTCGACAATCGGTATATGTCGCTGGCGGTGGTGCTGACGCTGCCGGTCATTGGCCTGCTTGAGCGCCATGGTTTGCGCGAACGCGCCGAGATCCTGATTCGCAAGATGGCCGGGGCGACAGCAGGCCGGGTGATCCTGATGTACCAGACCGTGCGCGAGCTCACGATTGCCTTCGGCATCCCGATCGGCGGTCATCCCGGCATGGTGCGACCCCTCGTGGCCCCGATGGCGGAAGGCGCCGCGCAGGCCCAGCACGGGGAACTGGACGACGCGTCGCGGGCCGATATTCGGGCGCACGCGGCAGCGGCGGAAAACGTCGGCAATTTTTTCGCCGAAGATGTCTTCATCGGGGTCGGCGCGATCCTTCTCATGAAGGGGTTTTTCGACGGCTTGGGTCTGCAGGTCGGGGTGTGGGACATGGCGCTCTGGGGTCTGCCCACGGCCTTGGCCGCTTTTGCGATTGGCTGGTGGCGCTACCGCGCGCTTGACCGGCGACTCGCCGCGCGCGCCGCGGTCACGGTGCAGAACGAACGGGAGAATGCGTCATGAAGCCGCTCTTCTCGCTCGAGATCTTCTATGCGATTTGCGGGTTGGTCGTCCTGGCGGTCGCGGTCGGAATTGGGCGCGACCAAGCCCATCCGACGCGTTGGTCGTCCGCCGCGTTCTGGTTCCTCTTCGGCGCGACGTTTCTCTTGGGTAAGCTGATCCCGCCCTTCGCCACGGGCTGCATGCTGCTCGTGATGGTCGCGCTCGCCGCCCTGAATCGCGTGCGGAAATCGGAATTCACCGAGTTACCCAAGGAGGTGCGCCTGGCCTCGGCTGAACGGCTCGGAAACCGGATCTTTCTGCCGGCCGCGGTCATCCCGGCTCTCGTGGTCGTCTTTTACCTTATCTTCAAATGGGTCAAGCTCCCGGGCGAAAGGATTTGGGCGACCGATCCCACCGTAGTCGCGCTCAGTCTCGCGGCACTCTGCGCGCTGGTCGTGGGGATCCGCCTGACCCGCTCAACGCCCCTGGCGCCGCTGCAGGAGGGCAGCCGCTTACTCCAGACGGTCGGCTGGGCCCTCGTTCTTCCGCAAATGCTCGCCGCCCTCGGCGGCATCTTCGCCAAGGCGGGCGTCGGTGCCGTGGTTTCCGATCTCGTGAGCTCGGCGTTTCCGACCCAGATTCCCTTTGTCGCGGTGCTCGCTTATTGCGTCGCGATGGCACTCTTCACGATGGCAATGGGCAATGCCTTCGCCGCATTTGCGGTGATCACCCAAGGCATTGGACTTCCGTTCATCGTGCAGGAGCACGGCGGACACCCGGCCATCATGGCGGCGTTGGGAATGCTCTCCGGCTATTGCGGCACCCTCTGCACGCCGATGGCGGCGAATTTCAATCTGGTGCCTGCGATGCTGCTCGAGCTCGACGACAAGTACGCGGTGATCAAGGCGCAGTTGCCGATGGCGGCGGCCGTTTTCGCCTTCAATGTTCTGATGATGTGGGCCTTGGTGTATCGTTTTTGAAAAGGCGGCAAGCGCTGGCGTGGGGTCCGGAGGGAGGCGCGGGCGCGGCGGTGGCCCACGCGAGATTTCCTTCGCCGGGGCACGCCTTTCGGTTCACCTTTGGCGCATCGAGCGCCGACCTCCCGCACGGAGTGATTTCCATCCCGTGGCGGCGCGCCAAACCGAAAACCCTTGCCGCCTTTCCCATGACAAACTCTGCGACGCTGGAGCACGATCCCAAGAACCAACCCGAGCCTGCCACCGGCGACGATCCCCGCTGTGTGCCCATTGCGCTCGATGCCCCCATTCCGGAGGGCGACGACTGCCCTGTGACCTCGTACACCGAGGAGGAGCATGAGACTTGGCGGCTCATGTTTGCCCGCCAGACGGAGCTGCTCAAGAACGGGTACGCCTGCGAGGAATTCCTTGCCGGGCTGGAAGGCCTGAATTTTCCGCAGGACCGCATCCCCTTGTTGCGGGACGTGAGCCGCAAGCTCGAAAGCTTCACCAAGTGGAAGCTCGCGCGTTCGCCCGGGCTGCTGCACGAGAAGGATTTTTTCGAGTTGCTCGCGCGCCGCGTGTTTCCGAGCACTGATTACATTCGGCCCCGGAGCGAACTCGACTACACGCCCGCCCCGGATCTCTTTCACGATATCTACGGCCATTGCCCGATGATCGTGCTGCCGGCGTTTGCGAATTTCTATTCGCGAATCGGCCAGGCGGCGGCTCGCGCGGAGGGCGCAGTGCGTGAAGGCCTCGTGCGCATCTATTGGTTTACCGTTGAGTTCGGGCTTATTCGCGCGAAGGACGGTTACCGCGTCTACGGCAACGGCATCTCGTCCAGCTACGGGGAGGCGAAGAACAGCCTGACCGATGCCGTGGAGAAGCGGCCGTTCATTCCCGATCTCGTGGCGCAGCAGCCCTACGACATCTGGCACATGCAAAGCGTGCTCTTCGTCATCGAATCGTTCCAGGAGTTGGAGGAACGCTTCGACGATTGGGCGAAGCGCAATTCCCTGCTTTAGGCATCTTCAAGCGACGAACTCGCAGACCTTGAAGGCGCTACCAGCGCCGGCGGGATCTGCGAGCATCGCGTCGGCCGCATCCGGTGCCGTGCCGCCGGAAGCCGCGGCGAATTGGGAGAGGAACTCGCGCTGCGTGCGTAATGGCTCGCTGCGGAGTCCCCCCGCGGCCGCCCAGATGGTGAGATCGGTGAAATTCACGTCAGCAGTCAGGTCCTGGTGCCCCACGCGCAGAAGCACCTCCGATCCCTCCAGAGTCTCGTGCCGGAAGTACGCCCGCAAAGTTCCGCGAGGTCGGCGGTGGTAGAGTTCCGCGGTGGTGTCGCCATAGTCCACCAGCAACATCCTCCCGGACTGCCAGGCGCTGCCCATCGCCTGCAGCCAGTCCCGGAACGTAGTCTGGATTTCGACCCGGCCAGCCTGGCGCGCGAGAGCCGAGGAGCCGCTGGCGAGCACAGCCTCACGGACCGGCAAAAGGCACTCGCGCAAGCCGCCTCCGGCGGCGCGCTCCACGCCAATTTCACCCGGAATTCCGTCCTGGAATTCGAGCACCGCACAGGGGAATGCGTCGACGAACTCGTTCCCGACGATCAGAGCTGCGCCCCCCGCGGCCGCCAGGGCTGAAGCGATCTCCGGGTGCCATTCGACCCGGCATCCCGCCAGCTTCTCGCGTTGGAGCGCGGCGAGGCGTGGCGAGATTTCGACGATGTGGTACCGCAGTTTGCGTCGCTCCCACCAGCCGAGTGCGCGCACGAACGCGCGCGCGAGACTGCCGTCACCGCCGCCCAGCTCGATGAAATGCCACTCGCCGCGCGGACGATAGGCGCGCGCCCAACGGGTCAGGGCACCCGCGAACGCGGGCGTGAGCGTGGCCGAAGTCGAGAAGTCTCCCCCCCGGCCGACGGTCGAAACATGGCGGGTATAGTAGCCGCCCGTGGGATCGTAGAGCGCGTGCGCCATGAAACGCTCGAACGGGATGCGTCCGTCGGGCGAGGCGTCTAGTTCTCGGAGGAGTGCGGACACGCCCGGACAGCTAAGGCAACTCGTACACTTCCACCAGCCCGACCCCCGACGTCGCGCCGACTCCGCGTACGATCACGGTATATGCGCCGGGTGCCACCGTGGCGACGATGGCGCTCTCCCGATCGTCCACCGGCGGGAATCCACTGGCGACGATCTCCGCCTGCTGGGTAGTGCGCCAGTTGTCGTTGGTACTGAGGAGCACTCCGCCGTTGAAGAGTTCAATCGTAGGATTCTGCAGGGCAGCGGGAACGCCAAAGTTTGAGAGATTCGGCCCGATGCCCCGAACGATGACCTTTCGGCTCCCGCTGCCCCCGATGACGAAACCCCCGATCATGACGTTCTCCCCGGTTTGTACCTGCCCGCGAGTCGAGACGTTGATGAGGCGGCCCACGCCCGAAGTGTCTAGGTCGTAGACTTCGACAATCGCGACGCCGGTCGCTCCCTGATAGCCGCTCAGCAGCGCGGTGTACGCGCCTGCCGGCAGGGTAGTCACGATAGCGCTCTCGTGGGGATCGGGCGGGGCGAATCCCGTCGCGGTGATCTCAGCCGCCTGCGTCATTTGCCAGTCGTCGTTTTCGGCAAGTTGGTTCCCCGCGGCGTTTCGCAAGGTGAGAACGGGGTCGCTGATGACGCCTTGGACGCCGAAATTCACCAGGCTGGGTCCGAGCGAACGAATCAGCACCTTCTTTGAACCGCCGGAAATAACGAAGCCCGCAATCCCGATGTTGTCGCCCGTCTCCACGCGCAGGCGGGTCGAGAGGTTGATAAGGCGAGAGACCGGAGCGGTCGTCGGAGTTGGAGTCGGCGTCGGAGTTGATGTTGGCGTTTTTGTCGGTGTTGGTGTTGGTGTTGGTGTTGGTGTTGGTGTCGGGCCTATGGTTGGGGCGGGGGTGGGTGTCGATGTTGGTTCCGGCGTTGGGGTGGGGGTGGGGGTGGCGGTGGGGGTGGGAGATGGTGTCGGCGTGGGTGCAGGTCCACCGGAGGGAGTGAGCACAGCGAGCGTGACGGTCTGCGCCGGCAGAGTGACCGTCAGTCGCGTCGCTGTGAGCGTCGCCGCATTGGCGGGGAGCACCTGAATGGTGCTGACGTTGCCGGCGAGCCGGAAGAGTTGGGCGATGCCTGTCGCGGTAAAGCCGGTCAGGTTCACCTGCACGTCCTGCGCAGCAAATCCCTTGTTGATGAGCATCACGGTCAGCTTTCCGTCGCTCGTGCGCTGTGCGGCGTAAAAACCGAAAGTATTCGAGTCCGGCAGCGGCGAAATCAGGACGCGCGTGTCGCCAAAAACCGAGCGCTGACCATCGTAGTTTCGATACATCTTGAACGCGGAATATGTGAATCCCGTATTCGCGAGGTCGCCCGGATTCGGCGTCGGAGGAAAAGGAAAGACGGTGGAAAGATCGAGCCCCTCGCGCCCGAAAATGCCGAGGACATCAGCGAGTGCAGTGGCGCCGTTGATGTGCCCATCCGCGCCCCAGTTGAACTCGGTGATTCCAATCTTCGTGCCGGGATAGTTGCGCTGCACCCACTCCTTCATGCGCGGGATAAGCCGGACTTGGGTGCCGATGTAGCTCGGATGGCCGACGGCGTCCTCGTCAGTGTAGGCCGGGTCCCAAAGCGAGCGAGTAGAGCGGTTGCGGAGCTGTTGCGTCCCGACCGAAATATCGGGATTTAAGCCCACCGTGACCGGATAATAGTGCAACGTAAAGTAGTCGAGCAGCCGGCCTCCAGCGCCTTCGTTCGACTTCACCTGGCCGAGCAACCAGGGCAGAAAAAATCCATCCGGATTCGCCGCCGTGATGGTGCGGTACCCGCCCGCGATATCGCCGTCGGCCGGATAATTTCCGTAGGCGTTCGGGTCGCCGTTGTCGTTGCGATTGTTGGCGCACTGGCGGTCGTAGGGACTGACGAGGTAACTGAACCAGGATGAAGTTTCCGGCGCGAGGACGAAAGCGCCGGGAGCGCGCTGTTTGACCAGTCGAGCGAAATTCACGAGCCGGTCGCGGGCGGCTCCGGACTTGTCGCCGCCGTTGTTCGCCGTGATGGGTTGATTGGTCGCGACGGCGTCATTCGGGCGGACCACATCACGATGCGTGTCGGCCCAGAGATCGGTCTCGTTATCGAGCGTGAAAAACTGCAGCGCCGGGTACCCGGCGGGATGCAAGCGCAGGTAGTCGATGAATCCGGACTGCAGCGCGAGCGAATTGGGGGCGCTGGCATCGTTGAAATCGTTCGTCACCACTTTGCGCCGCTGAGGCGCCACGGTGCCGTTGTTGCGCAGGCCAAATCCGGCATCGGGGAAAAAAGGATCCTGCGCGGGGCCCTCCGGGGGAAAGAACTGTCCGGAATATTTCGCCAGCGAAAAACTGGCGAGCTTGGCGTTGCCGGGAGCGAGCTTCGAAAGCCAATCGATGGTTGGGATCGTCGCGGTGGGTTCCGCGGCGCCGTTGCGTACGGTGCGGATGAAGAGGTCGCTGGCGCGCTGATCGTCCACGGCCGAGCCGTCGGCGGGCAGACTCTGGAAGAGGAAATCCAAACCGTGATTCTCGCTATTCGTCTGCCAGTTGTAGCGGGTGGCAAGATTGCCGCCATTGCGCACAAAACTCGCGTTGAGATCCTGGATCGTGGCCGACGAGATAGTACCGACCACCCCATCGACATAATTCACTCCGTAGATGAGCGGGGAAATGGCCTGGCGGCTTTGGGTCGTGTCCACCGTGACGACGAGCTGGGCGGGGAGCGTGACGGCGCAAAACAGCGCGGCGCCCGGAAGGAAGACGCTACGGAGGGATTTGAGAATCACCCGCCGAGCGCAGGGTCCCGCTACTTGCAAAGATAGGGCCGCCATGAAGGCTTTCCGCCGCCGCCCGGCCCGGCGGATGCAAATCGCCTCCACGCACGCGGGATTGCTACTTCCAACCCACCTGCATGACAGGCGTTTCGCCCGGCTCGGCGGGCGGCGGATCGGTCAAGGGCGTGCCGAGCAGAAAATGGCGCGCCACTGCGGCATCTGGGGGACCAGGGGGCTCGGAGCCAAAGGAGGCCTCGTGTCCCGAAAGCCGCAGTGTAATCTTGCCGCGCCCGACGCGTTTGGAAGCCAGGACTTCAACCGTGGGAGTGTCGGCCGCGTCCCGCTCTTTTCCGAACGTGAAAACGGCATTCTCCAGGTCCCAGGTGCCGGCAGCCTCGGCGGGAGCCGTGACGCGCGACTTCGCCACCCGGAGTTCGCCGCTCATGACTTTCGGCTCGCGCGCGGTGCCACCAATCTTCAAGGAAAAATCGAGCAGCCCGCCGGCGGCGTTCTCCATGGTGAAGGGTTTGGCGGCGGCGAGTTCGAAATCCAGGCGGTGCTCGCCCAGCGGAGTCTTCGCGCCAAACCATTCGGTCGGGAGCAGCGCCAGCGGCGAGAGAGCGCGGGCCGGGCTGCCGTTGCTTCCTTCGGAAATGACCAGCCGCGGATAGAATTTCGCGCCATCTGCCAGCACCACGCGACCTGTAATCGCCAGGTCGTGTGCCGGTCCGGTGAGCCGAAGTTCCAGCTTCGCCTCCGCATTCGCCGTGGTGTCGTCCAGCCACGGAAACTCATCCGTTCGCACCGCCAGGTCGACGCGCGCGTCGCCGGAAACCGTGTCCCATGCCACGGTACCGTTCCCATTCACGTCATTGTCTCCGAGCTTCCCCTTCCAGGACGTGACCGTAAGCCGCGGACCTTCAAATCTTACCTCGCCTTCCACCGCGGCGAGCGCCGGCGTGCCATTCGTCCATTCCACCGCGCCATTCTTAACCCGCACGGTGCCCAGCAGGCGCGGGGCGGCGCGGGTGCCGGAGATCTCGAGGGTGCCCGTGGCGCGTCCATCGGCCCGCAGAATTTCCGGAGCGAAGAACGGCAGCAAATCGAGCGGCGCCTCGATTCCGTCCACGCGCAGGGCGAGCGGCCGGGCGGAGTCGAGCAGCCGGCCTTCGCTCCAGGCGCGCACTTCCTGGATCCACGGCAGTGATCCTTCGAGGCGCAGGGCGTCCCGCTTGCCTTCGCGCAGGACGAGCTCGCGGATGGCCAGGCTCTCGGGCGAATACGAACCGTCCACGGAAAGGTCGGCGGGACGCGCCACCGGACCCTTGGCATTGGCGCGACGGGCCGAGAACTTTTCGACCGCGGCCTTGAAGGCGCCGCTATGGCTGCGCTGGTTTCCGTCGCCACTCCATTCCAGCTTCAGCGCACCGGCAAGCGGGCCGGGAATGAGAGCGCCGACGTAGGCCGGGGCGTACCGTCCGAGATCCAGGATCTGGGCTTTTACTTCGCCGCGGTAGCGTCCGGAGGAGAGCGGCTGCCAGGCGCCTTTCGCCGTCACATAGTCGCTCTTGCCGCTGGTCGACTGAAAATCGGCAAGATCGATTTCGTCGCCCTTGAAGCCGAGCGTCGCCTTGAAGAAATCGAGTGGCAGCGCGCGCACCACGAGATTGCCGCCCTCGAGGTTCAAATAACCTTCGAGGTCGCCGATACGACCTTTGATGGTGCCCTCGAGCGACATACGCCCGGTGACGGTGGAAAACTCCGGATCAAGGAGCTGGCCGAGTGCCTTGAGATTCTCGAGTCGGGCCTGGGCGGTGATGGAGAATCCGCTCATCAGGGGAATCATCCAGCCCCGGCCAAATATGGCCGCAGCCGCTTCGTTGTCGCGTTCCGGGAGCGTGGTCTCAGCATGCAGGGAGATCGAGTTCTCCGCTTGCTTGAACTCGAACTGTTGCACCTGGACGCGGCGGTTCACGAGCGTGGCGGCGGCCGCGAGACTTTCGAAGCGCCTTTCGCGCCAGCGGAATTCGCGCGCATTCACCCGCAAAGACGAGGACGCGCCGAGGGGATCGCCCGGATCGCCGACAAAGCTGAACTGGCCCTGGTCGAAACTCCCCGCGAACGGTCCGCTTCCCCCGAGCAGACGCGCGACCGGTTCGACCGCCACATCCTTGAGCGAACCCACGACATTGAAGAGCGGACGCTCCGCAGCAAAATCCGCCGCCACCTGGCCGCGGAGGAGACCGCTGAGAGCTTCGACCGAGATTTCCGCCTCGAGCTTGCCGCTCGTCAGGCGGGACAGGTCCACGGACACTTTGGCGATTTTCACCGTATTACCCAGGTCCACCCCGGCCAGCGTGAGTTGGGGGCGCTGCCAGGTCGCGGTGCCGTGCCAGGGACGCAGGCGCACGTGCCTTGCTCCCGCCGCGAATTCGGTTTGACCCGCCGCGCAGTATCCGGGGCGCCGACTCTCGCCCACCAGGCGGAAATCGTGCACGCGCAGGGACAGGTTGCCCCGGACCAACTCGAAGGACGAATGCTGCACCACGATTTCATCCGGCAGCCAGCGCGCCGAAGGTTGGGGGCGGCCGGGCGGACCTGGCGCGATGGTGACTCCCGGGGTCGGGGTGCCTTCGGGCTTTGTGCCCAAGACGGCATGAAAAGCGAAGCGTCCGCTCAAGCCATCGATCACCACTCGCTCCGCGGCCGACTCGGCCGGCCGAAAGAACGGGATGGAGAAGCGCGGCGTGATTTCGACGCTGTTGACGCGCAGGTCGGTGGAGGCATCGGCATGCGCGATGTCGGTGACACGCAGGTCGTGAATGGTGACGACATCGAAAACTGAGCCCTCGAGGGAGGACCAGCCGACGGCCAGTCCGCGGCGTTCGGCGAGATTGCGGAGAAACCGCTCTGCCAGCCAGGGCAGCGTGCGCGGTGAAGCGAGCGTGGCAAATGCCGCGGTCGCGGCGAGCGCGCCGAGCAGGAGCCGCGAGGTGCGGCGTTTCTTGGTACCCGAGGCCACGGTGCGGAGAGAAATCGAAACGACCGGCGGCGCAGCGCGGGTTAGCGGCCCTGGGCGGCGAAGCTCGGAAAGCGCGTGCTGAGTTCGTCCTGCAGCTTCTTCGCTTCGGCCTCGCGGCCGGCCTTGCGATACGCTTCGATTGCGAGCGAAAGCGCACGCGGGGTCAATTCGGGATCGTCATAAAGCACAGCGACGCTGGCAAAAGCCTTCGCGGCCTCGAGCGCATCGCCCTTGGCGAGCGCAATCTGCCCCATCAGGAGCCGTCCTTCGGCATTCAGGCGCCCCTCTGCTTGGAGCTTGAGCGCCTCATCGGCCGCTTTCTGCGCTTCCCCCGTATCGCCGAGCCCGACGAGCGCTTCGCCCCGGGCAAGGAGGCCCTGCGTTTTCGCGGCCGCGAGCGTGGGTTTCGTTTCGAGATACTTGTCGGCCGCAGTGCGCGCGCCGGCAAAGTCCTTCAGGAAGAGGCGGCAGCGCGCGACCACCAGCCAGACGTCTGGATTGGCGTTTGAGGGACTCGCCGCCGCCGCGGCGAGATAGGGCTCGGCTCGATCGTATTTGCGCGCTTCCAGGAGGAAGGAGCCGAGATAGTTGAGCACTTGGGCCGGCACGGCCGGCTGACTGCCCGACTTGAGGTAGGCCGATACCTCCGTTTCAAGCGGCTCCTTCGCCTCGGCGTTGAAGTGACTGAGAATGAGGAGGAGCCAGGCGCGATTCTTGTACTCGGGATCAGCCCGGGCGGCCGTCAGCGCCGGCACGGCGTCCTTGTAGTTCTTCGCCTCGAAAGCAGTGCGGCCGATCCAATAGTTCGCGATCCCGGCCGAACTCGTGTTCGGGAAGTCATGCAGCAGCATGCGAAACGTATCCAGCATGCCCTTGCTATCTTCGGTTTGTCCCAGCAGCAGCGCCTTCTGGCGCAGCGCAATTTCGCGCTCCCTGGCCTTGGGGAAGTCGGCCAAAAGTGCATTGAAATCGAGCAAGGCGGCGGGGAAATTACGGAATTGCTGGTAGGCCAGGCCGCGTTGCGCGAGGGCCTTGGGCGCGAGGGTGCTCTCGGGATATGCGCGGAGGAACCGGCTGAAAGCTTCGATGACCTTATCCGGCAGCTTGAGCTGCACGTAGCAATGGCCCATCCGATAGGCGGCCTCGGCGCGATACTTCGGTTCGATATAGGCTGATTCCACCACCGCGGCGTAGGCGCCGGCCGCTTCCGGCCACTTGTCCTTCTTGAACAGGATCTCCGCCTTGATCAGGCGCACCTTGTCCGCCTTGTCTTGTTCGGGATTCGTCAAAAGGTAGGCGTCGGCCGACTTTTCCAGTCCCGCGTCATTCGAGGCGTAGAGCGTTACGATCCGCTGGTAGGCGACGTCCCCAGCCTGCGGAGAACGCGGGAATTCCTTGAGGATGGCGGAGTAGAGGGCGAGGGCCTCCTGCGGTTGCGCGGTTTGGCGATGCGAATTGGCAGCGAGCAGCATGGCTTCGGCGCGATTTTCCCCCGCGAGCTGTGCCTGATGCGTGTCAAAGCTCGCCACGACCTCACGGTACTTCCCGCCGCGATAAAGCATGCGCAAGAGACCCAGGCGGGCGTCGCTGCGCTGCGCGGGCGTGATTTCCGTGCCCGGCCAGTCCACCACGGCCTGGAGCGCGCGCGCGCCCGCTTCGGGCAGATTCAGCTCTGCGGCGAGCAAGCCCGCCTTGAGGGTGGCTTCTGCTTTGAGCGACTCCTTCGAGGCATCGCGCGCCAGCGCCTCGAACTGGCGCAGCGCCTCGTTCCGGCGGCCATCGGAGTAGGCCTGCCGTGCCAGGGAGACGCGCGCGTAGTCGCGATAGGGATTTTCCCCGCCAATCTCGGCGATGCGTTCAAACACCTCGCGGGTTTCCACGCGTCGCTCCAGGTGCTCCAGGCACAGGGCGGAGTAATAAAGCGAGGCGAGACGCACATCGTTTGCCTTGGCTAGCTGGCTGGAACGTTGAAAGAGCGGCAGCGCAGACCGGTAGTCCTTGTCGGTGTAATAAATGACCGCGAGTCGATAGTTGGCCGGGCCGATGAATTCCCCACTCTCGCGCCCTTCAATCAGCAGATTGCGGTAGCTCGTGGTTGCGGCCGGCACGCGATTCAGCACCCGATAGCATTCGCCGAGCCGGTAAAACACCGCCTGGCGATCCGCTCCGCTCGGAAAATTTCCGAGGTATTTCTCGTATTCGGCGGCGGCTGCGGCCCATTCCTTGCGGGCATAGAAATTGTTCGCGAGTTCGACCTGGAGCACATCCGGCGCGGTCGAGGCCTCTCCCGTCGCCGGTGAAATTCGGATCGTGGTCCCGTCCTCCGGTGTCATCGCCGGCTCAGCCGGACGCTTGATCTCCGGAGCGGTCGGAATCGCGGGACCGCGGCGGGCCGGGGCGGCCGGGCTCCCATCCAGGTTGCGGCGCAGCGGATCATCCGGCGTAAACGAATCCTGTCCGGGCTTCGGCATCACGCGCTCGGCCGGACGCACCGGGATGCCATCCTCCGTCAGGTTATCCGTCGGCGTCGGAGTCAATCGGATCGCCTTGCGCACCCGCGGCAAGGGCGTGGGCTCGGCCGCGGACGGGGCGGGCGTGGGCGTGACGCGGGGGCGCAGCGAGATTTGCGCTTCGGCTCCAGAGGTCGCGAGGAAAGCCCAGGCCAAGGCGAGCAGCGCCCGGCCAAAGCTGGCGGGGCGCGCGAGTGTTTCCTTCTTCCGGTTTACGTCCATCAGGGCGTCGGCTTGGCGGTGGCGAATGCGACGTTCCAGATATTGGCACTTCGGCAGACGTCCAGCACCCCTACGATGTAGCGGTAGTTCACGGCTTCGTCACCCCGCAAGATAACCGCCTGATCGGGATAAATACTGGAAATTTGCAGCAACTTGGCCCGAAGCTGGTCGTTGCTGAGGGTCTGGCGGTTGAGAACGATCGAGCCGTCGGTCTTCACGTTGATGATGAGCTCCTGAATATTGCGCCGGACTTCCTTGCCCTCTTTGGCGGTCGGTACCTTCACATCGAGGGCGAGTTCCTCGCGGGCAAAATTGTAGGTAACGATGAAGAAAATCAGCAGACAGCAGAAAATATCCACCATCGGGGTGATCTGAAACCCCGGCGGCGCGGGCACGGCCTTGTTGCGGAACTTCATCGGGGGAAACTTAGTATTCCTCTTCCATCAGCAGCGGGTCGCGCAATTCGCGCCGCGAAGACGCCGGGCGGGGCGGCGCGTAGGTCATGCTGAAAAGGACGAAGAACTGGGTCGTCGCCGCTTCGAGCTCCGCCGTGAGCCGGCCGGCCCGGGTGCGGAAGAGCGCATACGCACTGAAGGCGAGGATGCCGACGAGGAGTCCGGCCGCTGTACAGATGAGCGCCTCGGAGACGCCGTTGGCGAGCATGAGCGGCTTGGACGCCGCAACATCGGCACCCAGCGCGCTGAAAGATTTGATCATGCCGGACACCGTCCCGAGCAGTCCGATCATGGGGGCGATGGCGCCGAGATCGGCCAGGTAACTGACCCGCTGGTTGAGCGCGGCAGCCTGGCGAATTCCTTCGGATTCCGCAATTTCCCGCACCGCCTCGATCGAAGTGCCCTGGTTCTTGGTCGAGAAGTCGAGCGTGCGTTGCACGACGCGGGCGAGAGACTCCCCGTTGCGGTTCGCATCGGAAAGGAGGCCGAGGTAATCGCGTTTGCGCAGGCGCGCCTCGATCGTGTGGAGGAAGCCCGCGCTGGCGACGCCGCCCTTGCGGATCGTGAGGAAGAACACCGCGATGAGCAGCACCGTCAGAAACGAGAGGAGCCCGAGGGGATACATCGCCCAGCCCCCTTTTTCGATGACGTCCCAGAGCGTGAGCGTCTGCTGTGCGGCTTCCGCCGCCGAGCCGGAGGGAATCGGGATGATCGGGGCGGGTTTGGGAGTCTGGGCGGCAAGCGCAAGGGCGCTGGCGAGAAAGGCGGCCGGAGAAAAAAGGCCGGAAAGTATTTTCATGCGTGCGGGCGAGGATAACGGCAGGGAGCCGCGGCGCAACACGCACCCCGGAACTCGGGGGTTAGACGCAGCCGGGGGTGGGATGCTCAATTGCGCCTGCGGCGCGTGGTGGCGCCTTCGCAGGAACTCGATTGGATTTGGCAAGAACGGTGCGGGGCTCCTGAGCCCGGGCGAAACCCTGTCACGAACGGGCGGCCCGTCGACTCCGGCGTCCACCCGCGTAACCTGTCTCATGGCGTTCAAACTCTCCGGGCCGCTGACCCCGCGCGGCGACCAGGCGCAGGCGATCGAAAAGCTGACGCGCTCCCTCCGGGCCGGCAACCGGCACCAGACGCTCCTCGGCGTCACCGGGAGCGGCAAGACGTTTACCGCCGCGAATGTCATCGCGGAATTGAACCGGCCCACGCTGGTCATCTCGCACAACAAGACGCTCGCGGCCCAGCTCTACAGCGAGTTCAAACAGTTCTTCCCCGAGAATGCGGTCGAGTACTTCGTCAGCTACTTCGACTACTATCAGCCCGAGGCCTACATCCCGCGCACCGATACGTACATCGAGAAGGATTCGTCGATCAACGAGGAGATCGAGCGTCTGCGCCTCTCGACCACGGCATCGCTCCTCACCCGGCCCGATACCCTCGTGGTCGCGAGTGTGAGTTGCATCTACGGACTCGGTTCGCCCGATGATTACCGGGCCATGCTGCTCTCGCTTTCGCAGGGTCAGCGCATCACGCGCGAGCAATTGCTCTCGCGGCTGGTGGACATGCTCTATGACCGAAACGACATCGCCTTCGGGCGCGGCCGTTTTCGCGTGCGGGGGGATGTCGTGGAGGTGCAGCCCGGAAGCATCGATGACACCGCTTATCGCATCGAGTTTTTTGGCGACGAGATCGAGCGTCTCAGCGTGATCGATCCACTGACCGGCAATGTGGAAAAAACGGTGCCGGGCCTGGCGTTGTACCCGGCGAAGCAGTTCGTCACCCCGGCCGACAAACTGCGGGTGGCGCTCGGTTCCATCCGCGAGGAACTCGATGGGCGGGTGCACGATTTTGAGAAGGACGGAAAGCTCCTCGAGGCGCAGCGCATCAAGCTGCGGACCGAGCACGATCTCGAGATGATGCAGGAGATGGGCTTTTGCAGCGGCATCGAAAACTACACGCGTCATCTCACCGGGCGTCCGCACGGTGCGCCGCCTTTCACGCTGCTCGATTTCTTCCCCGACGACTTCCTTCTCGTGATCGATGAATCGCACGCCACGATACCGCAGATCGGCGGGATGTACGAGGGCGACAAATCGCGCAAGACGGTGCTCGTCGACTACGGTTTCCGGCTGCCCAGCGCTTTGGACAATCGACCGCTGCGCTTCGAGGAATTCATGAAGCGGATGCGCCAGGGGATTTACGTCAGCGCCACGCCCGCCGAGTTCGAAATCGCCAACAGCAAGGTGGGCATAACCGGATTTGTGGCGCACAAGCGGGCGGCCGCCGGCTTGATCGGCGAGGCCGAAAGTGTGCCGGCGCGGTTGCCGGGATTGGGTGCGGTTGAGCCAGGGTTACTCGAGTCGCCGGCGGTGGTAACGGTGGCCGCCAACGGCGCGGGGCCGCTCCCGCCGAAACTGAAGCTGATCCGCCGGGGCAGCCCGGAGGCCGCTCCGGTCGGGCCCGCTTTTCCGATCGCCGGCACGACCGAGGCGATTCTCGACCTGCGCTCGGTGGCGTTCGATGTCGAAACGCCCGGCGCGCCGCTCGTGGTCGAGCAGATCATTCGTCCCACCGGCCTGCTCGATCCGCGCATTCAGGTGCGTCCGCTCAAGGGGCAGATCGACGAGACAATCGAACTCTGCCGGCAGCGCATCGAGAAAAACGAGCGCGTGCTGGTGACGACGCTGACCAAGCGCACGGCCGAGGATCTGACCGATTACCTGCGGGATGTCGGCCTCAAGGTGCGCTATCTGCACAGCGATATCGACGCCATCCAGCGGGTTGAAATTCTGCGCGCCCTGCGAGCGGCGGAGTTCGACATCCTGATCGGCATCAACCTCCTGCGCGAAGGACTCGACCTGCCGGAAGTTTCGCTCGTTTGCATCCTCGATGCCGACAAGGAAGGCTACCTGCGCTCGCAGACCTCGCTCATTCAGACCGCCGGTCGCGCGGCGCGCCACATCAATGGCGAAGTCTATCTCTTCGCCGATACCGTGACCGGTTCCATGCGGGCGCTCCTCGAGGTGACCGAGTACCGCCGGCGGCGGCAGGAAGAATACAACACCGCGCACGGCATTGAGCCCAAGAGCGTCATCCGGGCCGTGCAGGAATCGCTCCATCTCACGCTGAAGGGGAAGGGCGCGGACAACTCACTGCGCGAAACCGGCGCCGACTTCAGTGTCACCGAACTGATCTATGAGCTTGAGTCCGACATGGCCACCGCCGCCGTGAATCTGGAGTACGAGCGTGCCGCGATTTTGCGCGATCAGATCGCCGAGCTGAAACGCGGGGCCGGGATCGAGAAGCT
>JBBRQH010000065.1:0-31255 GCA_038226705.1 Chthoniobacterales bacterium | reverse complement strand
GACCAATACCCCACGAAAAAATTTTCCCAACCCGAACAAAATCTTTTGAACGCACTGTTGGGGCCAGTGTCGAATGGAGCAGGTTAAGGTGATTCGGGTCCGCGCACGTTGCTTTGTGAGACTCCTTGGCGTGCGCGGCCCGAATTGTTTTCAGGGGTATCGTCCGCTTGGGGAAGCTTTGCACATTCCGCCGTTGCTCGTTTCTTCTGGCGTTTCGCCATCGTGACGAAATCTTAACTTTGGTCCGGCTGGACCCCGTCGATCCTCGCCCGATCTCCTCGCCACCCCGCGCGCTTCGCTCCCTTCTCCATGAGTCCGACTTTTCCTGCCATTGCCTCCCGGGCCCGGGCCCACACCGCGCCGCCAGCGTCCCATCACCTTCCGGCGACGGTTTTGATCGTGGACGACGAGCAGGACGTGATCGACCTCGTGAAACACCATCTGCAACGCGCCGGCTATCAAATCCTGACAGCGCTGGATGGCCCGAAGGCGCTCGAACTGGCCCGCCGGGAGAGGCCGGAAGTGGTGGTGCTCGATCTCATGCTGCCGGGGATGACGGGCATCGAGGTCTGCCGTGAGCTGCGGAAATCTGCGGATACCGCGACCCTGGGAGTAGTGATGCTCACCGCCAAGGGGCAGCCGAGCGAGCGCATCGCCGGCTTGGAGACGGGGGCCGACGACTACGTGACGAAACCGTTTAGTCCGAAGGAACTCGTGCTCCGGGTACAGGCGGTGCATCGCCGCGCGCAAGCCGCCCGCGAGGGTGGCGGCGTGATTGAGACGGGCGACATTCGCATCGACAAGGGAGCCTTCGAGATCCTGCTCGCGGGGCAGCGACTCGAGCTCACCACCACGGAGTTCAAACTGCTGTGCCTGCTCGTCGAACGTCGCGGCCGGGTGCAGACGCGGGAGGCCCTGCTCAAGGAGGTCTGGGGCTATGAGAATCTCATCGATACGCGCACGGTCGACACCCACGTCCGCCGGCTGCGGGAGAAGCTGGGCGCGAGTGCCGAGCGCATCGAGACCCTGCGGGGCGAAGGATATCGATTTGCCGCCGCGTGATCGACGGGTGTAGCGGAAGACCGCTACGATGTAGCTCCCCATGCTCGCCGAACCGGATTCGTTCGTCTTGGTCCCGCTTCTTCTCGGCGCGGCTGTGGTCGCCGTCGCTTTGGGAGCGGTCCTCTGGCTCGCCCGACGCGCGCTGGAACCACTGCGCCTCCTGCGCGGGGCCGCGCGCGAGCTCGCCCGGGGAGGCGCGCCTGACCCCGGTCCGCTTCGCGCCGTCGACGGCCCCCTGCGTTCCATGGCGGTCGATCTCGCCCAAGCCAGCGAGCGCGTTCGTGAAATGCACGCGCAGCTCGACGACGAAACGCTGAATTCCCGCACCATCCTCGAGAGCCTGACGGAGGGTGTCCTCATCGTCGACGCAACCCAGACGATTCATTCCGCGAATGCGGGCTTGCAGCGTATGTTCGAACTGAAGGCGCCGCCGCTCGGCCGCTCGGTTCTCGAGATTTTCCGGCACGTCGAACTGCGCGAGGCCGTGGCGCAGGCGATCGCCGGCGAGCCGACGAGCCGTGCGATCACCCTGGAGACCCGCGGGGCCGATGGCCGGTATGCGTCCAAACACTTCGATCTCACGGCGGTGGGGTTGCGCGCACCAGGGGCGTCCCGTCCGCTCGGCGCCATTGTGGTCTTTCACGACATCACCGCGCTGAAAGCGCTTGAATCGGTGCGGCGGGAATTTGTCGCCAATGTCTCGCACGAACTCCGCACGCCGCTCTCCATCATCAACGGCTACGTCGAAACGCTCCTCGAAGACGGGGCGCTCGACGATCGGGCGCTCGCCACGAAGGCGCTCGGCACCATGCGCAAGCACGGCGAACGCCTGAACCTGCTCATCGAGGATCTGCTCACGATCTCACGCTTGGAACACGGCCGCGGCGGCCTCTCGCTCGAGCCGGTGGCCGTGCGGGACGCTTTCCAACGGGTCGTCGAACGGCTCGATCCCATGTCCCCCGGGCGCTCTGTCAAAATCGCATGGGATATTCCCGAGGGGCTGCCGCGCGTGCAAGCCGATCCCAGCCGACTCGATCAGATCCTCTTCAACCTGCTCGAGAACGCGTTGAAATATGGACCGGCGAAGGGCTTGCGCATCCTGCTCGCGGCGCGGGCCGACGAAAAATCCGTCCGCCTTACGATCTCGGACAACGGGCCCGGCATTCCGCCCTCCGACCTGCCCCACATTTTTGAACGCTTCTATCGCGTCCACAAGGATCGATCCCGTGATGCCGGTGGCACGGGGCTGGGACTCTCGATCGTGAAGCATCTCGCGCAGGCACACGGCGGCAAGGTCTGGGCTGAGAGTGTGGTCGGCGAAGGTGCCGCGTTTTCGGTCGAGCTTTCCCGCGCCGAGCGGTGAATCTGCCGTGGCGGGTGGGCGGCGATCTCCCCACAGACGGGCGCTCCGTGATAAATTCTTTTTTCTTTCCGCGAGTTTCATGTTTCGGCTTTCGCCATTCCCCCGCAAAATAGCGGCTCGATGCCTCCCCCTCTTCCCGCTGCCAGCACCGAGTTGCTCGGCTTGCGTGGGCATCTTCTCGACACACCGGTCTTTGGTCAGCTCCGTTCCTGGCGCGATGGAGCGGTGCTGATCGACGAAGCGTCCGGACGGATCGTCGAGGTGGGCGACTATGCGCTCATCAAACGGCGCCACCGCCCCCAGCGGGTGCGCTGGTCGGGCGGAGTGAACCAGATCGTCATCCCGGGTCTCGTCGATGTGCACGCGCACCTTCCGCAGTATCCGGCGGTCGCGCGGGGAGACGCCGAGCTCCTGCCCTGGTTGCGCCAGTATATTTTCCCGCTCGAACGCGATTTCTCGCGACCCCGGGCCCAGGTGCAGGCCCCGCTCTTTTTCCACGATCTCGCCCGGCATGGTACCACGAGCGCGATGCTGTACTCCGCCATCTACGAGGACAGCACGGACGCCGCCTTCGAGGCGGCGGTGGCCAGCGGACTGCGCATCACCCTCGGGAAGGTGATGATGGATGTTGGGAGCTACGGACCGTTGCAGCCGCGCAAGATTCTTTCGGTGTCGCTGCTCGAGAGCGAGACGCTTTGCAAGAAATGGCATGGCGCGAACGAAGGCCTGATCCGCTACGCGTTCAGTCCGCGCTTTGCCGTCAGCTGCAGCGAACGCCTCATGCGCGGCGCGGCCGAGTTGGCGAAACAATACGGAACTCCCATTCAAACCCACCTGGCGGAGAACCTGGGCGAAATCGAAAAGGTGAAATATCAGTTCACCTGGTCGCGCGACTACACCGACGTCTACGAAAAGTGCGGCCTGCTTGGGCCGCATTGCGTTCTCGGCCACTGCCTTCATTTGGCGCAGCGGGAAGTGGAGGCCCTCGTCGCCAGCCAGTCGCGGGTGGCACACTGCCCGACTTCGAATTTGTTTCTGGGGAGCGGGATCATGCCCTTCGACCGCTGGAGGGACGCCGGGCTCAAAATCGGGCTCGGCTCCGATGTGGCGGCCGGCCCGGAACTGAACCTGTGGACCGTCATGCGCTCGGCGATCGAGAGCCAGCGCGCGCGCAGCTTCTACGAGAAGGGCACGCGCAATCTCAAGCCGGCCGAGGCGTTTCATCTCGCGACGCAAGCGGGGGCCGACGTGATCGGATACGGCGCTCAAATCGGCTCATTGGAGGTGGGTAAGGAAGCCGACCTGGTCGTGCTCGACATGGACAAACTCATCCCCTACGGCGGGAACACGGGCCCGCGCCCACCGGAGCTCTCCGCCCAGGATATCGTCGCACTTTGCATCTACCGGGGTGGCGCCCATGCTACCGCTGCCACCTATGTGCGCGGTCGGAAAGTCTATGCCGCGGGCGAGCAACCGCTCGCACCCGATCCGATGGCCTGGGGGATCTAATCCCCCTTCTCCGACGCACTCCGCGGCTCAACGTCCCGGCATCACTTCGAGGAGATAACCCCGCAGATACTCCGTCTCCGGCATCCAGAGCAGGACCGGGTGATCAGGTGACTGGCGGTACGTCTCGACGATTCGCACCGCCCGCTTCGCATCCAGCGTCGCCTCCCCCAGCATCTCGCGAAAAGCTGCATCTCCCACGTGATGGGAACAGGTAAAGGTGGCCAGTCGTCCACCCGTGCGCAGCATGCTCAGCGCGCGGACGTGCAGATCTTTGTATCCGCGCATCGCGCCGTCGGCACCGCCTTTCGACTTCGTGAAGGAAGGGGGATCCAGCACGATCAGATCCCACTGGGTGCCGCGTTTCTCTTCTCCGGACAGGTAGTCGAAGACGTTGGCGACCCGCCATTCGACGCGGTCCACCAGCCCATTGCGCGCCTCATTGCGGCGTCCGGCCGCAATCGCGGATTCGCTGCTGTCCACCGCGACAACCTGCGCGGCGCCCGCCTTTGCACAGGCGAGCGCGAAAGGACCGCTGTTGCTGAAACAATCGAGCACGCGCCGGCCCGCGGCATGGCGCGCCACCGCGGAATAACTCGCCACCTGGTCGAGATAGAAGCCGGTCTTCTGCCCGGCGAGTGGATCGATCCTGAATTGAAGGCCGGCAATTTCGACCTCGATCTCGCCTGGCAGCGCGCCATGGAGAACGCCCGTGACTTCTTCCAGTCCTTCCGCCAGCCGGCCCGTCCCATCATTGCGCTCCACGATGCTGCGCGGCGCAAGCAACGAAACCAAAGCTTCCACGATCAGGGTTTTGGCGCGATCCATGGCGAGCGTAAGCGTCTGCAGGACGAGGACGTCTCCGTAGGAATCGACGATGATCCCCGGGAGTCCGTCGCTCTCGCTCCAGACCAGGCGCAGGGCCTTGCTGTCCAGCTTCAGCGTTTCCCGGCGGTAGGCGATTGCCTGCGCCAGACGCCGCCCAAAGAAATCCGCCTCGAGCGGCTGGCGCTGGCGCGAAAAGCGACGGGCGACGATTTGCGAGCGCGAGTTGTAGATCGCGCTTCCGAGGAGGCGATCCTTCGGATCCTTGAGCGAAACGACGTCGCCATCCTTCGGCTCCCCGAAGACCTTCAAGATCTCGGAGGCATAAACCCAATCGTGCCCGTGCAAGATGCGCGAGCGCGGACGAACGACAATTCCGGCCATAGGGAAGGGAAAGAGAAACGGTGCGTATCATCCCACGTTTTCGCCCCCCGCGCTCCCTCCTGTTCCCACGCCAGCCCTCACAGACCGTTACGGGGTCTGAGCGTCAGGGCCGCCACCGAAGTCATCTCACCCCCCGACACCGGTTTGAGTTTGTGGGAATCAGTGATTCCTTGCGTTCAGAATGAGCGCCTCGGAGTTGTTTATCGCGATCGGCGGCACTTTGCTGGTGTTGTTTTTCTTTGCCCTCGCGTTTCGGCGCGAGCGTGAACCGGACGGTTTCCAGCGACGCGGCAGCCTCGCCGGCTTGCTCCGCTCGAACCGTTCCGCCGTCCCGCCTTCGGTCCCGTTGCGCCCGGCTGCGGCTCGTATCCTCGCCGAACGTGACCGCGCCAGGCGCGCCGCAACGGCCGCGTCTCGAAGCGCTGTGACAAAAGCCGCGCCGCCAGAGGGCTTGGGGCAGGGTTGAGCATCAGCCGCATCGTCCGGCCGACGCATTCGCTATTATCTTAATGCATCGATTTGTTTCGTTTCTTCGCCGTCGTCGCCTCTGGCTCGCGTTCCTTTCGGTCTTCGTTACCCTCGCGGTGGCGGTGCCGGGGGAAGCAGAAGGCGCCCGCCGCAAAAAAAAGACCTCGCAGTCTTCCAAGCGCAGCAAGAAATCCAAGTCTCGGCGCGGACGCGGCTTTCGCGAGCCATCGTTCACCGTCCCGGACATTGGCGCTGGGTTCCGCACGGTTGTGATCGATGCCGGCCACGGCGGGCACGACCCCGGAGGAATCCCCGGCCAGGTCTACTCCGAGAAGGAGATCGCCCTGGATACGGCACTGCGGCTCCAGAAGCTTCTGCAGCGCGAGGGCTTTCGCGTGCTCATGACCCGCTCCGACGACACTTTCGTTTCGCTGGGCGGACGCGTGAGCATGGCAAACTCGACTTCCAACTCCATTTTCTTAAGCGTTCACTACAATTCCTCGCGCAATCCAGATGCCCGCGGATTCGAGACCTACTATTACCACGCGGCCGGTTTTCCCCTCGCCGCGCGGATCCACCGCAATCTCCTCGCCATGCTTCCGACGGAGGATCGGGGAGTCCGCCGGCGCGGCTTCCATGTCATTCGCAATGCCCGGATCCCGTCGGTGCTGTGCGAATGTGGGTTTCTCACCAACGCCCCGGAAGGTTCCGCCGCAAACGGCCGCGCCTACCGGCAGCGGGTCGCCGAAGCGATCGCCAAAGCGGTGGTGGAAACGCGACGCGCCGGCGGTTAAATGGCGGAGTCCGCGATTTTGGCATTGAATGTGCGGAACGATGACAGTACTTCTTAACACTGACATCCCATGAAAACGCGCCTTACCGTTTGTTTCCTCGCTGTCTTGGTCAGCTTCACGGCAAAGGCTGATCTGGTCGCCCCCACACCGGTGCGTAACGACCAGACGGGACTTGGCACTCCGCTTCGCGATACGCCCCGCACCTATGAGGAGTTTATCGCGGCGTCTCAATTCGCCAGCATCACTGCGCCCGTCATGATCACGGGAATGCAACTGCGGCTGACGGGGGGTGCACCGGGCGTCTCCGGAAATTCCTGGCCCAGCCAGAATCTAACCTTCACTCAGTACGACCTGCAGTTGAGCCAGGCATCCGCCGCTTTTTCCGCGTCGGGCGGAGACTTCACGCTTTCTTCCAGTTTCGCGGCGAACCAGGGACTCGGCCTGACCACGGTTCGGAGCGGCCCCATGACCGTGCCGGCAGGCTCCTTTGCCTTCGATCCGGCCTCCAGTCCAGATGCGCCCAACCTTTTCACCTTCACGATCAATTTCACGACTCCGTATCTGTACACCCCGGGGCAGGACCTCGTGCTGTTGTTTCGCAGTTCCGGCTACGGGATTGCCGAGCCGGTGACAGCTTTTGATGCGCTCGTAAGCATGAATTTTCGCGCCACCGGTGGCTCGGCGACTTCCGCCAGCGCCACCACGGCGACGACCTTGAACACCAACGCAGTGATCGAGAACTTCCTCTTCATCAACCCAGTGCCTGAGCCCGGCACGGTCGCACTGTTCCTCGCGGGCGGAGTGCTGGCGCTGGTCGCCCGTTCCCGTCGCCGCGCATGATTGTATCGCGCGCCGAAATGACGGCGCTCGAGGAAAGCGTCTTCGCCACGGGCGTAGATGCAGAAGCGCTCATGGAGCGCGTCGGCCGGGCGATGGCCGCACAATTCCGGGTTTTCGCACCAGAGAGTCCCGTCCTCATTTATGTCGGCCGGGGCCACAATGGCGGCGATGGGCTGGTGGTGGCGCGCGCGCTCGCGACCTCCGGCGTGGACGTTTCCCTGCGGCTGGCGCACCCCGGTGGGAAGTTGGCGCCGCTTACGGCAAAGATGCTGGCCCGGATTCCACCCCAGGTCCCGCGGACGCTCCTCGGCGACGGCGACTATCGAAAACCCGCCGCCGAACCCGCGCCGCGCGTCATCATCGACGCCTTGCTGGGCCTCAATGCCCACGGCGCCCTGCGCATCCCGGAACGCGCCGCCTGCCGTGAGATCAATGCCTTGCGCGGCGCGCATGCCTGCGTCATCGCCCTCGATCTGCCCAGCGGCGTTGATGCCGAGACCGGCGTCGCCGATCGCGATGCGGTCCTCGCCCACCACACTCTTACGGTCGGCTTCGCCAAACGTGGGCTGGTCGCCGACGACGCCACGAATCACGTCGGGCGGCTTCACGTGGTGGTGCTGCCGGAATTTACTCGCGCCGCCTGTGCCCCGGCGTTTACCGGCTCGCGCCACGACGAACTGGCTGATGCGCCCGCGCTGGCGCGTCTGCTCCCGCCGCGTGCGTTCGATACCCACAAAGGCGACTACGGCAGGGTCGGAGTTTTTGCGGGTTCCGTGGGTCTGTCCGGCGCCGCCCGCCTGACGGCAACAGGCGCCCTGCGCGGGGGCGCGGGACTTGTGACCGTTTTCGCGCGCCGGGATATTTATCCGGTGCTGGCCGTGTCATGCCCGCCGGAAGCGATGGTTAGGGTCATCGACAGTCCGCTGGAGATCCTCGAGACAAAGCTGGATGTCCTCGCCATCGGTCCCGGCCTGGGGCGCGGGGAAGGCGGCGCCGTCAGGCGGGTGATTGAGGAGTTTCCCGGACCGGCCGTGGTCGATGCGGACGCCATCAGTCTCCTCGTGCACGGCGAAAGCGGCGTCGCCCGACTCGACCAATGCGCCGGGCCGCGAGTCCTGACGCCGCACCCGGGCGAAATGTTGCGGTTGCTGCCCGAATCCCAAAAGTTGCGTCGCGCGGAAAAGGCCGCCCGGTTTGTCGACCGCTACCGGGCGTCGACCCTGCTGCTGAAGGGCGCCCGCACGATCGTCGCGCAGTATGGCCACGTGCACAGTTTCAACCCCACCGGGAGCCCGGGCATGGCGACGGGGGGAATGGGCGATTTTTTGACGGGAGTGATTGCCGCCCTGCTGGGCCAGCACCTCAGCCCTTTCGATGCCGCCCGTTTGGGGGCGTGGCTCTGCGGCCGGGCGGCGGAATTGGCCCTTGCGGGCGGCCAAAGCGAGGAGTCACTCCTGCCGGACGACCTGGGAAAGCACCTCGGCCTCGCCTTCCGCGATCTTCACACCTGATTGGCCGTCCGGACGCACCGTCCTTGCTTTGCTAGCCGCCTTTGTGGCCGTGGAAGCGAATCGTCTGATTCAGTTGCTCCACCTTCAGGGGCTTTTGCAGCACCATCACCGGGCCAGCGGCGATGATCTTGTTCAGCGTTTCGCTATCCGGGTAGCCGGTGATGATGACGATGGGAAGTTCCGGATGACTTTTGCGCGCCCGGAAATAGACGACGTCCCCGGGCTCATCGGGCAGGTTTAGATCGAGAAACATCAGGTCGAACTTCTGCTTCGCAAGACACGCGATCGCCTCCTTGGCGGTGCCCACGACGACGCGGCTGAGACCGGCCTTGCGCAGATAGGTCTTAAAAATCTCCTGCAAGGCGGGATCGTCATCGACCACCAGGGCGGTGGGCTGACCCGACTCCTCGGTGCGCAGTACATCGCGATCGAGCGACGACTTCTTGATGCGCCAGCGGCCGCCGATCTGGATGGCGGGAAGCTGCCCGCGCTGGACGAGATAGTAGACGGTCGGCAACGGGATGCGCAGGTAGGCGCTCGTTTCCTTGACCGTCAACAACTCGTGATTGGGAAGATCGACCGGGGGCTTGGCGGAGGAACCCGCGAGCTTGGTACGTTTCAGGGACTTGGAGGCCATTCCGGAGTTAAGGGGGTGGGAGGCCGATGTTTGCTTCGCGCGACGGTGCCCGATGTGCGCGGATCGTATCCGACCCTGTCGTTCGTGCAAAAGCTAAAAATATGGTGAGTATCACTCAAGCATTCCCCGCGCCCGGCGCCGTGCCACGGATGCGTTCTGGACAATGGAGCACACCTTGGCACACTCCCGCGCACCGAAAATCATGAGCGCGCTGGCCTTTCTAAAACGTTTTATTGCCCGCCCCGCGCAAGTCGCATCGATCATCCCGAGCTCACAGGCAGTGACCAAGAAGGTGGCGGACCGCTTCGATTTCAGCGTTCCGAGGGTCGTGGTGGAGTTCGGGCCGGGAGAGGGCTGCCATACGCGCGAACTCCTGCGCCGTGCCACCGCTGACTCGCAGTTTTTTCTTTTTGAGATAGATCCCGAGCTGGCTCGGCTGCTTGAACGCCAGTTCGCCGCGGACAAAAGAGTTCATGTCATTCACGGTGACGCCGCCACTTTGCCGCAGGAACTGGCCCGCCGGGGCATCGGCCATTGCGACTACGTGCTCTCGGGGATTCCCTTCAGCCTCATCGACGTGGAGAAGAAGCGGCATCTTTTGCGCGGGGTTTACAATGCGCTTGCCGCCGGCGGCGCCTTTATCATCTACCAGGTGACGGACGAACTGCGCCGGCATGCGCTGCCACTTTTCCAGCGCGCCCAAAGCGAGTACTGCCTGCGGAATTTCCCTCCCTATTTCATCATCAGCTTCTTCAAGGAACCGGTTGCGCTCGCCAGCGCCCGTGGCGGATCCCTGAAAAACGGCGCCCTCTAGAAAATCGGGGCCGATCGCCCCTTTTCCGCCGCCCTCCGATGAGCACGCGCGTCGAACCCGACTCGATGGGCGAGATGGTGATCCCGGCAGATGCTCTTTATGGCGCCTCGACGCAGCGGGCCGTCCTGAATTTTCCGATCAGCGGGCGCCCCCTCCCCCGCGCCTTCCTGCGCGCCTATGGAATCGTGAAGGCGGCCGCCGCTCATGCCAATCAGCGCCTCGGAAAACTGCCGCCCGATCTCGCCGATCTGATCGTCCAGGCCGCCGGGGAGATCATCGAGGGCAAACTCGACGCGCATTTCCCGATCGATGTGTTCCAGACCGGCAGCGGTACGTCGACGAACATGAACGCGAACGAGGTCATCGCGAACCGGTGCTCGCAGCTCACGGGAAATCCGATTGGTTCGCGGAAACCGGTGCATCCGAACGATCACGTGAACATGGGACAGTCGTCGAACGACACGTTTCCGACGGCGATGCACATCTCCGCCGCCGAGGCCCTGCAGGGTACCCTTCGGCCTGCTCTTTTGCTCCTGCAGGAGGGACTGGCCGCAAAGGGCCGCGAGTTTTGGGATATTATCAAGATCGGCCGTACCCACATGATGGATGCGACTCCCGTTCGGCTGGGCCAGGAGTTTGCCGGTTTCGCGCGCCAGGTGGACCTCGCCGTGGCGCGCGCAGATCGGGCTGTGGCAGCGCTTTTGGAGCTTCCCCTCGGCGGCACTGCGGTCGGCACCGGCTTGAATTGCCCCGTCGGCTTTCCGGCCCTCGCCATTGCGGAGATCGCGCTGCGGACAGGCCTTCCCTTCCGCGAGGCCGGCAACCATTTCGAGGCGCAGAGTGCCAGGGATGGGTTCGTTGAAGCGAGCGCCCTGCTGAAAACGATTGCGCTCGGGCTGCAGAAAATTGCGAACGATATCCGGCTCCTCAGCAGCGGTCCGCGTTGCGGGATAGGCGAAATCACCCTGCCGGCGACCCAGCCGGGCAGCTCGATCATGCCGGGCAAGGTGAATCCGGTCATGTGCGAGGCCTTGCTCATGGCCTGCGCGCAGGCTGTGGGAGGAGATGTCACGATCGCCTGGGCCGCAGGGACGTTGAGCAACTTCGAGCTCTGCGTAGGCATGCCGGTGATGGCGGCGACCTTCCTCGAGAACGTGCGGGTTCTCGCCGCGGCGGCAGCTGCCTTCCAGGAAAAATGCATCCAAGGGATCGCCGCCAATGAGGAGCGTTGCAACGAACTTGTCGAGTTCTCCATGGCAATGGTGACGAGCCTCGCCCCCATCATCGGGTACGACCGCGCCGCCGAAATCGCCAAGGAAAGCGCCCGGACGGGTCGCACGGTGCGCGAAATCGCGCAGGAAAAAAGAGTGCTTCCCGACGAGGAACTCGCCCGCGCGCTCGACCCGGTCGCCATGACCGAGCCGGGTGATGCAGGCAGCGCAGGAGGTTGAACGCGTGGAAGAGGACCCCATTATCGACCTGCACAGCGACGCCTATTTCATGGGCGAGGCTCTGCGCCAGGCTGCGCGCGCCGCCGCCGCCGGAGAGGTTCCGTGTGGCGCGGTGGTGGTGCGGGAAGGCCGGGTCATCGCGCGCGCCTTCAACCAGGTGGAAACGCTGAAGGATGCGACCGCCCACGCGGAAATGCTCGCTCTCACCGCCGCCGAAAATGCCGTGGGCGATTGGCGGCTGACAGATTGCGATCTCTACGTCACCAAGGAGCCGTGCCCGATGTGTGCCGGAGCTGCCGTGCATGTCCGTCTGCGCCGGGTGATTTTTGGGTGTCCCGACGCCAAAGGGGGAGCTGCCGGCGGGTTCATCAATCTCCTCGACCAACCCACCCTCAATCACCGCTGCGAAGTTGTCGCCGGGGTGCGCGCTGCGGAATGCGCCGAGCTCCTCCGCGATTTTTTCCGCGAGCGTCGGCGGGATTCTTCCCAACCGCCCGAACCGCGCGGAGACGAGGCGGGGCGTGGCCGCATGGACAATGGAGCGCAAGCGTCTCACGCCAGCGACTAAGTTCTTGGAGCAATCGTTCGGCGCGATGATTCGGTAATGTCCCCCGTAACGTGCGTATCCCCCGCCCTGTCTTCCGCATCGCACTCTGCGCGCTGCTGGCCCTGGCCTTGGCACTCGCCCTTTTCGTTGCTTCCGTAAGCGTCCCGGCCGTCCTGCTCGAAACCGAGCCGGGATCCACCGCAACACTCCGCGATGTCCGCAATGAGTCCTACGCGGAGATCGCGAATGACCAGGCGCGGAGCCAGCACCCGGTGTCGCTCCTCCAACTCGGCATGCACCTGCCGCGCGTCACCGTCGCGCTCGAAGATCACCGCTTCGCCTCCCACGGCGGTCTGGATCCGCGCGCCATCGCCGGTGCCGCCTGGCGGAACCTGCGCGCTTTCCGCGTTCTCTCCGGCGCCTCCACCCTCACCCAGCAGCTCGTGAAGGAGGCGTCTGGTCGCCCACCGCGTACCTTTGCCAACAAGGCGCGGGAAGCCATCGCCGCCTGGAAACTCGAACGCGTCTGGGGCAAAAATCGCGTGCTCGAGCGCTACTTGAACACGGTCAACTACGGCAACCGCCTCCTCGGGGCCGAGGCGGCTGCTCGCGCCTATTTTGGCCGGTCCGCGGCCGAGATTTCGCTCGCCGAAGCAGTCTACCTGGCGGGCCTGCCGCAGGCACCCGGACGATTCAATCCGTGGAAACACGCCGCGGCGGCCGAGTATCGCTACCAGCGCTCGCTCCGCCGGCTGGCGGCGCTGGGCGTGCTCGACCCGGAAGAACTCCGCGTCCTTTCGGAGCATCCGCCCAAACCCGGTCGACACCTGCCGGCGCGCCGGGCCCCGCATTTTGTGGATGCGCTGCTCGCGCGGGCGAAAAGCGACGGCCAGAAATTCCAGGGAGATGTGCGTACAACCCTCGATCTTTCCCTCCAGGCGGCCGCCGAGACCATGGTGAAACACCACCTCGATTCCCTCGGGCGCCACGACACGACGCAGGCCGCTCTCGTGGTCCTCGAGAGCGAAACCGGCGCGGTGCGCGCGCTGGTCGGCTCGCGCGATTATTTCGGGGCCGAAGGCCAGAACAATGGCGCTACCCGCCAGCGCAGCGCCGGCTCCGCGCTCAAGCCCTTCATTTATGCGAGCGCGCTCGATCGGCGGGTCATCACGGCCGCCACCCTCCTGCCCGATACCGCCACCGCGATCCGAAACGTCTATGCCGACTACGATCCGCAGAATTATTCGGGCCGCTATCTCGGTCCGGTGCGCGCCCGCCACGCCCTGGGCAATTCTCTCAACGTTCCTGCGGTCGTCGTGCTCGAGCGACTCGGCGCACGCCAGGGGTTCTTCGAACTCGGCCGCTGGGGTCTGCGTCCGGCCCGCGCCTTCGACGATTACGGCGCGGGCTTCATTCTCGGCAACGCGGAAGTCTCGTTGCTGGATCTGACTCACTCGCTCGCCGGTATCGCCCGCGGCGGCACGGCCTTCGACCGCGTTCGACTGACCCCGCGCGACGCGCGCGCCACCAATCGCGAGCAGGTCGCGTCCCGGGAGGCGTGCGCCATCGTCACCGACATTCTCTGCGACGCGACCGCACGCCGCATCACGTTTGGCCCGGATTCGCCGCTCGATGTACCGGGGCGCGTCGCCGTAAAAACGGGCACGAGCTCGGGGTTTCGCGACGGCTGGTGCGTGGGCTATACGGGGCGCCACACGGTCGGCGTTTGGGCGGGAAATTTCGACGGGCGTCCCATGACCGAGCTGCTTTCCATTCGGTCCGCGGCACCGCTTTGGCGGCTGATGATCGATCACCTGCTCGAGGTCCGGCGCGATCCGCCGCTTCCCCCTACCGCGCAACTCGCCCCCGCGCTTGCCCGCGTCGAGATCTGTCCGTTGACGGGTCTGCTTCCGGCCGCCATCGGCCCGGAGGCGCCTGTCGCCGAATGGTTCCTGGCCGGCACCGCGCCACGCGAAGATGCGGGCGCCTCCTTCGTGCCCGATCCTCAAGGCGGTCCGGCCCGCCTCTTCCTGGCTCCGGAGTACGCGGATTGGTGCCGATCGGCGGGAAATGTCCGCGGCGCCATCGCGCGAACCCCATCCGGCCTCGCGATCCTGTCCCCACTCGACGGAGCCACTTTCGTGTTCGATTCCCACATCGCTCCGCGTCAGCAGATGCTGGAGTTGCGCTGCCTGGCCCCAGGCGCGAGCACGGTTCGCTGGGAAGTTAACGGCATCGAAGTGCCACCGGACAGCCGGGGTGCCGCCCTCTGGCCACTGCAACCCGGCGAATGGGAGGCGCGCGCCACCGACGGAGGCTCTAGCGCTACGGCCCGCTTTACCGTCGAGGGCGCGGATGGCGTCGTGCCGACGCCCGTGGCTAAGCGTCCTTGAGCGCCGTCCGGATCAGCTCTTCCAGCTTCGTCACGAGCACCGGCTTGAGCAGGCACGCGTAGACGTCGTATTTGGAAAGTTGGTTGGCATCCGCCAGGTTTTGAAACGCCGTGATTGCGATGATCTTGCTTTTCACGCCGGCCGCACGCGCCCGCCGAATGAATTCCAATCCGCCCATGACCGGCATCCGCATGTCCGTGAGGATCAGATCAAACTGCTCCTCACTCAGCCATTCGAGCGCCTCGTTGCCATTCGAAGTGGTGCGAACACTCAGCCCCATTTCCGTTACCAACGTGTGGTAAAGGAGGAGGATATTGAAGTTATCATCCAGGATCAGCACCTTTCTGGGTGCTGTGGGGGGCGGGGCGCTAGGCGTGGTCTCGGCCATAATACGGACGAAATTCTTCGATCTCCTTCTCCAGGCGCTCTTTCAAGCGCACCGGCAATTGATAACGCTGCGCGGGCTGCGTGCACAGCGCTATCTCGCGACAAAGTTGCACGAGTCCGGCGAAGTCGCCCATGGAAATATATTCGGCTCCGATACCCCGTTCCGCGTTGATGTTGTGGTAGTTGCCCAATGCCACGCAGAGACCCGTGCTGTTGAGTCCATAAAGTTGAAACGCACTGGCCTCGCAGGTTCCGCCACTCATGAGGCAGCGTTGCACCGTGATTCCCGCGTCACTCGCGATCTGGAGCAGCTCCTCCGTCGCGGCCACGTCGAAGAGCGAGGTCTTGTCTCCCACCCGCACGATCGGGCCGGCGCCGATTTGGGCCGGCGGACGTTCTGCGCTGGTTTCGAGCGAAATCACGGTCAGGCCCTGGTCCTGCCAGGCGCCTGATTTCGCGAGATGCAAAGCGCCGACGAAGCCCACTTCCTCCGCGCGGGTAAAGAAACCGTACACTTCTGCCTCGGCGCCGAGCCGCTCCAGTTCGTGGAAAAGCGCGACAATGACCCCGCACCCCACCAGGTCGTCACACGCTCGCGTGTGCAGGATCCCTTCCCGCAGATCGCAGACCGGCAGATCCCACATCGCGAAGTCCCCAAACGCTTCGATCAAAGTGGCATGGGATTCCTGGATGTCCTTGGGGACACCGCCGAAGAACTTCCACTCGCCCTGCGCCGCACCTTCCGGCCGCACCCAGCCGGGGTGATCCATGTGCGCGGCAAAAGCCCAGCGCGCCGGCTTTTCGCCGCGCCGATAGCGGGCGATGAGGTTGCCGAATTCGTCGCGTTCCACGCTCACATGCGGCAGCGGATCGAGCAGGCCGATGATGACGCGGCGTACGCCGGCTTCATGAAACGGCGCGGTGGGCTCCGCGAGGATGGGCCGCACGAGATGGAGGAGGGCGGCGGGATCGATCGGGGAGGAGGGCACGCTCATGCAGGACAATGCGGTTGAGTGTTAGGAGTTGAGAGTCGGCTCCCGCTGAAGCATGGAATCGCCCGCTGGGGAAGACCGGAGAAAGCATAACGCCTTCCGGGGCCCACCCAGCCGGACCTTTTTGTGTGAAGCAACGCTGGAAGCAATTTCGTTACCGGCTCGAAGCGGCTGCAGTGCGGCTCGTGGCCAACCTCATTCCCCTGCTCTCCCGCCGCGGTCTGCTGGGTCTGGCTGCTTGCGCGGGCGCCGCTTACTATCGCTTCGATGCCCGGTCCCGCCGCATCGCCCTCGAGAATCTTCGTTGCGCCTTTCCCCGCCTCTCCCCGCGCCGGCGCGAGATCCTGGCGCGCGGTGCCGCCCGAAATTTTGCCCGCACGTTTCTCGACCTTTTCTGGGCCCGGAATCTCACGCCGGCGAATTGGCGGGAGTACGCCCTCGTCGAAGGCGCCGCCGGCTTCCACGCCACCCGCGCGCAGTTCGAAGGCAGCATCGGCTGCTGCATTCACTACGGGAACTTCGAGTGGGCCAGCATTGCGACCGGTTTCGAGGGCATCCGCTCGCTGATCGTCGCCCAGGAATTCAAGAATTCCCGGCTCGATCCCCTTTTCAACGGCCTGCGCGAGATCTCGGGGCACCGCGTCGTACCCCGCACCCAGGCGATGCTGAAAATGCTGCGCGCGGTCAAAGGACCGCGCGAAGGACGCCTCGGCGTGGGATTGCTGGCCGACATGTCGCTGCCACCCACCATGCCCGCGACCGCGCTCCGCGTTTTCGGCGGACTCCGGATCTGCGCGCCGATCCTGCATTCGATTCTGACCGAGCGTACCGGAGTGCCGATCACGCCGGCCACCGCTTTTCCCCTTCGGGATGGACGCTACCGCATTGTCTTCCACCCGCCGGTCTCCTTTTTGCCCGGCACTCCGCGCGAAGTCATGGCCCAGCGCGTCTGGGACGCTTTCGAGCCGGTCATTCGGCGGCGGCCCAGCCTCTGGCTCTGGCCGTACAAGCACTTCCGGTACCGGCCAGCCGTGCCGGAGCGTGAACACCCCTGGTACGCGTCCGGGGATTCCGATTTCGAGCGGCTTGTGCGGGAAGCGGACGCCGCCACATCCGCGGATCAAACCGCGCTTGCCGCTGCGCCAATCCACTGTTCACTTCCGCCGTCCGATTCCTGAACCACATGAAAAAAACTCTCCTTAGTCTTCGCGCCCTGGCTCTCGCCGCGGCCGCGCTTGGCCTCGGCGCCTGCGCGACCGGTGTCGGCACCGGGGGCGACTACAATGTCGTCGCGCATCGTCCCAACAATCCCGACAACGTTCGCATCAAGGTGTCTCTCGCGAACCAGGCCGTGTACGTCATGGAGGGCGACCGCCCGCTGCTGGTGGCTGCCACCTGCGTTGGCACGCCCGCCAAGCCCACGCCGAAAGGCAACTTCCGGGTGACCGAGAAAATCCCCAAGAAACGCTCCGGCAGCTACGGCTTCTGGGTGAATGGAAATTCCATTGCCGCCGGCACGAGCGGGCAATCGAAGGGCGGCCGCTACGTCGGCTATCCCATGGCGAACTGGGTCGGCTTCTACCCCGCTTACGGCTTCCATGAGGGCTACGTCTGGCCTGTGCCCCGCACGCATGGATGCCTGCGCTTGCACAAGAATGTCTCCGCGAAGTTTTTCGCCCTCGCGAAGATGGGAACCCCCATCAACGTCTCACAGACGCAGCCGGAGGACGCGACGATCGGGCGCAACCTGCGCCGCCCGACCGACTATAACGATCCCGATCCTCCGGGCGCCTTCCTCACCTCCGATCGCGTCTACCAGGCGCCCTCGGCCCCTCTTTTCAACTGACTCACACCAAGGGCAGGCGACACGCCTGCCCTTTGTGTTTTGCGCTCCTCCGGCGTAGGCTCTTGGCCCATGTCTGCCGTCGTCGCCGCCCCGCCTGTCGAGAAAAAGCGCATCAATCTCCGCACCCCGGAGGTGATGGAGGCGGTGCTCAAGCAGGTCCAGTCGCACTATCGCAGCGAGATCGTCGACCGGGTTATCGCCCAAGGCGGGATCGTTTCGCGCGGCGGTCTCACCGTGCGCCTCGCCCAGAAGTTCGGCTTCTGCTACGGCGTCGAGCGCGCCATCGACATGGCGTACGCCGCGCGGAAGTTTTTCCCGCCGGAGCAGCGCCTCTTCATTCTCGGCGAGATCATCCACAATCCGGAGGTCAACGAACAGATTGCGGCCCTCGGCATCAAGAATCTCATCGGACCCAATCGCCAGGCCGAGGTCGATCATCTCCTCGAGGAAGATGTCGTGATCGTCCCCGCCTTCGGGGCGGAGACCAAGACGATCGAACGCATCAAGGAGCTCGGCTGCCACATCGTCGACACCACCTGCGGCGACGTCATGAGTGTCTGGCGCCGCGTGCGCGGCTACGCGCAGGAGAAATTCACCTCCATCATCCACGGCAAGGCGGAGCACGAGGAGACGAAGGCAACTGCATCGCGCGCGCTCGGGCAGGACGGCAACGGCCACTACCTCGTGGTGCTCACGCTCGCGGAGACCGATTACGTCTGCGATTACATCCGCCACAGCGGCAGCAAGGAAGCCTTCCTGGAAAAATTTCCGGCGGAGGCGCGCTCCCTCGGGTTCGATCCCGAGTTGCACCTGCGCTGTGTGGGCGTCGCCAATCAAACCACGATGCTCCGCAGCGAGACCGAGGACGTGCAGCGGCGCGTGCGCCAGGCCATCATCGACCGCGATGGCGAGGAATTGGGATTGAAGAATTTCCGTTTTTTCGACACGATCTGCGGCGCGACGCAGGAGCGGCAGGACGCACTCTTCAAGCTGCTCGAGAGTCCGATGGACCTGATGCTTGTCGTCGGGGGATATAACAGTTCGAACACCTCCCACCTCGCCGAAATCGGCGAGCAGCAATTGCCCACGTATTTCATCCGGAATGCCTCGCGCCTCGAAAGCCCGGATCGGATCGTGCACTACAATCTGCACGAGAAGCGCGAGCAATCCTCGGAGAATTGGCTGCCCGCCAAAGAGCACGTCATCGTGGGCCTCACCGCCGGCGCCTCGTGCCCGAACCACCTCATTGAAGAGACGATCCTGCGGCTCTTTGCCTTGAAGGGCATTTCGGTGGACGGATTGGTCTGACGCGTCGCCCTGCAGCCCGCCCAAGGCGGGTCGGGAGGTTGAATTCCAAGGCGAATGGGCGCCCGCAAGCGGGCAGGAAAGGGCTTCCTCGCTCCCCCTTTTCGTCGATCCGGACGGACCCGGGTCGCCGTGCCGGATTTCCTTGCGCGATCCGGGCCCAAGACCCCTGTCGAAAAGAATTTATGACAAATACTTGCCTTCACCCAGTTTGCGGGTCAGTTTCTGGTAATTATTGCAATTGGCTCAAAATGAAGATGTGCCGGGGCCCGTTTCGAGATCATTGCGCCATTCCGATCCCCATCCATACCCCATCCATGCTAACCCTCGGCCAGCGTCTCAAAACCATTCGTCAAGCCTTGCAACTCTCCCAGGAAGCCCTGGGTGCCCAAGGATTCGTCTCCACCCCCGGCTGGATCAAAGTCGAAAACGGCCAGCGCCACGCCAGCGATGACCTCATCGCCAAATTCGTCCAATGGCTCGTCCGCGAAAAGCACCTGGCCGCCACCGACGCCGCCCGGCTGCAGGAAGAATTGATGACCCTGAAATATGCGCACCACCGCTCCGGCTTTGTCCGCGACCTGGCGCGCCGGCACCACAGCGCGAACCAGGCCAGTTGGGAGCCGGTTGAGATTGTCCCCCGTCAAGCCGGCGCGGTTTCGCTCCAAGTGGAGGCGGCGGTCTGCTGATGGACCAAAGGTTGCGCTGCGGCGCACGCGCCCCATCTTCGGGGCCCAGATGTCGAATGGCGCGCGCCCCCAGTCCCTGCCGCTGCTCGAGGTTGTCAAGGCGTCAGCCGAATACCTCACGCGCCATGGCGTGGAGTCGTCGCGCCTGAATGCCGAACACCTCGCCGCGCACGTGCTGGGCAAGCGCAACCGGATCGATCTTTATCTCGAGTTCGACCGCCCGCTCGGTCCGCGCGAACTGGACCCGATGCGTGAACTCGTCCGGCGGCGCGGCAAGGGTGAACCTCTCCAGCACCTGCTCGGCACGGTGGAATTTCACGGCCGCGAGTTCCGCTGCGACCGGCGCGCGCTTGTGCCCCGGCCCGAGACGGAGCAACTCGTCGAACTGGTGCTGGCGCGCATCCCGGCTGACACGTGCGCGCGCTTTCTCGATGTGGGCACGGGGAGCGGGATCATCGCGCTCACTCTCGCAACGGAACGGCCCACGGCGGACGTGGTGGCATGCGATCGCTCCCCGGAAGCTCTCGCCCTCGCCCGCGAAAATTCCGAACGGCATGCGCTGTCCGGCCGAATGGTCTTTTGCGAGTCCGACCTGCTGTCGAATGTCGCGGGGATTTTCACTGGCATCGTGGCAAACCTTCCGTACATCCCGGCGACCGATCTTCCCGCGCTCGCCCGCGAAGTGCAGCATGATCCGGCCCAAGCCCTCGACGGCGGGGCGGATGGCCTCGCGGTCATTCGCCGGTTGATCGAGAGCGCACCCGCGCATCTCGAACCCGAAGGATGGATGGCGCTCGAAATCGGACACGATCAGGCTGACCGCGTGCAAGAATTGTTCGCGGCCCGCGGTTATCGCGCGATTGCTGCCACTCTTGATTACCAGGGCGTCGCGCGCTTTGTCTGCGCGGGGGCGCCGCCTTAGCTCCCACGTTGTATGTCCTTGCAAAAACTCATCGTTCACGGCGGCAAGAAACTCTCCGGCAGCGTCCGCATCAGCGGCTCGAAGAATTCCGCGCTCCCGATTCTCGCCGCGACCCTCCTCACCCGCGGCACCTGCACGATCCACCGCGTGCCGGACCTGAGCGACCTGAACTTCATGCTCCAGATTCTCAGCCATCTCGGCGCGGAAGTGGATCGGGCGAGCGGCACCGTTAATGTGACCGCGGAGAAAATAAAGACCGTCGCCCCCTACGAGCTCGTGCGAAAAATGCGGGCCAGCGTCTGCGTGCTGGGCCCGCTGCTTGGGCGCGAAAAAGAAGCTACCGTCGCGCTCCCCGGCGGGTGCGTGATCGGCGACCGGCCCATCGATTTGCATTTGCGCGGATTCCAGGCGCTCGGCGCCGTCGTGCGTGTCGAGGGCGGTGACGTGAAAGTTTTCGCCTCCGAGTTGCGCGGCAACGAAGTAAACTTGCGCGGCACGCACGGGCCCACGGTTTTGGGGACGGACAACGTCATGATGGCCGCAGTTCTCGCCGATGGCGTGACGGTCATCGAAGGCGCGGCGGCGGAGCCCGAGGTGGTCGATCTCGCGAATTTCCTGAACAAGATGGGAGCCAAAATCACCGGCGCAGGCACGCCCCGGATCGAAATTGTCGGCGTGAAGGAGCTGCACGGCGCGGAACATGAAGTCATTCCGGACCGCATTGAAGCGGGCACTTTTCTCGTCGCCGGCGCCATCTGCGGGGATGCCAAAGGCGTCTGCTTGCGCAACATTGTACCCGAGCATCTCACCGCCGTCACCGCTGCCTTGGGGCGCGCGGGCTATCGCGTCACCCGCGAAGACACCTCGATCACTGTCGGGCCCGGCGAAACCTGCCATCCGCTTGAGATCGCGACCGAGCCGTATCCGGGATTTCCGACCGACATGCAGGCGCAGATGTGTGCGCTGCTGAGCACGACCGAGGGAATCAGCGTGGTGACCGAGCACATTTTCCCGCAGCGCTTCATGCACCTATCCGAGCTCAAGCGCATGGGGGCAAATGCGCGCCTCGACGGCGCCACCGCCATCCTGACCGGAGTGGAATATTTGAGCGGCGCCCCAGTCATGGCGAGCGACCTGCGCGCCTCCGCCGCACTGGTCCTGGCCGGACTGAAAGCGAAGGGGAGCACCGAGATTTCGCGCGTCTACCACATTGACCGCGGTTACGAGCACCTCGACGAGAAGCTCAGGGAGCTTGGGGCGGAAATCGAACGGCTCCGGGCCTGACGACGGGTTCGGCGGCAAGCCCGGGTTCCCGAGTCGCCCGATCCAGGCGAGGCCATCAAAGGGAGCGCGGGTGAATTCCCGGAATATCCGCCGTCTTTTCGCGTCTCCACTTACGGCTCTCCCGCGGCGCAGACTGCGCTTTCCCGTCCCACCCTCCGATGATTCTCCACCTCGTCCTGTGCCAGCTCCAACCCGGCGTGCCTCCCGAGGCCGTCGAGGCCGTGTTGCGCCAGACCCGCACGCAATTGTTAAAGATTCCCGAAGTGAAAATCATCCGGTGCGGACAGCGCATCGGACCGGCGGAAGACTGGGGGATTTTCTTCTCGCTTGAGTTCGAAAACACGGAAAAGCTGGCCCTCTTCCAAGCCAACCCGATCGCGCAGAAGCACCGCGACGATGTTCTCCTGCCGTATGTCCGGGCGAAATCCGAGTTCACGTTCGAATTGGAGCCCGGGAAGGACCCTCGCTTTTCGTGAGCCGCGTTGACATCGGCGCAGGGCGGCTCACGCTTCGCGCCCGATGACTCAGGAGTGGAACATTCAAGGACGGGCGGAGAAGTGTGCGCGTACCGGCCGGCCTTTTACCGATGGCGAAGTTTTTTTCACCCTCCTGCACGAGGAGGGCGACCTGCTGCGCCGCGAGGACATTTGTACGGAGGCGTGGGAGGCCATGCACCCGCCCGGCTCCGAGTCGGCAGTGCCCCCGTTCTCCTTCTGGCGGGGAAAATACGAGCCGCCTCCGCCTCTCCCGGTGGAATCCGTGACCAAGGCCGACGCCGAATCCCACCTGCGCCAGTTGCTCGCCCAAGGTCCGCCGCCCGAGAAAGCCGCTGTGGCCTACCTGCTGGCCGCACTCCTGGAGCGAAAGCGCATCATCAAACCCGTCGCGCGTACCGGCGGCGAAGGCGAATCGTCCCGCGTCCTGCCTTATGAGCACGCGAAGACCGGCGAGCTTTTTCTCGTTCCGAATACCGCGCCTCGTCTCGACGAAATCGAGCGCGTGCAGGCCGAGTTGAAGTCGATTCTGGGATGACGGGAACGTGTGCGCTGTGTGCGCGCGCGACGGAGGTCACGCGGCATCATCTCATTCCCCGCTGCCGGCATGGCAAGCGACCCGTGCGCGAACGGCATACGCGCGAAGAACTGCTGCGCCAGCTCGTCGTGCCGCTTTGCCGCTCGTGTCACAAACAAGTCCACGCCCTCACGAGCGAAAAGGAACTCGCCCGCGATTTTGACACGGTGGAAAAACTCCGCGCCCATCCCAAAATCGCGGAGTTCGTGGCCTGGATTCGCGCCCGGCCCCCGGGTTTCCACGCCGTGGTGCGCAAGGCGAAGCGCTGACCCGGACTCTGCGCGTTCGTCAATTGCACACCCTAGATTGCACTATTACACGTGGGCATGCGCGCGCTGCTCGTCTTGATCGTGATTGGGGTAATCGCTTATTTCGCGTGGCAGAGAAACAAGCAGCCCGCCGTGGTGAAGGTGCGTCCGCCGGCCATCGAACGACCCGTCAGCTCGCTCGATCCCAAGACCGCCATCGACCGCGCCAAGGCGGTCGCGGAGAAAGTGGAGAAGGAGCGCGCCGAGACTGACATCTACGGCCGCAAGTAGGCCATTGGTCCGTCAGCGCGGAAATTACGGAGCACTCTCAGCCTGCTTTTTCCAATACATCGCGCGAAACGGGTGCTCGTCGAGCAGGTTGGGCTCGAGCCCGCCGAGGCGGGAGCCGTCGAAGATCTGGATGCCGACGTAAAAGTGAATCGGGGCAACCGGTGCGGCCTGGCTCACCAAAATGTCCTCGGCCCGGCGGAAGATGGCGTGGCGCTTTTCCAGATCCAATTCAGCGGCGGCTTCGGTGATGAGCCGGTCGTATTCGGCGTTCGTCCAGCCCGTCCGGTTATTCCCGCTTCCGGCCATGAAAAGATCGAGAAAGGTATTCGGGTCGTTGTAATCGCCGATCCAGCTTGCCCGGCAAAGATCGTAGTCGAGCGAAGTCATCGTGCGCAGGTACACCTTGTTCTCCATCGGTTGGAGATTCATGGATATGCCGAGCACGCGGCGGAACATGGCCTGGAGTTCGACCGCCATGGCGGCCGCGAGATCGTTCTCGTTGTATAAATAACTCACGGGCGGAAATCCCTTTCCGCCCGGGAAACCGGCCGAAGCCAGCAGCGTACGCGCGTGGTCCTCGTCGAGCGTCACCCCGCGCGGGGGCGCATACCCGCCCGCCCCAGGTGGGGTCATCGTGCTCGCCGGCAATTCCCCCGCGCGCGTGATTTTTTCGCAAATCAGTTTCCGGTCGATCGCATGGGAAAACGCGAGGCGCACGCGGGGATCGTCGAAGGGTTTTCGCTTCGTGTTGAAGCGCAGAAAAAGCGTCCCCAGAAATGGTCCCGCGTGAAAATCCGGCCGTCCCCGCAGTTCCTTCAACAGCCCCACGGGCGTGAGAAACTTGTCGAGGATGACATCCGCCTGGCCCGAGCCGTAGAAATTCAACGCGGTGTTCGGGTTCTTGATCGGAAGCAGGTCGATCGTGTGCATCCGGACGCTGGCCTGGTCCCAATACTGGGGATTCTGGCGCAGGCGCACCTTGTCGTTGAGCCGCCAGGCCTCGAGCACAAAGGCCCCGTTCGAAATCATGCGGCCGGGTCGCATCGCCGTGCCATCGGCTGGATCGCGCGCGGTGCGGTGCACGGGCAGCAAGGGAGTCGTCGCACACAGCCCGAGAAAAAACGGCGTCGCATTCTCCAGGTCCACCCGGAGCGTGTGGGCGTCCACGGCGTGGACTCCGACCTGGCCAAAATCCGGCATCGTCCCCTCGTTGAAGACGCGGGCATTCTTGATGTAGTGCAGTTGGTAGGCGTATTCCGCCGCCGTAGCGGGCGCGAGGCTGCGCCGCCAGGATTCGACGAAATCCTCCGCGGTCACGGGATCCCCGTTCGACCACAGCGCGTTTGCCCGGAGGTGGAACATGTAGGTTTTCCCCTCCTCCGAGATCTCCCAGCGTTCCGCGACCCCCGGCTGCAAATCCGCCTTCTCGTCGTAGCAGACCAGGCCCTCGAAGAGTGCATACGCGATTCGCTGCTCGAGCTGCCCGGTCATGAGATGCGGATCCAGCGTCTCCGGCTCGGCGCCATTCAGGATCACCAACTCCGCGCGCGATTCGCGGCGTCCACAGGCCGCGAGCACGAGCAGCGCGGCGCAAAGGAGGAGACGAAGAGCAGGGCGCGTCACGCCGCGGACGTTAGCGCGCGTGGCGATTTTGGACAGTTCGCAAGTGGAGCCTCGCTGCGGTGGCAACGCGGCAAATTCGTTGCAGAATGCCGCGTGACTTCCCGCGCCCTTTTCTGGCTTCTCCTCGTCTGCTTCGGCGGAGGAGTCTGTTGCGCAGCCCAGGAATCGAAGCGGGAGACTTATCACCTCGACGCCGGAGGCGGGATGGAAATTGCCCTCGAACTCGAGCCCGCTTTCAACCTCCGGCGGCATGACGGGGCTGACTTCTCCGTCTTCTACCTGATCCTGAACGACGAGCGCATCGGGATCTACCAGGGGAATCAGCCCGCCCTTGCCTCCAAAGAGCGCGACGGAGCGCGCATCATCAACAATCGCGGAAGCGTCGGGAGTTCAAGAGTGACCTGGCTGCGCTGGGATGAGAGCGACGAGTTCTGGAGCGAATGCATCGTGCCGGACATTTTTCCGCCCGCGGCGTGGCTGGGCGGCGAGTCCCTGCCGGGTCCCAGTCTGCACATTTTCATCTCGGCCAAGTCGCGCGATCGCGCCACTGAACTCGAGTATCTCCTCGTGTCCCTGCGCGTCACGAAGAAACCGGAGGAGCCGCCCGATCTCGATGTGCTCGCAGTGAATGCGCCCAAACCGCCAGCGGACGGACCGGAACATCGTCCGACGCTCGAGTCGCTCGCGAGTTTCCGCGCGTCCCAACGCCGCTTCATCGTCCGCGATGTCTGCTTATTCTTCGAGGAGGACTCCAGCGATCGGGGGCCGACCGAAGGAGACGAGCGCACCGCGGAAATTGCGCCGGCAATCACCGCCGCACCGCCCGACGCCAGCCGGCCCACGCCACCAGCTCGCAGCGCCCGGGCGAAGCTCGCCAGCCCCAAGCCGACGACGGATCCCGCCTCGAAGCTGGCGACCGAAGCAGGTGCGGAAAAACCGTCGGCCGTGACCCAGGCAAAGACGGGCCGGGCCAAGCCCGCCGGCGAGGGCACCGACGGAAAGCCGTCGGCCGCGAGTGAAGGACTGAAGCCGGCGAACCGAAAAGCCCACGTTGAAGTCGCCGAAAGAAAGACACCCGACGGCGCGCAGACAACGAAGGTCGCCAGCCCCAAGCCGGCAAACGAAGCCACGGATCGGAAGCCGGCGGCGAACGAGATCCGGAAGCCCTCGGCTGAAGTCGCGGCGCCCAAGCCGCCCGCGGGAAGCCCGGCCGCGAACGTCGTGGAACGGAAGCCCTCGCCGGTGAGCTTGGCACCCACGGTCGCGAGTCCAAAGCCCGGGGTTGCGGGCGCCAGCGGAAAACCCTCAAGCGAGACAAAGGTAGCCAACCCAAAGCCGGCGAGCGAGTCGACCGCACGCAAGCCGCCGGCCGGGAGCGAAGGGGCCAAGCCTGCGAGCCCCAAGCCATTGACCGAAGCCAGCGAGCGAAGGGGACCCGCTGCGAGTCAGCCCGCAAAAGTCGCCGGCCCCAAGCCCGCCACCGACGGCGCCCCACGCAAGCCGGCGACCGAGGCGAAACCCGCCAGTTCCAAGCCCGCCGCGGAGACGAGCGAGCGAAAACCCCCCACACCCAGCCCCCGCAAGAAGGCCGCGAGTCCGGCACCCGCCAGCGACGCCCAAACGAGCGAAAAGCCGGCCAGCAATTGATCCCCTGCCTACTGCGTTTGCCGCTCGGATTTCGGCGAACCTTCCTCCCCGCCCACCGTCTTCGCGGGGATGGTCGTCATCTCATGTTTCAGGTCGATGCTTCGGCCCATCCGTGCACCCATCAATTCCTCCATTGTGTCGCGCAGGCCGGGGAGATGTCCGAACAATTCTCCGAAGGCGTCGCGCGTCACGGCCACGACATCGACCTGCGTCACAGCGCGGATGGTCGCATTTCGCGGCTGATGCGAGATCAGCGCTGCCTCGCCGAAAGTATCGCCGGAGCGCAGCGTGGCGATCGCGTGTCCATCCCGCTCGACCGTCGCCTCGCCCTTGGCGATGAAGTAGACCTTGTCGCCCACTTCGCCTTTATCGAAGACCATCTGCCCGGGCTCGAAATGCTCCCGATGAACCGCTTCCTCATGGTAAATGCGCAACTGCGTGATGTCTCGCGGGAGGATCGTGTCGAGCACCCAATCGGCGAGCAATCGGATCTGGCCATCGATCCCGGGAAACTTCGACACATAAACGCCGCGCCAGAAGAGCCACGCAATAATCCCCTTGAGATGCAGGCCGAACACTTCCGCCACGGCCGAACGCCGACCGAGCGAGCCGAGCTTGCCCAGTCCGGTGAAGCCGAAGACTTTTTTCTCCGTGCCGCGCAACGAGGCGACAATGTTTAGCGCGGTCGTGCGCCCCTGGCGCAAGGCGTGTTGCGCGGTCGGCGGCGACTGTTGCCCGTCCACCTGCATCACCGCGCAGCAATCGCCGAGCGCCCAAACGCCCGGCCAGCCCGGAACTTCGAGATGTTGATCGACCGTGATGCGCCCTTTGTCCTTCGGGAAAGGCAGGTCGGAAATCAGCGGATGCGCCCCGGCCGGCACGGTCGCGACCGTGGTGCGCGTGGGGATAATCTCGATCGCACCGGTGTTCTTGTCCTCCACCACCACGGCTTCGGCGCTCACCGCCGTCAATCCGCCCCCGAGACGGATCTCGACCCCGCGTTTGACGAGGAGCTTGTGCGCGAAGGCCGAGAGCCCGGGCGTGAGTTCCGGCAGAATGCGATCGCTGCGCTGGAGCAGGATCAGCCGCAGCTCGTTTTCGTGGATCCGGTGGTAGGCCCGCACCGCCTCGCGCAGGAAATCATTCATCTCCGCGATGCACTCCACCCCGGAGAATCCGCCGCCCGCGACCACAAACGTAAGCAGAGCCTTTCGCGCCACCGGATCCGTTTCCGTCTCCGCTTCCTCGAGGACGCGCACGAGCTGATTACGCAGATAGAGCGCGTCGCCCAGGTATTTGAACGGGCTGGCGTGCTCGCGCATGCCGGGGATCTTGCTGTAGTCGAGACGCGTGCCGAGCGCGATGACCAGGTAGTCGTAGCTGAGCAGCAGCGGCGTCTGCCGGATCCCGGGGCTGAGCTGCACGACTTTTCGCTGCGGGTCGATCGCCTCGACATCGCGCGAGTAGAGTTGCGCCTTGGGCGCCATCCGACGAATCGGCGCGATGACGTGGTTGAGTTCCACGGATCCCGAAATCACCTCGGGCAGCAGCGGTTGGAAGACGAGGTAGTTGTCGCGGCTGACGAGGCCAATCTCGATCGTCTCGAGTTCCTGCTTCGTCAGCAGTTTGCCGAGGTGCAGAGCGGTGTAGACGCCGCCGAAGCCACCGCCGAGGATAAGGATGCGTTTCTGCGGTTCCGGCATGGAGCGTGGGGATGGAGACGGATTCATATCGGGGCAGGCGGGAGATAAGAAGGAGAATTCGTTCGAGTTGCGATTCGCATTTCCCTTCCCGGGCGCCCGCGGGCAGAATGCGCGCCGACTTCCACCGCTCATGGCCAAACGCGAGGCGAAGCGCGATCGCCGCAAGAAACTCGAAGCCACCGCCACTGCCGCACCACCGCGCGCGGAGGGTCGCCCGTGGCTCCGGGGCAGACCGATCTTCGTCCCGAAACGCTGGGTGAAGTTTTGCGCCGGCATCCTGCTCTTGCCGGTCGCCTGGGTGCTGAGCTCCGCCTTTTTCCACGAGTTCGCGCACGCCGCCTTGAACAAATATTTTTGGGCCACGGAGGAATTCTGGTTCTTCTCCCTTGGGGTCGTGCTCTGGCTCATCGCGTTCTTCGGACTCCCGCGTCCGCTCTGGGTCTACGTCTTCGGGCACGAACTTACCCACGCCCTCTGGGTCTGGGTGATGGGGGGACGCGTCCGCGAATTCAAAGTGCGTCCGCAGGGCGGCTACATCGTCACCAACAAGACGAACACGTGGATTGCGCTCTCTCCGTACTTTTTTCCGCTCTACAGCGTCCTGCTCGTGGGACTGTGGGCCGCGGTGAATGCGGTGTTGGAGCTGGAAGATTTCCGCCGCTGGCTCTTCGCCGGATTGGGCGCGACGTGGGCCTTCCATTTCTCCTTCACGATCTGGATGATCGGCAAAGGCCAGAGCGACCTCGAATCGCAGGGCACGTTCTTTTCGCTCGTGCTCATCTACGTCGTCAATCTACTCATCCTTTCGGCCATGCTCCTGCTCGCCTGCCCGGACGTCACGACGATGGAGTTTGTCCAGAGACTCATCTACGATGCCGCGCGCTTCTCCGGCAAGATCCGCGAAATCACCGGCTGGTGGTGAGGCGGGAGCAAGAACGCTGAAAAAAGCGGGATGGAACCACAGCCGAGCAGCGAGACGGCCTTTCAAACTTTACCACGAATTCAAAAGGCAAATTTCACACAAATTAACACGAATTTTTTGAGGCGGGTTGCAGTGATTCCTCGCGCCTATTCGCCGTTTTATCGCCGTGATTGGGGGGACGGATTGATTCGAGGATTTGCGCTCGGCTCGTCAGTAAACCTCCCAGTAATTCGTGTTAATTCGTGTAAAATTCGTGGTTCCTTTCCTCTGCTTTTTCTTCTGCCTTTCCTGTTCCTACCCCGTTTTCCGCGCCAGCGCGGGCCGTGCAAAGGACTGGCACACCGGCATGAATTCCACCGTGTTGATGTTTACCCGGACGGGTCGCGTCGCCACCCACCAGACCGCGTCGGCCACATCCTCGGGCTGCAACGGCTCCAGCCCTTCGTAGGTCTTCGCCGCGCGCGCCTCATCGCCGCGGAAGCGAGTGACGGAATATTCCGTGCCGGTCGTCATGCCGGGCTCGACCATCGTCACGCGCACCGCCGTCCCGAGCAGATCGGCCCGCAGCCCCATGCTGAAGTTGTGCAGGAACGCTTTCGTCCCGCCATAGACGTGCGAGCCGGGATACGGGTAATGCCCGGTGATGGAGCCGATGTTCACGATGTGGCCCCGATTGCGCGCCACCATCCCCGGCAGTACCGCATGCGTGCAGTACGTCACGCCCTTGATGTTGGTATCGATCATTGCGTCCCAATCATCCAACCGGGACTCCTGCGCCGGTTCGAGTCCGATTGAAATCCCCGCGTTGTTCACGAGCACATCGATCTCCGCGCCTTCCGGGGGCAACCCGGCGAAAGCCTTCTCCACCGCCGCCCGGTCGCGCACATCGAGCGCGAGCGGAATCACATTTGGCCCGCCTCCCGCCCGCAAGGCTTCGAGTCGATCGAGCCTCCGCGCCGCCGCAATCACCCGCCACCCCTCCTGCGCAAAGCGAAGGACGATGGCGTGGCCCATGCCCGCGCTGGCCCCGGTGACAAAAACAGTCTTCATGGTTGGAGGAAGGAACCACGAATTTCAGAAAGGCTGAAGACAAAATGGAACCACAAATTTCACACGAATTAACACGAATTACTTCTGAGGCAGTTTTCCTTCATCCTGCGTTGGTTGGGTCCATTCGTGACTCTCGGCCTGCCGTTGGGAGTGAGAGAAACTCGCGATACTCGCCTTCGGCCAGTCCGTTCAGTCCTCCCCAATAATTCGTGTTAATTCGTGTAAAATTCGTGGTTCCTTTTTCTGTTTCCCATTCCCCTACTGACGCGACGGGCAGTTGCGCGCGCGCCCGGATGGAGCGATGCTCTTTCCTCCCTAAAAAGAATGGGGGCGTACTGGTCTCGACTCTTGGGTAGAGGCACAGGTGGCAGGTCGAGGATGATTCGTTGGCCTCGTAAAAAATCGGATCAAAAAATCAAACGCCAATACTGACCTGGCTCTTGCGGCTTAATTGACCGTGACGCGCCCCAGCCGACGCCTGCTGGGCCGGGGTGCGATGCAGCAGGCTGGTTCAAGACCGGAGTAACCGCGGTCGGGAACGAGACAGACTTCATGGTTGCTCGGAGTCGCGAGTCCTGCCGGTGGGAGGCGCGAATCTTAAATCGATTGCCGTGCTAAACCTGTAGAAGCTTGCGCTGAAGTCCTCGAGGACAGGGGTTCGAATCCCCTCGCCTCCACCT
>JBBRQH010000064.1:0-31604 GCA_038226705.1 Chthoniobacterales bacterium | reverse complement strand
TTCATCTCCTCCTTGGTGTAGCCGCTCTCGAGGAAAACATCGACCTGCGGGAGCACGTTGAAGGCGATCTGGTGCGGGAAGACCGCGCATGCCACCGGCCGGCCCGCGGCGACGGCTTCGCTCTGCCGGCGCAGTTCCTCGATGGCCTTCGCGCCGGCCCCCGAAACGGCCTGGTAACTGGCCGCGATGATGCGGCGAAGACGAAAGAGCTTGTGCAGCGGGGCGAGGGCCATGAGGACCACCGCGGTGGTGCAGTTGGGATTGGCGATGATGCCGTGGTGCTGCTTCACGTCGGCGCCGTTGATCTCGGGAATGACGAGCGGGACCTGCGGGTCCATGCGGAAGACGGAGGAATTATCGACCACGATGGCGCCGGCTTTCACGGCATGGGGCACGAACTCCTTCGAGATGGAACCGCCGGCGCTGAAGAGCGCGAGATCGAGGCCCGCAAAGGAATTTTCCGTCAGCGTTTCGACCGTGATCTCCTCGTCCTTGAACTTCACCTTCGCTCCGGCGGAACGCGCGGAAGCGAGCGCGCGCAGGGAGGCGACGGGAAAATTACGGCGCGCGAGAACATCGAGCATCTCCTGCCCGACGGCCCCGGTCGCGCCGACGATGGCGACATGTTTGGGAGTCATTTAACTTTGCTTGCGGTGGGCCGGGACGGTAGCGGGCGGCAGGAAGTTGAAAACCCGAAAGTCGTGCCGGACGGAATCGCACCGCGGCGGCAGCGGCCGGCGGGATTGGACGAGGGGCAAGGCGTGGACAAATTGTGGGTTCCGAAGCGATTCCATGCGTCCCAAACCCTCCCTGCATGTCTCGATCGCCGAGCAGACAGTCGAGTTGCGCTCGGCCGCGGGGGCGGTGCTGCACCGCTTCCCGGTTTCGACGTCCGTGCGCGGGACAGGCTTCGAGAACGGCAGCCTGCGCACGCCGACCGGGCGTTTCCGGGTCTGCGCCAAAGTAGGCCGCAACGCGCCGACGGGAATGATCTTCAAGGCGCGCCGTGCGACCCGGCGCATTGCCCGGCAGGGGGGAGAGGAGGACTTGGTCACCTCCCGCATCCTCTGGCTGGAGGGACTCGAGGCCGAAAACGCCAACACGCGCGAGCGCTTCATCTATTTTCACGGCACGAATCACGAGGCTCAGCTGGGCACGCCGGCGAGCCACGGCTGCGTGCGTTTGGCGAACGCGGACATCATCAAACTTTTCGCCCAAGTCCCGCGCGGCACGCCGGTTTTCATCGCCTGAACTCAGGCAGCCCGAAAAATCCTTGCCAAGCCGCACCGCGTGGGTCAGTAGGGGCGTTCTTCAACCGCATCCTGCTAAGAAAGGGAGGTGAAACTCAGATCATGAAAGCCATCAAAGTTATCGCTTTTGTCGCCATAGCCGCTGCCGCTCTCGGCCTGGGCGCCTGCTCCCAGAACGCGCCGGCTCCGACGACAACTTCGTCCTCGACCGTCAAGACGATGTCGAAGTAATTCGGCCTCCCGCTCGTCCGGCAACCACTCGCTGGTTTCGGTCGAAACGGATTTTCACCGGGCTGCCCTGTTTCAGGGCAGTCCGGCTTCTTTTTTTCTGGCCATTTAGCGGCCCACCGCCTGCTCGCGCTGGAGATCTTCCGGCAGATCGATGCCGGCCTCGCGCACGCCGTCGACGGCGAGGACCAAGGCCAGCGTCTGGGCAGCCTGCCGGCAGTTCGCACTGCGAGTGTGTACCAGGACGCGCCCCTCGCGGCACTGCGCGGTCATGGCGATCCCGCGGAGCATGGGTTCGCTCGCGAGCCGGGCGCGCACGCGCGCGGCGAGCGATGCATCCGCCAGTAAACCGGGCAGGCGAGCCGGGCCGCCCAAACGCTCCGCCTGCACCCAGACCGCGTCGCGCTCGAAACGCATGCGTCGGTTTCCGCCGAGCGCCCGCGCAAATTGCCGGCGGAGTCCCGCCCAATCCCACGCGTCCGGCTCCTCCCACTCCTGCCGCGCGGGCAGCGCCTGCGGCGACGAAGGCTCGGCGAACTCGCCCAAGGAAAACTTCCGGGTTCGTTCCGTCGGAGCCAGCCAGGGTGCACGGTCATTTCGCAGACGCATCGAAAGACGAAAATCCACGCCGCCATTCGGCCCCTCCGGCAGCGCGGCCACCGCGGCATGATCGGAGCCCGGAAACATCGAATCCGGCTCCGTTTGCGCCCCGAGGGAGCTGGCGAGCAGGAGTCCGGCGCTGAGCAAGGCGAGTGCCCAAGTCCATCGGGTCCGTTTGACAAGACGCGCGCCCAGACCGGATGGTCGGGCACGGCGTGTTTCGTTCATCGCTCTTCTAGTACGTGTTCATGCGTCGTTTCGTTCAAAAAATCTTCCCGGCCGCGCAAGTAGTGCTCGGGCTGGCGCTCGGGTTCGGCCTCGGAGGCTGCGACCGCGTGCAGCGCGTTTTCACGCGCGATCGTTCCAAGGAGCAGATCCAGGAAGGGGCCACCCGGCTGCTCGCGAAGGACTTTCGCGGGGCGGTGACGGCGTTCGAGCAGGCCATCGACGGCACCGCCCGCACGTCCGAAGCGCATTTCCGGCTCGGCATCGTCTACTACGATCATCTCCAGGATCCGCTCGGCGCAATTCACCACTTCCGGCGCTATCTCGAGGTCGATCAGGACGGGCAATTCGCGAAGCAAGCACGCATGAACATCGCGCGCGCGGAGGCGACTCTCGCCACTTCCCTTTCCGGCAGCACGCTCGTCAGCCGGCAGGAAGCCACGCGCATCCGCAGTGAAAACCTGCAACTGAAGCAGCAGCTTGCGGTGGCAAAATCCGCCGCGGGCGTGCCGCGTAGCGAACGGAAGTCCAGTGGGCCCGCGCCGAAGACCGATCCGGAGGAAATCGCCACCGGTCCGGGCCCGAAGCCCGCGCCAAATTCGCCCGAACAGCGCGCGGCCACGGCCGCCGTGAAGGAAGCCGAACGCAAGGCGCTGGCGGCCACCCGCACCTACAAGGTGCAGCCCGGCGATACGCTCGCGGGAATCTCGAAGAAGTTTTACCAGACGCCGAATCGCGCGAACGATCTGCTGGATGCCAACCTGAACTCGCTGGAGGGCGACGCCATGAAGCTGCGCGCCGGGATGACGCTAATTGTGCCTTGAGGGGCGTGGCGGGTCCGGATGCGCCTTCGGGGACGCGCGACCATGAGCGTGAGCCGGCGAACCAAATTGCCGTGGCGCCGGCCAGGAGCGACAGGATCGCGAGTCCGCCAGGTCTTAAACGAGCTTGGCATTGACCCCCATGATGCCTTCACTATTCTGGCGCTCGCTTCGCCTGTGCAAACCTTTCGCCACGTCTCCGCACCCCTTCTCAGCCTGCTTATCCTCCTCGTCGCCTCACCCGCGGTGCGTGGGCAGGAAATCCGCCGCGCGCTGGTGGTGCAGCAGCCGCAACGATCCGCGGGTGACTTTATCAAGCGCCAGGACGATGCGCGCATCACGGCGCGGTTGATGGACAAGACCGGACCGGAAAATTCCCGGATCCTCGTCTCGCTCTCGAAGCAACGCGCGTACCTGATCAACACGACGACGGATGAAATCGTGATCGATTCGCCGATCTCCAGCGGCAAGCGGGGACACGGTACGCCCAAGGGAAATTTCAAGGTGCTGGAAAAGGACAGGGATCATCGTTCCTCCATCTACGGGGATTTCGTGGACAGATCCGGCCGCACGGTTCGCCGCGGGGTCAGCACGCGGATCGATTCCGCACCGAGCGGCACCCGCTACCAAGGCGCGCCCATGCGTTGGTTCATGCGCCTTACGGGCGATGGCGTGGGCATGCACGTGGGCATCCTCCCCGGCTACGCGGCCTCCCACGGCTGCGTGCGCATGCCGTCTGACATCGCGGAACTCTTTTACACGCGGGTAAAGGTGGGGACGCCCGCGGTGGTGGCGGACTAGCCCCCGCGCGAGCACTCCGGGCAGCGCCCGAAAAACTCGAGCGAGTGCCGAAGTTCGGTAAAGCCGTGCTTGGCGGCGAGCGTATGCTCCATCGCTTCCACCGGACAATCGTCGAGGATCGGAACGACCCGGCCGCAACCCACGCAAACGAGGTGGTCGTGATGGCTGCTTGGATCCACGAGCTCGAAGTAGCTCGAGCTGCGCTCGAGATTTACTTTGTGGGCGAGCTTTAGCTGTTCGAGCTGCTCCATCGTCCGGAAGACCGTGGCGAAGTCCGGTTTGCCGCCGTCATGCGCGGAGCGTTCGCGGATTTCCTCCAGCGAGAGCGGCGCGTGGGCCGCCCGGAGAACACGGAGAATAGCGCGCCGGTTCTCGGTCATCCGCAGGCCCGCGTGGTGGAGTGCGTCCACTAGGTCCTCGAAGGAGAGCGAGGTGTGTCCGCAACCGTGCGTGGCAGAATGGCGCGGCGCCTGGGCAGGCGCGGGAGCGGAGACGGCACGATGGGCGCTCGAGCGGGACATGCGGGAGAATCCGGGAAAGCCGGCGCCCCCGCAAGCCGCGCGAAGACCATTGCCGCGCGCCGGATTTTGGACAGTCTTCGCCGCCATGGTGCACATATTCGATACGATGCAGATGGGCCGCCCGAAAATCATCGCGGTGACCGTTCTCGAAACTACAGACGGCCTCGCCATGTTCGACTGCGGGCCCGAATCCACGTTTCTCAACGTCACGACGGCCCTGAACCGGATGGGCATGGCGCCGGAAGACGTGCGGCACCTTTTTGTCAGCCACATTCATTTCGACCACGCCGGCGCAGCCTGGCAGTTCGCCGCGCGAGGGGCCACCGTCTACGTGCATCCCAAGGGCGCGCCCCATCTGGCGGATCCTTCCAAACTCGTCCATTCGGCCACGCGCATCTACGGCGACCGCATGACCGAACTTTGGGGTGTGCTGGCTCCCATTCCGGCGGACCGCCTCCGGATTGCCAACGACAATGACGTTTTCCAAGCGGGTCAGTTCCGGGTGCGGGCAACCGACACGCCGGGACACGCCAGCCATCACAATGTCTACCAATGGGACGATAACGTCTTCGGCGGCGATGTGGCCGGGGTGACCATCAACGGCGGCGCGCCCATCCCGCCCTTCGTCCCGCCGGAGCTGAATGTGGAAGCTTGGGCGGAATCTCTCGGAAAGCTGCGCCAGATGAAGGCAGCGCGCTTTTATTTACCCCACTGGGGCTTGGTTGAAGGCGGCATCGATGCGCATCTCGACGCCGTGGAGGAGCGTCTGCACCGTTGGTCGAACTGGTTCCGGGACCGGATGCGGGCCGGGGCCGATGAGGCGACCCTGATCCCGGAATTCGCCGCCTACGAAGCCAACGATCTGATCGTGGCGGGCGGCAACGAACAAACCGTGCGCGACTACGAACTGGCCGATCCGAGCTTCATGGCCGTAACCTCGGCGCTGCGTTACTGGAGCAAGTACCATCCGGAAGCGGTCGGACTGCCGCCGGCAGCTTCCCGCTAAAAGGACAGCGGCTGATTATCCTTGGCGCGCGGTTCCAACCGGCCATAGCGCTCGACCCAATCGGCCGGCATCCGCTGGGGCCGGCCCGAAGGCATTTGCACCAAGGCAAGCGATTGCCGGCACGTCACGATCAGCGTCCCGTCGAGAGGGCGCGTGATTTCGAACGCCACCCAGAATTTCGTGCGGTCCACCCGCTCGCACCAGCCGTCGATCTGCAGGCGATCGCCAAGTTGCGCAGGGCGTTTGTACTCGATCTCTGTGCGCACGAGCACGGGAAAACGCCGCTCTTCTGCCATGACCCGCAGGCCCATGCCCATCTCCTCGACGAGGTACGTGCGGTTCGATTCGATGAAGCGCAGATAGGCAATGTTGTGCACCACACCGCCGCAGTCGGTATCGAAAAACATCACCTGCTCGGTGGTCGCTTTGTGGGGTCGGGAGCTGGTCATTGCGGGGTTCACCACAAGCTCAATTGCGCCGCGTTCGGACCAGCGGCCGGGGGGCGTGGAGCGGTGCGCGTGATCGCAAAGCGTGCGGAGATTTCGTGCTGGGTCGCGCAGTAAATCTCCAGGTCGATGCCGCCGGCGGAGCGCACAGCTGCAATCGCCAGTTCGGGACGATTGCAATCGCGGCTGAGGTGCCCGAGCACGGCGCGACGGATGCCCCCGCCTCGCTCACGCAGATCGCGCACGACCGTCGCCGCGGCTTCATTCGAGAGATGCCCGTGTCGGGAAAGAATCCGTTGTTTCACGCTCCACGGACGCTTGGTGTCCTGCTGCAGCATCGGCCCATCGTGATTCGTCTCGATAAAGAGGGTGTCGGCTTCGCGCACCCGCTCAAGCACCAGTTTCGTGGCGTGGCCGAGGTCGGTCAGAAGAGCCAGCGCGCCCTTTGCATGCCGCAGGACGAACCCAACAGGTTCGGCAGCGTCATGCGGCACGGGAAAATTGTCGATCATCAGATCGCCCAGGGCGAACTCGCGGCCAGGGTGGAAGAGGCGCCAGTTGCAGTGCGATTTGAGCTGGCCGCCGTACTGCAGCGCCTCGGCGGTAAGACGCGTGGCATAGATCGGTACCTTCCATTTCCGGCACAGCACCTCGAGGGCACCGGAATGATCCCCGTGTTCGTGCGTGAGGAGGACGCCATCGAGTCGCTCGGGGGTCAGGCCGAGCGATTCCAGCCGGCGTACGAGCTGCCGCGCACTTAAGCCGGCGTCGAGGAGCACTTTTGTCGTCTCCGTCTCCACCAACGCACAATTCCCAGCGCTGCCGCTGCCGAGAACCGTGAAAGAAAACATCGGGGCGAGAATATCCACGGTCCGGCGGCGCGTCCACGCACGATGCAAAAATCGGACGCGCATCGGCTCCCGGCTTTGCCGGCGCCGCACCGGGCTTGCGCTACGCCAAGGCGAGCACCCGGCGGCGTTTTTCGCCCCGACGTGCCTTCGCCTTCTGCCGGAGCAAATTCGTGGTCAATTCGACGATCGGCCCGATCGGCTTGCGCAGCGCGGTGAGGGTTTCGTCCAGCGCCTGGATGAAGCGGTCGATCTCCTTGTCGCCGATCGTGAGCGGCGGCAGAAGCTTGATCACGTCCATGTTGTGGCCGGCCACAAGCGTGAGGACATGATGCTTGCTCATCAACGGGACCACCACGGTCTGGATGAAGAGCCCACCATCCATCTTGTGCATGGCGCGCCAGGCAATCTTGCCCTTGAGCGTGGGTGGCTCGGCAAACTCGATCGCAATCATCAGGCCCTTGCCGCGGATGGCGCGAATGATGGGATGCCTGCGCTGCAGCTCTTCGAGACGCTCCCTGAGCTGTTCGCCCCGCTCGGCGGCATTCTCCACCAACCGCTCGTTCTCGAGCACGCTGAGTGAGGCCAGGCCGCAGACCATGGCGAGATTGTTCCGCCCAAAAGTCGTGCTGTGCACCACGCAGCGGTCGAGGCTGCTAAACGTCGCCTGGTAGATGGACCGGCGCGTCACGATCGCCCCAACAGGCACGTAGCCGCCACTGAGCGATTTCGCGAGCGTGATGATGTCCGGCTCGAGGTCCCAATGCTGATGGCCCCACCACTTGCCGGTGCGTCCCAGGCCGGTCTGCACTTCGTCGGCCACGAGCAGCGTCCCGTACTTGCGGCAGAGCGCCTGGGCGGCGGGGAAATAGTCGTCGGCGGGAAACACGACCCCTTTCCCCTGGATGGGCTCAAAAACAAAAGCCGCCACATCGCGATGGGCGAGCTCCGCTTCGAGTGCCGCGAGATCGCCCAGCCGAACATGCGACACGCCGCCGAGTAACTCGCCGAATCCTTCGCGAAAATTGCCCGAACCGGTTAACGCCAGCGATCCCGTGCTGAGGCCGTGAAAGGAACCTTTCAATGCGACAATCCGGTCGCGCCCCGTGGCGGCGCGCGCGAACTTGATGGCACCTTCGGTGGCCTCCGTCCCGCTATTGCAGAAGAAGACGGCATCGAGGTGGCGCGGCGTCTTTTTGATCAGCGCTTCGGCCAGCAGGCCGCTCAGCAGCGAACAGTCCATCTGTACCATGTTCGGCAGGTCGAGATCGAGCGCATCGTGCAGCGCCTGCTTTACCACCGGATGATTGCGCCCGATGTTGTAGGTCGAATAGCCACTCAGAAAATCGAGGTACTCGTTGCCGTCTTCGTCGTAGAGATACGCGCCTTCCGCCCGGGCATAGACCCGGTCGAACCCGATGATGCGCTGCACCTGCACGAGCATCGGATTGATATGCTGCTCATGCAGTTCGTAGTTCTCGCCCAGCCGTTCGTGGAACAGGGCTTTAAGGTTGAAGGAGGCCATGAGACTGGAATTATGGCGCGAATGCGCCCGGATCACAAAGATTGTGACTCGCGAGGACATACCTTCGCCACGTCGGAAAGAATTTCGCCATCGGCCAGTTGCGTCCGCACCCGCTCCCCGCTCGAGACACTCCGGATCGACGAAAGCGGTCCGCCGCTCGCATCGGTCGTGATGGAGTAACCCCGCTCCAGCGTGGCCTGCGGGCCGAGAACGCGCAGCAAATCATTCCATGCCAGGAGCTGACGGTGTTGCTCTCCCACCCGCTGCTCGGTCGCGGCGCGCAGGCGCGCCTGGAGCGCGGTGATCGCCTGCCGCGCCGCCTCGGCGCGGGCGCGGAGCACCTAGGGCCGGAGCGCCGCTGCCAAGCGCGCAAGCCGGAGGCGCGGCTCGTCGAGCGCGCCGCGCATCGCGCGCGCGAGTGCCTCCGCCAGGGCGTCGAGTCGCTGCTGCTCCTCCTCGAGGCGACGGCGGGGAGCCCGGAGCAACTCGCCGCGCGCGAGGACGTCAAGGCGTTCGCGCGCACGCACCGCCCAATTCGAAAGCACGCGGCGCAGAACTTCGCGCTGTGCCCCAAGCCGCGCCAGCAACTCCGCGGTGTCAGGCACAAGCAACTCGGCCGCTGCGCTGGGCGTCGGCGCGCGCAAATCAGCCGCGAAATCTGCGATGGTGAAATCGATCTCGTGCCCCACGGCGCTTACCACCGGCAGGGTCGAGGCGGCGATGGCACGGGCGACAATCTCCTCGTTGAATTCCCACAAGTCCTCGAGACTCCCGCCCCCGCGGGCTACGATCACGACCTCGACGCGCAGCGCCGGATTCGGCCCCGCCGCCCAGCGATCGAACTCCATCACGGCCCGTGCGATCTCGGCTGCGGCACCCGCCCCTTGCACGCGGACCGGATGCACGAGCAGGCGCACCCAGGGCGCGCGGCGGGTGAAGACATTGAGCATGTCCTGCAAGGCCGCGCCGGTGGGCGACGTCAGCAGCCCGATAGCGCGCGGAAAACGCGGCAGCGCCTTCTTCCGCGCGCGGTCGAAGAGACCCTCCGCGGCGAGCCGGGCCTTGAGTGCTTCGAACTTCGCCTGCAGCGCGCCGCGACCGCGCGGCTGGGCCAGGTGTACAATGAGCTGATACTGGCCGCGCGCCTCGTAGACGCTAATCTGCCCGAGGAGTTGCGCGCTTTGACCGTCGACGAGATGCCGGCCACCCGCTGACTGCGAGGCCGCGCGAAACATCACGCAAGAGAGCTGCGCGCCGGCGTCCTTGAGCGTGAAATAGACATGGCCGGACGCCTGCCGGCGCAGATTCGAAATCTCGCCCTCCACCCAAAGTTCGCCGATCGCTTCCTCAAGAAGACCCCGAATCGCACTCGTCAACGCCGAGACGGTGTAAATGGTCGGCTCGGGCATGGGGTTAGGGCTCAGACAAACGCACTCGCGATTTCATCGGCGAGCAATCTTCCGCGCGCGGTCAGCGTCGCCCGTTCGCCCGCCACGGCGAGCAGGCCCAAGGAGGAGAGGCGCGCCACTTCCTCCGGCCACGGGTTCAGCCATTCCGCCGCGATGCCGTCGCGCGTGCGCAGGCCGAAGGCAATCTCCTCGCCCCGGCGTAGCGAGCGCGTGAGCACCTCCTGGAAGTCTTCGGCGAATTCGCCAGCCAGAATCCGCGTCGTGTACGCGGCGGTGTCGCGCACATTGGCCCAGCGGCGCTCGCCGACCGTGGAAAAGGCACTCGGTCCCAGGCCGAGATAATCGGCGCCCTGCCAGTAGGCGACGTTGTGCCGGCATTCGTGGCCGGGAGTTGCGAAATTTGAGGTCTCGTAGGCGGGATATCCCGCGTCACCCAGCAGACGCGCGGTGAGCTCAAAAAATTCTGCGTCGGCGTCGGCGTCCTGCCGGAACTCGCCCCGCTCGAACCGGCGCATGAACTCGGTGTCCTCCTCGTAGGTAAGGTTGTAGGCGGAGACATGATCGGGGCGCAACGCGATGGTCTGCCGCAGCGTCTCCTCCCAACTCGCCAGCGTCTGCCCCGGAACCGCGAAAATGTGGTCGAGATTCACGTTGGTGAATCCCGCTTGCCGAAGGAGGGCATACGAGTGCAGCGCTTGTGCGGCGGAATGCGCCCGTCCGAGTGTGTTGAGGACGGCCGGATCCCAGGACTGCACGCCCATGCTGATGCGGGTGACCCCCAGCTCCCGCAGCATTTGCGCCTTCTCCAGCGAGACCGTCGCGGGATTCATCTCCAGCGTCCATTCCTCGAGCTGCGAGAGATCGAGCCGGTCGCGCAGTCCGCCGAGCAGAAATTGCATCTGGCTGACCGTGAGCGCGCTCGGGGTGCCGCCGCCGAAGAAAATGGTGCGCGGCTGCAGTTCGAGCCCTGAGTCCGCGCGCTGCTCCAATTCGCGGAGCAACGCCTCCAGAAAAGGCTGGGTTTTGTTCCGATCGTGCGCCTCTTTGTAAAAGCTGCAGTAGGGGCAGATCTTCGGACAAAACGGAATGTGAAGGTAAAGATGCGTGATCACGTGCGAGCGCCCCGTCTTTTCGATCCGGGGCGAATAACGTGGCCGAAACCGGGATTCCTGTCGCGTCAGCTGCGCGTTTATTTGCTCGTGCGGACGCGCCCGCGGAACACCGGCGCGTGTCTGCACTGCAATTTCGGGTTTCGAGTTACGCGTTTTCCCGTATCCATGAGGCAATGGATCAGCCCGCCGAAAACTCGCCTGCCGCCTCCGCCCCCGCTGGAGGCACGGACGCCGAGCCGCGGCGGCGACGCAGCCGCGGGGGGCGCGGGCGTCGGAAGCCCGAAGGCGGCGCCCCACTGGTCACAGACCCCATCGAGGCGAAACCCGAGGACTGGAAACCGGGTGAGGGTCGGCGTGAGCGTCCACGTCGGGAAGCGCCCGAGGGACGCGCCCCGCAGGAAGGACGGGAGAAACGCGAAGAGCGCGACCGCGGTCGGGGCCGCGACGCGTCCCGCGAACGCGGCGGCAGGGGCCGGCGCGAAGAGTCGCCCAAGCTGACGGATGAGAAGCCCAAGGACAAACCCGCGGCCGTTCCCCAAAAAAAGGAGAATTTTCTCGAGGAACTCGGGGGCGATCTGCTCCAGGGCGTTTCCCGCTCGTTTTTTCTCACGATCAAGCTTCTGCCTGAGCCGCTGCGCGCACCCATCAGTCTCGGCTATTTGCTGGCGCGGACGATGGACACCATCGCGGATGCCGCTCCCGCCGCCAAAGCGGCCGATCGGCTCGAGCACCTGCGCGCCTTCGCCGTCATGGTCAAATATGGGCCGAACGCCGAAGCTTTCACCCGGCTGAAAAAAGAGATCACCAGCCGTCTGCCGGCGAGCGCAGAGCGCACGCTGCTCGAGAGCGCGCCCCGACTCATCGCCTGGCTCGAGCACATCGCGCGCGATGACCAGTGGGAGCTGCGCCGGGTCTTGGGACGCATCGCGTACGGCCAGGAGCTGGATCTCGCCCGATTCGGTGACGGCACCAGCGGAATCGTGGCCCTGCAAACGGTGGCGGACCTCGATGACTACACCTATTTCGTGGCTGGGAGCGTCGGCGAGTTCTGGACCCGGCTTTCCACCCGTCATCTCGGCGCCAATTTCGCCCGGCTGAGCGAGAAGGAGATGCTCCCCCTCGGCAAACGCTATGGCCAGGGCCTGCAACTCATCAACATCCTGCGCGACCTGCGCGAGGATCTCAGCTCAGGGCGTTGCTATCTCCCGCTCGAGGAACTGACCGCCGCTGGCCTGACGCCGGAGGACCTCACCAAGCATCCCGCCAAAGCGCGCAAACTCGTGCGCAAATGGCGCGCCGAAGCAGTGGCCCGGCTCGATGACGGCTGGAAATACGTGCAGGCGATCGGCGAATGGAAGCTCCGTTATCCGGTGGCCATGCCGATCCTCATCGGTCTCGACACCCTCAAGCTGCTGGCAAAGGAACCGCCCCTGGAAGCAAGCGCGAAGATGAAGGTGAAGCGCAGTGAGACGGCGAGCACCCTGCTCAAGGCCAAGCTTGGCGTCATTTCCCAGAAGTGGCTCGATGGCATGTATGCGCGGCGCCGGAAACGGGCCAACGCGTAGGCTTAACTACGACTCCGCCGATTCGTCTTTGATCCCGTACCGCGACTTGAGTACCCGTTCCGCCACGCGGGCTGTGACCCGCACCATGAGCACATCCGCGAGGGCGAGCACCACGGCGAGAAAGGTGAGGGAGGCGCAGATGAACCAGACCGTGACAAACGCGCGCGGGTGGAGTCGGAGCCAATCCGGGAAAACCCAGCCGCCAAAGAGCACGCAGGCAAGCGCGCCGAGCAGCACGTAAAAGATGACCGTGCGTCGGGTCGTTTGATTGGCGAGGAGCCTCCGAAGCGCCCGACCCAGCGGGCCGCGCGGCGCGGCAGGTTGTTCGTGGGATAACTGTGCCACGGAGCGAGAATCGCAGAACCGCGCCCGACCGTCGAGCCAGAGCTGAGTCAGCGATTGCGACCGGCACGACCTATCTTACGCTCGCCAAGCAATGAGTGCCGCACCGCCTGGAATCGATTTAACGGGCGAGTGGATCGGGCACTACACCGGCCATTTTGACGAGGTCGTGCGCATCACCCAAGCAGGCTCGCAGGTGGAAGCCACGAAAATGACCGGCGACGATTATGTGCCCGCCGGTGAGATCACCTGGCGCGCCGATCTGCGCACCGGTGCCGGCGTGGGCCAGGTCGCGGAGCGTGAATTTCGAAATCCTCGCTTTGTCCCCGGCGTGCTCCGCGTGATCGATCGCGAGCACCTTATTTTCATTTGGAGCAACATCGGCGCAGTGGAGTATCGGCGCGACGATTGAAGGTGGGGTCAGAACAGCACGTTCTCGATGAATCCGAGGATATGCGCGGCGGGAGCAGGTTGCCGGCGGACCGCGACGACTAATTCGCGCTCAAAACGCCTGGGCAGCTTTAGCCGCCGCACCTGCCGGCCCCGGCCGTGCAGCGCGAGGGCCCGAATCGGAACGAAGCTCACAAAGACATTCCTTGATACCGATAGAGCGCAAAGATCGTGATCGTGCGAACGGTCAAACCGCGGCGTCTGATGTCGTGCCGGGCGATACACTTCCATTCGGCGAAGCCGTCTTGAAGTGAATCGGGCGGGGCGGTGGAGGAGGAATTGTCGGTGATGAAAAGCGCGGAGCGTCCGGCAAACCTGCTTTCGCCCTCGGCTTCCGGCTGTTCGTTCTCCGGCGCATTCGCGATAGGGGCTTTCTTGGCGGGATCGGGCTCGGAAAACTCATCGTAGCGGCCCCAAAAAGAGAATTGATTCTGAATCGCCTGCGATTCCGGCAGGTAGCAGACAGGATGACCCGGCAGTTCGATCCGTTTTTCGGGCAGATAGAAATTCAACTCGGCCGCGAGTTGATAACGATCCGAGACGAGGAAGACCTTTTCCCCAAGTTCCTTTTCGAACTTGTTGCGTGTGCTCTGCACCAGTTCGGCGGTGGTCCGCCAGCCGCGCAGACGCCCACTGGGCTCCCGATACGCCAGATTGAACCCGGCCTGGCGCAGGAGATCCGTATCGATGATCACGATGCTCGCGAGCAGCCCGAGCACGAGCGCTGCCACGGAAAATCGGGCTGCGCCGCGGGAGGTAGCCACGCGTTCGTGCCACCACCACGCCCCGAGAACGAGCAACGAGGGAAAGCCGAGGACCGTCCAGTTGGGCTCGCCCGGTTTACGCAGGGCCAGCAGGGTATAGAGCAGGAGGATTGGAATGGAATGCGCGAGGAGAAAGCGAATCTTCTCCCCCTGCCCGCTCTTCGCCCGCCGCGCGGCGCCGAAGCCGCCAAAGAACGCGATGATCAAACCCAGCCAGATCAGCGGCGAAAAAACGAGCGCCTGCTGTCCCAGGAACTCGAAAATGGCAGTCCAGCGCACACCTTTGTTCGAGTCGAGTCCGCCCCGCTCGATGAGGTGGGTGACCGTGATCCACGCGTGTTCCGCATTCCAAATCGCCGGGGGAATGGCGCCCAGCAGCGCGATCGCGAGCATCGACCAAAAACCGGCGCCACGCAGTTCGCGGCGCCATTTCGGCACCCAGGCCAGCGCCAGGACGATCGACACGATCTGCATCGCATTGGTAAACTTGGCGAGGAAGCCCAGCGCGATCCAGATCCCCGTCAGCAGCCACCAGAAGGAAAAACGTGGACTCACCTCCAACGCCCGCCAGGTGCTGACGAGCGCTGCCACCCAGAAGAAAATGCAGAGGGGATCGATGGTTAAGAGCACTCCGCCGACGTTGAAGATCGGGATGACACTGCAGAGCACCGCGGTCCAGAGCGCTGCCGCGTGGCCGAAGAGGCGTCGGGCAAAGTTTGAAAGCAGAAGCGCGGTGAGAAGTCCGAGGACCGGCGAAAGCCAGCGCACCCCGAACTCCGTCACTCCGAACGCCATCGTACCGAGCCGGATCGCGAACGCGATACCCGGACCCTTGGAATAGTAGCCCCAGTCGAGCCGCTCGCTCCACATCTGGTAATAAGCCTCATCCGGGGTGAGTTCGTAATGCGACGCCACCGCGAGCCGCAGCGCGCAGACAGCGACCAAAAAGAGAAAAATCGGAAAACGCATCAGGCGGGCGGTTCAGCCCGCTGAATGTTGCCGCGGCACGGCGCGTCGTCGAGGACAGGATGGCGCGATCCGCCGCGAAAGGACGCCGGAGTTCAAACCAGCATGGGGTGGCGGTCCAAAAGGGCCGGCGCCAGGCGGGGACCCAGCTTCGACCAGAGCCAGCCGAGCGCGGCGATGACGAGGAGAGTCGTCGAGACCGAGAGGAGAGCCGTGACGAGGACATCGCTGGGATGATGCGAGCCGGTGTAGACGCGCGAATACCCGACGAGCGCAGCCACGAAGTAGGCGAGCCAGCCCCGGCGCCGGTAGAAAACGGCCAGCACGGTGGCAACGCCAAAGAGGTTGACCGTATGCCCGGAGGGGAACGCGCGGCCCTTGCCTTTGCCGGTCGGCAACGGCTCCGGGTTGATCTTCTCGAAAAGCGGCTTGCCGAGCGCCAGGAAACGCGGCGACGTCTGCTGATCGAGATCGATCCAGCGGACGTTCACCAGATGCTGATTGGGACGCGGGCGATCGAAGTATTTCTTCGCGATCTCCACTCCTTGATTCAATACTACCAGCACCACGGCGAGTGTCGCCAACATGGCACGGGCGCGAAAGGCGCCCCGCCACCCGACCAAAAGGACGGCCACCAGTAGAAACGGAGTCCAGAAGTCGTAGCTGGACATCACCACCATGACACGGTCGAGGAAGGGGTTCGTCCATTCGCGATTGATGAGAAACAGGATGCGCTCGTCCATGCTGGGATGCGATGTGATAGGCTGCTCTCGATGAACTGCAAAGCGATAACCCTCGCCCTTGGATTTCTCGCCGCGCTCACGCCGACGCCCGCGGCTGAAGCACCGCCCGACCCCGCCGACTTGCTGCGCGCCGTGCGCAGTGCGCAGTCGCACCAGAAAGCCAATCTTGCCGGCTCGCTCCGGACGCAGCCCGCGGATGTGATGAAGCGCCCGGTCGAGGCGTCCTTCCGATTTATCGCCGACGGTCCGGTGATTCAGTATCGCTTCACCGACCCGGATCCCGTCACGTTGCGCATCGCTTTTGGGGCGGGCGGCTCGGATCTCACGCAGAGCGGCAGCTCGAGCGATGGGAAATTCACGCCGGCCGCCTACGGCCGGCGCGTGATGGGCACGGACCTGACTTACGAGGATCTCGCGCTCCGGTTCATCTATTGGACGGCAGCGACCATCGAGGGTGAGGACAAGATGAAAACCCGGCCGGTCTGGCGGATCCGGCTGAAGTCGCCGGGTGGTACTTCAAACTACGCCAGCGTGGTTGTCTGGGTGGAAAAAGAGAGCGGCGCGCTTTTCAAGGCGGAGGGATTCGATGGCGCCGGCAAACTCATCAAGCGATTCGAGGTCGTGGCCGCGCAGATCATCAAGCGCGCGTGGTTTTTGAAGGTGATGCGCGTGGAAACGTTTGACCCGGGGAGCGGCAAGCTGGTCTCGCGGACTTCGATGGAGATCGAGCCACCGGCAGAAAGCTGATCGCGCCCCGGTTTGTTATTCGCGCACAATCGCGGCCGCCGCGTTCTCCTTGGCGAGCCGGGACTGTTTTCGGACGCGGGAGATCAGCGGCATGACCAGGAGAAGGATGCCTGCAGTCATGAGGGTGGCCTCGAGCGGCTTCGCGAAGAAGACGCCCAGGTTCCCCTGCGAGCCAAGGAGTGACTGCCGGAACGCGTCCTCGGTTTTGTCGCCGAGCACCAGGGCGAGTGTGAGAGGGGCGAGTGGGTAATCGAGCTTCTTGAAGACGTATCCCACGACACCACAAATGAGCATGAGCCAGATGTCGAACATCGATCCGTGGACCGTGTAGGCGCCGACGGCGCTCACCACCACGATGATCGGTGCAATGATGCTGAAGGGAACGCGCAGGATAGCCGCGAAAAGCGGCACCGTCGCAAGTACGACGATGAGACCCGCGACGTTGCCGAGGTACATCGAAGCGATAAGGCCCCAGACAAATTCCTTCTGCTCGATGAAGAGGAGCGGCCCCGGTTGCAGGCCCCACATGATCAAACCTCCGAGCAGCACCGCTGCGGTGCCCGAACCGGGAATTCCGAGCGTGAGCATCGGCAGAAGCGCACTCGTGCCGGCCGCATGCGCCGCCGTTTCCGGAGCAATCACGCCTTCGATCCGACCGGTCCCGAACTCCTCCGGCTTCCCAGACGTTCGCTTCGCGACGGCATAAGACATGAAGCTCGCCGCGATGGCCCCGCCGGGCTTGATGCCCATCCAGGCGCCGATGAGGCAACTTTGCAGAACCGTCTTCCAATAGCGCGGCATTTGCCGCCAGGTGCGCAGAACGACGTTGAATTCGAGCTTGGCGCTCTTGCCGCGAAAGGCGAGGCCCTCTTCCATGGAGAGAAAGATCTCGCCCAAGCCGAACAGCCCGATCACGGCGACGAGGAAGTCGATGCCATTCAGCAACGACTCCGAACCGAAGGTAAGGCGGATCTGGCCGGTGATGGTATCGAGACCCACCGCGGCGCCGACAAAGCCCAGGACGGTCGCCGCCACGGTCTTGGCGTAGCCACTGCGACTGGTGCCGGCAAAGCTCGCGAAACTCAGGAAATAGACGGCGAAAAAGGCCGGTGGCCCAAACTTGAGCGCGAATTTGGCCACAAAAGGCGCCGCGAAGGTGATGATGACGACCGAAAAGAATGCGCCCAGGAAGGACCCCGTAAACGCGGCGGTGAGCGCCTCCCCGGCGCGGCCTTGCTGCGCCATGGGATGCCCATCGAAAGTGGTGGCGACAGACCAGGCCTCACCCGGAATGTTGAAAAGAATCGAGGTGATGGCACCGCCGAAGAGGGCGCCCCAATAAATGCAGGAGAGCAGGATAATCGCCGAGGTACGTCCCTCGAGCGATTGCGCCATGGTGAACGTGAGCGGGAGCAGAATCGCCACCCCGTTCGGTCCGCCCAGGCCGGGCAGCACTCCGACCAGCACTCCCATTCCGATACCCAACAGCATCAACCAGACGTTGTAGGGCGTCAGGGCGGTCTGAAATCCGGCGAAAAGAAGGTGGAGCTCGTCCATCGAAGGTGTGGCGAAGTACGAAAGGACGAGGATCTGGTGGGGTTGGGTTTTCAGCTTAGAGCCCGAGCCAGCGTTCGACGGCGCCTTTAGGCAGCAAAACGAAGAAGCGTTTTTCGAAGAGGTAGAAGAGCAGGACGGAATTCACGAGCGCGACGAGGAGGCACTTCCACCACGCGAGCGGGCCGACGTAAATCATGAACCCGAAGACAAAAATGGCGGACGCGACGTAGATGCCGAGCCATTGGGTGACGAGCACGAAGAACACCGTGGGGATGGCGACCGTGAGCACGGGCCGCACCTGCGCCGGCTCGATAAATCGCTGGGTCAGCACTTGGCGTTTCCAGAACGCCTGCCCGGAAAGCCATGCGCCACAAACGATCAAGATCAATCCGAGGCGAAACGGGAAGTACCCCGATCTCGGTCCACTGGTCTCACTCCAGCCCGCGCCGAGTCGATAACTGTCCCAAGCGACAAGGAGCCCGACCGCGACGAGCGCGAGCGACACGATCATCTCCATCGTGCCCATGCTCGGCGTCGTGTTCCGGTCGGAGCTCATCGTCGAAAGTCGCAGTGCTGCACGGGGGCGAGCCGTCAGTTCCCCTGGCCGGAAAGGAAGCCGGCCTTGGTCATGATCTCCTTGTGCATTTTTTCGTCCTTTTCGAGAAAGTCAGTGAAGGCTTTCCCGCTCAAGAACGTACGCTTAAGCGCATTCTTCTCGAGGTAGTCCTGCCACTCGGGGGTGGCGCAGACCTTCTTGAGAAAGTCGACATAGAATTCCGTCTGCTCCGGCGTGCAGCCACCGGGCAGGAAGAGGCCGCGCAGCATCAGGTACTCGATATCGACGCCCTGCTCCTTGGCCGTGGGAATATCGCTCCAGGCGAGGTCAGGCGTCACCTTCCCTTTGTAGTCGCTCCGCTCCTTGTCGAAGATGCAGAGAGCCCGCACCTGGCCTGCGCGCCACTGGGAGATGTTTTCCGACGGGTTGTTGACGTTGCACTCGATGTGCTTGCCGACGAGTTGCACCGCCGCTTCCGCCCCGCTCTTATAGGGAATGTAGGTGAACTTTGTGCCGGCTTTTTCGTCGATGAGTGCGGTCAGGATCTGGTCCTCGCGTTTCGACGCGGTTCCTCCCATCTTGGTGGCGCCAGCGCCCGCTTTTTTTACCGCCGCGAGATAATCCTTGAGCGTCGTTTCCGGCGTGTCGGAATTCACCCAGAGACAGAATTCGTCCATCGCGATCACCGCGACCGGGGTGAGATCATGCCAGCTGAAGGGAAGATTCGTGGCCAACGGAATGGCGTAAAGGCCGGTGTTGCCGATGAACAGTTTGTGGGCTTCGCCCTTCGAATTCTTCGCATCCATCATGCCTTCCGCGCCACCGGCCCCGGGCTTGATCGTGATGATGAAGTTCTGCTTCACCAGCGTATGCTTCATCGCGATCGCCTGGATGGTGCGGGCGAGTTGATCGGTAGCGCCACCGGGACCTGCATTGACAATGATCTCGATGGGTTTGGAGGGTTCCCACTTTTGCGCGGGAGCGGTGGTGACAACGGAGAGCGCGACGAGCGCGCCCAGCGCGATGAGGGAGCTTTTCATTTTCCTGGGAGTATGGGGGTTTGGGGGTTCACTGCGACTCCTCAAGCTTAACGAGAGATCTTTCAGGCCGCGAGTGTGGGATCGGATTTTCGGATCGGGGTGACCTCACCCGCCAAAAATTCCATCGCCACCGCCACCCCGCCTGCCTGATGCGGCACCCCGGCCTTCATCAAGCCCATTTCCACGCCCGCGAGGGTGCCCAGGAGCGTGAGATCGTTGAAGTCGCCCAGGTGGCCGATACGGAATACCTTCCCCGCAACTTTCGAAAGCCCGGCGCCCAGCGACATATCGAAAGCGTCGAGCACGACGCGCCGGAACGCCGCCTCATCCCAACCTGGAGGCATGAGCACGGCCGTGAGCGAGGAACTGAATTCGCGGGGTTCGAGGCACAACAATTCCAGTCCCCAGGCCCGCACGGCGCGCCGGGTCGCCTCGGCATGGCGCTCGTGGCGGGCGAAGACCTGCGCCAGCCCTTGTTCCTCCACGAGAATGCGGATCGCCTCGCGCAGGCCGTAAAGCAGGTTCGTCGCGGGGGTGTAAGGAAAGTAGCCGGTTCGGTTTGGTCCCCGCATCTCGGCCCAACTCCAGAAGGCGCGCGGCAGCTTCGCCGTTTCCGAGGCCGCGAGGGCTTTCTCGCTCACGCAATTGAAGCTCAAACCGGGCGGGAGCATCAGGCCCTTTTGCGACCCCGCGACCGTCACGTCGACACCCCACTCGTCGTGTCGATAGTCGATCGAGGCGAGCGAAGAAATCGTATCGACGAGCAGCAGTGCGGGATGGCGCGCCGCGTCCATGGCGGCGCGGATCTCCTTCACCCGCGAAGTGATGCCGGTGGAAGTTTCGTTGTGGACGCAGCAAACCGCCTTGATGGCATGTGCGCCGTCGGCGCGCAGATTGGATTCAACCGCGGCCGGATCCACGCCGTGGCGCCAATCGCCCGGCACGTAGTCGACCACGAGACCGAAGCTCTCGGCAATCTTCCGCCAGAGGGCGGCGAAATGCCCGGTCTCGAACATCAGGACCCGGTCGCCCGGCGAAAGCGTATTCACGATCGCCGCCTCCCATGCACCTGTGCCCGAGGACGGATAGATGAAAACCGAACCCGCCGGGGCTTGGAAAATCGTCTTCATCCCCTCGAGGCATTCGCGGCCGAGCTGGGCAAAGCCGGGACCGCGATGGTCGATGGTGGGAAAATCCATCGCCCGCAGAACTCGATCCGGCACATTGGTGGGACCGGGGATCTGCAGGAAGTGGCGGCCGGCAGGGCGTGGGGAATTCATCGCAGGGGAGGTGCCTAGGGATTGCATGCAATCCGTGGAACGCATGCTGGCGCCTGCCGCAGTTGGCAAGCGGATTGCATGCAATTTTCTGGAGGGCCCGCGCCGCTCTTCCCCGAGACCTACGCCGCCACGCGAGCCCGCTCGACCGCGATCGAATGGTACGCCGCCTCAAACATCTGATGAAGGTGAAACTTGAGCAGTTCCCCGAGCTGCTCCGCATCGCGCTGTGTCAACGCATCGATCATCTGCTCATGCTCCGCCATGGCGGCACGCCAGCGTTCTTCACTCACTTGAATTTCCTTATAGCGCGCCCGCCGGATACGGGCGCTGTGCGCGGCGTGCGCGGCGCTGAGGAGCGGATTGCGCGCGGCATCGACAATGCGCTCATGAATCGTCTGGTTGAGCCGAAAATACGCCGGCAGTTCGCGCCGCAAAAAGTAAGCATGCATCTCGTGATGCACGGACTTGAGCTCGGCGAGCTCAGCCGCCGTGATGCGCTCGCAGGCGAGTCGACCCGCCTGCGATTCCAAGGCCTCAATGACTTCGAAGAGATGTCGCGCGTCATCCTCGGTCAGCTTCGTCACGCGCGCCCCGCAGTTCGGCAACAGTTCGACCAGGCCTTCATGCGCCAGAACTTTCAAGGCTTCGCGCAAGGGAGTCCGGGAAACGTGTAACTTGGCCGTGAGTATACGTTCCGTGATCCGCACGCCGGGTTCGAGCTCGCCAGTGGTGATCATGTCGCGCACACGCGCGCGCACACTTTCGTGCAGGCTGGGACTCCGTGGTTTGCGCTCGGGCGGAGCCGGAGGCGTCACGGGCGCAGGCGCCACCGGTGGCACCGCCGGCCGGTGGCTGCGCTTGCCAGGTGAAGCAACCTTGGGCACAGCCTTCGCCTTGGGAACGCGCCTCGGTTTGGTGGAGCGGAGGGCCGGCCGCGAGCTCGAACGCGCGGGCTTTGTTTTCGAGCGAAGTTTGCGGGCGGGCATGAAAAGGGGGAGCGCGGGCGGGCAACCTCGCGAATTTTGGGATTGTATCCAATCCGGATCGAGCGAAAAGCTCGATGCCGGCGCGAGCTCTTTGCGCCCTCACCGAACCGAACCCCATCCCTCGCACCATGTCCGCCCCACTCACCCGCCAAACGACTGAACTCACCTATGCCGGCGCACGCATTGTGCTCGACGCCTGTATCGCCAAAGCCGCCGAGATGGGCGTGCCGCAGTGCGTAGTGATCATGGACGCCGGGGGCAACCTGCTCGCCTTTGCCCGAATGGATGGCGCTAAAGTGCTTTCGCAGCACTCGGCGACGCAGAAGGCGCAGACCGCGGCTTCGATCCGCGCCGCGACGGGCGCTGCGCCTCAGGATTTCGGCGTGAACCTAGCCCTGGCAACGGGTGGCCGGGTGACAAATCTCAAAGGTGGTCTGCCCATCCTGATCGGCGGTCAAGTCGTCGGTGCGATCGGGATCGGCTCGGGAACCGGAGACCAGGATGTCGCGGTCGCGGAAGCTGGGCTCGCGGCGCTACAATCTGCTCTTGCTTAGAAATTCCTCTGGAAACGCGAAAGGCAGGCACTTGGCCTGCCTGCATTCGTCCGGATCGCTGCGAAGCGGATGCGGGCTAGGTCTTCCAGTCGAGTGCGCCTTTTTTCAGCGCATAGACATAGGCGACCGTCAGGATCCCAACAAATCCCAGCATGCTCCAGAGGACCATCAGTCCGTGGTTCAGGAGAAACTCGCGATAGACGACTGCCCAAGGGTACATGAACACCACTTCGATATCGAAGAGGATGAAGAGCATGGCCACGAGGTAGAACTTCACGCTGAAGCGAGGCTGCGCTTCGCCTTGCGGAAGCATTCCGCACTCGTAGGCCGAGTCCTTCACGCCGCCACGCCGTCCCGCCCGCCCGAGAGCGACACTCGCGATAAGCGCGCTGGCCGCAAAAAGGACGGCCACAACCGCCTGAATCAGAATCGGGAGGTAGTCGCTGACCATGCAAGAGTCGGGCCGGAGAAAATAACTGAACTATTTCTTCTTGGCGAGATTCTTACCCGCGCTTTTCTTCGCGACGAGCTTTTTCGCGGCCACTTTTTGGCCGACCGGCTTCTTGGTCACGGGTTTCTTAGCGACGGCCTTTTTCGAGACGGGCTTCTTGGTCTCAGGCTTTTTGGCCACAATCTTCTTGGCGCTCTTTGCTTTGGCTGCCTTCGCTTTGGGCGCCGCCTTAATGGGAGCGACCGGAATCTCGACCGCGACTGGCGCAGGAGCCGGTGCGGTTACCGCGGAGGCAATCGAGATCGTCGGCACCGGCACCGCGCCGGGAACAGGTGGCGGCATCGGCTGGGGCAAAGCACTGGCGATATTTGGCTGGCCGCGATACTCCTTGATGGTCTTTTTCACCAAACCGCGGGAGACGAGATTCTGCAGTTTCTCGTACGCCCGGAGGCGGAGCATCTCCTCACCGCCACTGGCTGCATTCCGGGCGCGCAGATTCGCGTGCACAAACTCGAAGAGTTGCTTGAACTCGAAGGATCGCTTTTGCGACAAAACTGCAACTAGTTCTTCAGTGACAAGGTCAGGGAGTCGGCGGGAGAATGCGTTTTTCTTCGAGATAGCCATAGGGAGGTTGGTGTTCCGCGAGGGCGGAGGGGGAGAGGATAGCGCAGAACTCCCTCTTGGCGAGACGGATTTTCCCGCTGTGACAGAAGCGCCCTCTCCCTTGTCGTCAACCGCCTTTCTTCGGCGTCCGCGGCGAAGGGGAACTCGTCGGGGTCGAATTGGGCGCCTCGTCATCGGTTTTTGGCGCCACTTTCCCGGGACTTCCGCCACCTGGCGCGAAACCCTTGGCAAAATATCCGATGCCTGCGGTCGTGCCCACCAGTCCTGCCGTCAGGTGCGGAATCGTGATAGGACCACTCGATTCAATCAAAAGTCCGTCCGGCATACGACGAGAGGTCAGGACGATCGGCTGCAAATGCTTTGCAATGCTCTCGACGCTGGGAAGTTTCTCAAGTTCGACGGTCCCTTGCACCTGGGGGTTGTCGGAAAGGGCGGGAGCGAAGGAGCGCGCCAACCCGTAGACCTTCTCGAAGATTCCTTTGGCATCCACATAGACCAGTGTCTGATCGGGCTTCTTGCCATCAACAAAGCCCGCCTTCCAGCCAGCGCTGCCGTCAACCCGCGTTCCGGTGCCCTTGGCGCGATTCATCGCCGCACGCACGTCAGCCTCGATGATGCCCGCCAGGAGGAAGGAAGGCCCCACGGCGATGGCGGGGCTGATCGGCTGACCCGGGCGTTTCGGCGTCAGGATTCGATAGTCGACCCCATCCTCCGTCTTGCTCTTCCATTCGGCGTCCTTGGGGGGGCCGGCCTTGGCAATGGCCGCATCGACCAACTTGAGAGCAGCGGCGCGGTCGCGCATTTCCAGGCACAGAATGGGCGAAGGGTAGAGCGAGCCGCTCGTCCAATCGAGAAACAGCGAGCCTTCGCTTGGGAAGGCCGCGCGGATATCCTTCAAGCTGAGCCCGGCCGCCTCCATGGCGCGGAGCACTTCCGCAAGGGGATCCTTTTTCGCCGGCGCCGCAGGAGTTCCCGGCTTGCCCGGCGTGGCCGGATCGGGTTTGACGACTGCGGCGGGCTCGTCGGGCCAGCGGAGCATCGACGTCAGGTAGACGAGGGTGTCTCCCGACGTGTACGGAAGCGACTTGAAGGACAACGAACCCGGCGCGGCCAGCTCCGGCGTGCCGAGGAAAAAGAGCGTGTCGCGGATCTTGCCGCCTTCGTAAGCGGAAGCCGCGGCAAAGCCTTTGATGTTTTCCAACATCGCCCGCTGGGGCGCCGGGAGGGGATTTCCCATCCCTTCGAGTACGTTGCCGAGAGTGCGAATGACCGGCGCCGCCGCGATGTAGAAAAGGGATTCGTGTTGCGGAGGCATCCTGGCCGCAGTGGCGGTAAAGGTCGGATCCTTCGATAGCGTCAGCGCACCCGGCTTTGCGTCGACGCGGTCCAAAACCGCCTTTAAGCCGGCGAGATCGCTCGAGACAAAGTACCAATTGCCATTCACACACGATGCAATCGAAGTTCCCGACGCTTCAAACGTATCGATGTTGTGCGTGCCATACGTGACCGAACCGGCCTTGCCGGTAGGGTTTTTCCGCTTCAATTCCTCTTTCGGCTTGGCGAGCACCGTCTCGAGTTCAGCGGGAGTGCATTTGAAGGCGAACCCCGCCACCAAATACGGATTCTTGGGATCGGTTGACGGCAGCAGCGCCGCGAAGGCATTTTTGAGCCCCAGCGAATCAAATTTTTGGAGCGCGGTGGCAGCTTCGGCAGGGATCGGCGGCACGCGCGTCAGCGGCTTCTCCAGAAAAGTCTGCACTTCGGGCTCACGCCACGCTTTATACAAAATGGAGTTCTTCCAGCCATCCACGGTCCGCTTGGGATCCGGCAGCGAAACGAACGCCAGCGCATCCGCAGGCGTGAAGTCTGCCGCAGCCAAATCGGGGGAAGCCGCGCCGGAAACCCGGGACGTCAGCGTGCTCGCGCAGACGATGACAGCCGGAAGGATGCAGCGCGAAAGGAATAAAAGGCGAAGAGTCATAGGCGAGATTACAACCGCTCGCGCAGGCGCGCTGTCAATGATTCAAAAGCGAAGGAGAAATTATTCCGGCCTGGATACTATGCTTTCCCCATGATCGCCTTTCTCGCTGGCACCCTCGTCGACGCACTTCCCACCCGCATCGTGGTCGAGGTCCACGGCGTCGGTTACGAAGTGCTGATTCCACTCTCGAGTTTCGATCGCCTCCCGCCTCCCGGACAGCCCGTCCGCGTGCTTACCCACTTGCAAGTACGGGAGGACGCCCATGTCCTCTTCGGTTTCATGTCGGAAGGTGAACGCGATCTTTTTCGCCTGCTTTTAAACAACGTCAGTGGAGTCGGTCCGAAACTGGCGTTCGCCGTGTTGAGCGGTATGAGTGTCACCAGTTTCAAGGGCGCCGTGGTGGCGGGGGATGTGCCTGCAATTGCCAAGATTCGCGGGTTGGGGAAGAAGACCGCGGAGCGGATTGTCCTCGAATTGCGCGACAAAGTCGGTGTGGCGGCCGCCTGGGAAGTGGCGAGTTCGGCGCACGCGCCGACTCCCGCGGAGGCTGCAGTGAACGATGCAGTCCTCGCCCTCATCTCCCTCGGTTACAAACAGGTTGAGGCGCACAAAGCGGTGAAACAGGCGCATTCCACTGTCGGCTCAGGCGCAGGCGCAGAGGACCTGGTTCGCCATGCGCTCAAGCTGCTCGCTTGATTTCACCTCGAATCGCTTCAATTATTCGTAACAATGGAAGGCACAATTGCCGCATTACCGGTGCGTCCGGAAGCGACTGCCGGAGCGCGGGTCGCCTTCGTGCGCGACGCTTTTCCGGCCCAAGGATTGTTTGCGGAGAAAGAGTGGCTGCTTTCGCCCCAAGCTTTCCCGCTCGGGGACAAGATGGCCGAACAAGTCGAGAAACTTGGCTACCGCCTGAACCTTTTTCAGCGCGCGTGCAATCTCCTTTACCAATTGAGCGTCAAGGGCAAGCAACCGGCCTGGGTCGCGGCTTATCTCGATGCCGGCAAGCCGCCCGAGTTGATCGCCCTTTCGCGCGAGCCGCGTTTCCGCGAGCAGGTGCCACGCATCATTCGACCGGACCTGGTCCTGACCGATAGCGGCTTCGTCATCGCCGAGCTCGACAGCGTACCGGGAGGAATTGGCCTGACCGCCTGGCTTTCGCGCACCTACTCCACTTTGGGAGATCGTGTGATCGGCGGGGCTGAAGGAATGCTGGAAGGATTCGCCTCGTTACTGCCTGATGGCGGCGCGATTCTGGTCGCGGAAGAGGCCGCCACATACCGACCCGAAATGATCTGGCTCGCGGCGCAATTGGATGCACGCGCCGGGGTCCAGGGAAAATGGCGCGTTCAGCGCACGGACGGAAGCGAGCCACTGCCGGAGTCGGGCGCAGTCTATCGATTCATTGAGCATTTCGACCTCCCAAATAATGCCATCACTCCCGCGCTCCTTGCGGCGGCGCGCGAAGGACGCATCTCCGTCACGCCACCGTTCAAACCGCAGCTCGAGGAGAAGCTCTGGTTCGCCCTCTTTTGGATGCGCCCATTGCGGGAATTTTGGCGCCGTGAACTGGGCGAAAGACAGCTCCTGGAACTGCAAAAGGTGATTCCCAAAACGTGGATCCTCGATCCGACGCCGCTTCCGCACCACGCGGTCATCCCGGATCTGGAGATTCAATCCTGGAGCGAACTCGGCGAATTCAGCCAGAAACAGCGCGAACTCATCCTCAAGATCAGCGGTTTCTCCGCCTTGGCGTGGGGAAGCCGCGGGGTGGATATGGCAGCCGATTTGCCGCAGCACGAATGGCGTGCGGCGATTCGTCGCGCACTCGACCGTTTTCCCACCAACCCGGTCATTCTGCAGCGCTTTCACAAGGGCCGGCTTTTTGAGCATCCTTTCGAGGACGTTGGCACCGGGAAGATGCGAACTTTGCGCGGCCGCGTTCGTCTTTGTCCGTATTATTTCCTGGATGACGGTGGCAAGGCTTCGTTGCGCGGTGCTCTCGCGACGATTTGCCCCGCAGACAAAAAACTCCTTCATGGGATGAAGGATGCCATCATCGTGCCCGCTTCCGCGTAGTGCTGGCGCTGAAACGCCAGGCTTTGCGAGGAGCGAGCGATGGGCGTGTGCAGCCGCATTCCGGACAGTCCTGAATCCGGGGTGGAAATGCGCGATACAGGGTTCGAACCTGTGACCCCTACCGTGTCAAGGTAGTGCTCTACCACTGAGCTAACCGCGCGAAGCAGTGGGCGGAATCTTACGCACGGCGGAGGATTGCCGCAAGCAATATTGGGCCGGATTGGAGGGATGCTCGCGTCGCAGGCAAGGAGGCTCGGTCCCCACCCACCGGAAACAAAAGACCCCGCAGGATCGCTCCTGCGGGGTCGGAAGATTTGTTTGAAAGGAACCTTAGAAGGTCGCGTTCAATTCGATCTGAAGCACTTGATTCGCATTGTGGCTACTCACGGAAAGACCAGTGATGTTCGTGTTGAACCCCGTGACAGCGGGAATGGTCGCGCCGGTACCTGGATTCTGATTAAACGGCACACCGCCCGGAGTCGTGCTGACCACCGAGCTGCGCAGATTGCTCCGCAGGTTGTAGCCAGCGTAGTACGTGATATTGCCGGTGAGCCAGTTTGTGAAGCGATAGCCCGCGGAAAGTTTCATGCCGCGGAAGTTGAGCTGGCTTTGGCCCCAATTCGGATCGTTCAGATTCGGATCGACCGAGCCCAGTCCCATTTGGCGATAGTCGGCCGAGACCGTCCAGTCGCCCTTTTTGTTGAGCGCGCCGAAGCGCAGTCCGACCACGAACGCGGACTTATCCGAAAAGTCGTTGGCCCGAATTCCATACGTCTGATAAGCACGGCTGCCGCCCCGGAAGTTGTAGCCGAACTCAGCGTAAGGCTTCACGGCGAGCGATCCGAATTTGAAGTTCGCTTCCATCGGAAGCGAGAAGAGCCACAAATTGTCCACGGTGTGCTTGCCCAGGGCCTGCAACTCGCCGAACGCGTTGCGATAAACCGGCGAAACGAAGCCTGCGCTGTTCGACCCAATACCGACCGAATTCCCATTGGGAAAGCCGTTTGCTCCCACGGCGGTGCCATTGCCGGTTGCGGTGCCACTCGCGTAAAAGGAGAACATTGGGGCGATCTTAAAGCTCAAGTCGTTCGAAGGCTTGATCGTGAAGACCGCTTGGGTGGCAAACCACGCGACATCGCGATTGCCGACGCTGGCGGCGTTGTTCTCCACATTGTCCGCGAAAATGTACTGGCCGGCGATCAGTTCCAAGCTGGCCGTAGGCGAGAAATCTGTCTTGTAGGTTTCGGTCAAACCCGTGACGCGCAGGTCCGTCTTGTCATAGATGAAATCATCCACGACGTAGAACGGAAAATCCTGAATTCCACCCACGACCGTCAAGACCTTCGGAATGACGTTCCAGCCCAGGTAGGCCTTGTCGATGAAAACCAGATGCTTGCCGAAGCCGTTTGGAGCGGTCGCCGTGGTGCCGTCGTTTCCGAAGTTGTCTCCGCTGGCGATCGACCATCCGATGAACATGTTGTCGGTCATCGTGTATTCGAAATTGATGCGCAGGCGATATCGCGTCGGGCGGGACTGCTGAATATTGCGGTCGGCGGAGGCGCCACCACCGTCGCGCGCAACAGGTCCGGCCTGAGGTTCAAAGGATTGGTATTGATAGCGCAGACGAAAATCGCCGCTGATCGTGAGTTCCTTCACCGACTTGTTCTTGGCGCGCAAAAACGTGGGAACATCGATGGGTTTGGCTGCTTTGCCCTTGTCGTCGCCTTCCATGACGTTCAACTGACGTTCGAGGGCCGCCACGCGGGCCTCCAACTGCTTGTCGTAGGGGTCGGCTGCCTTGACCGCGAAGTTGCCGATCACGGCACTGGCGGCGAGGAGACCGACCTGGGGGAGGAGATTGTGTTTCATCTCAGTTTCCTTGGTTCCTTGGTTGGTTGAGGTTTTCTGCAGGGTCGAGGAACGGCCACTTTTGGAGCGGTCACCGGTGTAACTCAAGCAATATCTTCGTCGTTCGATCTTTTTTATTAAAATTTTTTGAACGGAAGTCCAACAATTCCATCTCATGGGATTTCCATGGCCCGCGAACGCCTCCTCGCCGAGCACCCAAAGGCGTTTTTCCTTGATCCCGAGAATCCCCCCGCTTTGGTCGGTTTTCTGGCGGCCGGTCAGCGTTTGTTGGCTTCCGAAGCGGTGCTTTCCGTCGCGAAGGCGGGCGAAGGGAATATGAATTGTGTCGTGCGCGTCACGACCGACCAGCGCACCTTTATTCTGAAGCAAGCGCGCCCCTGGGTGGAGAAATATCCCCAGATCGCCGCACCCTGGGATCGCGCCCTTGCCGAGGTTCGCTTCTTTCGGGCGGTCGAAGCCGCGCCGCTCGTGGCCAAGTGGCTGCCGCGCATTCTTTGGGTGGATGAGGGCTCCCGCATCCTCGCCCTCGAGGATCTTGGGGCCGCTTCCGATCTTTCCGGGATTTATCGCGGCGAATTCTTCCTTTCGGAGGACGAGGTGGCGAGCTTGTCGGGATTCCTCGGTCATCTGCATGCGGTGCCGATTGAGGCGTCCGAGCGTGACGGCTTCGCCAATCGGGCGATGCGCGTCCTCAATCACGAACATATCTTTCGTTTCCCGCTGGATCCCGCCAACGGACTCTCCCTTGATGGCATTACCCCCGGTCTCGCTGCAGCAGCCGCGGGGCTGCAGGAGGATTCAGGCTACTCCCAAGCGGTGACCGTGCTCGGCGGCCGTTATCTCACCGACGGCGCTACCTTGCTGCACGGCGATTTTTTTCCGGGCAGCATCCTGCGGACCGCAAACGGATTACGGGTGATCGATCCGGAATTCGGATTCCTGGGCAACGCCGAGTTCGATGTCGGCGTGTTTTATGCGCACTTGCTGTTGTCCGGGCACGAAGCAGAGACAGCCGAATCCGTCTGGGCGGCCTATGCGGGTGGCACCCACTTCTCGCGCCGTCTCGCCCGCGGTTATGCGGGCGCCGAAATCATGCGGAGACTGATCGGGGTGGCCCAGTTGCCCCTGCGCGCGGACTTGGCGCAGAAGCAGGCGCTGCTGGCCCTCAGCCGCGAGCTGGTGCGCGATTGCGCGTGATTCGCCTCAGCGGGAAACCGCGGAGAGCGTTTCCCGGCGGAGTGCGCGCTGCTTCACCTCATCCGGTGGAAACCACTGGTAAAGCATGAAGTAAACGATAACCCCGGTCACGGACACATAGAGCCACACGGGCATGGTCCACCGGCCGATCGCCCGATGCTTCTCGAAGCGCTGCCGGAGCGCGGGGACCACCGTCATGACCACCAGCGGCACCACCGCAAAAGCGAGCAGGACGTGGGTGAGCAGGAGCGTGAGATAAAACCACTTCACCGGACCGGGATACGTGAAGCGCACACTCCCCACGTTGAAGTGGTAGAAGAGGTAGCACGCGAGGAACGCCGTCGAGGTGAGCAACGCCCCGGTCATGCAGACGATATGCGCCGCCTTCCGTTCCGAGCGAATGCAGAGCCAGCCCACGGCGATGAACACCGTGCTTGCAGCATTGAGCGACGCGTTGAGCGCGGGGAAATCTTCGATCGTCATGCCGGCTCAACCGCTGGCTTGAGGCAGGGACAAGGCAGCGCGTTCCTGATCGATCCGGCGGGCGGCCCGGACCATCATGACAATCATCGATCCAACGACGAGTGCCAGGAAGGTGAGCATGAAATAGATGCTGTAACCGAAGGCTTCGCCAATCGCATTGGGCGAGCCGTTTTCCTCGGCACTGCTCTTGCAGCCTTCGCACGCCAAGAGGAACTGCGGCATGGCCAGGAAGGCCAGACCGGCGACTTGCACAGCGGATCGCTTCATCTCGATTTCATGCGCCCGAGCCCGCCAGCCGTCAAGCTCGGGCGATCCTTTTTTGTGTGCTTCCGGGTGCCATAGCTCTCAGCCTTCTAGCGCTCGAGCAACTCGCGGCCTCCCGCTATTTGGGCTGCTCCCGCAGCAGGCTGCCCACATCCACGAGGATCTTTTGGACCGCCTCGGGTGCAGTGCTGTCGTAGTAACCGCGCACGACACCACGCCGATCGACCAGGGCGATCTTGGTGCTGTGCACGAACTCGCCCTCCTTGAGGATTTCGCGGCCCGATTCCTTGTCGGTGATGCCGAGCATGAAGCCT
>JBBRQH010000063.1:0-32147 GCA_038226705.1 Chthoniobacterales bacterium | reverse complement strand
GGCGAATTGCCCCGGTGATGCCGGCAACACTTTCGCCATCCGTCAGGCAGGCTCCTACTACCTGACCGGCAATATCACCGGCGTCTCGGGCCAAAACGGCATCCAAGTGGCGGCCGACAACGTCACGATCGACCTCAACGGCTTCACCATCACCGGTGTTGGCGGCAGCCTCACCGGAATCATTACGGGAGGCTCGCACCGCGGCACACGTGTGGTGAACGGCCGGCTTACCGACTGGCCCAGCGCAGGCATCCGCCTGGTCGGGGCGGGCGCGGTGGTCACCGATGTCACCGTGCTCAACTCCGGCAACGCCGTGGTGCTCGACCAGCAGGCCAGTACGCAAATCCTGCGCTGCGCGGCGCGGGATATAAACGTGGGGGCCAGCACGGACGCCTGTTTTTCCGCCGACCAAATCGAAACCTGCAGCGTGCACAATCTTTCCGGGGGAGCGACGGTCACAGGAATCAGCGCGTATCTGCTGGCCACGCACTGCAGCGTTCAGGTCGTGGGCGGCACCGCCGTGACGGGCATCTTGTGCAGCGGCATCGCCAGCAACTGCAGTGTGCTCAACGTCTCCGGTACGACCATCTCCGGAATCAACGGATCCACCGTCGAAAAGTGCCTGCTCTCGGGCGCTGGCACGGGAACGACGACGTCGCTGGTGGGTATCGCCGCGTCCAGTGTCCTAGGCTGTAAAGTAGCTGGCCTCAATCAAGGGGCTGCCAGTTCGTCCGCGAGCGTGGGAATCAGCGGGTTCAGCGTGCTCGACTGCGCGGTCTTTAACGTGACCTTCAACTCCTCGGCATTCTGCTGGGGCATCAAATGCTCGCAGCTCACCCAAGGCTGCTCGGTCACCAACGTGCACAACTCCAGTGCGGGAGGTGGAGCCGGCATCGGCTTGAATTTCTTTACGAATTCCACCGGATTGGTCGCGAATTGCCGGGTCGACGGGAGCGAGGTCGGGATCTTGACGGTGAACGGCTGCCAAGTCCTGAACTGCGTCTCCGTGGGGAACGACTCGCACGGCATCCAAGTCGGACAGCGCTGCCGCGTGGTCGATTGCACCACCGCCTCGAATGGAATGGTCACGTCTGGCGCCGGCATCACGACGGATATTCGCACTGAGGTCCTGCGCTGCAATTCCAACGACAACAACGGCGACGGCGTCGCCATCAACGGGGGTTGTCGGGTGGAAAACTGTACCGTGGAAAACAACGGCAGCGGCAGCGGAGCAGGCGCCGTGGGATCAGGCGTGCACGTCGTGACCGGATCAGGCGCGCGGATTGAGAGCGTCCATGCGCGTGACAATCACCGTTACGGCATCGAAGCGGGCGCGGCGGACGTGATCCTCCGAAATACGAGCGGAAATAATGGTCTCGGCCAGTACCTGCCGAGCAGCGGGGTGAATTTCGGGCCGGTGCAGACGCCCAGCGCGGCGACGAATCCGGCGGCGAATTTCTGATTGGGATGGGTGCGCCTTCCAGCCGCACGCTCACCCCCGAAAACCCGCCATTCATCCGCATTCCGGCGAGGGACCATAAGTGAGCGGATGTTCCCGGGCAATGAACTGGCAACGCACGATCACCCTTCGCTCACACTGACACCCGGAGGCTCTGTGGCGCGTGCTCACCGACCTCCGCAGCTGGCCTGCTTGGGTCCCGGAGGTCGCATCGGTCAGCTTACGCGAGCCGCTTCGAATCGGAGCCACGTTCAACCTATGCCGGGCCGGCTCGCCCGAAACACAGTTCAAGCTTCGGCAGTTCGCGCCGCCGAGCCGCTTTTTTCAGTATTTCCCAAAACCGGGCAGCGCGGAAAACGAACTGCTGGGGTCATGGCAACCCGGTCCGACCCGCTTAACAGCTCTGCGGCGGGGATTCACCCCCTATGGATTCCCGGGCTCCCGGCCCTTGCGGTGCTGGGGCGTGGCGGGGAGGTCGTCTGGCTGCAAGCCGTAGCAGGCGCGCAAATCGTGGTACAGCGCGCGCAGTGCGCGCGCCAAATCTTCCGCATCGGCACCCGGCGGGAGGGGCTGGCCGAAGGCCACCCACACGGGCGTCCGTTGGAAGCTGAACCAGCGGACCGCGCGGTAGAGCCGGTCCGAGCCGAGGATGACACCCGGCACGATTGGGGCACCGGCCAGCGCGGCGAGGCGCGTGGTGCCGCTCCGGAGGGGCGCACCCTCCAGCACTGAAGCGGATCCCGTGCGCAGCCCGGCCTCGGGGAACACGCCAACGGCGGCCCCGTTTTGCAGGCGGCGCAGCGCCTGTTTGGTGCCGGCCGCATCGCGCCGGCTGCGATCGATGGAAATGCTCCCGATGGCGCGCCAGCAGACGGCCGCGAGCGGGTGCACGTAGAACTCGGCCGAGGTCATCCACTCGACCTTGCGCCGAATCGCGCCGGTCAGGATCATGGGATCGAAGTGACTGATGTGATTGAAGGCCAGCAGGCAGGGGCCGGCCATTTCCGTCTGCTCCCGACCGTGCAAGTGCCATTTGACCACGCGTGGCATGCCGTAGCGGGCCAGGAGATGGGCGCAGAGGGCCATCCTTCCCGGGGGCTGCAAAAAAGTCCCCACCCGGGCGCGCCTTCCCAGCGACGTCATGTTGCCCTGGCCCCACGGCCGATCGACCTGAGGCGTTTTGGGCGGAATAATCGCCGGCGCGCCCACTCCCATTTCGGCCGCCCCACGGCCCCGCGCTTTTCCTGCTTCCCATGAAAAACCTCGCCCTCCGCTGGCAGGCGCGCTGGCGCGCCTTCCGCCAGCCCATCGCGCCGGAAAAATCGGCCCTGCTGAAAGCACGCTGGGATTCGCTCCCGGTCGAGTTGCAGACCCCGCACCAGCTCAGCGGCAGACATCTCACCCACTGCGGGTTCATCACCGGAGCCAGCTACTGTTCGTTTCATTGCACTCATTGCTATCTGCCGAAGAACGCGAATGAAGTGCCCATTCCGGCCCTTGTCGACGTGAAGGCGCAGATCGAGGCGAGCCGGCGGGCGCAGGGACCCGGCGGCGGATTGCAGATCACGGGCGGCGACCTGGCCGATGCCTATTGGCGCGCGGGCCGGCCCGACGAACTGGTGGAGATCGTGCGCCATACGGTGGCGGTGGGGTTGGTGCCGATGTTGATGACCCATGGCCAGACGCTGATTGAGCAGCCTGCGTTCCTGCGCCGCCTTCTGATCGAAGGCGGTCTGCGGCAGATCGCCGTGCATGTGGATATGACGCAGGCGGGACGACATGGTTTTCCCATCAGCCGGGTGAAATCGGAAGCCGACCTCCATCCCGTGCGGGAGGGCTTCACCGCCCTGGCTGCGGAGCTGCGGCGCGAGACGGGTCTGCCGCTGGAGCTGGCGCACAACTGCACCGTGACCCAGCGGAATATATCTTCAATCCCGGATTTGGTTCGCTGGTTCCTGGCCGAGCCGGAACGCACCCGCATCTGGCGAAATCTCAGCTTCCTGCCTGAGGCGGATACGGGCCGCACGGCATTTTCCCGGGAGCCTGTGACGCCTCGACGGGTGTGGGAGGCGATCTGCGAGGGCGTGGGTCAAAGCCTGGATGGCCATGCCTACATAGGCGGCCACCCAGAGTGCAATCAGGGGACCACGCTGCTCATGTCCCGCCGCACCGGACGCTGCGTTCCCCTGCTGCCCACCGACGAAAAATCGAAGGTTCTCCTGGTCGAGCTTGTCACCGCGTTCGGCGGGATTTCCACCATGACGACGGATGCCGATCCGGTCGGGACGGGTGGTTCCAGCCTGCTGCCCTGGCGCCTCGCGGGGGCACTGGTGCGGTCTCCACGGCTCGCGCTGCGAGCGGCCACGCGCCTGCTCGTGCTCGTGCAGAACGGAACTTTGCCGGGCGGGCAACTGCGCGATCTCCTCTCTGGCTGCGCGCACACCATAAACATCGGCACACACAACTTTATGGACGCAGCCCAGGTGGCGCGGGCGGACCGCGATCCCGTGGTCAAAGCCCGCCTCGAGGCCTGCGTCTTCAAAGGGTCGATCCACAACCGTGCCACCGGGGAGTGGGAGACGGTGCCCATGTGCGCAATGAATCAGGGACGCTGGTCGGCGATTTACGAGGAGCGCATCCGGGATCAGGCCGGGCGTGTCATTCCAGGCGAGCCCGCCGCCGAGTCCGTTCTGGCCGCAGCAGAACCTGGCCGATGAATGGGGCGGCGTGCGTGCTTCTGGTTTTGGCCGGGGCCATGTCTTTGCTCCAGTGGGTGCGGCGGCGGGCGCAGGAGCGGGTGCGTCGGCGGACGCGCGTGCCACCCGGCGGACTCGAGTGCCTGATGCGGCTGCGGCTGGGCGGCCAGGAACAGTGGGTGCAACTCCGCGGTGACGATGCGAAGAATCCCGTCCTGTTGGTCGTGCACGGAGGTCCCGGATATCCCGCGATGCCCTTTGGACACGCGCACTCGGCGCTCGAGACGCGCTTCGTGGTGGTGCACTGGGATCAGCGGGGAAGCGGAAAATCTTTCCGCTGGCGGGCCACCCCGCTCGGAATCGAGGAAGTGGTGAGCGATTTGCTGGAACTCGTCGCCTGGCTGCGTCGGGACCGGGGCGTGGAACGCGTGCATCTGCTGGCGCATTCGTGGGGCACGGTGGCCGCTACGCTGGCCGTCGCCCGGTTTCCCGCGTGCTTCCTTTCCTATACCGGCGTCGGGCAGATCGGCAGCCTGATGGCCTCCGAAGAAGAGCGGTATCGCCTGGCGCTGCAGTGCGCGCGAGACGCGGAAGACGCGACCGTGCTGCGAGACCTGAGAGAGTTTCGCGCCGCACCGTATACGACCTACCGGCAGTTCAAGCTCCTCGACGGGGCGGCGCGAAAGATGGCACGCGGTCGGTTCCGGGCCGTGCCGCCGACCCGCTTTCTCGAGCTCGTGTTGAGGTCACCGGCTTACGGGTGGTGCGACCTGTTGCGCATCCCCCTGGGCTTCATCCGGTGGGTCGGCGCCTTTTTTCGCCAGCGCCTGTATCAGGTGAATCTCTTCGCGCTCGTGGCGCGGCTGGAAGTGCCCGTCACATTCCTGCAGGGCCGGCACGACGTCTTGCTGTCGCCGCTCGTGGCCGAGCGTTTCTTTGCCCAGCTCGAGGCGCCCGCGGGGAAGCGCTGGGTCTGGTTCGAGCGCTCGGGCCACTGGCCGCAGTTCGAGGAGCCGGGGAAATACCTCGCCGAAGTGGCCACGGTCGCGGAGCCGACCGGTCAATTTGAGATGGCCGGGCGGTAGTCTGGAGGACCCCTTTTCCGCGCTCGACCCCCTTTTCCGCGCCGCATGGCACGCGCGACGCGATCATCCTACCGACCCGCACTCAAAGATCGTCGTAGAGTTCGACGAGGGCATTCCCACCGGTCCCGCCGACTCCGCTGACAATCGCGGTGTATTCGCCGGGGTCGAGCACCACGACGAGTGCCGACTCAGCATTGACGCTGGGCTCGAGCCCAGCAGCGATCAGACGCGGCGAAGAGAGGGTGTGCCAGTCATCGTTCGTGGCCAATTCGCTGTTTCCTGCGACGAGGCGCACCTGCGGATCGGCCAGAACGCCGGTGACCCCGTAGCGCGACAACGAAGGCGCGAGGCCGCGAATGATCACCCGCCTCGCGCCGCTGCCGCCGATGACAAAACCCGCGATCATCACGTTGTCACCGGCCTGCACCTGACCGCGGGTCGAGAGATTGACGAGGCGCGATGCGCTCGAAACGGAATCGAGGTCATAGACCTCGACCAGCGCGACGCCGGTCGCACTGCCGGTCCCGCGCACCACCGCGGTGTAGGTGCCCTCCCCGAGCACCGCCACGATCGCACTCTCAGCCGAATGGGTCGGCGCGAATCCACTGGCGATGATCTCGGCCTGTTGCGTGGCCGCCCAGTCATTGTTCGTGGCGAGCGACCTCCCGGCCGCATCGAAGAGCTCCAGCGTTGGATCGGCCAGCGCCCCAGCCACGCCGAAGGCCGTCAAACTGGGTCCGGTCGCGCGGACGATAACCCGCTTCGCCCCTCCGCGGATGGCGAATCCGGCAATCCCGACGCGATCGCCGGTGCCGATGAGCAGCCGGGTGGAGAGATTGATGAATCGGCCCGAGTCGGCCGTGCGGCGAAGCGCGACGACGTCTGAAACCGTGTCGGTTGCACCCGGCGCGAGATTCGGACCGACACTCAGGGCAAACGCGAGCAGGAGTTGCAGGTGGGCTTTCATCGGGTGAGTTCGGGTGGAGGCGGCGGAAGGTGCCCAAGTGGGCGATCGGGGAAGCGCCCGCGAGCGGCCCGGAGTTCGCCCGGCGGCGGAGCAAACGGCCGCGGACCGAGCTCACGTGGTCCGGGTTGGGCTGGGCGCGGGGGCGGGGTGTCGTCGGTCAGGGTGCGGAGAAATGCGACCAGCGCGCGCTGGTCCTCGGCGGAAAGCGGCACGCCGCCGTCGGGATGCTTGGCGAGATTCGGATCCAGCGTCGCGCTCCGCTGCACCCCGCTGGCGTAGTGTGCGACGACCTCCTCGAGCGTGTGGAAACGGCCGTCGTGCATGTAGGGCGCGGTGCGCGCGACATTGCGCAGCGAGGGCACGGCGAACTTCCCCCGATCCGCCGCCAGCCCGGTGACGAGCGCGCGGCCCCAATCGGCGGGCACCGCGTCGAGGCCGTTGTTCGCGAAGGTCTGGCTGCGAAAGAGCGCGCCGCCGTGGCAGTGGAAGCAATCGGCCCCGAACAAGCCGCGGCGGGGATCGTATTCGGTCTGGAAGAGCTCGAACCCGCGCTGTTCCTCCTCCGAGAGCACGATGCCGTCGCGCACCGTGCGGTCGAGCTTGGTGTCGCCTGCCACCAAGGTGAGCAGAAATTGCTCCAGCGCCCGGGCGAGCAAATCGGCATTGATCTCCGCGCTGCCAAAGGCGGCAGCGAAGCGCTCCCGATAGCCGGCGTCGCCGCGGAGGAATCCGACCACCGTCGGCAGGCGCGCATTCATCTCGGCCGGATTCTCGAGCGGCTGCAGCACCTGCTGCCGCAGGCTGGCGGCGCGCCCGTCCCAAAAGAAGGTGGGATTCCAGGCCAGGTTTGTCAGCGGCATGGAATTCCGCGTGCCGACGGCGCCGTTCGAACCGCGACTGAAACGCCGCTGCGGATCGATGAAGCCGTGCTCGGGCCGATGGCACGTCGCGCAGGACTGATTCCCCGCTCCGGAAAGCCGGCGGTCGAAGTACAGCGCGCGCCCGAGTTCCACCCCAGGTTCCGTCAACGGATTGTCGGTCGGGAGCGCCGGCTGCGGGAAATACGCCGGATAGCTGAATCGATACGGCGTCGCACCCGCCGCAATGATGCGGGGCGAGGCGGATGGCGCAGCGCGAGCCACTGCCGGGAGGAAGCGGGCGGGCGCACCGGCGGGCGAGACGAAGGCACTGACCACGTTTCGCCGGAGCAGGGCGGCGAGCGGATCGCCCGCGCGCGAGTGGGTCGATTGCGTCGCCTCGACGAGCGAGACGCCGCGGAAAAGCGTGGCGACGTCGAGCGCGACCTGAGCCACCCCCGCGACTGCGGGGAGCGCGAGTTCCACCTGCATCGGCAGCTCCGGTCCCGCGAGGTGATAGGAAAATCCGCGCGTCGCTCCCTCCGCCGGGCGCCAGTGCCCTTCCAAGGCGAGGAAGACGTAGCCGCTGGTCCCGCCCCAATGCAGGCCGTTGACGGCCGGATGCAGCGGATGCGTGGGCGCGAAGCTGGCGGGATCGCGGGCATTCAGCGCCGGGGCGAGACCCACCGCGAAGCGCACCGCCGTGTAGCGGGCCTCCCCGACCGCCGGCAGGGTCCAGACGAGCTGACCGTCGCGCGCCTTGATGACGGCAAAGAACTCGCGCGCCTCCGACCAGATCCCCGCCGCGTCGCGGAGGGCGACTTCGGAGACGAGGAAATCGAGCCGGTTGATCGACGGCCGACCGGCCGCTGGCGCCGCATCGAAAGTCAGCGTTTCGCCCGCCCACTGCGGCACGATCTCGACCCGCAACTCCGCCGCTCCGGCCCCGAAGAGGACCAGCCCGCCTGCGGCCAGCGCGATCAAGAGGATAGTGTGGTACATTGGAGAACCTCAGTTCGAGGAGTTGGCGATCGCGGTCCGCGTGACCTTGTAGAAGCGGGTCGCATTCAAGCCGCCGCCCGTGTCCGTCGCCTGCGTAATCACGCCCGTGGCCGTGACCGGCGCGGCGTTGCTGAAGGCCTGAAGGTCATTCGAGCTGGCGAGCACGTAGGTGCCACCCTCCACGCTGCTCCAGATGAGCGTAACATCGGCCGCGCCGGCGGCCACGACGGGCGGGTGGAGGGTGAGCGTCGAATTTTTCCCGCCGGTGAAATAGTTCGTGACCGTTTCGGAAATCGAAGTCACCCGCCCGCCCGCCACGACTCCGTTGTACTGGCGCCCAATGAGATACGGGAACGCCGGCGTGCCGAGGGAAGTGATGGTGGTGAAGTAGGCATACGTACCGCCCGGAAATTCCGGCGTCACGCAATTGCGCCCATTGTAGCGATCGAGGTCCCAACTGGCTCCGACCGTGCTGGCCGGCGGCAGATCGCCGAGGAAATCCCAGTCCTCCGCGTAGCGGCCGATGTCGTAGCTGATGCCCTGCGTGTCCGCCGGCTTGGTCGTGACGGGCCCGTCTTGGGCGGTCGTGAGCGTCGTCCGATTTTGCGCGATCTGCGCCCAGAGCGGGAGCGTCGTGCGGCCGGTGCTGGCGAGGTTCGTGGTGCCGAACTGGCCGTTCCGTTTCACGTAGCCCGAATTGAGCCGGGCCACCGTGGAGCCCGCGTTCATCGGGTCCGAGTAGCCGTACGGGCCGTAGATCGGGTAGCCGTCGAAGGACCAGCCGAGGATCGGAGAATGCGCCGGCGCGGCGGCCGACTCGGTGTAAACGCCGGAGCTCGCGTCGAAGGTGACGTGATCGTTGAGCTGAGAGCGCAAAGCGAGCGGATTGACGTGCGCGTGATAGTCGCCGTTCCCGGGCTGGTGGGCATTGTTCCGGTCGAAGGTGACCGCTTCGCCGATGAGCGCGTCGCGATTCCAGACTCCGCCGCCGCCGCCCATCCCGGCATCCGCGCCGGTCGTGCTGCTGTAGGAGAAGGCATCGAGCATGTTGTACACGCCGCTTCCATTCACATAGACGCCCATGACGCCGAGGCCTGTATTCACCTTGGTGGGCGCGACCTGCGGCGTGCGGGGAATGCGCACGATGCGATTCTGATTGTTCGGCTTGTTCATGAACTCCTGCGTCTGGGCGGCATTCGCATACCACGGCCCCATCACGTGACTGCCCAGCCCCGAGGCGCGGACGTACACAAACGTTGCCGAATAGTCGATCTGCTGAAGGTCCGCGTACACGGGGAGCGTCTGGCCGGTCCAGACGCTGACCGGCGTGGCGCCGTTGGTGGCGCGAATGCGGGCGTACTGGCCGGAGTTCGCGGTCATCCACGAACCCAGGAGAGGCTCGGCCGCGCGCAGCGCCGAGAGAGGAGCGAGCACCAGCAAGCAGGCAGGAAGAAAGGTGAGGCGGGCAGGCATGGGCGGAGATTGCCGCGCGCCGCCTTAAGCAAAGATGAAGGGGGCAGCATTTTTTAAATTTCGCCCGCAGTTCCGGCTTCATCTTTCCTTAAGGTCCGCGGATAGAACCTGACTCTATGCGCGTGCTGATCGTCGAAGATGAGCCGGATCTACTCCGCAGCGTCCGTCAGGCGCTGCGCGAGGAGGGCTATGCCGTGGACACGGCGGAAGACGGGGAAGAGGGGCTGCACAAGGCGCTGACGTGGGAATACGACGCGATCGTGCTCGACGTCATGCTGCCCCGAGTCGATGGCTGGACGCTGCTCTCGCGGCTGCGCGTGCGGAAACGGACGCCGGTATTGTTGCTGACCGCGCGCGATGCGACGTCTGATCGCGTGCGCGGGCTGGATGCCGGCGCGGACGACTACCTGATGAAACCGTTCGAGCTCGAGGAGCTCTTCGCCCGGCTTCGCGCCCTGATCCGGCGCAGCGCGAACGTGGCGCGCTCGATCCTCGACCTTGGTCCGGTCCAAATCGATCTCGCCGCGCGGGTCGTGACCTCGTCCGGAATGCGCGTTCCGCTCACCGCCCGCGAATATGCGCTGCTCGAATACCTCGCCCTCCACCGCGGCGAGGTCGTGACGCGCACGGTGCTCTACGACCATTTGTTCGATGAGAACGACGACACGCTCTCGAACCTCCTCGACGTTCATGTCTCCAACCTCCGGAAGAAGCTGGGGCACGAGCTGATCGCCACCCGCCGCGGCCACGGCTACTGCATCGAGGCCTGAAACCCATCGCATGATCTTCCGCTCGATCCGCTGGCGCCTGCAGGCGTGGTATGGCGGCATTCTCGTCCTCCTCGTGACTGCCTTCGCCGCTGTCGCCTACGCCTTGGAAGCGGCCCGCCAGCAGCGCCAAACGGATGGCGAACTGCTCCAGCGCGTTTCCCTTCTCGCCGCCGGGCTGCGGGGCGCGCCGGGGCCGGGCGGACCCCCGGGACCGGGCGGACCGCCGGGGCCGGGCGGACCGCCGGGGCCGCCACGTCGAATCCTCGATCTCACGGAGGCGCAGCGCGAGTTCCTCGGCCGGGCGGGCGGACGGGTGTTTCACTTCGTCGTCTGGCTGCGGGACGGTCGCGTGCATTCGCAATCCGAGCCGGGACTGGGGCCGATTCCCCGACCCGAATCCGGCGAGGCGAGCCCGCGGCTTCGTGGCGGCCAGCGCGAGGCCTTTGCGTTTCTCGCCACCGGCGACTGCGTGCTGGTGGGCCGGGCCATGGCGGAGGATGCCGCGGAGTTGCGCCAGCTCGCCGTAACCCTGGGTGGAAGCGCGGCAGGCATTGCGTTCCTCGGGCTGCTCGGCGGCTGGTGGATCGCCTCGCGGGCGATTCGACCGATCAAGGACATCAGTGCCGCAGCAGCGCGCCTCGCTTCCGGCGATCTCACCCAACGCATTCAAACCGCCGACCAAAGCAGTGAGTTGGGCGAGCTCGCGCGGGTCTTGAATGCCACTTTCGCGCGCCTGGAAGCCGCGTTCGCCCAGCAAGTCCGCTTTACCTCGGATGCCGCCCACGAATTGCGCACCCCGGTGAGCGTCATCCTTACGCAAGCCCAGACCACGCTCACGCGGGATCGGACGCCGGAGGAATACCGGGAATCGATCGCCACCGTCCAGCGCGCCGCCCGCCGGATGAGGCAGTTGATCGAATCGCTGCTCGAGCTGGCGCGCTTCGATGCGGGCAAGGAGGAACTCCAGCGCGTCCCCTGCGATCTGGCGGCGATTGCCGCCGAGGCCGCCGAACTGCTCCAACCGCTGCTCGCCGAGCGCCACGTCACCCTCACCCTCGACCTCCAGCCCGCCACCTGCACCGCCGCCCCCGCCCGGCTCGGGCAGGTGGCGGCCAATCTCCTGACCAACGCCGTCCAGCATGGGCGGGTGGAAGGAACGGTCGCGCTGGCCACCGGAAGCGAAGGCGGGCACGCGATCCTCGAAGTCAGCGACGACGGTCCCGGTCTTTCCGAGACGGACATTCCCCACGTCTTCGGGCGCTTCTACCGGGGCGATCCGTCGCGCACCGGCGGCGGGAAAGGTCGCGGCGGACTCGGGCTCTCGATTTGCCAGGCGATCGTCGAAGCGCACGGCGGCACTATCATTGCCGCCGGCAAAGGGTCCAAGGGCGGGGCGAAATTCACGGTCCGGCTGCCGGCCTAGTTAGCGCGGAAGTGGGTCGGTGATCTGCGGACGCAGCGCAGCGGAAAATCGCTCTTGCGAGCGCGAAACACCCAGCTTTCGCAGGCCACTCGTCACCGCCGACCGCGCCACGCTCAGCTCCTCGGAAACGCCGGATCTGCCTTCACCTCGAGAATCTGCTTGGTGTGGCGCTCGGAATGGGCGGCGAGGAAAAGCATCCACTGGTAGCCGTCCATCGCCTTGATCACTGGGCTGTCCATGAAATGCGCCCGCATCGGCTCGCTCGAGCTTCTCATGTAATCGATCACCTTGCTTCGGCCCTCCTCGAAGGTACTCAGCAGCACTTCGCGACTGGGGTAACGGCCCGTCGGCTGGAATGCCTCGGGCGCCTTCACCTTGGTGTCGCGCGAACTGACGCCCTTCACGACCATTTCATCCTTGGCCTTTGCGTCGGCCGGTTTGGCTGGCTCGGCCAGCGGTGTCTTCATCACCTGCGTGGTGACCAGACCGAACAGCGCCTCCTCCACCGCAGTGATGTGCTCGGCCGTTTCCGCGACCGACCACCGGTCCGGCGCCTGCTTGAACTTCCACTGCGCTTCGCTCAGCGGCTTGATTGCCGCGAGAAACGCAGCCCGCGTGTCCTCGAAGTACTTCACCGCGCGGGCGCGATCCTCGGCCGAGACCGCCCCGACGGGCGGCGCGTCCTTTTGGGCCAGCGCGATCAGCGGGACAAACAGAATTGCGAGGGTGAAAAGGAGACGCGTGGGAAACATAGGAGTGGGGAGTAGGAAGACGGACGGAAGATTAGCGTGGCCGATTGCGGCAGCGGAACGGAAGCCAAAAACCACCGGCCTCGCGTGCCAACCTTGCGGAATTCGGCAACGGACGGGCCCACCGATCACCATCACCGATCACCAACCAATGGGGAAATGCCACTGCCTTTCGAGCTACGTCGGCGAGAAAGTGAACTGCCTGCCTGAGGCACTCCGCCTCCTCGGCGACCGAGCCAACTGCGTCCGCGACCTTGCGGGGTTTGTCCGCGCACCTCGAATCGCCTCGCCGGGACGGTGGCGCATTCGGCTTGGTCCGCCAACGGGTCAGGCCTCTCGGTGATCGAGTCCGGTTAATCGAGGATTAGCCGCGGTTTCACGCCTAGGCACAGAGGCACAGGCCATCCGTCGGGCGGCCATGCCCGGTTCCGAGCTCATTCGAGTGCACGCCGGAACAGGACCGGAACGCAAACTCCGCGCGTTGCGGCATCTCCCCGCCCCACGTAGCGTTCCCTCGAATGATCGAAGTCGAGGCGCTGACGAAGTTGTACGGGGATTTCGCCGCGGTGAGCGACCTTTCCTTCCGGGTGGAAGCCGGGGAAGTGCTTGGGCTCGTGGGCCCGAACGGGGCCGGGAAAACGACCACGCTGCGCTGCCTTTCGGGGATCATTCCGGCCACCCGTGGCACGATTCGCATCGCGGGCCACGACATGCAGAAGGAGCCAGTCGCCGGGAAGCGTACGCTGGCCTTTTTCCCGGATGAACCCAAGCTCTTCGAGCACCTCACCGTCTGGCAGCACCTTGAATTCATGGCGCGGCTTTACCAGGTGCCGGACGCGCCCACCCGTGGCCGGGAATTGCTCGCGCAGCTCGAGATGGCGGACAAGGCCGGAAAGCTTCCGGCCGAGCTCTCGCGCGGCATGAAGCAGAAGGTTGCCCTGGCCTGCGGCTTTCTGCATCAGCCACGCGTGATGTTTTTCGACGAGCCGCTCACCGGACTCGATCCGCTGGCGATCCGGCGCACCAAGGAATTGATCGCCGCCCAGGCCCGCGCGGGAGTGGCCATTATCATCAGTTCGCACCTCCTGCACCTGCTCGAGGAACTGTGCTCGCATGTGCTCATCGTAAAACGCGGCATGAAGATCGCCCACGGGACGCTGGCGGAGATCCGCGCCGAACACAGCGTCGTGAGCAGCAATGGCCAGGGGCAAGCCAGTTTGGAGGATATCTTCATCCGACTGGTCGGGGAGGACGCCGGCACGTGAAGCGCCGCGCGCGCCGGCGTCGGAAGCCGCGGCACGCAGGACTGGCTTCACGGTCGGAAGAAAGACGAACCCGCTGACGATGAATTCCGCTCTCGTCTTCCTGCTGACGCGCTCGACCTGGAACGCGGTGCTGGCGCGCCTGCGCCGGCTCAAGAACCCCAAGTATCTGCTCGGGACGATTGTCGGCGGTTTCTACTTCTACAGCGTCTTTTACCGGCAGGCCTTCGCCTCGCGCGCCACCCGGGCGCTCGGCGGACGAAGCTCCGCGGCGGATTGGAATCTTCCGCCGGAACTCGTGCTCGACCTTGCGTCGCTCCTGCTTCTCCTGGTCGTGCTTTTCGGCGCCTGGATTTTTCCGGCCTCCCGCGCGGCCCTGGCCTTCACGGAGGCCGAGATGGCCTTCCTTCTGCCTGGACCGGTCAGCCGCAGCACGCTCATCCGCTTCAAGCTGCTCAAGTCGCAGCTCGGCTTGCTCTTTCTCGCGCTCCTCTTCGGCTTTCTGCGGGGACGCATGCTCCACGATGGCTCCGCGGCCTGGATTCATGTGCTCGGGTGGTGGCTCCTCCTCTCGCTCCTGCAGATGCATCGCCTGGGCGCCTCCTTCGCGCTCACGCGCCTCTATGAGCGCGGTCTTTCCACGACGAAGCGCCGCCTGCTCGGCCTCGCGGTGGTGGCGGTCATCCTGGCCGGGCTCGCCGCCTGGCATGCCGCCCTCCCGCCGGCCCCGGAGTTGCGCGCTCTGACCACGGCCGGGGTCCTCTTTCGTTACTTGGGGGAATTCGTGCAGAGCGGTCCGGCGCCGTGGCTGCTCTGGCCCTTCAAGCTGATGCTGCGGCCCTCCTTTGCACTCGATGCGCTCGGCTTCGCGGCCGCCGTGGGACCCGCCCTTCTGGTTCTTGCAGCGCACTATTTCTGGGTCACGCGTTCCGATGTCGCCTTCGAGGAAGCCTCCATCGCGCTCTCGCAACGCCGCGCGGCGCTCCAGCAGGCCGTGCGCGAAGGCCGCAAGCGGATCAAGCCGCCGGCCACCGATGCGCGCGAGCCGTTGTTCGCCTTGGCGCCAATGGGGTGGGTACCGCTCGCTTTCGTCTGGAAGCATTTTCTGCAAATGGGTGGGCGCCGCGCGCTGCGCCGTACCGCCTGGATCGTGCTGGCGGTGCTCGGCATCGCAACGGCCTTGACGCATTCCCGCTACGCCTCGGTGGCTTCGCCCATCCTGTCGACCATCGGCACGATGGGGCTGTGGGTGTCATTGATCATTTTCGCCGCCCTCGCGGCGCAGTCCGTCCAGCGGGAAATGGGCGCGGCCGAAGTCATCAAGACGTATCCGGTGCCTGGCTTCCAGTTCGTGCTCGGGCATCTCCTCGGGCCGGCGCTCCATGCCACGGCGCTGCAATGGGTCGCGCTTTCGCTTTGTGTGTCGGACGTCGGGCGAATCCTGGCGAACTACAAAATGGGCGGACTCGCCGCCATCTTTGTTGGGGCACTGTTCCTGCCCGCGCTGAATCTGCTGCTCAGCCTCGTCCCGACCGCGGCGCCGCTTCTTTTCCCGGGCTGGTTCCGACCTGGCGAAGGGGCGTCGTTCGAAGCGACCGGCCTGCGCGTCGTTTCGTTTTTCGGTCAGCTGCTGTTTGTTCTCCTCGCGCTCTTTCCTGTCGTGCTGGCGGCCTCCGCGGTGGGGTTTGTCGCCTACACCTTTACGGGGATCTCCCTCGCGGCCATCAGCAGCATCTCCATCGCCGGGATCATGGTGACCGTCGAAGCTTGGGTGGGCGTGCAGTTGCTCGGCAAGATCGTCGATCGGTATGATCCGACCGAGGTCTGACCTGCCTTATTTCTCAAGCCTGGCCCCGCCCCGCGCGCGCAACGCGATAAAGCAGATGCGGCTCGCCGAAATACGACACCTTCCGCTCGAATTGAAAACCGCTCTTCTCGAGCACCCGCTGGGAGCGCACGTTGGCGGGCTTTACGGTGGCGGCGAGTGACCGCAGAAACGGGTCGCGCTCGAACATCCAGTCCCGCACCGCCACCGCCATCTCGACGGCGTACCCAACGCCCCAAAAAGGCGGGCACAAGGCGTAGAGCAACTCGATCTCGGCGGCCCCTTCAATCGTGGCGAGTTGCACGCCGCAACGGCCGACAAACTGGCCGTCCCCGCCCGTGTAGAACATCCACCGGCCAAACCCCGCGTCGTGCCACTGCGTGAGGTCGCTCTCCAGGGCCTGCGCACTGCGCTCCCCCGGCAAGGCGCCGCCGAGCGGAGCCATGGCCTCTTCGTTTCCGTGCAGCACCCGCAAGTCTCCAAAATGATCCCAGCGCAGGCGTTCGGCGCGCAGACGCGCGGTGGTAAAATCGTCCGGGTTCGGCTCAGCGCGAGACATGCGATCATTCTTGCCCGACCTCCATAGCCGCTCAATGTCCGTCGCGGCCCGGGCCCACCTGGTAGATTATTTCAAGGCACCCCAGCGCGCCGGAAACCGGTTTTCCGCCCCGGTCGCGTCCCGGTATAGGAGAATCCGGCCCTCAGCCCGGACGCAAAACCTGTTTGCACCGGCGGCAGCTCATGCGAACCTCCTCGCTCTGCAATGGTGGCTGTAGCTCAATGGTAGAGTACCAGATTGTGATTCTGGCCGTTGCGGGTTCGAGCCCCGTCAGCCACCCACCCTTCTTCCCGGCCCCTCGTGAACGAGAGGCCGAGCCCCCGTAGCGCAGGCTAAAGTTCGCGCGGCGCCGTGTCGGCCTCCGGGATCCGCTCGACTTTGATCAGGTTCGTCGTGCCGCTGACCTGATACGGCGTTCCCGCGATGATCGTGATCAGGTCGCCTGGCTTGAGCCCGAGATCCCGGCGCGCGTGCTCGCAGGCGAGCTCGACCATGTGCGCGGTGCCGCGAATGCTCTCGACCAGTGTGCTCTCTACTCCCCAAGTGAGTGCCAGACGCCGGCGAATGGCGGGCTGGGAGCAAAGGGCGAGGATGGGATTGGGCGGCCGATGGCAGGAGACGCGCCGCGGGGTGCCACCGGACATGGTGTAGCTCAGGATGGCGGCACAGTTCAGGGAACACGCCATCATGGTCGCGGCATGCGCGACGATATCCTCGAGCGCACCGCCGAGCGGCGAGTCGGGCGGTGGCGGCACCTCGCCGTTGATCCAAGCCTGTTCCGCGCGGTGCGCGATGGCGCTCATGGTAGCGATGGTCTCGACAGGATATTTTCCGATCGCCGATTCGCCCGAGAGCATCACGGCATCGGTGCCGTCGAAGATCGCATTCGCCACGTCCGCCGCTTCCGCCCGCGTGGGCTTCGGAGAAGTGGTCATCGATTCAAGCATCTGCGTGGCCGTGATGACAGGGCGGGCGCGCTTCCGGCAGGCGGCGATGATGCGCTTTTGCGCAATCGGCACGTCCTGGGCGCTCAACTCCAGCGCCAAATCCCCGCGTGCGACCATCACGCCATAGGATTCTTCCGCGATTGCCTCGATGTCATCGAGGGCCGCCTTGGTCTCGATCTTGGAAATCACGGGGATATCGGCGTGCCGTTTGTGCAGTTCGCTTTTCAAGAGGCGCACATCGTCGGCTGACTGCACAAACGAGAGCGCGAGAAAATCGAAGCCGTGCGCCACGGCCAGGTCGAGATCGATCAAGTCCTTGTCCGTGATTGCGGGCAAGCTCACCCGTTGCCCCGGCAGATTGATGCCGCGCCGGCTGGAAAGAGTGCCCCCGCGCGTCACGAGGCAGTGGATCTCGTGGTCCTCGGAGACGCGTTCGACCGTCAGCACCAGGTTCCCGTCATCGAGCAAGATGCGTCCGCCAAGTTGCACGTCCTTGACCAGGCCGGCGAAGGAGACGCCAATCCGCTCCGGCGTGCCGACCACATTTTCGGGCGTGAGGATGATGGCGGCACCGGTGGCGATATCGATCTTGCCGTTTTGCATCTCGCCGACGCGAATGCGCGGACCACGCAGATCGCCCAGAATTGCGATGGGTTCGCCCAGCGATTCCGCGGCGGCGCGCACCCGGCCCACGGTGGCGAGAGTCGCCTCCGGCTGGGCGTGCGAGAAATTCACGCGCACGACGTCCAGTCCGGCGCGGATCATTTCGCGAAGAACTTGCTCGTCATCCGAGGCAGGTCCGAGCGTGGCGACAATTTTCGTGCGTTTGGGCGGGTGGTTGAGCGACATGGGAAGAATGGCAGAGTCCAGGGAGCGACGGCGAACAGGCCGGGTGAAAGCGAAGCGGCAGCGTAGACAAAGGCGGGCTCGTTCCGCAATGCCCAATCGGAGCGGCGCGGTGACATCGCTTTTCCCTGACCGGCAGTAGACCCTCGCGATGCGGCAAGGCGAAGGGTTAAGAATTCGTCACGCTTCTCCCGGAGCGCGCCCAACCTGTATCTTTGCGGCCCCGCGCGAGTGTCAATCCCCCGGTCGTCCCTTGTCTTTCCCTTCCGAGCGTGATAATTCGCCGTCCGACTCGGGTATCCGGTCTGTCGGCATCTCGGGTCGAAGCCTTCCGGCTTCGCAGGAATACTGTCACCCGAAGCAAATGGAGAAAAAGGAAACTTACTGCTCCCCAGATCAGCGCGCGCACAACTACGCCGCGGTCAATGGAATCCTCGACCGGCCCGTCGTGCTGGTTCTCAACCGAAACTGGCAGGCCGTAAACATTCGGACGCCGGCGGAGGCGTTTTGCCAGATGGCCACCGGCAATGCGACCGGCCTCGATATCGATCCCGAGATGGGCATGCGCCCCGTGAAGTGGGACGAATGGCTCGAACTCGACGTGCGGGATTGGGACGCCGCGATCGGGACCCCACGCGGGCTGATCCGCGTGCCCACCGTGCTGGTGCTCGCCCGCTACGACAAGGTGCCGCGCAAACGTCCCAAGCTCAGCGCGCGCTCGATCCGCGAGCGGGACGGCAACCGCTGCCAGTACACCGGCAGCGTGCTCGCGCCCGGCGAAGGCAGCATCGATCACGTTCTGCCGCGCTCGCGCGGGGGCGACACTTCGTGGGAAAACTGCGTGTGGTCCGCCAAGCACGTGAACGGGCGAAAGGGCGACAAACTTCCCCAAGAGGCCGGCCTGACGCTGCTCAACGTCCCGAAGCCGCCGCCCGAAATGCCCGTCACCTGGGCCCTGCGCAATTCGCACGGCATCCGCGACTGGGAGCTTTTTCTGCCGAAGAAATCCAACGGCAAGCGCTCAGCCTGAAAACCCCCCGCGGCTGTCGGCCGGTCACGCGGCCTTCAGCCAGCCGTTTTCGCGCAGGAACTTTTCGAGCTGCCCGGTATCGAAATCCGACAGCATTTTCCCGTTGGCCGTAAGCGTGGGGCACCTCGTTTGCCCGCTCAAATGCTGCATTTTGGCAAAGGCGGCGCGATCCGAATACACGTCGATCTCCTCGAAGGCGTAGCCGCGTTCGTTCAACCAATCCACGCCCTCCACACACCAAGGGCACCCGGGCTTCACGTAGACGGAAAAACGCGGGATCTCCATGCCGATCAGACCGACGACGCGCGGCGCGGGCCGCGGCGGAAAAAGTATCCCAACCCGACGATGCCCGCGAGCAGTGAGGCATCCAAGGCGCGGGCTGTCCAGTCGCTGAGCGGCGCGACCGTGCGGCTCTCCAGCACGCGGGGAGGCGCGACGGGCAGCGGGGCCGCCGGGGCGGTGGCGCTCACCTGCAAGAGGCGTGCGCGATAGGAGTTTGCCGCGACCGGCGCAGCGGGGGCACCGGGCTGCGGCGTCGCCGAAGCGGCGGCTTCGGCCAGGGCAGCTCGCGTCGTCACCAGCTCCCCCGGCTTTGGCACCGGGGCGGGCGCCTCTTCGCGGAATTGCTCGATGACGGCGTCGGGAGAAAATCCGTTCATCGGATCGCTCACGCCGTAGCGGTCCATGTCCGGACCCGAACGGCAAAAACGGCATGCCTCCAACCGGGGCGCGAGCAGAGCGCACGCGAGCACGAGCGTGAAAGCGGCGAGAATCCGTTTCATGGTAGGCACGTTATCACTGCGAATCGTCGGCGACAACTCGCGCGAATTGCGCCGTGAGTCATCATTGGGCCGTGAAACGACGGGCTTCCCTCGTGCCGACAATTCTCTCAAGATGAGAACATGACCTTCGAAACTCTCACCCGCGACGGCGCCACGCTCGACACCGTCACCGACGAATCCACCGGCACTCGCCTCTCTGTCTCACGGCTGGGAGCCGAGCCGGTGAGTTATGCCCGCCGCCGGCCCGACGGCTCGTGGCTCGGATTCCTGCATCGCGATGGGCTGCTCACCGCGCCCGCCGCCGGCTGGGCCAACCACGCGACGGTGATGGGCTATTTCATTCACCGGCTGAAAGGCGGCCGAACGGTCTATCGCGGGCAGGAACTCAAGGATGGCAATCACGGCTTCATGCGCCGCAAGCAACTGGGCGCGCCGCGCTGCGAAGGTAATGCGCTGATTTACCGCGTTGAACCCGGCGTTTTCACCCCAGCGGAATACCCGCTCGACGTCGTCCTCACGCTGTCCTATGCGCTCGAACCCGACGGCGGCTGGCGCACCACCTTCGCCTTCGAGAATCGGGAGAAGGAACTTATAGCCCACGTCGGCTTTGGCCTGCATCCGGGCTTTGCCATCGGTTCGCTCGAGGCCTGCAGCATCGAACTCCCGCCGGGCGAGTACCGCCGCCACATCGCGCCTGGGGATTTCCTTTCCGGCGAGACTCAACCGATCTCCCATGCCGGCGGCACCGCCCCTTTTGCAAAGGAAACATTGCCCGGCTCGTATCTCGTGGAACTGCCCGCCACCGGTCCAAAATGGTCGACCCTGCACGATCCTGCCGGGGGGCGGCGCGTCACGGTCGAACTCGACGAATGCCCTTATCTCACCATCTGGAGCGATGGCCGCGGCGAATTCGTCTGCCTCGAGCCTTGCTGGGGTCTGCCCGATCACCACGAGCAGCGCGCCTTCGAGGACAAGCTCGGCATTCAGAAGATCGCGCCGGGCGGCTCGCTGACGCGCGGGTTCGTCATTCGCGGGGAATTTGCCTGATCTGCTGGCGGACCCCGACGGGAGATCGTTCGGACTGTCCGCCGTCCATGAATCGGCGGCCCGAGATCCTCGCCGGGATGACATTCACCTTTCGCTGCGGATGGTCCGCGGTCGCTTTTCTTCGTCATGCTTACCCTCGATCTCCCCGGCCTGCGCAAACTTCGATCCGGGAAGGTGCGGGAAGTTTTCGAGCTCGATGCCCGCCACCTCCTCTTTGTCGCCACCGACCGCCTTTCCGCTTTCGACGTGGTCATGCGCGATCCCATTCCCGGCAAGGGCATGGTCCTCACGCAGCTCTCGGCCTGGTGGTTCGAGTGGCTGCGGGCACGCGGCATCGAGAATCATTTCGTCACGGCCGACGTCGCGACGTTTTCGGCCGCACTGACCCCGCACGCGGAGTTGCTCACGGGCCGGGCGATGATTGTCGAGCGCACCGAACCGCTGCCGGTGGAATGCGTCGTGCGCGGCTATCTCGCCGGCTCGGGCTGGAAGGAATACCGCGAGCACGGAAGCGTCTGCGGCGTCGCCCTGCCCGGGAATCTCGCGCAGGCCTCGGCGTTGCCCGCGCCCATTTTCACGCCGGCCGCAAAAGCCCAGGAAGGGCATGACGAAAACATCTCGTGGGCGCAATGCGTCGCGACGCTGGGGAATGACGCCGCGGAGTTCGTGCGTGCAGAAAGCCTCGCGATCTACGCGCTGGGACGCGCGCACGCGGCGGAGCGCGGGATCATCATTGCCGACACAAAATTTGAATTCGGACGCCGGTCCGACGGAAGCATCGTGCTCATCGACGAAGTGCTGACTCCGGATTCCTCGCGTTTCTGGCCCGCGGAGTCCTATGCGCCCGGCGCCAATCCGCCGAGCTTCGACAAACAGTACGTCCGCGACTGGCTGGAGACGCAGCCGTGGGACAAGACCCCGCCCGCGCCGCCACTGCCCCAAGACGTACTCGCAGGAACCGCCGCCCGTTACCGGCAGGCGTACGAAGCGATTACCGGCGCGCGGACCTCAGGCTAGGGCGCGACCGCGTTTGCTTCAGTTCAACCTGGCAGGGGCGGGCTTTGCTTCTCCGCGTTCGCTGCATTGGCGACGGCCCGCTGGCGGAACCACTCATCCAACTCGCGCAGTTGCCCGACAATCTGTGGACCCTTCTCCGCCACCACCTGCACGAGCCGACGGCCGTGGTCCGGGTTGCGCGCCGTCATTTCGGAAAGCGCCATGACGATCGCGAGGGCGTTATTCGTCGCGTGCTTGAACTCGCGGAACCGCTTGTGCAATTCTTCGAAAGTTGGCGCCTCATTCGCCGGGGGGGGAGGATTGGGCTGGCCGCTCATGATCATGATCGGTCGGACGGTCTCGAGATCGTGCAAATCGTATTTGGGTAGCGGGGCGCCGGGCATCGTGGTTTTGTTCTTGTCTTTCTCTTGAGCAATAAACGCGCCGAGTCGGGAAAAAAACTGCTCACCCCGCCGATGGGTTGGATCCGGGTACGGGGTGCCCGCCAGCACAATTTGCAGAACCTGGATCTCGACTTGCCGCGCGGACGCCTGACGGTCATCACCGGGGTGAGCGGCTCCGGGAAATCTTCGCTCGCCTTCGACACACTCTACGCGGAAGGCCGCCGGCGCTACGTGGAAAGCCTTTCCGCCAGCGCGCGCCAGCATCTTGAGCGCCTGGAAAAACCCGATGTCGATCGCATCGAGGGACTCTCACCGGCCATTGCCGTGGAACAGCGCGGCACCTCCGCGAGTCCGCGCACGACGATCGCAACCCTGACCGAAATTTACGATTACTTGCGCCTCATTTTTGCGGCAGCCGGCCTGCCGCACGACCCGTCGACTGGGCGACCCTTGCGCCGCCAGACGCCGGACGAAATCGTCTCCGGGTTGCTCGCGCTCCCCGCCGGCGAGCGGCTGCAATTGCTCGCGCCAGTGGTGCGGCGGGCGAAGGGAACGCACGAAGAGGCCTTCGATCGCATCCGACGCGAGGGCTTCACCCGGCTGCGCGTGGATGGCGAATTGCTCGATCTCGCGACCTCCCCCGCGCCCAAGCTTGCGAAAACCAAACCCCATTCCATCGACGTCATCGTCGATCGACTCGTCGTGCGCCACGATGTGCGGGCGCGCCTCGCGGATTCCGTGGAAACGGCGCTGCGCTGGGGTTCCGGTTCCCTGCTCGCGCTTCACCAAGCCGGAGCCGAGGCGCCGTGGGAGGAGATCGCGTTTTCCACCGACTTCCGGGATCCGGTCAGTGGCTACACCCGTCCGGCGCCGACCGCGCGCCACTTCAACTTCAACAGTCCGCACGGCGCGTGTCCGGCCTGTCACGGGCTCGGCTCGCGACTCGAGCCCGATCCGCACCTGATCGTGCCCGATCCCACCCGCCCGCTTGCCCAAGCCATCGAGCCGTGGGCAAACGCGGCGCCGCGCATGCGTCCCTTCTACGAGGCGCAGCTCCGCGATCTCGCCGCGCACTATGGCGCGGCGGTCGACACCTCCTTCGAACGCCTTCCCGCCGGCCTGCAAAATGCGGTGCTGCACGGAACCGGCGACGAGAAGATCGGATTTCGCAAAACTGCGCCCGGCCCGTTCGATGGGCTGATCGCGCAGCTCGCCGCCCGGTGGGCCGACGCGACCAGCGAAGCCGTCAAGACGCGGCTCCGGCGCTACCTTTCGCCCCAGCCGTGCCCGGTCTGCCACGGCGCCCGGCTCAACGCGGACTCGCTCGCGGTGACGCTCGCCGATCGCGGGGGGCGGGCGCTAAATCTGCCCGGCATCTGCACGCTTCCGGTGACGGAAGCGGATGCCTTCATGGACCGCCTCGATCTCACGCCGCTCGCGGCGGTCATCGTCGCGGAGCCACTTCGGCAAGTTCGCGTACGGCTGGCCTTCCTCCACGAGGTGGGGCTGGAATATCTCACGCTCGACCGCGAAGCCGCCACGCTCTCGGGCGGGGAAGCGCAGAGGGTGCGGCTGGCCACCCAAATCGGCGGCGGACTCTCCGGCGTCCTCTATGTGCTGGACGAGCCCAGCATCGGTCTGCACCCGCGCGATCACGGCCGGCTCCTCGCCACGCTCCATCGTCTGCGCGATCTCGGGAATACGCTCGTCGTAGTGGAGCACGACGAGGACACCATGCGGGCTGCCGATCATCTCGTGGAGATCGGTCCGGGCGCTGGCGCGGAAGGCGGCCGGCTCGTCGCCCAGGGGAGCGTGGCGGATCTCGAGCGTGTCCCCGAATCGCCCACCGGCGCCTTCCTTTCCGGACGCCGCACCTTGACCACGCCGGAGCGCCGGAACCCATCCCGCGCGGCGGGATGGCTCGTCGTGCAAGGCGCGACCGAAAATAATCTCAAAAACATCGAGGCCCGCTTTCCGCTCGGCACGCTGACGTGTGTGACCGGGGTCTCGGGCAGCGGCAAGTCAACGCTGGTGGACGACATCCTGCGGCGGGCGCTCTTCCGGCACTTCCACGATGCGCGCGAGCGGCCGGGGGCGCACCGCGCGCTGGAAGGTGCGAATTTGCTCGAACGCGTCGTGGTGGTCGACCAGGCGCCGATCGGACGCAGCCCGCGCTCAAATCCCGCCACATTTGCCGGTCTCCTCGGACCGATTCGCGATCTCTTCGCGCAGCTTCCGGCCGCGCGGGCCCGCGGCTTCGGCCCGTCGCGCTTCAGTTTCAATGTCGCGGGCGGACGCTGTGAGCGGTGCGGAGGCGACGGTCAGTTGAAAGTCGAAATGCAATTTCTGCCGGACGTGTATGTGACGTGCGACGCGTGCGGCGGCCAGCGCTTCAATCGCGAAACCCTCGAAGTCACCTTCAAGGGCAGGTCCATCGCCGAGGTCCTCGCCCTGTCGATCTCCGACGCCGCAGCGTTTTTCCGGGCGGTTTCGTCGCTTGCCCCGAAGCTCGATGTCCTCGTCGAGGTGGGCCTCGGCTATGTGGCCCTCGGGCAAGCCGCGAACACGCTTTCCGGCGGCGAGGCACAACGGCTAAAGCTCGGGGCAGAGCTCATGAAGACGGCGGCTTCCGGCCGCGCCCTTTACCTGCTCGATGAGCCGACCACCGGCCTGCACCTGGCCGATATCGACCGGCTCCTCCGAGTGCTCGTGCGTTTGCGCGAAGCCGGGCATACCGTGGTGGTCGTGGAGCATCAGGTCGATTTCATCCGCTGCGCCGATTGGGTGATCGACCTGGGTCCCGAATCGGGCGAGGGCGGCGGCAGGATTGTCGCGGAAGGTCCGCCGGAGACGATCGCCGCCTGTGCGGCCAGCCACACCGGACGCGTCCTGCGGAGGTTCTACCCCGCATGAAAAGGCGCCTGATTTTCGCGCTGACCCTCGCTCTCCCGCTGGTGGCGTGCGGCGGCGAGCGAGAAGAAGCGGCGGCGGCGATCGCGGCTCTGCGCGTGGACGACGAGGATGGCTTCCAAGCGCATTTGGCGGAAATCCGGTCAATCCGCTGGGATAGTCCGCTGGTCGGTGGACTCCGCCTCGAACTCGCCCTCACCCGGGGCGCCAAGGCGTGGCAATCGCGGACGTTGCTCGATTTTGAGCTCGCAGGCGCGAGCGTGCGCGAATTCCTGCGCGAATTTCGCCGCCATCCGCGGGCGGCCGAGGCCTACCTCGCCTTGGCGGAGATCGCCTTCCTCGGTCCGGAGCGGGACTTCGATCTCGCTCGCAACGAGGAGCGCCTCGCCCGCTCCGCCAATCCCTCTCCGGCTGTCGTCGAACGGCTCGATCGCCTCGCCATCCTGCTCGCGGCGGAACCCGGCTCAGGTGGAGACCCGGATGCCATGGCGCGGGAATTCCTGCGTCGGCGCCCCGGCGCGTCCATGGCGAATGCGGTCCGCTTCGATCTCGCAAGCCTGGCCCTGGCTCGCGGGGATTTCGCCGAGGCCGGTAGCACTTGGGAGGCACTCGCCGACGAATCGCCGGGCAGCCCGCTCGCCGCGGGCGCCCTTTTTGGCGCGGCCGAGGCGGCGTTGCGCCTGGAGACGACGGCGAGCGTCAGGCGCGCCCTGGATCTCTTTACGTCGGCGGCGGGAATGTCCCGGGGAACGCCCCTCTCCGACGCGGCGGCGAAAGGCGCCGAGCGGGCCCGACTGCGGCTGGGGCGGAGCCAGGGACCGACCCTCGAGTCGCTTCGCGCCATGGTGGCGCCCCGGCCGGAGGAACGCTTGCCGGCGGCCCAGTTCCAACGCGCTCTGACTCTCTATGCCCTCGCCCGCGATCGCGCCGGCGATACGCCGGGTGCGATCGAAGCCTGGAAATCGGCCCTGCGGGCCCTGCCGCCGGACGCTGCGACGGCTTCATGGTTCCGCGCCGGTTTCGATTTGGCGCAGCGCCAGGAGGATCTCGCGGCCTGGGCAGACGCCGCGGAAATCTACGCTCTCCTGCGCGCCGCCGGAGGTCCGCTGGGCCGCCAGGCGGAAGCGCGTCTCACGCGCCTGCGACTTGAACACTTCCTGTGGACACCGGAGGCAGCCCCCGGAGTACCCGCGACGGCACCGTAGCCTTGCAATCGCGCCCCGACGGCGGATTCATCGCGCGTGCTGCGCGCGATTCTCTTCGATATCGGAAACGTCATCCTACCCTTCGACTTTACTCCGGCGATGATCGCGCTCCGTGCGCGTTCCAGGATTCAAGAGAACGCGGCGTGGGAGAAGGCGGAGTCCCTGAAATATGCTTATGAAGGCGGTGGGCTTTCGCGGGGCGATTTTATCGCGGCCATGCGAAAAGAGGTCGGATTCGAAGGCACCGACGCAGATTTCGAAGCGATCTGGTCCGATATTTTTACGTGCAACCCCGGGATGGAGGAGTTCGTCCGCGCGCAGCACGCGACCGGCCTGCCGCTTTACCTTCTTTCCAATACGAGCGACTTGCATGTCGAGTATTTCACGGCGCGTTTTCCCATCTTCGAGTGTTTTCGGGGCGCCGTGTACTCCCACGTCGAAAAACTTCTGAAGCCAGACCCGGCGATTTTCCAGGTCGCAATCGAGCGCTTTGCGCTCGAGCCCGCGCAGACGCTCTATATCGATGATCTCGCGCCCAATATCGAAACTGCCCACGCGCTCGGATTCGTGACGATCCAGTACGATTTCCGGAATCACCTGGAGTCGCTCGGCCCCTACGGGTCCAGCTGAGGCGGCCGTCAGTTCTCTTCGCCGATCACGGCGCGCACGAACTGCCCGCCTTCCCCGATCCCAAGCCCCGTCCGCTCGACCTTCATGGCGGGCATGGCGCAGGAAGACGAAACGAACTCGGCCGCGATGGCCGCGCCAAGGGGATCCTCCTTCTCGACCACTTCCGGGCGGGCAAAGAAAGCCACCCGGCCTGGCCGCAATTCTTCAAAAGCGGTCGACGAACAGACAATCGCGGCGATTTGGGCGGCGGTCAGGCTGTCGAAGGTCGAGGAAAGTCGCGTGAGAATGGCGTTGGCCCGCGCCTTCGAGCCCGCGCTGAGTTCCGCACGCTGAATCATGGCGTGCACGGCACCGATTTCGAGTCCCATGGGTTTCGGCACATGATTGTGCCCATGATCGTGAATATCCGCGTGGTCTTGAGAGGCGTGCCCATGATCATGAGCGCAGGATTCGCCGGGCGGGTGCGCATGCTCGTGTTCATGATGATGTTCATGCTCCGGCCCAGGTTGCGGGTGATGCTCCGCGCCGGCATGAAACCAGTATCGCACGCCCACGGTGCCATTCGATTCGGCCCGCTCGAAGTGGAGGTGGTAGGAGCCAAGATCGAGCATGGCAAGTTCCCACTCGAGCGCGGAGGGCTTCACGCCCAGGGCACAAAGTGCACCCACGATCATGTCGCCGGTGAGTCCGCGAGAGCAGTCAAAATACAAGGTGTTCATAAGCGTGGAGTGATGACGGGGATCTTCCACTCGCCAGACGGGGGACGCAGCAAAATCCGCATCGGGATCATTTCGCTCTCGAAAAACCCCTCCTTGCGGAAGAACCGGCGCGAAGGTTCGTCGATGCGGTCGGTGAGCAGAGTGATGCGCAGGAAGTTCTTTTTGCGCGCGTACTCGATGGCGTAATCGAGCATCTGCTTGCCAAAGCCGTGCCCACGGTGGTGGTGGATGACCAGGTCCTCGAGCAGAAGCACAAAGCCGCCTTCGGCGGTGCTGATCGTGATCAGGAGATTGACCATGCCGATCAGGCGATGATCGCCCGCGCGCATGACGAAGATGCGCCCGCGATTTGGCTGTTCGAGAATAAGACGAAGACCCCGGATCTGCTTTTCGTGATCGGGGCGAAACTCGGCCTCGTGCGAAAACAAATCGGCCAGGAGCTCGGCCAATTGCGGAAGATCCTCGATGCTGGCCGGCTCAATGCGGGTGGCGGGCGGGGACATGGCACCCCGAGACTACAGCGAGCGCGGGGAGCGGCAAAACGGGATTTGTGGGCCGACAGGCAAATCGCCTGGAACCGTCCGGCGGCGACGAAATTTGACAATGGAGGCGCACCCTCTAGTTTCCCGGCCCGCTTCGCCGCCTTTGTGTCTGCACGCGGACTCAACCTGTCCCGCCCCTTTCTGCCATGAAACGCACTTATCAGCCCTCGAAACGCTGCCGTCGGCGCCAATTCGGATTCCGCGCCCGGATGAAGACCCCGAATGGCCGCGAAACGCTAAACCGCCGCCGGCGTCATGGCCGCAAGCGGTTGCTCCCCAAGGGCACGGAAATCGAATATCGCCGCCATAACCATTCCAACCGCCCGGACATCGCCGGCGGCTTCCAGGCCAAGGATTACCGCCAGCGGCGCGCCCGGTCCCTCGAACGCCGCCAAGTGCGCAACGAGCAGAAGCATGGCGTGAAGCCTCTCACGCGCACTGCGCTCGAGCGGAGCCGCACCGACCGCCGCAAGGCGGCCCGCGCTGGCACCAAGGGCTAAGCCGGAGCCTGCAAGACGGTGGATACGCCGTCACGACCTTCCGACGCACCGCCGCGCCCGTTACCCCGGGCGCGGCTTCGTTTTCCCAAGGCGGCCCGACTCTTTCGCTCGGCCGACTTTCGCCGGGTGCGCGAGCAGGGACGCGAGCAGCGCGGCCGGCTTCTGATTCTCACTGCCTTGGCGGGCGCCGAAGCCGGACCGAGCCGCTTCGGCCTCGTCACTTCCCGGCGGGTTGGCATCGCCGTAATCCGCAATCTCGTTCGCCGACGCCTGCGCGAATGTGTCCGCGTGGCCCGGCCTGCCGTCCCCGACGGCTGGTGGATCGTCATTTCCGCACGCCCGGCCGCGGCGCGCGCCACCTTTGCCGCGCTCCGCGCAGAATGGGTGCAACTCGGCCGCCGCGCGGGCTGCCTGGCCAAGCTGGAGGAACCAGCATGAATTGGCTCCTGCGCGCGTTGATTCGCTTTTACCAGCTTTTCATTTCGCCGCCGTTGCATTGGCTTACCGGCCCCAGTTGCCGGTTCACCCCCACCTGTTCGCAGTATGCCCTCGAGGCCCTGCAAAAACACGGCACGCTGCGCGGAATCAGCCTCGGGGCCCGGCGAATTTGCCGCTGCCACCCATGGGGCGGCAAAGGTTGGGACCCGGTTCCCGAACCCGCCGGGACTGCGAAATCGGGCGACGATTCGCGTCGCGCCTGAATCTCACTCCGGGTCGCGGACGCCCGCGGCGCCTTGCTCCTGGTGGCTTGGCACCGGGACGCCAATGCGAACGCGATGCCGCAATTCGGCATTCGCATTCCGCGCCGATCTCTCTACTTTCCCGGCCCACTTTGCACAGCATGGATAAGAAAGCCTGGATCGCAGTCACGCTCAGCGTCATCGGAATCTTCGCGTGGAACTATTTCTACACGCGCCAGTTTGCCGACCAGCCCGTGGTGCCGGCCCGGACACCCGCCGCCCCGCCAGCAGCCGTCTCCGATGCGGCGCCCGTTCTGGCAGCCGTCGTTCCGCCGCCCGTGGTAGCGGCACCGGCCCCGCCGCCGGTCGCCCCGGCTGCGCCGGTGGAAGCTTCCGCGGAAAGCGCGACTGAGAGCTTCGAGACGATCAAGACGTCTGTGGCGGATTTGCGTTTCACGAATCTCGGCGGCGGAATCACCAATACGCGCCTGCTCGACGACCAGCATCGGGATGCCAAGGGCGGCCAGATCCAGATCAACCAATTTGGGGGTCTTCCCATCGGCTCGCTCTCGGAAAAGCCGGGTGACGTGAAAGACGCGAGCGTGCCCTACGAGTCCACGCGCGAGGGCAGCGCCCTCGTTTACCGCCGGAACACACGCGAGGGGCTTCAGATCGTCAAAAAATTCCAGCCGGCCGCAGGTGCGACGACGGATCCCTACCTCACCCAGCTCGAAATCACGTTCACGAACGGCGGCGCCCAAACCTATCGGGACGAAGGTCTCTTTCTCAACGCCGGTTCGGCCACCCCCATTCATACCTCCGACCAGACTTCCTACACGGGCTTCGATTGGTATCGCGCCGGGAAGATGCTCGACAAGGACGTCAACTACTTCGAAGCCGGCAAAATTCCCCTTATCGGCTACGAGACGAGCCCGGCGAAGGCGATGCTCCTGGAACCCGTCGACACGGTAGGATGGGTCGCGGTGAAGAACCAGTTCTACACCACCGTCCTTTCGCCCGTTACCCCCAAGCCGGCAGACGATCTTCCGGCCAAGGCGGTCTGGGCCAATCGCTTTCGAATCACGCCCCCGAACGGCACCGATGCGAGCGCCATCGTTTGGGGCATCGCCGGCGCCATCGGCCTGCCACCCCTCAAACTGGAACCGGGCGAGAGCCGGACGCTCACCTTCACCATCTACGCCGGCCCGCGTGAATACGACCGCCTGAAAACGCTCGGCCACGGCCAGGAGGAGATTATGAATTTTGGTTGGTTTAAGTTCTTCAGCGTCATGCTGCTCAGCGCGATGAAGCTGCTCAAGGGCTGGCTCGGCTCCTATGCCCTCGCGATTGTCGTCCTCACGGTTGGCATCAAGGCCCTCCTTTGGCCGCTGCAAGCGCGCGCCATCAAGGTGCAAAAGCAGATGTCCCTCCTGGCGCCCAAAATGAAAGAGCTGCAGGAGAAGTACAAGGAGGATCCAGCGCGCATGCAGCGCGAGGTGATGTCGATGCAGCGCGATTACGGCGTGAGCCCGCTGGGCGGGTGTCTCCCGATGCTGGCGCAGATGCCGATCTTCATCGGTTTCTACTCCATGCTCGGAACCGCCGTGGAACTTCGCAACAGCGGCTTCCTCTGGGTCCATGACCTGACGCAACCGGATACGATCGCTGCGCTTTTCGGCATCCCGATCAACCCGCTGCCGCTCCTGATGACGGCGACCATGTTCTGGCAGATGGCGATCACGCCGAAGACGGGAGACCCCCAGCAGCAGCGCATGTTCATGTTCATGCCGCTCATCTTCATTTTCTTCTGCTACAACTTTGCCTCCGGCCTCGCGCTCTACATGACGGTGCAGAACCTTCTTTCGGTCTTGCAGACCTACTACACCCGCAAGCAGCCGCTGCCCGCCCTGGTAAGAAAGAGCACGGCCGCCGGACCGGAAAAACCGGCCAATGCCCGGGTCCTCGGCGCGGGCGGAAAGAAAAAGGCATTGCGCTAGCGCCCCGGGGAGGCCGCTGGCCACAGGAATAAACGACTTCCAGCCTCCCGGCCCATCTCCGTTGATTCTTTTCCGCTCCCTTGCTTAGATCGACGCATGAATCCGAGCCCGAAAGAGATTCTCGATGACCTCCTGGGTCATCTCGGGTTCGTTTGCCAGATCGAGGAGACCGGGCCGCCCGAGGCTCCCACGCTCATGGTCTATTCGAAGGACGCACCGCGTCTCATCGGACGCGACGGATCCGTGCTCGAAGACCTCCAATATCTCGTCAATCGCCTTCTTCTGGCCCAGGATCCGAACGCGCCGCGCATCACGGTCGATATCGAACATCACCGGGCCATGCGGGACGATGGCCTCTTGCATCACGTCCGCTCGCTGGCCGATGAAGTGCGCGCCACCGGCCGACCGGTTTTGCTCGAGCCTTTGAATTCTTACGATCGCCGCATCGTCCACCAGACCTTCAAGGACGATCCGGACGTGATGTCGGTAAGTCCCACCGATAACAACCGGCTCAAGCGCATTACGCTCCAGCGGCGGAAAAAGGAGTAAAGGGCCGCTGGCGCGGAAGAATCAAGAATCAAGAATCAAGAAGCAAGAATCAAGAATCAAGTATCAAGAATCAAGAATCAAGAACCAAGGTTCAAGGACATCCAAGAGGGGAAGAACAAAGAACCGGTAATGCCGACTTTCCTTGGCACTTGATTCTTGATTCTTGATTCTTCCGCGCCAGCGGCGTTGGCACTTGATTCCTGATTCTTGATTCTTCCGCGCCCGTGCGGCGATTG
>JBBRQH010000062.1:0-32443 GCA_038226705.1 Chthoniobacterales bacterium | reverse complement strand
CTCACGCCCGACCAGCGCATCGCCGCCGTCGGATATGCCGTGCTTGCGGGCAATGTGCCCGATGGCGCCATTACCAGCGCCAAGATCGCGGCCGGAGCCGTGGGTGCGGCGCAACTGGCGAATAATGCGGTCAGCGCCGCGAACATCGCCGCCGGATCGATCGGCGGCGCGCAGCTCGCCAGCGGGGCCGCTGCCGCAAACCTCGCCGCCAGCGGCCAGGCGGGCGTCGCCAGCGGAGGCTTGATCCTCTCGGAAACGGAGAATCAAACCTTGCTGAACGCCGGCTACATCCGGCTCGGGACGATTCAAGGTATCGATAGCTGGCAATTGCGTAGCAACGGGCCCATCCCGGTCGCACGCTCGCTGCACACCGCCATTTGGACCGGCAGTGAAATGATCGTCTGGGGCGGGAACGGCGGAACCAACCTGAACGACGGCGGACGTTACAATCCGGCAAGTAATAGCTGGACCGCCGTGACGACCAGCGGCGCTCCGCCCGCGCGCAGTCAGCACACGGCGGTGTGGACCGGGACAGACATGATCGTCTGGGGCGGGAGCGGAGTCATCGTGTTCAACAGCGGCAGCCGTTACAATCCCGTCCTGGACACCTGGGCCGCGCTCGCGACCACGGGCTCGCCCGGGGCGCGGGCGTATCATACCGCGGTCTGGACCGGCAGCGAAATGATCGTCTGGGGCGGATCGCCGGGTGGCCTGACCACCTTAAACGACGGTGGACGCTACAATCCCACGGCCAACACCTGGAGTGCGGTGGCAACGGCCGGCGCGCCCGTGGCCCGTCAATCCCACAGCGTGGTTTGGACCGGGACCGAGATGATCGTCTGGGGCGGAACACCGGGCGGTTTCGGCTCCCTCAACGACGGGGGGCGCTACAATCCCACCGGGAACACGTGGACGGCGGTGACGACGACGGGCGCCGCCTCGGCGCGGCAGTCGCACACTGCGGTGTGGACCGGAAACGAGATGGTCATCTGGGGCGGAGCTTCCAATGGAAACGCCTTGAACGACGGCGGCCGCTATACTCCTGCGGGCAATGCTTGGACCGCCCTGGCCAGCGCCGGAGCGCCGCCTGCCCGGACCCTCCACACGGCGATCTGGGACGGCACCGAAATGATTGTTTGGGGCGGCTTCAACTTCGGCACGAACACCACCTTCAACGGCGGGGCGCGCTACAACCCCGCCGCCAACGCCTGGACAGCGCTTCCGCTGACGGGCGCACCCGTGGCGCGCCAATCGCAGACGGCGGTGTGGACCGGCAGCGAGATGATCGTCTGGGGCGGCTCGTCTGGCGGAATCGAACTCAACGATGGCGGTCGCTACAGTTCAGCCGGAAACAGTTGGCTGGCGCTCAGCACGGGGGCGCCTGCGCCGCGCTCGTTGCAAACGGCGTTGTGGACGGGGAGCGAGATGATTGTCTGGGGCGGATACAACGGGAGTTACCCCAACGACGGCGGTCGCTACAATCCGGTGCTCAATAGTTGGACCGCGGTTACGGCCAGTGGTGCGCCCTTGGGGAGAATTTCCCATAGCGCCGTGTGGACCGGGACCGAGATGATTGTCTGGGGGGGCATCGGCAGCGCAAATCTGGCCCTCGGCGACGGCGGTCGCTACAACCTCTCCACCAACAGTTGGACCTCCGTGACGAATAGCGGGGCGCCCAGCGCGCGCCGCGATCACACCGCGGTGTGGAGCGGGACCGAAATGATCGTCTGGGGCGGGGCCGTCACGGGTAACGCGCAAGCCACCGGCAGTCGCTACAACCCGACGAACAACTCCTGGAATGCGGTGACTGCCAGCGGCGCGCCTGCGGCCACCTACGATCACACGGCGGTGTGGACCGGAAGCGAAATGATCATCTGGGGCGGCACGAACGGCAATGTCAACGGCGGTGGCCGCTACAATCCGGCGGGCAATAATTGGGTGCAGTTGAGCAATTCCGGCGCGCCGGCCGCCCGTTCCAATCACACCGCGGTTTGGACGGGCTCCGAGATGATCGTCTGGGGCGGAAGCGGCAGCGGCGGCTTTCTGAACGATGGCGGGCGCTATTCCCCGGCGGGGAACGCGTGGGCGGCGCTCTCCGGGGCCAGCGCGCCTGTGGGCCGATCCAATCATTCAGCGGTGTGGACGGGCAGCGAAATGGTGGTGTGGGGCGGAGGCAATGGTTTTCCGCTCACCGACGGAGGCCGGTACAATTCTGCCTCGAATAGTTGGGCTCCGACCAGCAATGCCAACGCCCCGTCGCTGCGCACGGGGCACACCGCCGTGTGGACCGGACACGAGATGCTGGTCTGGGGCGGTTACAGCGGAGTGAACGGTGTCACGTATCTGAACGACACATTTTCCTACAACCCAGCTCGGGTACTTTATTTGTATCAGAAGCCCTGACTTGACCAAACCTTAGCGGTCTTCCGCCAGAACAACTCGGAAGCCCATGTTGCCATCACGAACGCCGGGGCGGTCGATTTTGCGATAAGCCGAGCACAGATAACCGCGAACTGACAAGGCATTCGCGAGGTAGACGGCGAAGCCCACGCGCCAGGCGCCCCCGCGCGAGACGCGGAGCTGATTCGAAGCGTCATGCCAGTCCTCGCACCATTGCCAGACGTTTCCCCCCATGTCGTAGAGGCCAAACTGATTCGCGGAAAAACTTCCGACCGGGCTGGTATAGGGAAAGTCGTCCACCTTGACGAACTTGTCGTAGTTTCCGGCGCCGCGGGGAGGCGGCCAGGTTCCTTTTCCGTTGTTCCAGGGAAAGATGTCCAGAGTCTTGTTGTCACGCTCGCTCGGAGTTGAGCCCGTCTCTCGCGGCAGACCCACGGCGACGCTCCACTCCAGATCCCTCGGCAAGCGATACTTCTGGCTCCCGCTGATGCGCCGGGAGGCGCGCTCACGCAGCGTCAGCCATTCGCAAAAGGCCGCAGCATCCTCCCAGCTCACATTGACGGCGGGATGATCCTCGGCTTGTGCGAACGAAGGTTTCTCCCAGTTGCGGCGGGTTTCCTCGGCGAAGATTTTGTAGTCGCGGACGCGGGTATCCCAGATGGAGAAAAGAACGGAGGTACCGGCCACCGGGACGAGTCGCATCCCGATTTCGTTGACGAAAGGCAGGTCGATCGTCGCCGCGGTCGAAACCGTGGTCGCACTTTGGGTCGCGCGCGTGCTGGAGAGACCCGACTTATCGCCCGCGCGACTGGACCAAACCCACCAGCCGCCCACGGCGAGAAGCGAAAACGCCAGCATCACGAGCAGGCGCCGCGGCCAGGCTTGGCCCGACGGCGCGCTTACCTGGGCGGGCTTCTGCTTCGGGACAACAGGGATCTTCGGTGGCGGGGTCGCGGAGACGGGCTTAGCGAGTGGGGTCGGGGTCGCGGGAATGGTCTTCGGGGTCGGAGTTGCGAGTGCGGGGGCCGGTGCCGGGACCGGCTTCGGTTCCCGGGCCGCAAGCTTGGGAGTTGGCGACTCGCGTGAAAGCACGGTCGCGACCTTGGCAGGCGAACGCCGGGCCGGTGACTTGCGATCCCCCAGCCGGGCCGGCGTGCTCTCGTGGGCGCGGCCGAATTCGCTCCAAAACTCCTGCGCGGACGGGAAAGCGCGCTTGCCGCCGCCGGACGCGAGAGCACGCTGGAGCACGGCGTTCGCCTCGCCGCCGAGAGCGGCGATGGGGGTGAGCGTACCGGCGACCCCGCCGAGGAGCTGCCGCACAAGGAGTGCAAGCGCGATCACAGCGTCCTCCGTCACTGCGACCGCGTCGTTCGCATTTTGCGTGACCGTTGCACTCGCCGCCGTGCCGGAGGGCCGAAAGCTGAACGCGTTCCAGCGCAGCGCGAAGTCAGGCCATTCCGCGAGCGGTTGAGAGCGGCGCGCCGGCCAATCGGAGCCCGGCCCGGCCTCCGCGACCGGCATCACGAAGAGCTTGCGCAGAATCGGCTCGGCAAACGTGAATCCTTCTTCGGCTGCGCGGTCGATCGCGGCTGGCAGCGCACCGAGCAGAAGCGAAACTTCGGACGCGCTCAGCTCGCCATGGCGCGCGCGAAGCAATTCGTCGAGGGAAAACCCCTGCGCCCATTCCCGCACGAAAAACGCACTGTCTCCGCTGTGCTCCAATCCGCCAAGAGGCCCCAGCCAGACCGGATTCGGCAGGCGGCGCATCGCCCCGAGTTGCCGCGTGAGCGAGTCGACAAAGGTGCGGTCGCGCAGCCAATCGGATCGCAGCACCTTTACGGCGACCGGCGCATCGCCCGTGGCATTGTCCGCCGCCCGGAACAGACGGCCCCCATCACCCCCTCCGAGATCCTCCCCCAGGCGGAAACGGGCAACCAGCGTGGTGCCCAGAGTGAGCGATTCGGTCAGCGCCTTGAGGGCCGGCAGCGCGGGCGATTTCGCCGCAGTGACCGTGGGTGCGGGGTTGGGCGGGGGCGTCCGGACGGCGGACGTCGCGCGGAGGGCTTCGCGGAGCAGACGTGGCGTCTGGAAGCGACTCTCGGGATCCTTCGCGAGCAGACGGCGAAGCAGCTCCACCACCGGCTCCGGGAATTCGGCCAGCGCCGCCCAGGGTGGCTCCTTGAACTGATGCATCCCGAGAATTTGCTGGAGCGATCCGGTGAACGGCACCCCGCCGGTGAGCATTTGCCAGAGGATGACCCCGGCCGAATAAAGATCCGAACGCGTATCGAGTTCGAGTGCGCCCGCACATTGCTCGGGACTGGCGAACACGACCGTGCCGCTGAACACACCCGCTTGAGAAAGACTGTTTTGGAGATAGGTCGCGGCCTCCGCGCCAGCGACGGCGAAGCCTTTTGCGAGCCCGAAATCGATCAGCTTCACCGTGCGATTGAAGGGGCGTTCGTCATCGGGCAGCAGGACGAGATTGGCCGGTTTGAGATCCCGGTGCACGATCTGGGCGCCGCTCAGTGCTTGCAGCGCCGCCGCGATCTGGTCGAGCACGTCGAGCGCCTCGGCGAGAGGCAGCGAACGGCGTTCCTTGAGCAACCGGTCGAGCGGCAGGCCGGCGACAAACTCCATCGCATAATAATACGGCGGCTCGTCATTGAGGTGGATGACCGAGGCGATGTTGGCATGCCGCACCTTGGCCGCGGCGCGCGCCTCGCGGAGGAAAAGCCGCAAGTTGCGTTCGCTCCCCATGAGATGCTCGTGCGGCAGCTTGAGCACCACATCGACCTTCAACTTTGTGTCGAACGCCTTGTAGGTGACACCCATGCCGCCTTTCCCCAGTTCCCAAAGAGAGCCATCCGCCCTGTGCAGCACCGCGAAGTGGGCAAAGCGAAGCGGTTCGATTTCGTCAGACATGGCGAACGCGGTCCGATGCAGTGCGTGGGAGGTCGGCAGGTTTGTTCCCCTGGCAATCCGCTCGGTGAATCAACCTGACCCCAGCGCCGCATAGACCCTCTCGAGCGGACCGCCCTCGTGCAGGGGAACTTCGCCGAGCGGTCGCACGCATTCTCCCGGCGGCAGGAGTTCCGCCACCTTGGAGGAAAAGACAATGCGGGGCGCGAAAATCGTCGCTTCGCGCCCGAGCGAGAGGGTCTCGTCCACGGCGGTGCCGCGCACTTCGGCGGTGGGACGCACGCTGGTGCCTCCTCGATCAAGATGGGCCAGTCCGCTGTGGATCACGAGGTGGGCCCGAAAGGGTGTCCCGTCCGGCCACGACGGCATCGCATCCGCCTGCGCGAGGATCTTGCGCGCCGCGCTCAGGGCCGCTTTGCATTCGCTCGCGCCTTCGACCAGCGCTTCCTCCGGCGTCGCGGTATCGATCACCCCGGAATGGGCCCAGTACGCCAGCACGCGATCGCCCAAAAAACTATCCACAACGCCGCCGCTGTCCGTCACTTCAGTCGCGATCCGCCGGAACCACGCCGCGAGCAGCGTCGAAAGCTCCTCCGGGCCCAGCCGCCCGGCCAGTTCCTGCGTTTCCCGCACGTCGCAAACCAGGGTCGCGACCCGCTGCGGCAGGAGGGTCACGCTCGCCGCCGTTTCGCCGGTGGAGGGCGACAGGTCCTTGAAGACGCGAAATTCGAGCCGTTGGTCGCCGATGCGCACGATCGCGTAATCCCGTAGCGGCGTGGGCGCGGCGATGCGCGCGCCGTCCACGTACGTGCCATTCTGTCCGCCCAGATCGAGGATCTGATAGGACATTCCGTTCGGTCCTTCCGCGCGCCGGATCAAGGCATGCCATCGGCTCACCGCATTGCTCCGTAGAACGAAACTGCTCGTCGGCGCGCGTCCAATCAGCACCGAGTTTCCCACTTCGGCGGAGCGCTCCTCCTCCATGGCGTTGGCGAGGAGGGTGAGACGGGCAACCATGACACAGAATATCGGCGCAGAAGTTTTGGTGCGCGCTCCGAGACCGGGTCAAGCCGCGCGCGTCGGTCCTAGCCCCCTGGGGCGACGTCCGGTGGGGACCTCAAGTCGCAACCCAAAGGCGAGGGGCCGCATTCATTTTCCGAGCATCATTTCGCGGGTGGTGACTCCCGCCAGCTTGGGCGCGTTCATGGCCGTTTTGTGGTCGGGCAGGTGGTAGTGATGACACGAATTGCAATCGTTCTTCACGCCTTTCGGACCGCTGTTATGGCACTCGGTGCAGCTCTTTTGCTCCGGGATGTTGATGTCGGACGTTTCGCGGCTCTTCGGGATGGTCGTGTGGCACTCCGAGCACTTCTGCATCTCATGCTTGGAGTGGTTGAACTCGCCGTGGATCAGCCAGCGGTCGGGGATCACGGTCTTGGACACCTGCGGCGTGGCCGTCGCGTTCGAGACATAGCGCGCGGGCGACATGGTGTGGCAATAGGCGCAACCCGTGAACTGCGCGCGTTCGTTCGTGTTGAGCGAGCGGGCGAGCGGGTTGTTCCCGGCACTGGGGGCCACTCCATTGTAGAAAACCTGGGCCTCGAGCCGGGGGCCGACTTCCTGCGGCGTGGGACCGTAGGTGCGGATCAGCAATTGGTAAGCCTGCCCGGCCAGCTCGCGGCCCCGCGCCGGACCTTCGGTCTTTGCGAAGAGCTCCAGGTACCGGATGTCGAGCGCGCGCAGGAATTCGCGCACCTGTTCGGGTCGCCCATGTGGAATCTCGAGGCCGGGAGTGTTCGGATCGAACTTGATCGCGTGGCATGCGCGGCAGCTCTTCTCGAATGTCAGGCGCTGGAAATTGCCGCGCCCATCCGACTTGTGGCAGTAAGCGCAGTCGTTCATCAAGACCTTGCCGTCCACCTGCGGGATGTCGCTTTGGTGATGGCGGAAATGGTTGAAGCGCATCGGATTCGGATCCTTCAACTGCATCTCGTGGATCTGGAAGACGGGATGGCCTTCATCGAATTTGGCGAACACCTGCGTGTAGCCATTCCCCGGGCGCGACTTGTTGAAATAGATGTAGCCGTCGTTCTTCGGCCCCGGGTAGCTCGTCGGCGGAAACTTCCGCGAGATCGCGGCGGATGCTTCCATGAGATCGGCGCGGTTGTGGCAGGCGGTGCAGGTGGCCTCGCCCGGATCCGTCATTTTGGAGGCGGTAAGGTGCTCGCGATGACAGGCGCTGCAGGAAAGCGTCTCCGCCGCCCCGGTGAGCGTGGGCGTGTCTTCGGCGATCTGATCCGGCTGATGAATGAAAAATCCCGTGTGGCAGGTCTGGCAGGCTTGATCGAGGCGCTTCCAGTAGGGCTCCTTGATGATGTCGCCGACGATATTCGAGCGCGCCTTGATCTGCGCCGCCTGCGGATGGCAGGACGCGCAGTCCGAGGCAAAGGGCGCGTGCGCGCGTGAAATCGGCCCGGGATTGAAGGCCGTTTCCGGTCCTTTCAGCTTGTAGTACGCCGGCACAGCCGCGAGCCCGGCGATGATGCTGAAAAGGTACAGCCACCCCCGCAGGGTGCGCATCAGGGACGGACGGCTGTAATAGTCGAGGTTGCCTTTAAGCCGGGAGGCGACCTGCTTCTGCGTGCGCTTGTTGAGGTCCATGTCTGGGAAGAAAAAACGGTCAGCGGGCCTGATCGATCAATAGAAGACGAGCAGCGCGATCGCGTGCCAGGCGGTAAGCGCGACGAGCAGGAAACTCGCCGGCGCATGGAAAAGAATCCAGCTGTGGAGCCAGTACTGATACTTGATTTGCACGTCCATCTGGCGGCGTTCTGCGCACCAGCTCTCCAACTGGTCCACGCGCTCGTGGAAATCGGGCTTCACGCGGAGTTTGAGCAGGCGGAAAAACTCATCCGCATTGCGTCCGTCGGCCAGCCGGTGGCCCTTCACCTTCTCGAGGGCAAGGAAGGGCAGAATGTCCTTTTCCAGGGCTTCCGTGAGCGCGAGCGCGGAAGGATCGATGTCACCCGGGGTGGTCGGCGCCCCGATCCCGGTTGCGATCGCGGGCTCGGCCATGGCTTTGACCTTGGCCTTCATCGCCAGCGCCGCATTCAAGAGTTGCTGCGTGAGAAAGGGGATCTGCTCGAAAATCGTCTCGAGCGGCAAACGCTCGATCATGAGGCGCGGGATCGCCTGCTGCAGCGCAAGCCCGTAGAAGCCGCTCGCCATGACGAAAAGGTAGAGCCACATGAGCACCGTGCTTTGCGGTCCGCCGAAGCGGAAGGCCGCATGCATCAACACGAGCGGAAGCGTGAGGGTGGTGAGCCAGATGTGCCCCCGGAGCCAGTGCTGGATCCGGCCGATGCGAAGGAGGGGAAACTTCCGGCGTAAAGGCAGCAGCGCGGCGAAGAGAAAGATCGCGAAGGAGACGATGCCGTAGGTGAGGCCGAGCGGCGTATTGCCCACGCTGAAGTGCAGGCGCTGGTTCTTCATGCCGAACCAGGCGGGCAGCGAGATCTTTGATCCAAACCACTCCGGGTGGAAGCAAAGGATGTAGAGAGCGATCGACACGATTGTGGCGATCAGCGTGAAGAGGAACCAATTCCTTTGAGAGCGGTCGAGAAGCATCGGAAGTTCGAAGGAGTGAGAAGTCGCGTTTGGCCCTGCCTCAATCCGTTGTGCGTTGGTCTGGGCCGCCGCTCAAGAAAATCCGCTCGGTCGCGCCATTTTGCCGTGTGCCTGTCCCAAGAACCGCTTGCCGGGAAGGAACATATCCGGCCGGGCACGCCGGGAGGCAAGGTCTACTGGAACACGTCATTTCAGTTGGAACACACATGGATGGAGAGCTCGGACAGCGCCCTGGGCAGCAGCGCCACCGGGGCGGCACCTCGCACGAATGGGCAAAATCCTCTTTACTCGTTTTGGCGGAAACGAGTATTAACTGCAATGTGAAAATTTCGCTCGGCGCGTCGCGTCATAACCTCCTCGAAACTACGCAGATACTGCTGCTGGTCGGCGGCGTGGGTTTCGGTTACCAGGGCTTGCGGGCGGAACTTCCGCCTCCGGCACCGGCGCCGACGCCTGCAATTGTGACCGCGCAAACGTTCCGAAATATCGAGGCGGGAGACTTTATCGGGGCCGTGGGCTGCAGTTCGTCTCTTTGTCATGGCGGCGGTCCCGCCCCCGTCACAAATCAAGTGGTGGTGGTCGATGGCCGGCGCAAGCGTAATGCGTTCTCGATTTGGCGCGGGCGCGATGCCCACGCGAAATCGTGGGCGACCCTCGCCACGGAGCGCTCGAATCGCATGAGCGGCTCGCTCGGCATGGGCAAGGCGCAGGACACCGCGCGCTGCACCGAATGCCATGCTCCTCTCCAGGCCGTCAGTGCTTCGCGACTCGGGCCGTATGCCCGCGTCGACGACGGCATCTCCTGCGAGTCCTGCCATGGTCCCGCGCGCGAATGGGTGCGCACGCACACGCGCCTGGATCTGAGCCACGCCCAGCGCCTCGGGCTCGGCATGCGCGATCTCGACAGCCTCTACAATCGCGCGAACAATTGTGTTTCCTGCCATCAGGTGCTGCCGCCGGATATTCAGAAAGCCGGGCATCCGCCGCTCATTTTTGAGCTCGATGCGCAATCCGTCGCGGAGCCGAAGCATTGGGTCGACAAGGGCGACTTCCAGGGTCCACAAGCTTGGCTCGTCGGACAGGCCACCGCCCTTCGCGAAATGAGCTGGGCGCTGAACAAGCGCGATACCTCGGGCGAAATCGAGCGCGAGCAATGGCGCGGTCTCGTCTGGCTCATGCGTAAGACCACCACGGCCATCGGCGAACTGCCCAAGTTCGAAAACCTGACCGATGTGGAAATGTCGCCGGGGAACTTCATTCGCATCCAGGGTACTTCGGATGACATCGCCAAAGCGGGTGCCCGCATGGTTTGGGACGCCGGGATGACCCGCCGCCTGATGGATGCGCTCGTGGCCAGCGATGGGGACTTTACCGACGGCAAGGAAAAGCCCGGCGCGCTGCAGTACCGGGCAGTGCGGCTCACTCTCGCGCTCTCGCGTCTGCTCGCGCCTTTGCAGGCCCGGGACAAGGATCGCTGGGCCAAGCCTTCCGAGGAGATGGAAAAACTTTTCGCGGCCAACGATGCGCGGGTGGAATTCGATCCCAAGCGCTTTGTGGAACAATTGCGGGCATTCGGAAAGTCCCTCGCCTATGCGGGGTCCGATGACGCTCCACCCCAGACGGCTTCACGCTGAGTTCGCGGCGGAGTGAACGACCGGGCCTTGGGCCAGGCGGCGACTGCGAAAATCGCGTCTAGAAAGTGCGCGGCACCGCGCCACGGCTACATCGGGGTCGGAGCGATCTCGAACTGCGCCGCCTGCTTCTCGTGCAGGCTCAGATCTTCATTGTAGCGGGTAATCTCCTCCGCCAGCACTTGCAGCGAGGCACGATCGTTTGCGCCAATGGCAAAGCGCCGCCGCCGCAACATATTTTCGCGGTCCTTAAGGGCCTTTCGCGCTTGCCGCCATTCTTCCACGGTACGCGGCAAGGCCGGTCGTGTGATGTCTGCTGGTGTCGCATCCGCCACGATTCCAGGCGGGAGAGGCACCGGCTCCGGCTTCGCGGGCCGCACTCCCAAGTTGGCGGCTTTTTCCTTGTCGGATGCGGGAATCAGCGAGGCGGGTGGCGCGATCACCAAGACCGCCGCCACCAGGACGAGGGGCACCGCGTAAAGCCAGGCCGATCGTTCCATGGGCCGCTTTCGCTCATCCGCGCAGGGCCTGAATCGCCTCCGCGTAGTCCGGCTGTCCGAAGACCGAAGTGCCCGCCACAAAAACGTTGGCCCCGCTGCGGCGCGCCTCGGCTGCCGTCTCCACGTTGATTCCGCCATCCACCTCGATGTGAAAGGAGTGCCCTTCGTGCGTGCGCCGATCCGCCGCCGCCGCGACCTTCGCCATCATGTCGCGCATGAACTTCTGTCCGCCGAAGCCGGGCACCACTGTCATGACGAGAAGCAGATCGATATCGCCCAGGAAGGGTTCGACACTCTCGAAGGGCGTCGCCGGATTGAGGCACAAGCCGGCTTTGCAACCCGCCGCGCGAATGGCCGCCAGTGTCTTTGCGACGTCGTGCTCCGCTTCAACGTGCACGGTGATCGTCTCCGCGCCCGCCTTGACGTAACGGGGAAAAAAATGATCCGGACGCGAGATCATCAGGTGCACATCGAGTGGGATCTTGGTGTGCCGACGAATGGCCGCAACGACATCGGATCCGAACGAAATGTTGTCCACGAAATGTCCGTCCATCACGTCGACGTGGAGCCAGTCGGCGCCAGCGCGTTCGGCCCGGGCAGCTTCTTCTCCGAAGCACGCGAAGTCACACGCAAGGATGGAAGGGGCGATGAGATTTGGGAACATGTTGAAGCGTGTAACACATCAGGCAAGCCCTGGGTAGCCTGGCGTGAAACGCAATAGCCGAAAGCCAAGAGCCAATCGCCAATGGCCGATAGGCGATCGCAGCCATCGGCTCTCGGCTCTCGGCTCTCGGCTATGGCGCGCAGCGCCTCCGCAGCGCCCAGAGCCAGCACTCCCCTCGACACAACGCATCACGCAACGCATCTTCGCCTCCCCCGAAATGCTCATCCTCCGCGGCACCTCCCTCACGATTCCCGCCCTGCTTACCTGGCTGGGTTCGCGCGAAAAACTTGTTCTCGATCCCGAAACGCGCGGGCGCATAAGCGCTTCCCGCGCCATCGTCGAAAGACTCCAGCGGGGGCGCAAGGCCATCTATGGGATCAACACGGGCTTCGGCATCCTGGCCGATACCCGCATCGCTCCCTCCAAGATCGAGCAATTGCAGGAAAACCTGATTCTCTCTCATGCTGTGGGGGTGGGCGACGCAGTGCCGGACGACATCGTGCGCCTGATGCTCGCGCTGAAGATCAATGGCCTTGCCCTCGGCTTTTCGGGCTGCACGCTCGAGCTGGTCGAGCGTCTGCTCGCTTTCGCGAACGCACGCGTCAGTCCGGTCGTCTACGAAAAGGGTTCGCTCGGAGCCTCGGGCGATCTCGCACCCCTCGCGCATCTCACGCTGCCTTTGCTGGGTCTCGGCCAGGTGCGCTGGAAAGGCCGGCGGATGGAAGCGAAGGCGGCCCTGCGCGCGCTCAAGCTCGCCCCGCTGCGCCTCCGCTCGAAGGAAGGTCTCGCCATGATCAATGGGACCCAGTTCATGTGTGCCTACGCTGTGCATTGCCTCGGGCGGATCGCGAATCTGCTCGTCTGCGCCGATGTCATCGGCGCCATGTGTCTCGAGGCCGCCCGGGGCAGTGCGGCGCCTTTCGATGCGCGCATCCACGCCGCCCGGCCGCATCCCGGACAGCGCCAGACCGCCGAAAACATCCGCGCGCTCCTCACCCAGTCCGAGATTCTACCCTCGCACGCCGATTGCCCAAAGGTGCAGGATCCGTACTCCCTGCGCTGCATTCCGCAGGTCCACGGCGCGGTGCGCGATGCGGCGCGGCACGCCGCGCAGGTGGTGGAGATCGAGATGAATTCCGCCACGGATAATCCGCTCGTCTTCCCCGAGGGCGACATCATCAGCGGAGGAAATTTCCACGGGGAACCGCTTGCTTTCGTACTCGATCACCTCGCGATCGCCGCCGCCGAGATCGCTTCCATCAGCGAGCGCCGGCTCTACATGCTGCTGGCCGGCGACACCATTGGAGACCGCAAAGTGCCCCGCCTGTTGATCAAGGAAGGCGGCCTCAATTCCGGCCAGATGCTTCTCCAATACACGGCGGCGGCACTGGTCTCGGAAAACAAGATTCTCGCGCATCCGGCGAGTGTGGATTCGATTCCGAGTTCGCTCGGCCAGGAGGATCACGTCTCGATGGGCTCCATCAGCGCCACGAAGCTCCGCCGGGTCGTCGAGAACGCTGAAACCACCCTCGCCCTCGAGTTGCTGGGGGCGGCGCAGGCGCTCGATTTCGTGCATCCGCTTCATGCCGGCACTCCCATCGAGGCGGCGCACTCCGCCCTGCGCAAGCGCGTTCCCTTTCTCGATCGCGACCGCCTCCTGCGGGCCGATATTGAGCAAGCCCTGGAATGCGTCCAGCGCGGCGAGATCGTCGCCGCGGCCGAGAGCGCCAGCGCGGCGCTGCACCGCTGGTGAAGCGAGCCGGCGCTTGCGAGTTCGAGTCGCCAATTCTTCAATCCCTGCCGTTCCCTCCCATGGCCATCCTCACTCTCCCCGTCACTCCCACCGGAACCGTCCTGCGCTGCCGCACCTGGCAGGCGGAAGGTGCGCTGCGCTGCCTGCACAATAATCTCGATCCGAATGTTGCGGAGCGGCCCGAGGACCTGATCGTCTACGGCGGTCGCGGCCGCGCGGCGCGTTCCTGGGAAGCCTTTCACGCCATTGTCCGCTCGCTCGAGTCGCTCGCGCCGGATGAAACGCTCCTCATTCAGTCGGGCAAGCCGGTCGGCGTGTTTCGCACCCACGAGATGGCGCCCCGCGTCCTGCTCGCGAACTCGAACCTCGTCGGAAACTGGTCCACCTGGGAGCACTTCGATGAACTCGAACGGAAGGGCCTCATGATGTATGGCCAGATGACGGCGGGTTCGTGGATCTACATCGGCTCGCAGGGCATCGTGCAGGGAACGTTCGAAACCTTCGCTGCCCTGGCCGACCGCCATTACGGCGGGGATCTCGCGGGAAAGCTTGTGGTGACGGGTGGACTCGGCGGCATGGGCGGCGCGCAGCCCCTGGCGATCACGCTCAACGGGGCCGTCTGCCTTGGGATCGAAGTCGATCCGTGGCGCATCCAGCGCCGGGTCGAAACCGGCTACTGCGATCGCCTGTCGCACGATCTCGACGAAGCGCTCGCCTGGTGCGCCGAGGCGCAGGCGAAGCGGGAACCGCTGAGCGTCGGTCTGGTCGCGAATTGTGCCGAGGCGCTGCCGGAAATCGCCCGCCGCGGGGTCGTGGTGGATGTGGTGACCGATCAAACCAGCGCGCACGATCCGCTGGTGGGCTATGTCCCCGCAGGGTACGCGCTCGAGGCGGCGGCCGCCTTCCGCGCGAGCGATCCGGCGGGCTATGTACGGGCGGCCAAGGAAAGCATGGCCCGGCACGTCGATGCGATGCTGGCACTGCAAAGGGCTGGCGCGATCGCCTTCGACTACGGCAACAACATCCGCAAGATGGCGCTGGATGCGGGCTGCACGGATGCCTTCAAGATCCCCGGCTTTGTCCCGGAATACATCCGGCCGCTCTTTTGCGATGGGAAGGGGCCGTTCCGCTGGGTCGCGTTAAGCGGCAATCCGGACGACATCCGCAAGACCGACGAACTCGCGCTCCGTCTCTTCCCCCACGACGCCACTCTGACGCGCTGGTTCCGACTCGCCCGCGAGAAGATCCAATTCCAGGGCCTGCCCGCCCGGATTTGCTGGCTCGGCCAGGGCGATCGCGCGCGCATGGGCGAAGCCATCAATGAAATGGTGCGTCGCGGCGAACTCGACGCCCCGGTCGCGATCGGGCGCGATCATCTGGATACGGGCTCGGTGGCTTCTCCCTTCCGCGAAACCGAGGCCATGCGCGACGGCAGCGACGCCGTGGCCGATTGGCCGATCCTCAACGCGCTGGTCAACTGCGCCAGCGGCGCGAGCTGGGTGAGCGTGCATCAGGGCGGCGGAGTGGGCATGGGCTATTCCTTGCACGCCGGGCAGGTGACGGTGGCCGACGGCACGCGGGAATGTTCGCAGCGGCTCGCCCGCGTGCTCACAAACGATCCGGGCATGGGCGTCATCCGGCACGCCGATGCCGGTTACGAGCGCGCGACGGCTACCGCCGAAAGGCATGGCATCCGCATCCCAATGGACGAGTAGGAAACGAAACGCTTCCGTAATTCGCGCTAATCTGCCTCAATCGTCTTCAACTCTCCACGCCCGCCCAAACCCCGATGAATCTCGCCATCGTCAACATCGGTGAACTCGTCACCCTGCGCGGTCCCAATCGACCGCGCTCGGGACGGGACATGTCCGAGTTGCAAATCATTCTGGACGCCACCGTCCAGATCACGAACGACCGCATTAGTTATGCCGGCCCCTCCTCGCGGGCGCCCGCCACGGCGGACACGGCAGACGAATTCGATGCCGGCGGGCGCGTCGTTCTGCCGGGATTTGTGGATGCGCACACCCACCTCGTCTGGGCGGGGTCCCGCGTGGACGAATTCGAGCGGCGGATCCGGGGCGAAACCTACGAGCAGATCGCGGCATCGGGCGGAGGCATTCGTTCGACGATGCGGGCGACGCGCGAAGCCTCGGACATGGAGTTGCTCACGTTTGCGCACCGCCGCCTAGACCTGGCAATTCGCAACGGCACCACCGCACTCGAGATCAAATCGGGCTATGGCCTCTCCGAGCGCGCCGAACGCAAGATGCTGCGTGTGATCGGGTGGTTACGCGATGCCGGCAAGGTCAAGATAGCCACGACCTTCCTCGGCGCCCACGCCATTCCGCCGGAGTTCGACGACAACCCCGATGGCTATGTCGACCTGCTCTGCAACGAGATGCTGCCGCAAATCGCGACCGAAAAGCTGGCCGACTTCGTCGACATCTTCATCGAGCGCGGCGCGTTCACGCCCATTCAGGCGACGAAATATCTCATGGCCGCCCAGAAGCTCGGCCTGAAGATGCGGGCGCATGTCGATCAACTCGGGCGCAATCACGGCGCCGAACTCGCCGCCGGGCTCGGCTGCACGGTGCTGGACCATCTGGAACATACCGATGCCGCCGGCATCAAGTCCATTGCCACAAAAGGAGTGCAACCCGTGCTGCTGCCCGGCTCTGTTTACGCGCTCGGACGCACGAAATACGCCGATGGCCGCGCCATGATCGATGCCGGCCTCGCGGTGGTTCTCGCGACCGATTTCAATCCGGGCTCGTCGCCCACCCTGGCGATGCCGATGGTGCTCTCGCTGGCTTGTACCCACATGCGCATGTCGCCGGCGGAGGCCATCACCGCGGCCACGTTCAATGCCGCCTGCTGCCTCGGCTGGAACGATGAGATCGGCTCGATCGAGGAAGGGAAGCGGGCTGACCTCGTGGTGCACGATTGCGCCGACCACCGGGAACTCGGCTATTATTTTGGCCAGGAAACCGCGCGGGTCGTGGTCGCCGGCGGAAAGGTTCTCTACCATCGGCAATGAGCACCGCGCTCGCCGCGGACTGGACCTGGACCGGCGCACGTTTTGAACGCGATATCGTCGTCGTCTTCGATGGGGCAGGGGCCGCTTCGTTCGCGCCGGCAGCGTCCAGGCCCGGGGCGGAGCGGCTCCCGCGGCGCGCCTTGCTGCCGGCCTTCGTCAACGCACATTCGCACAGCTTTCAGCGGGTCATGCGCGGACGCACCGAGCACCGCACCGGGCCGGATCGCGAGACGTTCTGGAGCTGGCGCGACCGGATGTATCACGCGGCGCTCACACTTACGCCGGAGGATATCTTCGACACCGCGCGCATGGTCTTCCTCGAGATGGTTCTGGCCGGGACGGCGTGGGTTGGCGAGTTCCACTACCTCCATCATCAGCCGGATGGAACGCCCTACGCAGATCCGCTGACCACGGCCCGCGCGATCGCGGCGGCCGCGAAGGAGGTGGGACTCGGGCTCGTGTTGTTGCAGTCGGCCTACGCGCGCGGCGGATTTCAGCGCGAGTTGCATCCCGCACAGCGTCGGTTTTGCACGTCCGAGCCGGACGTTTTCTGCGCCCGGGCCGAACAGCTCCGGGCCGAGATGCGCGTGGGCATTGCGCCGCACAGCTTGCGCGCCGTCCCGCTCGCCTACGCGCAGGAGCTCCATTTCTACGCCTGGGAGCAGAGTCTGCCATTCCATCTCCACGCCAGTGAGCAACCGGCCGAAAACGCCGAAGTGCTGGCAGAATATGGATTGACCCCGGTCTCGGTTCTCGCCCGCAACGGAATGCTCGATGCGCGCACGACGCTCGTGCACGCCGTCCATCTCACCGCGGAAGAAATCGCCTTCCTGGGCACGGCTCGCGCGAATGTCTGCGCCTGCCCCACGACCGAGCGCAACTTGGGCGACGGTGTCGTGCAGGTCGACGCGCTGGCCGCCGCCGGTGTGACTTTCGCCCTGGGCAGCGACAGCCAAATCCAGATCGCGCCCCTGGAGGATGCCCGCGAACTCGAATACCACCTGCGCCTGCAGCGGCTTGAGCGCGCTGCCCTCGCGCCAGCCGACGACTTTTCCGTCGATGGCCTCGCGCGCCGTCTCCTCGCGGCCGCCACGGACGGGGGCGCTCGCGCGCTCGGCCTGGAGACGGGTCGCGCCGATTTCGTCTCGGTCGATCTGGATGATCCTTCCATCGCCGGGGCGGAGGACGAGGGACTCCTCGCCACGATTCTTTTTTCCCTTGAGCGCACGGCCATCCGCGATGTCTGGGTGGATGGCCGACGGATCTTGCGGGACGCAGAGCATCCGCACCGCGCGGAAATCGTGCAGCGTTTCCAGGCGTTGCAGCGTCGCTTGTGGGGGTAATCGCCTGCCCGCGAAACCGCGACGAACTTCTCCTCCGATGCGATCCGAGCAAATCCTGCGCGAACTTGTCGCCCTCGACACCGTGTCGGCGCGCTCGAACGACCCCGCGATCGAGTTTGCTGCGGCCCTGCTCGCCGGGCACGGCTGGCATTTGCAGCGGTCGCGCTGGCTGGACGCGGTCGGCGTGCCAAAATCCAACCTGCTCGTGTGCTCGCATGAAACCCAGTCACCGGAGTTGGCGCTGGTCGGCCATGTCGACACGGTGCCCTCGGATCCCGCTTGGACGGATGCGCTCGAACTCACGGAACGTGACGGACGCCTGCACGGCCTCGGCGCCTGCGACATGAAAGGATTCGTCGCGAGTTGCCTCGCCCGACTGGAGGCGCTCGACCGTCGCGCGCTCGCCCGGCCGCTGATGCTCATCCTGACGGCTGACGAAGAAGTCGGATGTCTGGGCGCAAAACGCCTGGCCACCCAAGGAATGGTCACCCCTCGGCGTGCCGTTATCGGCGAGCCGACCGGGCTCATCCCGGTACGGGCGGGAAAAGGCTACGGGCTGGCCACCCTTACCGTCCGTGGGCGCGAGGCGCACAGCGCGTTCCCGGCCCGCGGGCATTCCGCCATTTTCGACTCCGGGCGGGTGCTGGCCCGGCTCGAGGCGATCGGCACGGAACTCGCGGAGCCCGTCGCGCCGCAATACGATCCGCCCCACGCCACGTTGAATGTGGGCCTCATCCGGGGTGGGCGGGCCAAGAACATCGTGCCCGGAGAATGCGAACTGACCGTGGAATTCCGGCCGCTGGGCGACGCCGATCCCGCCGCGCTGGGCCATCGGATCGCGGCCGCACTCGCGCCTCTGCGCGGCGAAATCGAGTTCGACTTCCACGTCACACGCACCGATCCCGGCTTTGAAACACCGGCAGACGCTCCCTTCGTTGGCTTGATGGAGCGTCTCACGGGTCAAACGGCGGGGACGGTTTCGTTCGGAACCGAGGCGCCATATCTCGCCGCGCTTGGCGCGCAGGCCATTGTCTGCGGTCCGGGCGACATGACCCGGGCCCACCGCCGCGATGAATATCTCACCCGCGACGAACTCGCCGCCTGCGACGATCTTCTCGCCCGGATGGTTGGCGACGTGTGTGGGTGATTTCTTCCTTTTCCTTTCGATCAGCCCAGCCGCAGCCGGCATCCCTTCTGGCCCAAAACTCGCTCCTCGCCGCTCCATTTGATAGATCGGTCGTTCACTCCACCACCTTCGCGTCCGTCAAAGGCCAATCCCCCATCCGCAACTCCCATGTCCCTCCTCTCGTTTCTCGGAATCACGACGGGCGATGCGCCCCCTGTCGGCTCGCCCGCCCCCACTCCCACCGGCACCGCCCAGGACGGCTCGAGCGTTTCCTTCGCCGAGGTCTACCGCAGCGGGCTGGTGCTGGTGTATTTCTATCCGAAGGCCGATACCCCCGGCTGCACGGCGCAGGCCTGCTCTCTGCGCGATGCCTACGCCGATCTCCAGGGGGAAGGGTTGACGGTTCTCGGCGTGAGCATCGACACGCCCGCGGCGCAGACCAAATTCCGCACGAAACACCTTATCCCCTTCACCCTTATTGCCGATGAAGATGGAGCGGTGGCCAAGGCGTTCGGAGTACCCACGCTGCTCGGCCTCGCGGCCAAGCGACAGGCCTTCCTCATTCGCGATGGAAACGTCGTCTGGTCGGACCTCAGCGCCGCGACCAAAGGCCAGGCGGACGACGTCCGCGTGGCGCTTGCCCGGCTGCGCGGCTCGCCGCCGCCTTCCGCCTGATTCAGGGCAGCGCAGCCTTGATGAGCTGGCTGCTCAACGCCTGCAATCGCTTCACGTCCGGAAGCGTCACCGGCTGGGTGCTCGGGGCATCGACCAGCTTGACGAGTTCCGGCATGTTTTCCGTGATGAGTTCCACGAAGGCCTCCGCTTTCGTATCCGGCCCGAGCGCATTCACCTTCCGCTTGAGATGGCTGACCAGCGCCGGCTGGCGCAGGAGCCGGGTGGAATCGTTGTCGTAATTGTTCATGAGTACCCAGGTGGAGAGCTGCAAGCCGCGCAGCCACCCCCCCAGCGTGGCCAGCGTGACCGCGTCCTGGTTTTGATGGAGGCGCAGTTCCCGCACGATGTCGCCGCGCACCGTCTCGAGAATGGTCTTCAGATCGAGCCAGCGCTCGCTCTTCGCCATCTTCGTGGTGGTGACAAGCTTGCGGCGAAACGTCTCGTCACCCGAAAATTCTGTCGCGAGCATTTCAATCGCGTCCGTGGCCCGCTGATACGCCACGACATCGCGCGCCTGCACGGCCACGTAGGCGTCCGCCACCCGGATGCCGATGATCATCGCGCGCAGCTTCGAGGACGCCTTGTCGAGTTTCTCCTTCGTGCTGGCCGGCCCCGTCATCGCGGCGAGCTTGGCAAAATCCGCGTTCGGAACCTTCGCGAGTGCATTGAAAACAGCCTCCGGGGGTGGCACCAGAAAACTGTCTGGATTCTGGGCCAGGGGCTCCTGCTCCTGCGCGCAAAGGGAGGGGAGAGCAAGGGCAAGCGCGAGGAGAAGGGGAACAGGTCGGGTCATGGCGGCGAGGGCGTGTCTCCTCATATCGCGCGGAAGGGGACGCGGAAAGGAAATCCGGCCCGTCCGTGGGGGGAGGAAGCCAGCTCATCGTGCTGGCGCGGCCGGATTTGGAGCGCCTTCGCCCCGTCGAGTCGGTTCGGACCGGTCGATAGTTTCATTGTCCCTATCGATGAATCAATGATCGTATATCGTTTTTCGATGGGCGCGCTTTCTTGCCCTGGCTTCTTTCCAGCCATGACAACGACCGACTCCCTCGCGCATACTCCGCCCCATGCCCTCGCCTCCATGACTGCACCGCACCTCAAGAAGCCCATTCACGATCAGCCGGTTCACCCGTTCTATTTCTGGCTGCTGCGTTTCGCCCGGCGCATCTTCAACTGGTTTTATCGCCCCAAGGTCACCGGACTCGAGAATCTCCCGAGGGAAGGCGCGGTGCTCCTGCTGCCGAACCACATCAGCTACGGCGATGCCTCCGTCATCCAGGCGGCCAGCCCGCGGCATGTCCGCTTCGTGGCGTATGAGCCGATCTACCACAATCCCTGGATCAACTGGCTGATGCGCTTGATGCGCACGATCCCGATCATGCCGGGCAATTCCGAGACCGGACTCAAGGCGGTGAACGAAGCCATCGCTGCCGGGCACGTCGTCTGCCTCTTTCCGGAAGGCAGCATCTCGCGCACCGGCAAGCTCCTCGAGCTCCGGCGCGGTTTCGAACGCATCGCGGCCGCCACGGGGGTGAGCATCCTGCCGATCCGCCTCGACGGCCTCCGCACCAGCGGGCTCCGCAAGCGCGGCGAAGATGTGACAGTTGTCATCCATCCGCTCCTCCCGGCCGACCAGGCCAAGATCCCCATTGTCTCGGAATTGATCCGCCCACCCGGAGAATCCGCCGTCGCTGCGGCGTGAGCAGCGCCAATCGCGCAGCCTATCGTTCGGCCCCGCAAAGTGGACCGGCTTGAGCGGGTGCCGACTGATGCCACTTAAGGCAGCGAAGCCGTGGAAACCGTGATGCCTTTTGGCCCGGAGGGTCTCTGGAAATTAGTCGGCGGCGTCAGCCCCGGGAACCGGTGGTTCTCGTCCTCCTCCCTCCAAATTCCTCTGCGAGGAATGTGGAGGTAAGGGGATTATCGGCTGCGCCGATCTGCGGTTTGGCTTCGCTCCAAATGATCGCGCTTAACGCGCGGGGCAGTCGAACCGGTGGTTCTCGTCCTCCTCCCTCCAAATTTCTCTGCGAGGAATGTGGAGGTAAGGGGACTCGAACCCCTGGCCTTCTGAATGCAAATCAGACGCTCTAGCCAACTGAGCTATACCCCCGGAAGGCCAAGACTCTGGCGCAGTTCAGGCTCCGCGGCAAGGCCTGCTCCGCTTAAGCGGGATCACCGGGCCCGAACCGTTTAAGACGTGGGCAATTTCTTCAGCGCGGCGATGAAGGCGGAGGGTCCGCCCTCCATGTAGCCGAGCTCGCCGACCTTCTTGCCTTCGCCGTCCAGTACGATAATCGTCGGAAATCCTTCCACGTTGTACTTCTTCATCAGTGCTTCGTTCCGCTGTTTTTCATCGGCGCTCTGCTGTTTGCGCCGTGGAAAATCGAGCTCCACGAGTATCAGGTTTTCGCTGGCGTACTGCTGAAACTCGGGCTGGGAGAACACTTCCTTGTGCAACTTGATGCACCAGCCGCACCAATCGGATCCGGTGAAGTCCATGAGCACGAGCTTCTTCGTGCCTTTGGCAGTTTCGAGCGCTTTGGCGGGATCGGTGGTCCATTGACTCTCCGCCGCGCCCAAGGGCGAAACGAGCGAAAGGACGACGGCAGCGACGGTGAGCAGGAGGCGGTTCTTCATGGGAGTATGAGTCGTAGACCATCCCACACTTCCCGCGTTAGGGAAGAAACGCGTGCCTTGGCGCGCGTCTTGCAGCAATCCCCAGTAACGCGTGCGACCACAGAAGTCTCGAGAATGCCCTGGGCGGGTGAGTTCGCCTGGACGAGACCCGTGCGTTTTTCCTGAAAAATTTCTCGCCCAGCTCAGTCCGCTCCGAATCCAGTGGAACCCCTCATTTTCGTGACCCCCGAAATACCCGCCGGCAAACCCACCCACTCTGCCGGGCCAGACGTGACTCCGCCGCCGCTCACCGGCAGCGGTCTCCAGACGATCTGCCTCTACTGCGCGTCAAGCATTGGAGCATCGCCCATTTTCGCCGAGGCGACCCGCGCCATGGTGGGGGCCATTCACGCTCAGGGACTCGGCATTGTGTATGGCGGTGGGAGCACCGGGCTCATGGGTGTGGTCGCCGATTCCATGCTCGCCTTGGGTGGGGAGTGCGTGGGCGTCATGCCGCGCGCCCTCGTCGAGAAGGAGGTCGCCCACCGGATGCTCACCCGGCTGGAGGTCACCGAAGACATGCACAGCCGCAAGGCGCGCTTGATCGCCCTGGGTTCTGCCCTGGTCGCGCTTCCCGGCGGGGTGGGAACGCTCGAGGAAATCATCGAAGCTTTCGTCTGGCTTCAGCTCGGCTATCACCGCAAGCCGGTCGGAATTCTCAATGTCGCGTCGTATTTCGATCCGTTCCTTACCTTCCTGCGCCACGCCTGTACCGCGGGTTTCATGAAGGCCGAGTATCTCGATCTTCTCATCGTCGAATCCGAACCCTTCCGCCTCCTGGAGCGCCTGCGGGCGTTCGAGCCGCCGAACTTCGAAAAGTGGAATCGCGCCCCGCCCGCGCCGCCCGCCTGATCTTCCCGTGCAATTGTCGCCAATTCGTGTCTGTGACGGACCTCGCACGACACGTGGCGCCGGCTCATGCTACGTTTCGAGCTGTGCGCGCTCCGCTTCTCGTCCCTTTCCTCGCGCTCGTGCTGGCGGTCGCCGGTTGCAATAAACCGCATCCCGCCCTGACCGAGGCTTCTGGGGTTGTGCATTTTCGCGGTTCGGGCTTTTCGCTTGAGCCGGGTGACGGCTGGGTGCTTCTCAACACGCGCCGGCTCGCCAAGGACTCCCCGGATGTCGTCGTCTGCCAGCCGGTGCTCGACGGCCGGCTCGGGACGATCCAGGTCGTGCAACTCGGGGACCGCATCTCCGAGTCGGAGGCGGTGGCGCGCGTCTCCCGCGCTTACGACGCCGATCCCCTCGCCGATGCCGATTCGCTCTTTCGCGACGATTTTCAGGCCGACAGCGGCCATAATCTGCTCGTCTTCACCTATTCCCGGCATGCCGCGGGCGAGCCGTCCCGCCCGCTCAATCACCAAACCAATTATGTCGCGCGCACGCGCGGCGGCCGCTGGATCGCCATCTGCGCCCAGACGGGCGGCATCGAGGAAACGCGGCAGGTCGCCGACATGGTGAAACGTACTCTGCGCGAAATTCCGCCCGTCACACCTACCCCTGCTCCTGGAGCGTAGGGACCCGGCTTGGCACAGGACTCGGCTGCGGCGAACATCTGCGATACCGGGACTCTAAATGCACGCGCCCTTCGATTCGGCCTTCCTTGCGCGGCTCGAGCATTTCGCGCTCCGGGCCCAGCGGCCGTTCCACGGGCAGCAGCGAGCGGAACGACGCTCGCGCCGGCGGGGCGCCAGTCTCGAATTTGCTGACTATCGCAATTACACCCCGGGCGATGACCTCCGCAGTCTCGACTGGAACCTTTACGGCCGGCTCGACCGCTTCTACGTCAAGCTTTACGAGGAGGAGGAGGAATTGCCGGTGCACGTGCTCGTCGACGCCAGCGCCTCCATGCGCTGGCAGCCCGAGAACGAAGTCGGAACGCTCACCAAGTTCGATCTCGCCCGCCGGCTGGCCGCGCTCCTCGTCTACGTGGGGCTGGCCCACCTCGATCACGTGCACATCCATTGGCTGGACGGCGCGGCGGTCTCGCGCGGGACGTCGCTCGATCTCGGCCGGGGCAAGGCGCAATTCCACCGCGCGCTCGACTTCCTCGCGCGCGATATCCCCGAGGCACGCGTGCCGGACTTCTCGCTCGCGCTCCGCCAGTTCTCCGGCCGCGTGAAGCGCCGCGGGCTGGTGGTATTGCTGAGCGATCTTTTCGACCCGGCAGAAAAGCTCCGGGAAGGCCTGGAAGCGGTTTTGAACCGGGGCTTCGATCTGCAGTTGGTGCACGTGCTTCATCCCGCGGAACTTTCGCCGGCGCTCACCGGGGACTTGCGTCTGAGCGATGCGGAGGGGGGCGCGCCGCTCGATGTCACCAGCAATGAAACACTCCTCCGTGAATACGAAACGGCCTTCCGCGCTTTCCTGACGGACATCGAGCAGCTTTCCCGCCGCCGGCGCGTGCCCTATCTGCGGGCACTCACGACCGAGTCCCTCGACGACCTGTTTCTCCGCGGGCTGCGTCTTGCCGGATTCATTCGCTGACTCCACGCTGCTTCTCCGCCTCGTGACGCTGCTCAACCCCGCCGCCCTTGCCTTCGCCGCCCTCGTGCCGGTGGTCGTGCTGTTGTACCTCCTCAAGGTCCGGCGGCGAAATGCCAACGTCTCGACGCTGCTTTTCTGGCGCCGCCTGGCGGCGGAGGATCGGCGGCGCGCTCTCTGGCAAAAGCTTCGGCGCCCCTTGTCTTTGCTGCTGCAACTCGCCTTGCTCGCGCTCCTGCTCTTCGCCCTCGCCCGGCCCGAACTGGGCGCGTTTCTCGGCGGGCGCGGCGCAGCCACGATCGTCATCATCGACGCCCGCGCGCGCATGCAAACGCGCGAATCGGGCAGCCGCACCCGGTTCGATCTCGCGCGCGATCGCGCCACCGCCTTCTTGCGCCGTGCGGCCTCGCCCTCGCCGGTGGGTCTGCTTGCTTTGACCAATGGCCCGCGCGTTCTCGCGGCCGTCAGTGCGGACGACGCCCGTTCCCTCGAGGCGCTGGCCGCCCTTGAATGCACCGATGCCACGGCGCCTGCGGAGGACGCGGTGGCCCTTGCGGCGGAACTGCTCGAGGCCTGGCCGGGCGCCCGGCGCATCGTCCTGCTTTCGGATGAACCCTCGCTTCCCGCCGTCGATACCCGCGGCGCCACGCTCGAGCATGTGCGCATCGGCGAAAAGCACGACAACGTCGGCCTCACCCGTCTCGCCGCGCGCCCGCTCCTCAGCAGTCCGCAATCCGCGGAGTTGCTCGTCGAGATCGTGAATCGCGGCGGGTCGCCGGCGGAAGGCGCGGTGGAGCTTTCGCTCGATGGCCGCGTCTTTGAGTCGTGGCCGCTCCAACTCGAGGCCGGCGAGCGCCGGGGACAAACCTTCCCCCTTCCGCCCGCCAGCACCCAGCCCACCAATGCGCGCGGCTGGATCGTCGCACGCTGGCTCGCTGCCGGCGGCCAGGCGGATGCGCTGCCGCTTGACGATGTCGCCTTTGCGCTCGAGCCGCGCCCCCGTCCGCTGCGCGTTCTGCTCGTCAGCGCCGGCAGTCCCTTCCTCGAGCGTTGCCTCACCGCGGATGACAGCCTGCGCTTCGAGCTGCTGGCCCCCGCGTTATACGAACCGGGCATGGCCAAGACTTTCGACGCGGTGATTCTCGATCGCCCGGAGCAGCGCGGCGCCGATATCCTCGGCCAGATGCCCGCCGGGAATTTCCTGTTCCTCCGGCATAGTCCGCTCGGGCCGGACTCCGGCGAGCTCGATCATCCCATCGTCACGCAGATCGATGTCGCCGATCCACTCTTGCGCCGGGTGGACCTCCGCGACGTCAACTTTCTGCGGGCGGTGAAGCTGCCCTTCGATGTGCGCCAGCCCGTGCAACGCAAAGGTCCCTGGCGGCTGCATACGCCGCTGCGCTCCCTCGGCCAGGCGCTCATTGTCGCGGGCGAGCGGGAGAGCGCGCCGGCCCAGCGCTTCGTCGCGTTCGCCTTCGGGGTCACCGATTCCGACCTGCCCCTGCGCGTCGCCTTTCCGCTTTTCATCACCAATACCCTGCACTGGCTGGCCGGCGGCGATCCCGAGGCCGCGCCCGCTCGTCGCGCCGGCGAACCTTTGCGGCTCGCCGCGGGGGAGCGCGTCTGGACCGAGCCGATGAACCGCTTCGGTCCGGTCCCGGAGGTCTCGCCGAGCGCCCTGCGGAGTGGAGCGTTCACGCCCCTGCGCAACGGCTTCTACCGGGTCACCGACGCCAAGGGGGCCGAATCGTGGCTGGCCGTGAATACGAGTGATGCGGCGATTTCGGACCTGCGTGGCGCCGAGGCCGGGCCGACGGTGCGCGAATCCGTTCCCATGGCTGCGCTGGGTTCGAGCTGGCTTTCATCCTGGCCGCCCTGGGTCGCCCTCGCGCTGGCGGCGCTTACGGTCAGCCTGGCGGAATGGATGCTCTACCACCGCCGCCGGACGGAATGATCCTGCCCATGTCGTCCGGAACGCCGCCGCCGCGCATTCGCACGCGCCTCGAGACCAAACGCCTCGTCATTCGGGCGCCGCTGGTGGCCGACGCACCGGTGCTGAATCGCCTCGTCCACGAGTCTTTCGCGGAACTGCAGCCCTGGATGCCCTGGGCGCAGAAGCTCCCCACGCTCGTGCAATCGCGCGCGGACCTGGGCGGCGCGGTGGCGCAATACCGGCGTGGAACGGATCTCCGGATGCTGTTCTTCACGAAGCGCAGTGGGGTGCTGATCGGCTCGGGCGGACTGCATCGCATCGACTGGTCCCTTCCCTGCTTCGAGATCGGCTACTGGTGCGGCACGCGTTACGTCGGGCGCGGCTACATCACCGAGGCCGTGGAGGAAATAGCCCGTTTCGCGCTGGCGGAGCTGGCCGCGCAACGCGTGGAAATCCGCTGCGAAATCGAGAATGTTCCCAGCCGCCGCGTCGCCGAGCGCGCGGGGTTCCCGCTGGAGGGAATCCAGCGCCGTGACCGCCGCAAGATGGATGGCACGATCACGGATACGTGTGTCTATGCGCGGGTAGCCGGGTAATTCACCGGAATCGGGCTCCCCCTTTGGCCGCGAAGACCACAAGTTGGCGAACACGGCCTTCGGATTCCTCACAGGACCGTGAGCGACCACGGCGACTCAAGGCCTCGTCGACGATTTTGCGTCCGCATCCGGCTCCGGCGGTACCTCCCGCGGAACACCCACCGATCCAGAAGCGAAGTCGCGGAACCGGCCAAGTCACTCCGGTCCAGTCCGCTCGTCTCACCGCAAGCGGGACCGAACTTTCCGCCTTGCTGGCACGCAGGGTGCAAAGTCGCATCCGGCCCACGCGTCCCTTTTGCAATCACCCATCCGCTTCATCCCTCCATGGAATTCATCTGGCAAATCCTCCGGCACACTCCCGTCTGGGTCTACGGTATCTTCGCGCTGCTCGTCTATCTCGGTGCCATCCAAACCCGTGAGCGGCGCGTGTCGCGCCTCCGGGTCGCCATCCTGCCCATCGTGATGCTCGCCTTCTCGCTCCTGGGTGTCTTGGGGACTTTTGGCCTGAGCGCACTGACGCTCGGGGCTTGGACGGGAGGCATTCTTCTCGTCGTGATCCTCAATCAAATCGCTCGGTTTCCCCGGGGCGTGCGCCATCCGGCGGGGAGCAGCCACTTCGTGATTCCAGGAAGCTGGACGCCCTTATTACTGATGCTGGCGATCTTTTTCGCGCGTTACGTCGTCGCGGTAACCGCGGTCATGCGCCCTGCCCTCGGCGCCAACTCCACCTACGTTGTCGTCGTGGCGGCCGGCTTCGGTCTTTTCAGCGGCATCTTCCTCGCGCGGGCTCTGCAGATCTGGGGCACGAAGCCGGACATTGCCGCTGCCAGCATTTCTGCGCCCAAGGAGGGCGCTGCGATCACGCCGCTCACCTCACGCGGTTGATTCGGCGCCTTCCACCCGCCGGGTCTCTCCAGCCCGTTCCGCTCACCGGCTCCGCGCAAAGACCGCCAGCTCGCAGGTCGTCTCGTAGTTCAAAAACGGTGTGATCAGATACACGCCGGGGAAATGGTCGAGCACGGCCTTGCAGACTTCTTTCGCGAGGTCCACCCCGAGCCGTTTTCCTTCCGCGCCTTCGCGTCCCGCCATCTTCGCCCGCACGGCCTCGGGGATGATGATGCCCGGGACTTCGTGGTGCAGGAATTCCGCCTGGCGCCCATTCATCAACGGCCAGACCCCCAAAAAAATCGGGAGGCCGAAGCGCGCGGTCTTTTCCGCCACGAGGCGCGCCATCGCGGGATCGAAGATCGGCTGCGTCATGACGTAGTCGGCCCCGGCCGCGACTTTGCGCTCGAGCCGCGAGAGCTGCGCATCGAGATTCTTCGCGTTGGGATTGAAGGTGCAGCCGATCACGAAGCGTGTGCGGCGTTTCAGGTCCTTCCCGTTGTGATTGAAGCCCTCGTTCATCCGCTTCGCGATCCCGATGAGCTGAATGCTCGTCACATCGTAGACCGAGGCCGCCCCGGGATGATCGCCCACCTTCGCCGGATCGCCTGTCAGCGGCAGAATGTGGCGGAACCCGAGCGCATGGATGCCCATCAGGCCGCTCTGCAAGCCGATGAGATTGTGATCCCGGCAGCTCAGATGCAGCAGCGGCATGATCCCGTGGCGCTGTTGGAGCAGGCTCGCGACCGCGACATTGCTCACGCGCAGGATCGCGAGCGAATTATCGGCTAGCGTGATGGCGTCGCTTCCGGCCTCGACCAGTGCCTTCGCGCCGGTGGAGAACTTTTCGAGATCGAGCGTCTTCGGCGGATCGAGCTCCGTGATGATCACCATCTTCCCCGCCGCAATCCGATCGAGGATGCTCACTTCTTCACTTGGCGCGCCCGGCTCGGGCGGGCGCGAAAGTTCGCTGATGCTCGCGCGCGGCACTGGAACGCGCGCGGCCTTCGCCCGGATCGGGCGCGCCGTCCGCAGCGCGGCCGCCATCGCCGCGACGATGGCCGGATTGGTGCCGCAGCACCCGCCGATGAGGCGCGCCCCCTCGCCGGCAATTTCCAGCGCCATCCGCGCAAAATAGGCCGGATCCGGATTGTAGGAATAGCGTCCCTCGACGTAGCGCGGATAACCGGCATTGGGGAACGCCGAAAGCAGGTCCCCCTCCGCCACGGGCACGCGTTCCAGCAGACGCACGGTGGCTTGCGGACCTTGCAGGCAGTTCACGCCCACGACCTCCGCTCCCAGCGCCCGCATCCGGGCAAAAGCCTCCGGTAGTCCGATACCCGAGGGCAGATAGCCTTCCTCCGCGCAGGAAAATGATGCCACCGCGGGAAGCGCTGCCGCCACTTCGCGGCGGGCGGCGAGGGCATCCGCCATTTCGTCGGCGTCGAGAAACGTCTCGAAGAGAATCACGTCTGCCCCCGCTTCGGCGAGCGTGGCGATCTGCTCGCGGAAGACCGCGCGGCGGTCGATGCCGCGTTCCAGCAAAACTTCCGGAGTGGCGCCGGTCGGACCTACGCTTGCCGCCACATAGGCGCCCGAGCTTCCCACTGCGCTGCGCGCCAGGCGCACGGCCGCCAGGTTGATTTCGCGCACCTGGCCTTCCAGGCCATGGCGCGCCAGGCGCACCGCGTTGGCCCCAAAGCTGTTCGTGGTGAGAATGCGCGCGCCCACCGCGGCGTATTGACGATGAATGTCGGCGACCAACTCGGGGCGGGTGAGGCAGGGCAGCTCAAGACAACTTTCGATCGGCGCGCCGGCATCGAGCAGCATCGTCCCCATGGCGCCATCTCCGCAGAGCAGTCCGGTTCTCAATTCATCGAGAAAATTCGTCATGGGAGCGCGCAAGGAACGCGGGAAACAGAACGTGAGAAGTGAGAAATGCGCGCTGACGCGCTGCGCCGAACTCCAGGCATCGGGGCGGGAGGCGCTTTGCGCGCGTCGCCGCCGCGGAACGATCAGCTCAATTCGATCCCCACCGGACAATGATCGGAGCCCATGACCTGCGGACGAATGTAAGCGCTTTGGAGTCGCGGCCGCAGCGCCGCCGAAATGAGAAAGTAGTCGATCCGCCAGCCCACGTTCCGGGCCCGCGCACCGCTCATGACGCTCCACCAGGTGTAGTGGCCGCCGCCTTTTTCGAAGACGCGAAAGGTGTCGATGAAGCCCGCCTTCATGAACTTCGAGAATCCGGCGCGCTCCTCCGGCGTGAAGCCGTGGTTCTTCACGTTCGCCTTCGGGTTGGTGAGATCGATCTCGGTGTGCGCGACGTTGAAGTCTCCGCACACCACCACCGGCTTCTCCGACTCGAGCCCGCGCAGAAAACGCAGGAACGCGCGATCCCAATTCTGCCGATAGCCGAGGCGAAGCAGTTCCCGCCCCGAGTTTGGCACGTACACGTTCACGAGGAAGAAATCGGCGAATTCCGCCGTCAGGACCCGACCCTCGGAGTCATGCACCTTCGCGCCGATCCCCAGCCGGACCGAAACCGGCGGCACCTTCGAGAAGATGGCGGTGCCGCTGTAGCCTTTGCGCACCGCGCTGTTCCAATGCGCCGCGTAGGGCGCCGGCCAGACCGGCTCCACGTTCTCCCGCTCCGCCTTGGTCTCCTGCACGCAGAGGACATCCGGATCCTCGGTGGCGAGCACCTCGAGAAAGTTTTTCCGCAGCACCGCCCGCAGACCGTTGACGTTCCAGGACACGATTTTCACGCCGCGCACGATGCTGAGAGGACTTCGTTTGGCGAGACGGAAATCGAACGCCCAAGGCGCTCCGACTTTTTGGAGTGCGGCAGTCCTCTGCCGCTTTGGCCGCGATCCGCGACTGCCGTAGAATCGTCAGCAAGCACCGGCCTCCGTCCCTCGCTTATCGGCTCCCGCTCCGGCGCTTGAAGGTATTCCCGAACGGATCCCCCGGTGTCGCATCCGTCTCCGCTTCGCGCAGCGACGGCAGAGAACCTGCGCTGGTGCCGAGCGCCTCCGAAAGCGAATTCCTCGCTGCCCCTTTTGGTTAACCGATGGAAAACCGGGATGCCGGAGGCTCTTGGAATGCGGAAGCCTGCTGCCGCCTTCTCCGAGCGCAGCGTGCTGCGCCCGTACGGCGCAGCCGCACAATCCGAAGAGGTGGCGAATCTGAGCCGGCATTACATCCGGGAACGGCACCGTCCATCGAGAATTCTCGCGGCTTCGCCAATGGATCGCAGCAGGCTGCTCCGGGAAAAGGCGGCAGCAGGCTTCCGCAGTCCCAGAGCCTCCGGCCTTCCGCCTTGCAAACCGGCTGATCCTCCGCGCTTCCGGATTGCCTGTTACCTCTCCGCTGCCCCATGCTCCGGTCCGTGTTCGGACGCCTCTCCCTCCTCCCTCTGCTCGTCTGCTCACTCGGCCTTCCGCTCTCGCTCGCAGCCGACGAAGCCGCTCCGATGCTCCAAGGGACGCGGCTGCCGTCGGAAATTCAAGGGGCGCGATTCCACGGGATCATGGACGCGTGTTTCGAGGAGATCGTGGCGCCCTTCGGCGGGCGATTCACTTGAACGGGGAAGACGCGCGCATGAATCCGGGCAAGATTACCATCCTCGGGGGTCGCTCCACGGGGAAAAGCACGTTGGTCGGACGGTTCGAGTCACCCTATGGCCCGGGGTACGGGAAGACCCTCGGAGTCAGAGTCGCGCGGGCGAGGGTCTCGAGCGGACGCGGCAAAATGGTTCTGCTTTTTTGGGACATCGACGGAGGGGTAAACCCCGAAACTCGCCACGTCCATTACCGCGGATCGTCGGGCTTCGTCATCATGGCGGACCGCACGCGGCCCGAATCCTTGGAGGAGGCGGACCGTCTCTTTCGCGAGATCGAGTCTTCGCACCCCGGGCGCCCTTCCGTGCTTTTCATGAACAAATGCGACCTGCCGGGAATACGCAAAGCCGGTGAGGCCGAGGCCGCCAGCGGAATCCTACCCAAGTCGGCCATCATCCTGTGGGGCAGCGCGCAAACCGGGGACGGTGTGGCCGCGCTCGTCCAGCATCTGGCGCAGGCCGTCGGTCGGATTTGAGGGACGAGCCCCGCCCCTTCAATCTCTCTGTTCATCCTGATCCGAGCGGAAAGACGCGAGATCGAAATTCTCCGACCCACTCGCCGGGGAAGGCGG
>JBBRQH010000061.1:0-32725 GCA_038226705.1 Chthoniobacterales bacterium | reverse complement strand
GACCAGGGCCGCGCCCCACTCAACCCTTACTCTGGCGGGGCTACAAATCGGCCGCATAGCCAACCAAACAGGTCCCCGTCGGCACCCTAAACAACCCTTCCAAACCTCTCATCAACTCCGCCGTACCTTCTCGGAAGAACCCTAAAACTTGGGTCGCATCGTGCGATTTGACGCGATGAGCGCGTTCATCGCGAGTGAGGGCTGGGGTGTGTGGGCGGTGGTGGTGGGCGCCGCCGTGATGGGCGCCGCCGTGATGGGCGCCGCCGGATTGCAGCGGGTGAAATCGTTTCTGCCCTGTGCTGGAATCGAAGCCACCTGGAGATTGCTGCCGCGCGCGTGGGGCCAAGGCGGGCCAGGGCTACGTCACGGAGGCGCTGAAAATGGTGCTCGACGCTGCCTTTGGACGCCTTGGGCTGGCGGAGATCGTGACTTTCACGGCGGGCTCGAACCTGCGCTCACAAGCCATCATGCGCCGGCTCGGATTTCGCGCGGATTCCGCGCGCGGCTTCGATCATCCCCGCCTGCCCAAGGGCCATCCGCTGCGCCGGCATGTCTTCTGCGTTTTGACGAATTCGCAGTTTGGAAGAATTGTTCCCGCCATGCCGGATCCAAAGGTAAGTACGTCTCGCGCAGACGAGCGTTTCGTGGTCGAGATCGTCTCCGACCTGATTTGTCCCTGGTGTTACATCGGCAAGCGGCGCCTCGAGCGCGCCGCGAAACTGCTCGTCGGACGGAAATTCGAAATCGTCTGGAAACCGTTTCAGCTCAACCCGGGGATGCCCCTCGAGGGCATGGACCGGCGGGAGTATCGGACGCGTAAGTTCGGTTCCTGGGAGCGCTCGCAGGCGCTCGATGCCCAAGTGACCGCGGCTGCCGCCGAGGTGGGACTCGTCTTCGCTTTCGAGAAACTTGCGCGCACGCCGAATACCCAACCTGGGCATCTTCTCATGTGGCTGGCCGGCACGAAGGGCGGCCAGGATGCCCTCGCGGAGAAACTCTTTCGCGCCTATTTCGAGGAAGGCCGTGATGTCGGTGACGCGACTGTGTTGTCCGAAATCGGGGCAAGCGTCGGGCTGCAGCGGGAGGACATTGCGGCGGCACTGGAGGGCAAAGCCGGAGCCGCCGAAGTGACCGCGGAAGAGAATGCGCTGCGCCGGCTCGGGATCCAGGCGGTCCCTGCCTTCCTGGCGAACGGCGAGATCCTCGCCTCCGGCGCACAACCGGAAGAGATCCTGGCCGAGTTGCTCGAGGATGCATTCGTGGGGATGAGCAGAGCGAAGGATTTGAATTCCATTTCGAACCGTTGAAGCGGCACTTTACCCTCGTTATTAGCGACGCTGAAGTCGGACAGCAGAATCGAGATCGCTATGCGTACGGAAGCCCTCTCGGTGCACTTGCGCTGCCACCGCATTCGGAGCGTCCCTCGCCCTCCGGCCCGCAACCCCTGTTGGCGTTGAATTCGATGCAATTGTAAACCCCGCAACCCCGAGGGCTTTGGGACGAAACGCCTTTGGCGTTGGAATCAGTCGTGCGAGGCAACCGCAGCCTCCACTCCCACCCCTGGCCGCGCGCGCTACTCCGACTGCACGTGCAACTCATCCGCCACGGGCGGCGTGAGCTTGTTCCGCATGATCATACGGGCGCAGGCATTCCAGCGCAGGAGAGCGTCGTCGTTTTCCGGCGGGCGCATGGACTCGGCCTCTTCGAAGCACGTCATCGCATCGCGCAAATACCCGTAGGCCGCCTGGCTCGAACCGCCCGGCGCCAGGAGGGCTTTCGCCCGGCGCTCGGCGATGATGCCCCCGTAGTAGGCGCGCTCATACGGCGCGCGGATCCGGGAAAGGACTTCCTTCACCTGTGCGCCACTCACCCCATAGCCCTTGCTGAATCTGTCCGTGAGCGCGAGCAGCAGCGTGATGATCGCCTGCTGGTTATCGGGATCGATGCTCAGGACGTCGTGACAGATGCTCTCCGCCTCGCCCGGCTCGTTCAGCAGGCGGTAGCGCAGGGCTTTCTCGAGGGCCGCCGGAATGGCGTCCCGATGCAGCGGCTTGAGTTCAAACATATGCGTCCTCCGTTCACGATTTCGGCCGGATCAGCTTCCACAATCCCTTGAGGGGATCGAAGAACTCATCCACCACTCGCTCTTTCAAAGGGATGATCGCGTTGTCCGTGATCGTGATGTTTTCCGGGCAGACCGTCGTACAACACTTGGTGATGTTGCAATAGCCGATGCCGTGGCCTTTTTTCAGGTCCGCCACGCGCTCCTCGGTATCGAGCGGATGCATCTCCAGCGCCGCCGTGTACACGAGCAGGCGCGGCCCGATGAATTCCTCGTGCTTGTGATGTTCGCGCAGGACGTGACAGACGTCCTGGCAGAGGAAGCACTCGATGCATTTGCGGAATTCCTGCACGCGATCGATGTCCACCTGCGCCATGCGCCACGAGCCGTCCGGCGCATCGGGCGGCCTCGGCTTGAATTTCTTCACCTTCAGCTTCGCGGCGAAGTTCCAGGAAACGTCCGTCACGAGATCGCGCAGGATCGGGAATGCCTTCATCGGTTCGATCGTGACCGGCTGATCGAGCGGGATCGAATTCAGCCGGGTCATGCACATCAGCTTCGGAATGCCGTTGATCTCGGCCGAGCACGAGCCGCATTTTCCCGCTTTGCAGTTCCAGCGGCAGGCGAGGTCGTTAGCCTGGCCCGCCTGGATTTGATGCACCGCATCCAGCACCACCATCCCCTCAGAGATCGGCGTTGCATAATCCTCGAACTTCCCGCCGTGGGCATCGCCGCGCCAAATTCGGAAGGTGGCCGTGACGCTCATTTCATCTCCTCGATGACCTGTTTGAGGTGGTCCGGCATTTCCGGGATGGGTTCGCGCCGCACTTCCATCGAGCCATCCGCGAGCTTGCGCACCACGATATTCACCTTCCCAAAGGTCGCGTCCTTGTCCTCGAAGTCGTCGCGAAAGTGTGCCCCTCGGCTCTCCTTGCGTTCGATGGCGGAGCGCGTGACCGCCTCCGAGACGGTCAGCAGGTTGGGCAGGTCGATGGCCGTGTGCCAGCCGGGATTGTACTCGCGATGGCCGTGCACCGCGACTTTGCCGGCGCGCTCCCAGAGCTTCGCGAGCCCGGCCAAGGCGCGCTGCATCTCATCTTCGCGGCGCACGATGCCCACGAGATCCTGCATCATCTCCTGGAGATCGTATTGCACCTGGTAGGGCCCTTCGGCTTTGCCGCCCTCAGCCGCCCCGCGGTCGAAGGGCTCGAGTGAACGCCGTGCCGCCGCTTCGATCTGGGCGTCATCGGCTGCCCCGACGCCATTCTCCTGCGCAAACTTCGCCGCGTACTCGCCCGCCCGCTTGCCGAAAACGATGATATCGGAAAGCGAATTGCCGCCCAGTCGGTTTGCCCCATTGATCCCGGCGGCACATTCTCCGCAGGCAAAGAGTCCCGGCAGTGTCGGGGTCATCTGCGTATCCGCGTCCACCCGGATGCCACCCATCACATAGTGTGTCGTGGGACCCACCTCCATCGGCTCTCGCGTGATGTCGATGTCCGCGAGTTGCTTGAACTGATGATACATGCTCGGCAGTTTGCGCCGGATGTACTCGGGGGCGTCGGGCATCTTTTCCTTGATCCAGGCGATATCGAGAAACACGCCGCCGTGCGGGGTCCCGCGCCCCGCCTTGATCTCCCGCACAATGCAGCGCGCGACGTGATCGCGCGTAAGGAGTTCCGGCGGTCGCCGTGCGTTCTTGTCGCCCTGGCAATAGCGCCAGCCTTCCTCGGGATTGTCCGCCGTCTGCGTTTTGTAGGTATCGGGAATGTCCCCAAACATGAAGCGCTTGCCCTCGGTATTCGTCAGGATGCCGCCTTCGCCGCGCACGCCTTCCGTGACGAGGATTCCCATCACGCTCGGCGGCCAGACCATTCCGGTCGGATGGAATTGCACGAACTCCATGTCGATCAATTCCGCCCCGGCCTGATACGCCAGCGCGTGTCCGTCGCCGGTGTACTCCCAGGAGTTGCTCGTGATCTTGTACGCGCGACCGATCCCGCCGGTCGCCAGCACCACGGCCTTCGCCCGGAAAATCTTGAAGCGTCCGCGCTCGCGCTCGTAAGCCAGCGCGCCGACCACGCGGTCGCCATCCTTGAGGAGCGTCACCACGGTGTGCTCCATGTGCACGTCGATGCCCTGGTGGATGCCGTGGTCCTGCAACGTGCGGATGAGTTCCAGGCCCGTCCGGTCGCCCACATGGGCGAGACGCGGATACCGATGACCGCCGAAATTGCGCTGCAGGATGCGTCCATCCGGGGTGCGATCGAAAACGGCGCCCCATTTTTCCAGCTCGCGCACGCGCTCCGGCGCCTCTTTGGCGTGGAGCTCGGCCATGCGCCAGTTGTTCACGTACTGGCCGCCGCGCATGGTGTCGGCAAAATGGACGCGCCAATTGTCGCGGTCGTCCACATTGGCAAGCGCAGCGGCAATGCCGCCCTCCGCCATCACGGTGTGCGCTTTTCCGAGAAGCGATTTGCAGACCAGGCCGACTTTCACGCCGGCGGCTGAGGCTTCGATGGCAGCCCGCAAGCCGGCGCCGCCCGCGCCGATGATCAGGACATCGTGTTCGTGCGTCTGATATTCGGGCATGAAAAGTTGGGAGTGGAGTTGAACCGGTCGGAGCGGTCAGAACAGGCGCCAATCGGTCCAGATTCCCATGGAGCAAAGCCGCACGTAGAGATCGGTAAACATCACGGAAAAGAGACTCATCCAAGCCCAGAGCATGTGGCGCCGGTTGAAGCAGCCAACGCATTGGTAAGCCTTCTGGCAGAGCGGTGCCTTCGAGGGCGCATCGAGGAAACCGCCCACCAAATGGCGCAGCGAATGACAGCCGAAGGAGTAGCCGCTCAGCATCGTCACGTTGACCGCCAGCACGAGCGTGCCCACGCCGAGCCCGAAGCTCTCCTTGCCGGTGGCCGGATCGACGAACCAGAGCGCCTCCCAGACGTCGTGCAGGAGGAAGGCGAGAAACAGGACGGCCAGGTACATGACGTACCGATGCATGTTCTGCATGATGAGCGGGAAGGACCGCTCGCCGAGGTAGGTTTTGCGCGGTTCGCCGACGGTGCAGGCGACGGGATCGGCCCAGAACGATTTATAGTAAGCGCCGCGGTAGTAGTAGCAGGTCAGCCGGAAAAGCCCGGGCACCCAGAGAATGAGCAGGGCAGGGGAGAACGGCAGCCAGCCGGGCCACCAGCCGGGTTGGGGACCCAGCAGACTATGCGGCGAGACGCCGTAGATCTCGGGCGAATAAAAAGGCGAGAGATACGGGCCGGAAAAGTAGTGCTTCCCCTGGAAAGCCGCCCAGGTCGAATACGTGATGAAGAGGCTCAGCGTCAGGAAAACGACGAGCGGCTGCGCCCACCAGGCGTCACGTCGCATCGTGCTGCCAAACGGGCGGGCGGAGAGAGTCGCGTTTGCACTGGCCATGGGACGGGGGAATCGACTGGCTGACGTTGCATAGCGGGCGGCCCCGTCCGCGACAAGCTTGATTTGGCTACTTCATGCTCGGCGGCTCCGCGTGCTCGAAAACAAAGCGGCAATCCGGGTCGATCGCGCCGTCGCCGATGCGCGGATTCTCCTGCGTATGCGCCAGGATCGGCCTGACTTCTTGAAACGTCTTGCCCTGCTCGGTGACCTCATAGACCGCCCAGCCGACGATAGGGGTGGCGTGACTGTCACTCAGTCTCACCAGCCAGGCCCGGTGTCCGGCGCCGTCGCCCAAGGCGAGAAATTTTTCCTGACGATCGGTCGTTATAGCACCCATGGAGGACGTTCCGTCCGCCGGGAGGAGTTCGCAATCCGCATTCGAGGATCTCGAACTCGTCGCCCCACTGCGGGCACCACCGCTCCAACTCCTTGTTGTTGGCGAGCTGCATGGTGCGCGATAGGTGCAACTCAACTCATTGCCGGAGAGGATGCTGTTGAAGGCGATGCTGAAAACGGCGCCGAGCAGAGATCATGGGGAGGTTGCGGGACGGTTTGCGGTGCGGAGAGCGCAGGTCGATTGCATTGGGCCGCATTCGAGGGAAATGGGGGCATCGCCAAACGACTCGTCATCCTCCTCGCGGTACCGTTGCTATTCCTCCTCGGCATCGGTGTCTTCACCCGCCATCAACTCGACCGGATCGAGGAGAGCGCACGCTTCGTAGCCGAATCGCGCATCGTGGCGCTGGCGCGGCTGGGCGACATCTCGCGCAGCTTCACCGAACTGCGCGTCAACCTGCGGGGCCATCTCCTGGCCCCCGATGCGTCCGGGCGCCAGACCGCGCAGGTCTTGTTCGACGAAAACAGGGCCGAGCTGGACCGCATGCTGACAGACTACGCAGACCATCGTCTGACGGGCGATCAGGGGCGCCGGTTGTTCCACGATTTCAATTCGCTGAGCCGGGAGTGGCTCGCGCTCGCCGATGAAGTGATGGCGCTCGCGAACGCCAACCGTCCGGACGACGCCAGGGCGCTAACCTTTGGCCGGCTATCCCAGCTGGGACTGTCGCTCAGCAAGTCCTCGCGCGAGTGGATCCGGTATAACGAAGTGATCGCCAGCGACGCCGGGCGCGTCGCGCTCGCCGCGATCGCCGATTCGCGGCGTAATCTGCTGTTCGCGGTGGCGGCCGCTCTGTTCATCACGGGTCTGCTCGGACTGCAATCTTTTCGACGCATTGTCCATCCTCTCCGGGCGCTGGAATCCTCGGTCGAGGCGGTCGCGGGCGGCGACTACGCGCAGGCGGTTCCCTTCACCGAGGCGAAGGACGAGACCGGCAGCCTGGCCCGCTCCATCAGCGTCCTGAAATCAGGCGCCGCGGCCATGAACGAGCAGCGCTGGGTCAAGGCCAGCATCGCCAAGCTGACCCGCGAATTGCAGGGCGCGACCTCCCTCGCTTCTTTCGGCGAGCAGTTGGTTTCCGGCCTCGTACCCATGCTGGGAGGCGGCGTGGCGGGCTTCCACTTGTTTGACGAATCCGGGGGCTGCCTTCGCGCGGTTGCGAACTACGGGTTGGCTGCGGGCACCGTCGTCGCGGAAAGAATCGCGCTGGGCGAGGGCCTGGTGGGACAATGCGCGCGCGCGCGAAAGTCCCTCCAGCTGGACAGCCTGCCGCCCGATTTTCTGCGCATCGCCTCGGGGCTGGGCGGAGCCGTGCCCGCGCAGGTCGTGGCTTTCCCAATCCTCTCCCAGGACCGGTTGTTGGCCGTGCTCGAAACGGCCTCCTTCCGCGCGTACACCGGGCAGGAAAAAACGCTGCTCGAGGAGCTCCTGCCCGTCGTGGCGATGAGCCTCGAGATCCTGCAGCGCAATCTGCGGACGCAGGAGCTGCTCACGCAAACGCAGACGCAGAAGGAGGAACTGACCGCGCAGCAGCAGGAACTGGCCGTCGCGAAGAAGAAGGCGGAGGCGGCGACCGAGATGAAATCCATGTTCCTCGCGAACATGAGCCATGAGATCCGCACCCCGATGAACGCCATCATCGGCCTCTCGCACCTCGCGCTGAAAACCCCGCTCAACCCGAAGCAGCGCGACTACATCGGCAAGGTCCACAACGCCGGCACCTCGCTGCTCGCGATCATCAACGAAATTCTCGACTTCTCGAAGATCGAGGCCGGCAAACTCGACTTGGAGAGCACGGACTTCCGGCTGGACGATGTCATCAGCTCGGTCACCACGCTCACGGCGCAGAAGGCGCACGAAAAGGGGCTCGAGTTTCTCGCGCAAGTCGCGCCCGGCATCCCGGAACACCTCCTCGGTGACCCCCTCCGGCTGGGCCAGATCCTGACGAATTTCGTCAACAATGCGGTCAAATTCACCGAGCGCGGCGAGATCCGCCTGAAGATCGAACTGCTCGAACACACGGGCGAAAAAGTGCAGCTCAAATTTTCCGTCCGCGACACCGGCATGGGCATGACGCCGGAGCAGTCCGCCCGGCTGTTCCAGCCCTTCACCCAGGCGGATATGTCCACCACGCGCAAGCACGGCGGCACGGGGCTGGGGCTGACCATCTGCCTTCGGCTCGTCGAACTCATGAGCGGCCGCATCTGGCTCGAAAGCGAGCCGGGCACCGGGAGCACTTTCTACTTTACGGCCTGGGTCGGTCTCGGCCGCGAGCGGGGCACCGTCATGGTGGTTCCGGAGCGGCTCGGGCAGCTCCGCGTGCTCATTGTCGACGACAACGAAACTGCGCGCGAAATCCTCCAGGAACCGCTCTGCGCGCTGACCCGGCGGGTCGATGCGGTCGCCTCCGGACGCGAGGCGCTCGCCGCCATCAAGGCGCAAGAGGAAGCCAGCGCGCCCTACGACATCGTCTTCATGGACTGGCGCATGCCGGGAATGGACGGCCTGCAGACGAGTCGGCATATCAAAGGCGACGAGACCTTGAGCCGCCAGCCGGCGATCGTGCTGGTGACGGCCTTCGGTCGCGAAGAGGTCCGCGAAGAGGCGGAGCGCCTCCAGCTCGACGGATTCCTGGTCAAGCCGGTCACGAAGTCGATGATCGTGGACACGCTCGTCAACGTCTTCGCCGAGCCCGGAGCGGGCGGCGCCGCCGTCCGCGCGGTCGAGGAGACCGTGGGGCGCCCGCTGGCCGGGGCGCGGCTGCTCTTGACCGAGGACAATGCCATCAACCAGCAGATCGCCGTGGAACTCCTCGAGGGCGCCGGAGCCAGCGTGCAGGTGGCCGGCAACGGCCGGCTGGCTTGGGAAATCCTGGCGAACGGACCGCAACCACCGCCGTTCGACGCGGTCCTGATGGACCTGCAGATGCCCGAAATGGATGGCTATCAGACGACCGCAAAGTTGCGCGCTGACGCCCGTTTTCATACGCTGCCGATCATCGCCATGACTGCCCACGCCACCATGGAGGAGCGCCAGCGCTGCCTGGCCGCGGGCATGAACGATCACGTCTCGAAACCCATCGATCCAGTCACGCTCTTCGAAACCGTCGCGCGCTTCTACCAGCCCGCGGCCGGAGTAGCGCCTGCCGTTCCTTCGCCCGCCGGGCCCGGGCCGGCCGGAGACCTGCCTGCCGTCGCGGGGCTCGACGCGGTCGGAGGACTGCTGCGCGTGGGAGGCAACCGCAAGCTGTATGGCAAGCTGCTCCGGCAGTTCGCGGTCGAGCAGGCGAGCACTCCGGCCCAGCTCGCAGCCGAGCTGGCGGCGGGCGACTTCGCGAGCGCGGAGCGAAGCGCTCATACCGTCAAGGGCGTGGCCGGAAATCTCGGCGCCAAGGACGTGCACGCCGCCGCCGGGGCGCTGGAAACGGCCTTGCGGGAAAGGGCGCCCGTGGCCGAGTTAGAGCCGCTGCGTGCGAATTTCGACGAAACGCTGACATCGCTGCTCAGGCGCCTGCGGCGGGCTCTGGGCGACGAGGCCGCCCCCGCCGCCAGCGCTGCGCCCTCGCTCGCGCTCGACCCGGTTCAGGCGGCGCCGGTGGTCGCCCGGTTGCGGGCGCACCTGGCGGATTTCGACGCCGCCGCCACGGACGATCTGGAGGCGCACCGGCCCGTCCTGGCGGCGCTCTTTTCAGCCGCGGAGTTGACGCAGTTCGAAGCCCACCTCCAGGGCTACGCCTTCGACGAAGCGCTGACGTTGCTCGAGGCCGCGGCCCGCTCTCGCGGCCTTTCCTGAACACCGCCCTGACGTGAAGCCGCTTTCCGACTGCCGCATTCTGCTGGTCGACGATGCGAAGGCAAACCTCGACATCCTGCTCGAAGGCTTGAAGTCGGAATATAAACTCAGCCTCGCCCTCAACGGCGAAATGGCGCTTCAGCTCGCCGCGCGCACCCCGCCGGATCTCGTCCTGCTCGACATCGTCATGCCCGGACTCGATGGCTACGAGGTCTGCCGCCGCCTGCGGGCGCTGCCGGAGACCGCGGAAGTGCCCGTCATGTTTCTGTCCTCGCTCGAAGAGGTCCGCGACAAGACCCGCGGCTTCGAAGTGGGCGGAAACGATTACCTCACGAAGCCGTTCGAAATGCTGGAGGTGAAGGCACGGGTCCGCTCGCTGCTCAAGGCGAAGGCCTACACCGATGCCGCCAAAGAGCAGATCGCGAGCGAACTGCGCGTCGCCCGGGAGATCCAGATGGGCATGCTGCCGCACGATTTCGGCCGCGTGGAGGCCGCTTATGGCGTGGAGCTCGCGGCCGTGCTCGAGCCGGCCCGCGAGGTCGGCGGCGATCTCTACAGCGTCTGCGCCGCGGGTCCGGCTCGGCTCGTGTTCTTCCTCGGAGACGTCTCCGGCAAGGGCATCCCGGCTGCGCTCTTCATGGTCCGCGCCATCAGCCTGGGCCAATTGCTCGCGCGCGACGAGACCGAGCCCGAGCGCATCCTGGCGCGCCTAAACGACGAGCTCTCGGCGGACAATCCCTCCGGCATGTTCGTCACCTTCCTCTGCGGCATCTACGAACCCGCCAGCGGCCGGCTCGTCCTGGCCAACGGCGGGCATTGCCGCCCCGTCCTGCTCCCCGCCGGCGGCCAGCCGCGTTGGGCGGTGCAGCGGCTCGGCACCGCGCTCGGCTTCGAACCCGGGCTCCGCTTCGAACGCACCGAATTGACGCTGCAGCCCGGCGACGCGCTGGTTTGCTACACCGACGGCGTGAGCGAAGCTTTCAATCTGGTGGACGAATGCTACGGGAACGACCGGCTGCTGGCCGATGCCGCCGCCTGCTCCGGGCTCTCGGCCCTCGCGACGACGGCTGCCTTGCTCGAGCGGGTCCGCGCCTTCGCCGGCACCGCGCCGCAGTCCGACGACATCGCGATCCTGGTCCTGAGGGCCGCGCCGAAGGTGCCCGCATGAGACTGGAACTTGAAGCGACGCCAGCCGCTGTCATGCGTGCGGTCGAGGCCTTGCAGGCCTTCGGCGAAGCCCATCGCGTTCCGGCCAGTGCAGTCTTCGGCCTGGCGCTGGCGCTGGAGGAATGCGGCAGCAACATCGTCAACCATGCGTTCGGGCGCGACCGGGCGCAGCGCTTCCACGTCGACTTCGAAGCGGACCGCCACGAACTCACGGTCGAACTGCGGGACGGGGGCCCGGCCTTCGACCCCACGCTGGCACCCGTCGTCGCGTCCGCCACCGCCGACGATCACGACCGCCCGCCGGGCGGCTGGGGGATCGCGCTGGCCCGGCGCCACGTCGATGCGATGCACTACACCCGCAGCGCCGGCGAAAACATCCTGCGCCTGACTAAACGACTCGCCGACGCACCGAAACCCGACTAACATTTCCGTTGTTGCCCGAATCTTCCCGCCTGCCATGCCGCTCCAAGTCCAAATTCAAAAGGCGGTCGGATCCGATGAGAAAAGTGCCATTACGGTCACACTCACAGGCAGTCTGGACACCGCCACGGCACCTGATCTGGAACGGCGCTTCGGGCCCATACTCTCCGGCCCGGTGCGCGATCTCGTATTCGACCTCGCCGGGTTAAAATTCATCAGCAGCGCCGGACTTCGGGTGTTTGCCCAGGCGCGCAAGATCCTCAAAGAGCGCGGCGGCCAGGCGTCCTTTATCCACTTGCAACCGCAAATCCAAGAGGTCTTCGAGATCATGCGCTCGCTGCCCGGCGTCGGCGTGTTCGAAAACATGGCCGAACTGGACAGCTACCTCGCGGCGCGACAGCGCTCGTATGAAGAGGAGCCGTAGGCTCCGCATTTCAGGGGCGCGACGCCAAGTTGGAAGACGGTCTGCTCGCCCGCACGTGCGACGACGTCCGGGAAAAATTCGGCTTCGGCCACGATACACTACAGCTCGAGCGCGACGCTTGGAACCATCCATGCGGACCTGCGCCCGATGAGACGATTTAAGCCCGAGGTTGATCGCCAAGACAAAGTCGGAATATTCGAGGGGCTGGCACATCGTCTTCGTTGTAACGTTCGATTCCCTTTTGAAGCCACTCGCCGCCATCCTTTTTTGGGTCCTTCTCTTCACGGGCCGGCCGTTCGCCGTGGCGTCGGGCGAGGTATGCCGCGTCAAAGGAGCAGATTGCGCTGCCGCGGCGGAGCTAGGCGTCGCTTGCTGCTGCGAAGAAGCCTGCGGGTGTGATGGTTCCAAGGATCATTCCAGCGCGCCGAGCCGATCGCCGCAACAAGCGGAGCGGAGTGTTGAATTTATCGCTATCGACGTCCCGGCGATCTTCGCGCCGACGACAGATTTTTTTCTGACGGCGACGGTCGTCGTCGCCCCGGCACTAAGAGTTGCGCACGTCCTGCCGCGCGTCGCGGTCACGTGCATCCGATTGAACTGAGCCGGACTTCCCCAGGCGAAGTGTGCCCACGGCACACGCTCACCCTCGAAGTTCCCCCTGCTCAGTTCCATGAAAACCCGCTTTTTGCTTCCTTGCGCCCTCGTCTTGGCGCTACCCGCGACCCACTTCGCGGCCCAAGCCGAGAAGTCCGCCCGTTCGCCGGGCCTCGCCCTTTCCTTCGTCACGGAGTCGGTCCTCGCCGGCAACCCATCTCTGCGCGAACTCCGGGCCCGCGTTTCCTCCCTGGCCCAACGTCCCGTCCAGGCCGCGGCGTGGGAAGATCCGAAAATATCCGCTTCGAGCCGCGTAGCCCGATTCGTCAGCATCGCGCCGAATGGCTTCACCGATCAAATGGTCGGGGTCGAGCAATCGATTCCCATCTCGGGTCGCAATCAGGTGCGCGCCCGCCTCGCAACCATCGAAGCCTTGATTGCCGGTGAGGAGTTGCGCCGGCGCGAGCTCGATCTCGTCGCCCGCGCGCGCAGTGCCTACTTCAAACTGGCTCGCGATCATGCGCTCATCGATCTGAGTTTTGCAGTCGAACATTCCTGGCGCGAGACCATCGAAAGTACTCAAACCAAATTTGAAGTGGGCGTGCGCTCGCAAGCGGACGTGCTCAACTCCGAGAGCGAGCTGGCCCGCTTTCTGGAGTCGAGGCGCGATCTGGAGCGGATCCTCTCCGAAGATCGGACGGAATTGAATGTCCTCATGGGCCGCCCGCCCGCCACCGCGCTGGGTTCTCCCACGGATCGGCCACGGGACGCCTCGGTGCCCGCTCTGGCGGCGGCGCGACTGCGCGCGGTCACCCTCGCACGGCGGCCCGAAGTGCGCATGGCCGAGCTTCGCCAAGTGGGGGCGTCGGCGGAACGCGAGCTGGCCCGGCGCGGGTGGATCCCCGATCCCGCCATCTCGCTCAATGCGCAGCGCTACAATTCCGCTGCGCAGGCCGTCAGCGAAGTGAGCGCGGGCATTTCCGTCACTTTGCCCTGGGCCAATCCCGCCAAGTATCGCGCCGCGGAGCGTTCGGCCGAGTTCGTCGAGACAGCCGCAAGGCGGGCCTTGGAACAAACGCGCCTCGAAGCGCTCGGCCGGCTCCGCGACCAACTCGTTCGGGTCGAGACGGCGAAACATCATCTCGATCTCTTCGGCGAGCGGTTGCTCCCGCTCGCGCGCCAGGCGCTCGAAGCAAGCCGCACCGACTATGCTGCCGGCAAGCTTACCTTCGTTGAACTCTCCGCCGCGGTGCGCGCGCTGCGCGACACCGAAACCACCTACCAGCACCACCTCGCCGACCGGCAGATGGCGCTGGCCGAACTCGAGGCGGTTGTCGGGGCTGATCTCGGAATCTTCCCCACCCGCCCGAAACCGAGCTCCCGCCGCACGCATTGAGCCATGAAAATTCTTGTTCGTTTTCTCGTCTTCCTCGTCGCGGTCGCCGGCCTCAGCGTCGTTTTGGCGGCCGATCCGAAAATGGCGGCCGACCCGAAAGTCGATCACTACACCTGCCCGATGCACCTTTCGGTGCATCTCCACGATCCGAAGGCGAAGTGCCCCATCTGCGCGATGGACCTTGTCCCAGTGCTGAAGCGCGGGGCCGCCGCCCCCAGTGGGCAGACGGAACCGGATCGCATGAACGATGCGATGACGACCGCGCCGGACGGGGCCGAGTTTGAAGTTCCGCGGGAACGCCAGCAGCAGTTCGGCGTCAGCTACGCCAAGGCCGAACGCATGCCCCTGCGCGACACGATCCGCGCCGTCGGTACCGTGGCGGCGAACCGCGCGCGCCTTTTCGAATTTGTCGCCCGAGTCGAAGGATACGTGCAGACACTGAATGTCGCCTCGGCCGGCGAACCGGTGGAGGAAGGCCAGGCGTTGCTCACGCTTTACAGCCCGGATCTCTTCGCGACTGAAACCGAACTCGTGAAGCTGCTCGAAGCGCGCGATCGCGCCGGCTCCGCGGACGCCCGCGCCACCGCGGACCGTCTCCTCGAAGCTTCGCGCCGCCGACTCGCGCAATGGAACATTCTGCCAGCGCAAATTGCCGAGCTCGAGAAGGCGCGCGAGCCCGCCGATATCCTCACGCTCCGCTCGCCCTTCCGCGGGCTCGTGGCGGAAGTCACGGCCGAGCAGGGAAGACGCGTCGCGGCGGGCGATCGCCTCGTCAGCGTGGTCGATCTTTCGTCGGTCTGGGTGTGGGCAGAGTTCTACGAAAACGAACTGCCGCTGCTGAAAAGCGGTCAGGCTGTCAGCCTGACCAGCGCCGCTTATCCAGGTCGGATTTTCGAAGGCAGCATCGCAGTCATCCAGCCGTATCTGGGCGAAATGCGGCGCACGGCCCGCGTGCGCATCGATCTCATCAATGCGGACCTCAGTCTGCGCCCGGGCATGTTCCTGGAGACGACTGTGGCGATCGAGCGGGGCGAAGCACTGACCATCCCCTTCACCGCGGTGATGCCCACCGGCGGGCGCAGTCTGGTCTTCGTGGACCGCGGCGGGGGCAGGCTGCTCCCTCGCTTCGTCCAGCTCGGCCGTCAGTATGGCGACGCCTACGAAGTGCTGGCCGGCCTGAAGGAAGGCGAGCGGGTCGTAAACAGCGCCAACTTCCTCATCGACGCCGAGGCCAAGGTGCAGGGCGTGATCGGTGCTACGGCGCTTGAGGGCACGACGATGCCCATGGGAGATCCAGCGGCGGCCATGGCGACGCCGACTCCCGCACCTGCTGCCGCAACTAAGCCCTGAGCGTTGACGACCCCCATGGAAACGTCATCTCCCGAGCCGGCGCCGAACTTGATCGAGCGCCTCATCGAGACGAGCGCGCGGAACAAGTTCCTCGTTTTCGTCCTCGTGATCTTTGCCGTGGCCGCGGGTCTCTACGCCGTGGCGCGCACGCCGCTGGATGCCATTCCCGACCTGAGCGATGTGCAGGTCATCGTCTACACCGAGTGGCCCGGACGTTCGCCCGATCTCATCGAGGATCAGCTCACTTTTCCCATCTCCACGCGCTTCATCGCCGCGCCGAACGTGCGCTTCGTTCGCGGCGAGTCGTCCTTCGGAAAGTCCGTCGTGTTCGTCATCTTCGAAGACGGCACAGACATCTATTGGGCGCGTTCGCGCGTGATCGAATATCTCAATTCCGTCCGCGGCTCGCTGCCCGAGGGCGTGAATCCGGTCATCGGCCCCGACGCCACCGGGGTCGGCTGGGTTTTCGAATACGCTCTCGTCGATGACACCGGCCAGAATGACCTCGCGCAGCTTCGCTCTTTTCAGGACTGGCATCTGCGCTACGCGCTCGAATCGGTCAAAGGCGTGGCTGAAGTCGCGCCTGTGGGCGGCTTCGTGAAGCAATACCAGGTCGATCTCGATCCCACCGCGCTCGCCGCCTATGGTCTCGCCCTGAGCGAGGTGAGCAACGCCATTCGACAGAGCAACGCCGACGTGGGTGGGAAGACCTTCGAGATCGGCTCAACCGAGTACTACGTGCGCGGCCGCGGCTACATCAAGTCCACCGCCGATCTCGAGAACATTGTGCTCAAGGTCGCGAACGGTACGCCCATCTACGTACGCAACGTCGGCAAGGTGCATCTCGGGCCGGATCTCCGGCGCGGCGTCGCCGAACTCGATGGCAAGGGCGAAGTGGTCGGCGGCATCGTGGTCATGCGCTACGGCGGTAACGCGCTCGACGTCATCGACGGCGTGAAAAAGAAACTCGCGGAGATCGCGCCCTCGCTCCCTCCGGGCATGCGCGTGGTGACGACGTACGATCGCAGTGAACTCATTCACCACGCCATCGGCACGCTGCGCGAAAAGCTCATCGAGGAGAGCATCATCGTGGCGCTCGTCTGTCTCGTCTTCCTCTGGCATGTGCGGTCGGCGCTCGTGGCCATCCTCACGCTGCCCCTGGCCATCCTGCTCTCCTTCATCCCGATGCTCCAGCTCGGGTTGACCTCGAATATCATGTCGCTGGGCGGCATCGCCATTGCGATTGGCGCGATGGTGGATGCCGCCATCATCATGGTCGAGGGCGCGCATAAGGCGCTGGAACACTTTCGCGAAGAGCATGGGCGCGAGCCCGACGGCCTGGAGCGCGCCCGCGTGATCATTGGGGCTGCCCGCCTCGTGGGCCGGCCGCTCTTCTTCTCGCTCCTCGTCATCACGGTGAGTTTTCTGCCGGTCTTTTCGCTCACCGGACAGGAGGGCCGGCTCTTCAAGCCGCTCGCCTTCACCAAGACCTTTGCCATGGGCTTCGCTGCGCTGCTTGGCATCACGCTGGTGCCCGTGTTGATGCTGCTGCTCGTGCGCGGTCGCATCACGCCCGAGGCCAGAAATCCGGTCAATCGCCTGCTCATCGCACTGTATCGTCCCGTCGCGCACTTCGTCTTGCGCTTCCGCTGGCTCACCCTCGGTGCGGCCGCGCTCCTGCTTCTCGCCACCTGGTTTCCGTTTTCGCAGTTGGGCAAGGAGTTCATGCCTCCGCTGAACGAGGGGACCATTCTCTACATGCCCACGGCCATTCCCGGCATGTCCGTCGGGGAAGCCTCGCGCGTGTTGCAGCTCCAGGACGCGATGCTGGCAAAATTCCCCGAGATCGAGCGCGTCTTTGGCAAGGCGGGCTGGGCGGAGACCTCCACCGATCCGGCCTGGCTCTCGATGTTTGAAACCGTCGTCACCCTCAAGCCGCGCGACCAGTGGCGCCCCGGCCTGACGTGGGACGGATTGATCGCGGAACTCAACGCAAAGGTGAAGACGCCGGGCATGGCCAACATCTTCTGGATGCCCATTCAGACGCGAACCGAGATGCTGACGACCGGCTTCCGCTCCGTGCTGGGGATTAAGGTTTTCGGTCCCGATCTCGCGCAGATCGAAAAGGTCTCGGTCGAGATCGAGCAGGCGCTCAAGGATCTCCCGCGCACACGCGCCGTCTTCGCTGAGCGCACCACGGGTGGATACTTCCTGGACTTTACGGTGAAGCGCGAAGCCGCCGCGCGCTACGGCCTGCGCGTCGGGGACGTGAATGAGGTGATCGAGACCGCGCTCGGCGGCAAGACGATTGCGACCACCGTCGAGGGCCGGGAACGGTATCCCATCGCGGTGCGCTACGCGCGGGACTACCGCAGCGATCTCGAGGCGCTCAAGCGCGTGCTGATTCCCGCTCCCGCGCTGGTGAATCCGAGCACGCCGAACGAACCGATGCCGCAGATCCCGCTCGGGCTCGTCGCCGACCTCAGCTTCAAGACCGGACCGCCCTCCATTCGAAACGAAAACGGCCAACTGGTCAGTTTCGTCATCATCGATCCCGAAGGCAGTGATATCGACGGCTACGTGCGCGCCGCCGCGGCCCGAATTCAAGAGCGGGTGAAATTCCCCCCCGGCTACTACATCCAGTGGGCCGGCCAATTCGAGTATCTCAAAGCGGCGGAGAAGCGCCTGGTGGTCGTGGTCCCGCTCACTTTGCTCATCATCTTCGTGCTGCTTTACCTGAACACGAAATCCGCCGTGAAGACGCTCATCGTGCTGCTCGCCGTGCCCTTCTCGCTCGTCGGCGCCTTCTGGCTGCTCTATCTGCTTGGCTACAATCTCAGCGTGGCGGTCTGGGTGGGCCTCATCGCGCTTGCCGGGCTCGATGCCGAGACGGGCGTCGTCATGCTCCTCTATCTCGATCAGGCGTGGGAGAAGTTCCGGGCCGCGGGCCGCATGCAGACGGAGTCCGATCTGCACGCTGCCGTGATCGAAGGAGCCGTACAGCGCATCCGTCCCAAAATCATGACGGTCTGCGCCATCCTCTTCGGCCTCCTGCCGATCCTCTGGTCCCCCGCCGAGCAGGCCGGCGCCGACGTGATGAAGCGGATCGCTGCGCCGATGATTGGGGGAGTCGTGACTTCAGCGGTGCTGGAGCTGATGCTCTACCCCGCGATCTATTTCATTTGGAGACGGCGCTCACTCGGCGCAACAACCCAGCCAAAATTGGTGTAACCGGGTCGGCCCGCGCAATTACTCTGAAGGATTCGCTCCTGATGCTGCGAAACGTGCGAAGCGCGCTCGCAGAGGAAAGTGCCGATTCCGATTCAGACCGCGCTTCCGCGATCACATCTTTGGCCCTGATGGCTTATCTGAATAAGATTTTTCGATCTCTTGGACCCGCCTCGCCATGAGCTCGTATTTCTGCCGCATCCGGTCCAAAATCACCTGCGCCTCAGGGTTCGCCCGGAAAAGTGCCTGCCATTCCGTTTCGTACATAAACAGGTCCGCCGCTGGGGAGTTTGATTTGTCCCATAACTCGAGCTGTGTGGCTGCCTCCACATCTCGCCCCAGGACTTGAAGCGAGATTGCCTCACGCCGATAGATCGAGCGATCCCGCAAACCTTTCTTTTTCGCCGTTTCCCGGGCTTTCTGATTAGCTTCAAGCAATTTCGCGGCCACGTCCTTGGCTTCCTTGGTCCTGCGCAAGGCCCAAAGCACCTCGATTTTCGCAGCGAGCGTTTCCGGATTTCCAGTCTCCTGGCTCATCAATCGATCGGTGGTAACGAGCGCAGCATCCCAATCTCGCAGCCCGTTTTGGGCATAAAACGCGATCCATCCGCTTTCCCGTATGTCCGGATCAATTCGAATCCGATCGAGAATAGCTGCGAAGTCGCGGTGCTTTATCAGGACGTTAATTTCGATCCCGGCCCGCTCCTTTGAATCCGTGGATAGCTCCAACGCCCGCTTCGTCCAATGGTCCATCAAATCCAGCAAGCCCAGCTCGCCGACTCCGTTCTGCAATTCCGCGGTGAAATTTCCCGGCGCGAGCACGTCCGTTCGACGCGCATGGAAATACCACTCGTCGTACCGGCCCTCAATCTTCGCCGTTCTGGCCGCCTCGATGTTAGCCCTTAAATCGCTCGGGGCCAGTTTGAGCGCTCTTCTTATCAATTCTTGTGTCTGGGCAACCATGCCCTGCCTTTGCGCAACCTCGGCGAGAATGAGGAGACCAGGGATGCATTCTGGATCGAGTTCCACCGCCTTGCGGGCATTCGCCTCCGCCGCTTCAAACTCTTTCGCATCTTCCGAACCGCGAATCGATCGGTTGTACGCCCTCAGGTGGAAAAGTGCCAGGTAAGCATGCGCTTCGGCAAAGCGCGGATCCAATTCCACGGCCCGTTCCAACAGGGTCTTGTTCTCCATTTCATCTGCACCCAGTTCTTCGATCCCACGGACAAACAAATCATAAGCTGTCATGTTGTCCGTTGTCGGCCGCAGCAAGCGTTGGCGCTCCGCAATGGAGATTCGCGACTTCAGGGCCAGCGCAATCTGCTCCGCGACTTCGGCCTGAATCGCAAAGACATCTTTCCATTTACGGTCGAATGCTTCCCCCCAGAGGCGCTTTTCTGTGCTCGCGTCATAGAGGATTACATCGATCTTGAGCTTGTCGCCGGTGCGTCGGACCGACCCCTCGAGGACAGCGCGAACTCCCCTGAGCTCGCGCCCAATTTCCCGAATCCGCTTCCGCGGTGAGCCGGGTGTAAGGCGATATCCCGAGACGGAGCCGCGCGATATCACCTGGAGAGTCGGGAGTTGAGACAAACGGCTGATCAACTCCGTCGTAAGGCCATCCGCGAGCTGCTCGTCGTCCTTGGAACCGCCTTGGGCGTCGAAGGGGAGCACCGCCACGATCGGAAAGGCGGCCGAAGCGAGAGGAAACCACCCGTTCCACATAACCAGCACAATCGCGGCAACCGCAAACGCCAGCGCCAGGCCCACAGGCCAAACGAATCGACGCAAGGCCACGCGGGGCACCGAACCGGGCTCGCGCCGATTCGTCACTGGCGCTGATTCAATCGTCGGGTCTGTCTCCAATTGCGAGTTGGCGTAAGCATTCGAGCTTCCTTTCTCACCGCGTTCAACGCGTTCGCGGGATGCCTCAAGCGCTTTGATCAGGGCGCCCGCGTTGGCGAAGCGTGCCTCCCGATCTTTGATCAGCAACCTTGCCATGACCGCCTGTAGACTCGTCGGTAGATGAGAGAGTTGTTGCAAGGGAGGGGGTTTGGCGATGTGCGCATTCAGCATCGCTTGGTGCGCGCCCTCGCGAAACGGCGGTGCTCCCACCAGCATTTCCCAAAGCACGCAACCCAGCGAATAGAGATCCGAGCGACCATCCAGATCCCGGCGTTCCTCACACTGCTCGGGACTCGCATAACGGGCCGTGCCGCGAAAACCGATCGTCGCAGCGTCGTCGGATGACTCCTCCACATCCGCCGCGACGCGACGCGCCAGCCCGAAATCGATGATCTTAATCTGCCAAGCTTCAGGATCCGACTCCCTGCGAGTGGCATCAGCCCGCAATACCATCAAGTTTGTGGGTTTCAGATCGCGGTGCACCACGTTTTCTCGATGGATCGCCTCCAGTCCCCTCGCGATCTGCAGCGCGAGGCCGATAGCCAGCGCGGGGTCCAAGGGACTTCGCGGCTTTAGCCAGTCGCGAAGTGCTTCGCCGGCAATAAATTCCATCGCGTAGAATGGATTCGACGGGTCTTCACTGAGAAAAACGACATTCGCGACATTGCTTTGATGCACGCGGGCGGCCGCCCGGGCTTCGCGTAGAAATAGGCTGCGCGCCGTCGCATCGCTGACCTGCGCAGGATTAATGACCTTCAATGCCACCTCAACGCGCAACTGCGGATCGTACGCAAGGTACGTCACTCCCATGGCGCCACGGCCAAGTTCCCATGCGGATCCATCGGCCCTCCGGCGCATCTCATAATGCGCAAAACGGTGCGAAGCGGCTCTGTCCATGACGCTGCCAATCTATGCCCACGATACGACCCTCTGGGAAGCCGTTTCACGGTGGCCTTGGGCGCAACGTATCGCGGGTGCGCGTCTCCTGGCCGCGACGCCGAAAAGACAGCGGCTACGCCGAGCAATAGCAGCAAGCTGCTCCGGGAGATGGCGGCAGCAGAGCTGCAGCAGTCCACGGCGTGATAGCCGCCTTTGCCCGCGCAAAGTGGCAGGAATCCATCGCCACGAGGGCGCGGGCCACCCCGCTTCTCGAATTGCATTTCCACTCAGGATTACCGCTTCGCCGTTGTTCTCCAAGTTACGCACCGAGATTCCCTGCCTTTGCCGCGCGCCGCGTCGATTGCGCCCCTCGACATCTGATCGCCCCTGCGAAATTGGCCGATCGCCCACCCCGGCGATGAATCGTCCCAGCGCAGTTCTTCGATCACGGACGTCCCGGGTCAATCGCCCCAGCAGAAATGATGATTCACCTCGCGTCAGCCCCACACGTCCCAGCAGAGCTGATGATTCATCTCGCGTCGGCGCCAATCGTCCCAGCCAGTTTGGTAAACGCCTCATCGGGCACAGCCATCATCCTAGCGGAACTCGTAATCGACGCAGCGCCATGAGTCGTCGTCGCTGCGGAGCTGGTGATGCAGGCAGCGCGCTTGAGCGCGTTCGCCCGCCGGCGCTCAATCGAGGCAGCGGCATCGGTAATCGTCCCAGCGCGGACGCGCGCGCTCGGACCTCGACGCTGAATTTGGGCAGCGAAATTGGTCGCGTTCCCCGCGCAATTGGGCGATGCTCCAACGCGGTGCGGAATCGTCGTAGCGCCATCGGTCGTCGACGCCGTACGCGGGCTGAGTTTGAGGCCTCGAGGTCTAATTGAGCGGGAAAGATTGGTCTGCTTCGAAGAAGTGGACGCGGTCTTCGTGCCTCGTAGTCTCAAGTAAGGATACGGCTGCTGCGTTCTTTCTGGCCGGCGGTGCGATTTCCAGGAGTCGCGCTGGGATCTTGAGATGTCGCGTTGCGGAAATTAGTCGGGAAGGTGCGGTTTTGGATCGTCGCGCTGCGTTGCTGAGAACTTGAGCTGCACTGCTTCGAAGTCGCGCTCCGTTGCTGAGGTTTCCAGCTGCGTTGCAGAGAAGTCGAGGTGCGGTGCTGAGATGTCGGGCGGCGACGATTTCCACCTGAGGTCCGCGTTTGACCAGTCGGGCGACGAAACTGCCAGATGGGGATCTCAAATCCACTCCTCGATCTGCATTCGCGAGTCCTCGCGCTGCGAGCGTGGTGACCCGCGGTGCGCATCCGAGTTGTTGCGCTGCGAGCCCGAACAATTCTGCTGGATCAATTAGACCTCAAGGTCTGAAATTGGTCACGGGATCTGGGTGCATTACGAGTTGATCTGGATCAATTGGATCCCGCGGTTCGAATTCGAGACCGCACGCGGCGGGCACGGGCGATTTTACTCTGGACGAAGCGGCGGCGGCCGCGCTTGTTGAGAATACGGCGAGGGAGTCGCGGGTGACGACATCCCGTATCGCGCCGCCGGATTGACGGGCGGCCGCCAGCTACGAAAGGGAACCATGACGTCCGAGGAAATTCAGACCCGCCTGCTGGAGATCGAGCGGCGTGCCTTGATGCATAACGCGCGGTTGACGGCCCTTTGTGCTTACACCACTGGAAAGGTGTCGCGTTTGCAAGTGACCGAGCTGCCCTCGGAGATTGAAGAACTCGAACACCTGGTGATCAAGGCGTACGAGTCGATGATTCTGGATATCGGCGATGTCGATCCGGAACGGGCCGCCCGCCTGGACTTCCGTCCGAATCTTCCCGACGCGCAGCGCAAAGTGTGGGAAGACCCCGAAGCGTCGGGCGAGGGGTAGGGTGGGCCTTGCCGGGATGGATTAACCGCGGAGAGCGCAAAGCGCGCAGAGATCAGAGAGCGGGAGCGTGGCAAAGTGTGGTGCGGCCACTTCTGGGTTTTGGAGCGTTTCCTCCCATGTGTGCATTGCCAGGTTGGCTGAGGGATCCAGGCAGTTCTCGTCTGGCTATTTGCCTCGGACAAGAAAGGATAAGTTTGCGAGGCGATCTCCGCTCCGGTTCTCTGCGTTCGGATCTGGCTTTGGGTGAGACCTTCTCTGCGTTGGACGAATTTCCGCTCAATGAATTCGCGATTCCTGCCTTCCGAGATCGGCCGCGCTCACGGCCCCCTTAATCGGAAAAAACCACTTACTGTCGTCATCGACAAGGTGAGGGAAAACGCGTTGCCTTCGACTGGGTAGGGAGGCTGAATCGGCATCCAAATACCGCCGGGGCCGAGGGTGGTGTTTTGCTCCAACACCAAGCCGTCGGCCCAGACCGGCCAGGCCAGGACGAGGGAACCCGCCGCCCACGCGACCGAGACACGCGGAGGTGCGGCAAAACTGATTACGAAGGGATCGCTTTCCGGGTAGATGCCGTTCAAATCGCGGAATTTGACCGTGAGCGAGCGGGCGACTCCCGGAGAGTCGACGAGCAGGTTCCAAAGCGGGTGCGTATCGAAGGGGGCGGGGCCGACGTAGAAAGTGTCGCCCACCTGCATGAATCCGGATCCGGAGTCATTCCAGACCTCCATGCCCGGCTCTTTTGCGACCAAGATCAGACGAAAGTCCGCCGTGGGGGAAACCACGTAAAAGTCGTTTCCGGGTTCGTCGGAAACCGCGGAATGGACCCCAATCTCGCCCGTCGCGAATCCCTGGATGCCGGGAAAGATCGAGACCGGGAGAATCGAGGGAATCGTGAACTCGATCCGGACCTTGAGCTGACCGAGCGAATCCCGGCCTACGATAATTTCTTTCTCGGCCCAGCCCGGCGAGGGAAACGCCCCGCCAAAGACTACGGCGGCGAAGAGGATCCATTGGCGCGAATTCATATTTCGACTCGGGGCATTTTTACGGGAAGCGCGACCTTAATGCGAGCCCACGCTTGGGTTGACGCCCCCCGGCGTCAATCGCGCATCCATGTTCCCGAATCTCACCCCGGCAGATCTCCGGTGCTCGCCAAGGTGAGCCGACCATGCTTTACCCCTTTGGCGGCGATCAGCCGATCCGCCATTCGCTTCACGCTTCCGGTTGGGCCGCGAGCCACCAGAACTTCCAGGCAATTGTCATGATCCAGGTGTACGTGCAGCGTCGCGACGATGAGCTCCGGATGATCGTGCTGAAGGCTGGTCAGCAGATGCTGCACGTGCGATTTGTGGTGATCGAAGACTAGCGTGATCGTCGCGGCGCAGAGCGTGTGCTCGGCGGTGGCTTGGTGCTGCACCAGCTCTTCGCGGACCATGTCGGCGATGGCGAGGGAGCGGTTGTCGTAGCCCTTGGCTGCCACCATCGCATCAAGCTCAGAAAGCAACTCCGCCGGCATGGAGACGCTGAAGCGTGCAACTGGTTCTTCCTTCATCCCGCAGCGTTCCGCGCCTGGCCTCCGCCGGCAACCCACGAAAGACGGACGCGGATTTCGGGGGCCTTTCGCAGTGTTACGAACTGAATTGACTGTAACACTAGCGTCGCCAATTTGAGCCCGATGGAGAACTGCCAGCACGATTCTGCCCCGCGGCGGCGGACCATGGCGATTCCCACCGAACGCTGGCTCGCTCTCCTGACTATTTTGCCCTTTGGGCTGGCCAGGGTGGGGGCGCAGGAGTCTCCGAGCGTAACGGAGCCGCGCCGGGTCATTGTGGAGGGGCGACTCAACGATCTTGTCGGTGAAGCGGCCTCCTCGAGCGAGGGCGTGGTCGGCGCGGCTGAACTCGCCCAACGTCCGCTTTCCCGCCCGGCGGAAATCGTGGAATCAATTCCCGGCGTGATCATTTCCCAGCACAGCGGGGGAGGGAAGGCGAATCAGTACTATCTGCGCGGGTTCAATCTGGATCACGGCACGGATCTCGCCTCCAACCTCGACGGAATGCCCATCAACAATCCCTCACATGGGCACGGGCAGGGCTACACCGACTTGAACCTGCTCATCCCGGAGCTGGTGCGCGAAGTCGATTACCAAAAGGGTCCTTATTTCGCCGACGTCGGCGATTTCGGTTCCGCGGGCTCATTCAACATTCGTTACTACGACAAGCTGCCCGCCGGGCTGGGCCTCGTGACCGGGGGTTCGCTCGGCTACGCCCGTGCGCTCTTTGCCGCGTCGCCGCAAGTCGGCACGGGCACCCTTTTGGCGGCACTGGAATACGAGCATAGCGACGGACCTTGGGTGCACGCAGACGATTACCAAAAATTCAGCGGAGTGCTCCGGTACAGCCGCGGTGATGACCTGAACGGTTTCTCCGTCATGCTGCTCGGGTACCACGGCAGCTTCCACTCTACCGACCAGATTCCCCGGCGCGCCATCGGCCCGCTCATTTCGCGCTTCGGCGAGATCGATGCCACGGACGGGGGCGACTCCACCCGGCTGAGCCTGATCGCGGACTGGCGGCGGGGCGATGCCGCCTCGGCCACCAAGGTCACGTTCTTCGCGAGTTACTACGACCTGAATTTGTTTTCGAACTTCACCTATTTCCTCAATCATCCCGACCGCGGGGATCAGTTCGAGCAAAAGGACAACCGCATCGTGCTTGGGTTCAAGGCGAGCCAGACCTGGTTTCACGAGCTGTTTGGGCGGAAGAGCGAAACTGCGGTCGGCCTCCAGGCGCGTTTCGATGACATCCGCAACGGGCTCTTCCGGACTGAGGCCCGGGTGCGCTTTGAAACGACGCGGGAGGATCGCATTCTGGAAACGAGCGCAGCCTTGCATTTCCAGAACAAGACTCAGTGGCTGCCAAAGTTTCGTTCCATCTTTGGCTTGCGCGCGGACCTGTTTCACTTCGATGTGCGTTCCGATTTCGAGGCAAATTCTGGCCGGCGCACCGCCACGCTGGTGAGCCCGAAAATAGCCTTGATCTTCGGTCCATGGGCGAAAACGGAATTGTATCTGAACGCCGGATTTGGCATGCACAGCAACGACGCGCGTGGAGTGGTCGGGCGCTTCGACCCAACCACCGGAGAAAACGTGGGGCGTTCCGCACCGCTCGTGCGTACGAAAGGGGCGGAGGCCGGCCTGCGCACCACGCTGCTGCCGGGCTTGCAGAGCACGCTGACGTTTTGGGGGCTCGACATCGATTCCGAGCTGGTCTTTTCCGGGGATGCCGGCACGACGGAACCCAGCCGTCCGAGCCGGCGCTATGGAGTGGAGCTCGCGAATATCTACGAGCCGGCGAAGTGGCTTACGTTCAACGCGGATGTTTCTTATTCGCGCGCGAAGTTCCGAACGCAGGCGCCGGAGGGACAATTCATCCCGGGATCCGTCAAGCTCGTGGCGGCGGCCGGCGTTTCGGTTCACGACATTGCGGGTGGGCTCTTCGCGAGCCTGCGCTACCGCTATTTCGGCCCGCGCGCTTTGATCGAAAACAACAGTGCGCGCTCCCCCAAAACCTCGATCTTCAACGCGCAGGTGGGCTACAAATTCAACCGAACCTGGACCGCCTCAGTGGATGGGTTGAACCTCTTCAACGAGCGCTCCAGCGACATCGACTATTTCTACGTGTCGCGGCTGCGGGGCGAATCCGCAGACGGCGTGGCCGATTATCACACGCACCCGAACGAACCGCGGAACGTGCGCGTGACTTTGACGGCGAAGTTCTGATCGCAGTCACCGGCCCGGACGAGACCGATCGGACGAAGGAGAAAGTGCTTCGTTCCTTTTGACCTCCTGCGGCATCAGTGCGATTCGCGCCGGAGCATGCATCGCCTGTTCCAACGCCTGAACGCCCTGATCATCGCGGTGGCGTTGTGTTCTGCGACCGGGGCGCATTGGGTGATTTTGCAGTCGGTCGCCTGGGCCGGGATGCTCGCGACGTACGCGCACGATCGCCCGCTCACGCAGGCGGTCGCCGAGACGTTCGATGGGGAACACCCCTGCGATCTGTGTCTCGTGATCGCCGACGGAAAGACGAAGGAGCAAAAGCAAAAGGGGCCTGCTGACTCCGCACCCGCGATCAAAAAGTTGGTCGGTTGCCTGACCTTGGCCGGCGAAATTCCGGCGCCGAAATGCGTCCGCTTCGACCATCCGCGCGAGGAAATGCGCGGGTCAATGCGTCTTGAGACGCCGCCGTTTCCGCCGCCGCGAATCGGTTGAAGCCAATGGGCACCAGCGCGGTGTCCCTTGTCGTCTTATTCAGCGCCTCGCCCTCGTGCGAGGCCTCCGCGTCGACTTGGAAGGCCTGCGGCCTGGCCGGGACGCCCCTCCCTCCAACCCATTTCCTTTTCTTCTCATGCAGAATTCCTTTTCCCTTTTCGCGCTTCTCTCCGCCCTTTCCACCTTCGTCGTCACCGCCGCGTTGGGTTGCGACACCTGCGGTTGCTACCTGCCGGCCGATGACGCCGCCACCGCCCCCAGTGCACTCCGCTGGGTGGCAGGCGTCGGCGAACAGTTCACCCACTTTGGCACCGACCGCCTAAATGGCCGCGAGGTTCCCAACCTCACCGGTCAATACCTCGACAGCTCGATCACGCAGCTCGTCGCTGGCTATCGCTTCACCGATCGCTTCAGCGTCCAGGTCGGCCTCCCACTGATTTACCGTTCGTTCAAACGCCCGGATGGATTCGAGATCCAAAAAGGAACCGAGTCCGGACTCGGCGACATGACGCTGCTGGGCAGCTTCAACGTGTATCGGACCGCGAACCCGATCGCCCGGAGCGAGGCCAAGGCGACGCTGGGGCGCGACGCGAAGTCGGAGCGAACGGAGGTGGTTTCGGACGCCAACCCTTTCTTCTTTTCCCTCAACGTGCTCGCTGGAATCAAGCTGCCCACCGGCAGTCCCCGGCGACTCAAAGAAGAGCTTGCGGAGTCAGACGTTGAAGGCGCACCGCCGAGCGGCGTTCACGGGCATGACCTGGCGCTCGGCAGCGGCTCGTTCGATGGCATCGTGGGCTTCACGCTGTTTGCGGGTTACCGCCCCGCTTTCTTCCAAGCCGATGGGCAGTACGCCATTCGCACACAGGGGAGCTACAGTTATCGCTACGCAAACGCCTTCAGCTACAGCGGGGGGCCCGGCTATTATTTCTTCGATCGGGCCGGGACGCGCGTCGGCTTGCAGCTGGTCATTTCCGGCGAGAGTAAGGGCAAGGATCGTTTCCAAGGGCATAGCGCGGGCGACACCGGCATCGATGGGCTCTTCGCCGGACAGCGCATCCTGGTCTCGTTCCGGGACCGGCTCACGGCGGAAGTGAGTGCCGATCTGCCCGTGGTGACGCACTCGACCTCCTTCCAGACCACGGCGGACTACCGCACTCGCGCCGGCGTGACCCTGCGCTTTTGAGCGGTCCGAACAACGACAGCCTCGCTGATGGGGGAATGCAGCCAGCCGTGCGCCCGCTGACGAAAGACCGGAGCCAACCAACAATCACTTCCACCTCCTTTCTTATGAAATACCGCCCGATGCTGCTTTCTCTCCTCGGCCTCGCCGCCGCCTTGACGACGACTTCCCTCCTGGCGCAATCGCCCCCCGCGGCAAACTCGAATCTGAGCGCGACCGGCGCGGATCCCGCCCCGCCCAAAACCGCGCCCAAAAAGCCTAAGAAGGTCAAGAAGCCTGCTCCTTTCAACTCGGCGGTTCAGTCCGGCTCCAACCAGAAGGAGACCGGATCCATGCCGGAAGCGTCGACTGCCGCAACGCCGAAGCCGAAGGCGTCCGAGCGCAACGCGAGGGTCAAGCCCCAGCAGCCTTCCAATCAGAAGGAAACGGGGGAAATGACAGCCGATCCGTCTCCCGCCAAGACGAAGTAATTCTCATCGTCCCCACCCGACGAGCCGATCCCATTTTCGACTGGAAAGTTTGGGTGGGACGGGAAAGGCGAACAACGCCGTTAGCTGAACGCCAGCGCCGCCGACCTGCCAGGTCGGTGGCACTGGCGCTTTCGTTTATGAATATGGGCGCATCGGTGCAATCAGGCAAAGTTGCCGCAATAGATCTCGCTCCCAGAACAACGCCGGGCTGCGGCACTTGGGTTTTGCCTGTTTATCAGACCGGTGGCTCGCGCCGACCGGTTTTTCGCGCAGTTCCATCGAGGGCGAAATCCAGGATCTTCGCCGAGGGTCCCTTTCGAGACAGCGCCATTCAGGTCCACCCAAAGAGATTGAGCATGGGTTGCTAAACTAGGGCCAGCCTCGACGCGAAACTTTGTCATAACGTAAGGTAACTTAACCTGCCTCTCAGGGAGTCGTAACTGACTGTATCCTAAGCGGAAAATCGGCCTTCCCGAGTAGCCGACAGCGAGCGGTTTACAACTTTTGGACCGCACTGGCCCATCCGCCGGCGGTGCTTCTGGCGAAAAGACCAGACACACATGAACATCAAATATCCCGCCTCCCTTCTTATTTTGGCCGCGAGCGCGACCATTCTGCTGGCTGACGACAATAAGTCCGCCACCGACGCCACCAACACCGATCGCAATCGCGCGGATCGAACCGGCGAAACCGCCACTCCGTTCGACCAGTCGAACGCGAAGGCAGATCTCGACGTCACGGCCGCGATCCGCAAAGAACTCGTCGCAAACTCATCTCTCACGATGACGGCGAAGAACGTGAAGGTCATCACGGCCAACAACACGGTTGTGCTCCGGGGCCCGGTTTCGACGCCAGAGGAGAAAACCACGATTGAGACAATTGCCCGCAAAAATGCCGGTAGCATGCGCGTCGAGAACCAGCTCGAAATTGCGGCCAAGTAGAACTTTCCATCCCAACCATCCATCCATACTCCCATGCTAACTTCCACTCCTCCCCTCCCCGTAAACGTCGACCCGGATCATTCGCACCATAAAGCCGTCTTTTGCATCTCGAATGATCAGTCTCAAACAGAAGCGATAGTCAGCCGCGTCAATGCCGCGGGCATCGCCTACTCTGATATTTCGGTGCTTTACCCGGAAGCGGCTGGTGGCGGCGAAATTTCCCACGTCAAGAACACGAAAGCTCCCGAAGGAACGGCCACTGGCGCCGCCAGCGGTGGCGTAGTGGGCGGCGTACTTGGCCTTTTGGCCGGCATCGGTGCCCTTGCAATTCCCGGGGTCGGTCCCTTTATCGCCGCCGGCCCCATCATGGCGGCGCTTGGGGGTGCCGCAGTGGGCGCGACAACCGGCGGTTTGATCGGCGGCCTTATCGGCCTCGGCATTCCTGAGGTCGAGGCGAAGCATTACGAGCAACGGCTGCGCTCGGGCGGCTATTTGATCTCGGTCCACACGCGCACGGACGAAGCGTCCAAAAGCGTGAAGGCCATCTTCGAAGAGTTCAACGCCGAATCGATCTCTTCCACCACTCCGAAGGACGCTCCCAAGGAGTAGTCCCGAGGGCGTAAGCTCTTACACCCGGGCGCTCCACCGCAAGTGGAGCGCCCCTTTTTGTGCACCTGGCACTCCTGCCAGTGAACATGGGTCTCCGGCCATGTGCGCAGTGCGCTCCGTGTCAGAGCGGGGAGCGGGAGGCAAGAGAGTCCGAATCGTCACTGGAGACCGCGATGATGTCCGAATTAGACCTGCCAGTTCCCGGACTGGCGCCACCAAGCATGAGCCCAGCCGACCCGGTCGAGGAAAGGCGCGCGATACGTGCCGCCCGAAGGTCCAAACAGCGGTAGGAGAATGTGGGTCGCGCCGCCCAGATGCATGGCGCGCGGCGTGGTTGGGAGAAAGCGGAAGGGCGGAAGGGACGGAGATTGCTCACGCCGGTCGTCCCGTCCAGTCGCCGCTTCAGGTACCGTCACGACTATACCCCGGCTGAGCTGGCAGTCTGGGCCGGAGCGATTCGGGGGAGCGGAGCCGTCCGCACGTGGGCGTATTTCGATAACGATCGGGACGGAAACGCGATTAAGAACGCGCGCAGCTTCCTCCGGTTGCTTCGGGCGTAGCGCGGACTTTACCGCGTGGTCGCACGCTCTGCGTTTCGGAATCCTACTTCGGATTCTCCATGCTTTCGCGGTGGAGCTTGATCTCCGTGCTGATGCGCTCGATCTCCTCGTTCGTACAATTCTCGATGTCGACAAAGTGGTTTCGCGCTCCCTCGACCGCACGAATAAGTTCATCGAGCTTGAGCTGGATCGCCTTCCCATCCCGATTTTGCGTGTTTTGGATCACAAATACTGCCAGGAAGGTCAGGACAGTAGTCCCGGTATTGATGACGAGCTGCCACGTATCCGAGTAATGGAAGTAAGGACCTGATGCGGCCCAAAGGATGGTGACGAGGATGGCCGCGACGAAAGCCCAAGGGGATCCAAGCTGCTCGGCGCACCACTTGGACAGGGTATCGAAACGGTCGCGGAGACCGCCGGAGGCTGGAGGAGTTCCTGATCGACTGGCTGCGGTTGAAGGAGAGGTCGACATATCTTTGCGGGGGAATTTAAGGGCGGAAAAGAAACGAAGAGTCCACTGAGGGTTTTGGAATTCGGCTTTGTGGAGCGTAGCGTGGAGAAGTTCCGCTTCGGTCGCGCCTTCGAGCAAATTGGCGTATGCCAGGGTGCAGCCGTAGCCACCCATTTCGTACTGCTCAACCCGCTACGGGGAGGAGACAAGGCTGGCATCGCGCACTGCTTCGCCCTTGTCCTCCTCGATCATTCGGGCCGCGCGTCGAGGGGCCATTGTGTTCGAGGCGGATCACGTGCTTCTTCATCTGCTCGAGACGGTCCTGGCATCCAGTCTTCGGGTCACGTCCATGAAATGCTAATGGTTGAGAGTCTCTGAGCGTTTACGTCTTCTGGACGAACGTTGGCGAAGGATGTTCGACCCGGCGCCAGGCGGCCCGGGAAGCTTCGCGGGCCTCTTCCCACGGCACGGTTGTGTTCATCTCCTGGTAGCTGTTGCGCAGTTCGAGCTCAGTCTCTCCGAAGGACTTCCTCGTGGCGCCGTGCTTCGCGTATCCTTCGTAGCCATTCCGGTACGCGGGGGCGTATGAGTCGTAGGTGGATCCCTTGGCGTACGGCTGCCGACCGTGCGCCTCGAGCCAGTAGGCATCCTCGATGGTAGGATCGATGTTTTCCGCGATGGCATGTCCCCCGATACCACCGGCAATCGCGCCGATGGCAGCACCCACGAGGCCGCCGACCGGACCACCGACCATTGTTCCAATGGCAGCACCGGCCAAACCAGCGCCAGCGGAGCCAACTCCTGTGCCAATGGGGTGGGAACCTGGCGCACCCGTGATCGGATCGGGATTGCTATCGCGCGAGGGAGTGGCTGCGAGGTTATCGTTCGTCATATTTTTGTTGGGTTGGAGCCCCTTTTAGCAGGGGCGAGGGTTTGTTTGAGCGCAGCTTGCTGCGCTTCGCCCCAAGATGGGGAGGTGCTAAGGAGGCGTCCAGTAATAAAGTGATACGATGTTTCACGGCTGAATCGAGTAGTTCCATTCACCGTGGAAGTCGTTGCGCACGATTTTGAGGGCGGCCATCTGTTCGGGGGTGGGCTTGATCTTCGTTTCGTAGTGCGAACTATCGGCCTCCGCCCGCACCTTGAGGCCCGCCCGGGTGGTGGCGGCGGCGATCAACTCGACAATGACCTCGTGGCTGATCAGCGCCTTGCCTCGCCAGTTCTGCGTGATGTGGCAAAAGAGGCGGTGTTCGATCTTGTTCCATTTGCTGGTTGCCGGCGGAAAATGGCACACGCTGATGCCTAG
>JBBRQH010000060.1:0-33634 GCA_038226705.1 Chthoniobacterales bacterium | reverse complement strand
TTGCCCGTGTGGCTTCTCCGGCGCCAGCCGCTCCAGCCACCGCTCGAAGTCATGGTGCAACCCCTTCTCGTCGTCGTTGATGAAGACCGATGCCGTGATGTGCATTGCCTTTCTGTCACTTGAAAACCACCGTGCGTCGGGTCGCGCTTTCACCTTATCGGAAGCTCGTGACGCGTTGCCCGGAAGTTCCGAAGACGATGGGCGAGCACATTCGTAAGCGCCGCATCGAGCTTGGTCTGGAGCAAACCCAGGTCGCAGAGATGATCGGCGTCCATCGCGGGTCGATCCAAAACTGGGAGCGGAATTGCGGAATGCCGCGGCCGAAGCAGCTGCCGGCGATCATCCGATTTCTGGGCTACGTGCCGTTCGAGAGTGAAGCAACGTTTGGTGAGAGCGTTGCCTTTTTTAGGAAGTGCGCCGGACTCACCCAAAGTGAACTTTCGGAAAAACTCGGAGGGTCGCCCGACATGGTTTGGCGATGGGAGTCGTCTCGTTGTATTCCATCGCCATCAAAGCGAGTCGCCGTCCTCGACTGGATTCGAGCCTTCCGACGGACACGTTGACGCATGTTCCAGCGCATGCCGAAGTTTTTAACAAGTCGACGACACGTAAATCGTTCGCCATGGGATAGGATTTTCAAATCGTGTCTCGACCGGAGGTGCCAGTCAGCCCGTCGAGGTGGGCGGAACTTGAAGAACGTCGGTCTGTTTTGCGGTGGTGGTCGTCATCCCTTTTTGCGAAGGCGGACCGGAAAGGAAATTCGGTTGGAGCCAAAACTTGCCAAAGACTTCAGGAATTAATCGAGCCATGACGATCAGCAATCCCTTCGGAACCGGAAGATGAGCAGGATCGTCGGCGACATGTCATTGCGAGTACCAGCCGCGAAATGATCGGCCTGTGTGACTCGCAGCACCGCGGAGCGGCGACATCATTTCAGGCGGCACAGGCGCGAAGACGTCGGCGTTGGGAGCGATAGCCGAAACGGCAGTGGAGGCGCGAAAGGCCGAAATCTTCGCGTGGGCTCGGCGGTCGCCTCGGCAAACTACCACGCGATTGCGCAACAAAGAGATTCACCCGTTCCGCCTAGCAGACCACCCCTTAATCGATGAGGGCTACCAGCTTCCTCCTGGTTCGGGATACGTCCGCTTTCGAAGCGGCATTTGGATTCGCCGACGTTCGAGCGTTCCTTCGCAAATGCCCGTGACTCGCCCACGCGAGCTTTCGGAGCTCTTGGGTGGCTCGCCTGATTCGGTCTGGCGATGGGGGTGGAATCAAAACAAGCCAAAGACTTCACGGGTCAACCGAACCGTGAGAGTTCTTCAAACCGTCCTTCGCGAATACAAAATCGACCGGATTGTTGCCGGCTTTTGACAGCTGCGCCGGCCGATTCGCGTCACGCGCCGTGTCCAGAAGTTTTGCAACGGTTCGCCACGCTTCTGCCGGGGAGCGGGTGTGGTCACTTTTGCGGCAGCCTGCCGGTGGTCGGTGAGAGGAGTTAGCGGGTCGTTTAGCCTCTGCGCGCCAGCGCCAATATTCACGGCACCACGCGAGCGCGCAGAAAGTATTGCGGCGGGGCAGCGCCATAAGTCCGGATGATGGGACTGCCAGTTCCCGGGATCGACAATTCGATCGGGCTCCAGGTATTGAGATCCGAGGACGTCTCGATGTTGTATTTTACCCCAACGACGCTGGGAAAAGAAATCCCCAAGGCGCCACTCAAGAACGTGGTTTGCGTGATGTGAAGGTAGCTTGAAGAGTTAGCCGCGTTCGTCTGCGCGAGGAACTCGTTCAGATTGCTCATCCCATCGCCGTCGAAATCGAAAGCGGCAGCGTGCTCCGCGACGGTGGCGCCGGCGGGCAGGGTTTCCCAGATGTAAGCGTTGAAGTTCAGGTTCAACGTCCCGGCCTCGTAAGCGCCGATGTCGCGCACGCCGTCGGTGATCGGGAAGCCGCGCTGATCGCTGGTGAAGGCGCTGTTGACGGCGGCGTTGTGGGCGGGAGTGCCCATCAGCAATGCCAGCGTCGGCGTCGGGCCGCCATAATCGCCCAACGGGGCGAGCAGCGGATTGACCGGGATGGAAGTCGTGCCCGCGTAATCACCGTTTCCATTGGGGTAGCCCGCCGGGAATTGCGTGGCGACGGTGTCGTTGTCCCCGATGATGTTCCTGCCGGCTCGGGTGAGCGTGCCACCGTTGTTAATGTCGGCGCCTAGCGAACCCGTGTTGGTTGCGACGATGCTGTTGGTGAGGGCGGTCGTGCCGGCATTGTTCGTGCCGCCGCCTCCAGTCGCGGCGTTATTCCCGGCGATGGTGCTTTGATTTACCGCGAGCGAACCACCCGCGGCGACGCTCAGCGCCCCGCCCACGCCGACGGCGGAATTGCCGGAGAAGGTGCATTGATTCACCGTCGTAGGTGCATTGAAACACGCCACGCCGCCCACATTACCGCCGGATGTGTTCGCGGTGTTGTTGGCCACCGTGCAGCGATTGAGGGTGAGCGACCCGGTGGGCGCCGCGTTGCGGATCGCACCTCCGACAGCGTTGCTTCCGCTGGTGCTGTTGTTAGACAGCGTGCACTGGTTGAGCGTGAGCGTGGCACCGTTGTTCAAGATCGCCCCACCGCTGCCGCTAGATGGCGTGCCAAAGCCGTTGCCGCCGGTGAGGGTGAGGTTGCTGAGCACCACCGTCTCTCCGGCGCTCACGGAGAAGATGCGGGAGGTGGTCCCGGCAGTGATCGTTATTCCTCCGGCCAGCGCGCTGGCGTCGATGGCGAAGTTCTTGGTCAGCGGGATTTGTCCTCGGGCGGCGATGAACGGAATCTGGCTGCCGGAGAGGCCGGGAGCGAAGGTGATCGTCGTGGTTACGTCCGTGGCCGCGGAGACGATGGACCGGAGGGTGCCCGGGCTGCCATTGTCACCCGCCACCGTGACCTGCGCGGCCGAGGTTTCCACCGCGCCGATGTCCGCCGTTCCGTTGCTGATGCGCGCGAAGCCACGCTGGTCGGTCGTGAACGGGAGACCGGTGGCCGGGTCGATGGGAATCTGCGTGTTGTCGCCGCGGTCGAGGGCCGGGCTGCCGGGCAGCGGCGGCATGGTCTGCGTGGGGCCGCCGTAGCTCCCGAGCGCGGCGAGGACCGGCGCGGCGTTGATGATCGTGCCGATGCCCGTAGGCGCATTGCCGGCGAGCGACTGGACGATGTTCGCTCCGACCAGGGTAAGTATGGAGCTATTGTTGATGTCAGCTCCCGAGGGAGCGGTGTTGCCGGCGACAATGCTGTTCGCGAGGGTCAACCCGTTCCCGGCGACTTCGATCGCACCGCCGCTCTGGGTGGCAGAATTGCCGGACAAGGTGGATTGTGCCACCGTCAGCGTGCTGAAAACCGCGCTGTAAATCGCGCCGCCTATTCCGCTGCCGACGGAGGAGTTGCCGGAAAAAGTGCATTCCGTCACCTTCAATGTGCCCGTATTGTAAATTGCGCCGCCGGCGAAGAACGCGGAATTGCCCCAGAAAGTGCACTGCGTCAGCGTCACTGTTCCATCGTTGTAAATCGCGCCGCCGGCCGATCCGAAACTACTTCCCCCGCCGTTCGCGAGGGTGAGACCGCGCAGGGTAAGAGTGGCGCCATTGTTGACGCGGAAGAGCGCGAAGTTTCCGCTGGGCCCGCCACCCTGAATGGTCAGTCCGGTGGACAGACCGGACGCGTCGATGGTCACTCCCGCGGAGTCGGCAATGGTAATGGCGTGGCCGTTGACGGGGCCCGTCAATGTGATGGTCTGGCCGCCGAGGGTGGGGTCGAACGTGATGATATCGGCGCCAGAATGCGCGGCGGCAAAAGCGATGGTGGCTGGCAGCGAGCCGACGCTGGCATCATTGGCGGTGCTGGTAACGCGGAGCGCATTTGCGACGGGGACAAGAGTGAGCACCACGTCATGGCCGCTGGTGCCGCCAACGTAGGTGATCTGCGCCGCGAGCGCAGAGTTGCCGGGCCAAGCGAGATACGCGCCTTCGAGCAAGTTGGCGAAGTGGCTGGAAGTGGAAGTGCCGGCGCCGCTGTTCTTGACGATGGTGAACTGGTTTCCCGACGCGCCCGCAAAGGTGCTGCCGGAGATATCCAGTGCAACGAGGTTGAGGTTGATATTACCCGCGACATTGAACTGCGGATAGCCGCTGTCCGCGGCCGCGCCGGTGATCGGGCAGGCTAACGTCGCGCCGAGGATCACCGTGCCGTTTCCATCGGAAAGATCGACGCCGCTGGCGGAGGCAAGGATTGCGACGGTGGCGTTCAATTGCACCGTCCCGGCAGTCGGCCGCGTGATGGGCGAGCTGATGGTGATCGCACTGCCACCGTTGATGCCAAGAAACGGCGTCGAGACATGGTCGAGGTCTGCATCCGCCAAACCGAGCGCGCCCGTCGTGCTCGTTCCTCCAAGATTCGTCTGCGTGGCAAGCCCGGTCGGAGCGAAGGTGACACTACTCGAGGCTGCGGTGGTAGTAACGTTTGCGGTGTCAGCGAAGGAAACGCTATCGGCAGAAATATAAAGCTGATTGTTCGCCGTCGATGCGAGCGTGATGCCCGCGGCGTGATAGACCGTCACGCCGGTGCTGGCGCCGGGTCCGGCCGTGCCGGCAACAAAGAGGTCGCCGCTTGAAGTGATGAGCGAGCCAGTTTCTGCGACCTCCACGCCTTGATTCGCCCCGCTGCCGGAACCGCCCGCACCGATGCCTTGCACGCTCGTGCTCACAGCGCCACTGATCTGTCCACCATACAACACCGATACGCCGATGCCGAACGCGTTGCTCGAACCCCCGCCGACGCCAAGAACCGACACCGCATTGGAGCCGGAGGTGATGGCGGAGCCGGAACCATAAACGGTCACGCCGCGGTTGACGATGCCAGTGCTAGCCCCGCCGCCGCCGGCTACCAAGACCGTTCCGCTGACGCTGCTGATCTTCGCGCCACTCACCACCTCCACCCCGAGCTGAGAACCGCCTGGATCATTGCCGCCGGTGCCTCTTACCGTCACCGAGCCGCCGCCAGTCGCTTTGATCGCTGTGCCCACGCCGTCCAGATTTACGCCGATGAAATTTCCCGTCGTGACCGTCGGCTGCTGATTCGCCTCCACATCGATATTTCCACCTGTCGTTTGCAACACCGCGCCGCCACTGAGCGTGACATTCTTGCTGCAAAGAATCGTGATCGCGCCGCTGCCGCTGGCACTGAGTTGTGCGCCGCTCAGGTTCACCGTGTCCGCGCCGCCGGCGCCGCCATTGACGGAAAGGGAACTGCCGGAGACAAAGGTGATGTTGCCCGTGAAGCTCACGGTGTCGTTGCCCGCGCCGCCGTTGATACTGAGCGCAGGGAAGGACGATCCGCTGAACCCACCGACGTTGATCGTCTCGCCGCCCGCGCCGCCATTGATGACGATGGCGGTGATGCCGGAGAGCGAGACGATGGTGCCGTTCGGGTTGCTGACGCCGAGATTGGTGCTGAAGGTCCGGCCCGACGCGGCAAACGCGATATTCCCCGCGGCCTGCTCGGTGACGCTGAGGGTGTCGGCGTGGTTGGTGTTGTTGGTGAGGGTGAGAACCTGGCCGTTCGTGGAGACATCGTAATCCGGCACAGCCCGGACGGTGAAGGTGATGGTCCAGTTGATGTCGTTGATAAACTGCCCGGGACTGATCCCGCAGGTATAGGTGCCCGCCGGAGCCGGCGGGGATGGCACCACAAATCCCCCGGCCGTATAGCCCGCCGTCTGAATGGACGCAATCCGCAGCCCCGCCGGGACGACGACCTTGAAAAAATCGGCCGTGTCGCTGCTGCCAAAAAGGATCTGGCCGGAGAAGACGTTACTGCCCGCGGTCAGCGTGTAGGTGTAGGTCGGAGTGACGGCGGCGGCGGAGTTCGGGAAGTCCCCGACAGTCGACTCCGAGACGTTGATGGCGTGCAGGGTGGGAACGAGCAGCAGGGCGAGCGCGCAGCGGAAAAAGCGTACGGAATTCATGGTCGAGACAGCGAGAGACCCGAGGACGCAGAGATTCCTCAACCGCAGTCCGATCCAACGCAATGCGGCCACGATTAGCAAGCGCCATTTGTGCACCAGCAAGATTTCGGCGGGTCGAGAGATGTCTTCAGTCGCTGCTGGTCCCACGCGCCGTTTGGCAAGAGGTCGTTGAGGCGGGCGCAGATCGAGTTGGATCCGAGCAATCTCGAGCGCTGGCTGGATTGAGATGCGGGAAATCGTCGATGCAAAGCCTGCGGATCTCTTGCGCCAAAATCTCGGGGCGGGAGAAGCTGAAGCGATCGTGCGGGCGCGCGAAACCAACCCCGATTTCCTGCTGATGGACGAGCGCCTTGGCCGCGCCGCCGCTACTCGCCTTGGCCTGCGCGTGACGGGATAGATCGGAGTGCTGATCGATGTCCAGGAGCGGTCAACTTCCCTGCGTCGCCGGTGTCGTGGCTGACTTGCGGCACATGGCCGGATTCTGGGTGTCGGAGAAGCTTTGTGCCTTGATCATCAAAGCCGGTGCGTAGGCCGCTTCGGCGGCTCCGACTTCACTCTCCGATGATCTTCACGAGCACGCGCTTCTTCCGGAGGCCGTCAAACTCGCCGTAAAAGATCTGCTCCCACGGACCGAGGTCGAGCTTCCCGGCGGTGATCGCGACGACCACTTCGCGGCCCATGATGGTGCGCTTCAAATGGGCGTCGGCGTTGTCCTCGTGGCCGTTGTGGGCGTATTGCGAATGCGGCTTCTCCGGCGCCAACCGCTCGAGCCAGCGCTCAAAGTCGGCGTGGAGACCCTTTTCATCATCATTCACGAAGACCGATGCCGTGATGTGCATCGCGTTCACCAGGCACAAGCCTTCGTGCACTCCGCTGGCGGCGACGGCTTCGGCCACTTGCGAAGTGATGTTCAGGAGTCCCCGGCGCGTCGGGATTTCAAACCAGAGTTCCTGGCGATGCGACTTCATGCTCCAACCTCGATCAGGATGCCGCCACCGCCAAACGTCGGCGGAGAAATGAGCGTGGCCGCACCGTCAGGCGGAATGGACCGTGCGCGAGCGCAGGGTGCGGGCGAAGCCGCTGGCGGCCGCACCCGGCAGGGGCTGCCGGAGTGTCGCGATGAACTGCATCTGCGCGGCCGAGACCGGCCGGTTGCGGCGGTAGATGACACCGAGGGGACGCCACATCTTGTCGGCCTCGATTTCGATGGCCCGCAGCACGCCCGTCTTCGCTTCGTGCAGGACGCTGGATTCAGGCACGATCGAGAGGCTGTCCTCCACTTCGACGGCCCGCTTCAAGGTATCGACGTTGTCCAGATCCATGACCCGCTTCACTTTGACGCCGGCGGCGCGGAGCGCCCGGTCCACGGCCTTTCGCGTCGGGAGATCCGGATCGAACGAGATGAAGCGCTGGCCTTCGAGTTCAGTAAGCTTGACCCGGCGGCGCGCGGCCAAGGCGTGTCCGGGCGGACAGATGAGCACGAGTTTGTCTTCCCAATGCGACTCGACGACCAGGCCGCTCTGCCGTTGGGGATAGGCCACAATCCCCAGATCGACGACTCCTTCGAGCACCTCCGCGTAAATCTGCGAGGAGCGACGGTACTCGATCTCGACGGTGACGTCCGGGTAGAGCGCGCGGAATTTCTTGAGATAGGGCGGAAGATCATGAAGTCCGATGCTATAAATCGCCGCGATTCGCAACGGACCCGCGACGACGTGCTGCAATTCGCGCAGACGGCTCCCGAGATTGTCGTACGCCTCGAGAATCTCCTTGCTGGCGGTGAGAAAGGCGCGGCCCTCCTGCGTGACGGAAAAGTTCTTCTTGCCCCGCTCGATCAAGCTGACGTCGAACTTTTTCTCGAGGGCGCGGATTTGCTGGCTGACCGCGCTTTGCGTGACGTGGTTGAGCGAAGCGGCGCGGGAAAAACTCGCGGTTTCGACGAGGTCGCAAAACACCTTGAACGTCTCGATCTGCATCCGGATATTGAGAATCGGTTGATTAGTTTCACTAATGAATCCAGCGCGCGATTGCAACTCTACGAATGGACACCCTCGCTTCCCGTTTTGCCGAAGTCCGCGGAAAGATCGTCCAGGCCGCCGTGCGGGCGGGTCGCCGCGAGGAGGAAATCGAGCTGATTGCCGTCTCGAAAACGCATCCGCCGGAGAGTATTCGCGCTGCCGGCGAGGAAGCACGGCAGGTCCTCTTCGGCGAGAGTCGCCTGCAGGAAGCGCGGGCGAAGCAGCCCCAACTGCCGGGGCGACTCCGCTGGCATTTCATCGGGCATCTGCAGAAGAACAAGATCCGGGCGGCCCTGCCGCACTTCGAGCTCTTTCACGGCATCGACTCGCTGGAAACGGCGCAGCAATTCCAGCGCATTGCGGCGGAGGAAGGCCTTCTTCCGCGCGTGCTGCTGGAGGTAAATGTGGCGGGCGAAGGGACGAAGTTCGGATTCACGCCGGCCCGTCTCGCAGAGCAAGTGGAGCTGCTGCTGTTGCTCGATCGGCTCTCGATCGAAGGGCTGATGTGCATCCCTCCGCTCCAGGCGCGCCCGGAAGATTCTCGCCCGTTTTTTGTCGTCCTGCGCGAACTGCGCGACCGCATCCAGGCGGCGGCGCGCATCGGCCTGCCGCATCTTTCGATGGGCATGAGCGGTGACTACGAAGTTGCCGTCGAGGAGGGCGCCACGTTTGTGCGGGTTGGTACGGCGCTTTTTGGCGACCGGCCCAAACGCGATTGAACTTCATCGTTTGCATGATTGCGACCGACTGACCGAGAGTCGAAATTCACTTCTTTGATCCACCCGTGACGATTTATCACGACCCCAATTGTGCGAACTACGCGGCCCCCGGCCATCCTGAGGCGCCCTTTCGCGTCCTGGAAAGCGCGGCGTACCTGCGTGCCCGGCATCCCCTGTGGGAATGGCGCTCGCCCTCCTTGGCGGTGGATGGCGATCTCCTGCGTGCGCACTCAGTGGCGCACCTCCACGCGATCGACGAGGCCGCCGACGACTTCGATGGCGACACGCCTGCCCACCCGGGCATCGGCGTCCACGCGCGGCGCGCGGCCGGGTCTGCGCTCGACGCGATGGCCGCGGCGCGGGGAGGCGAGCGGACATTTTCGTTGATGCGTCCGCCGGGCCACCACGCGCTGCGCGACCGCGCCATGGGATTTTGCTACTTCAGCAACATCGCGGTCGCCGCTCTCGCCGCGCGCGCCACCGGCACGGAACGCGTCGCGGTCTGGGACTTCGACGCACATCATGGCAACGGCACCGAGGCAATCTTGCGCGGGGTGGAGGGCACACTGTTCGTCTCGATCCACCAATTGCCGGGCTGGCCCGGCTCCGGTGCGCGCTCGTTTGAAAACGTGCGCAATTATCCGGTCGAACCAAACGCGCCCACGGAAATACACATGGAGGCCTTGCGCCGCTCCTGGGCTGACGTGCTCACCTTTTCCCCGAATCTCGTGCTCGTGTCGGCCGGGTTCGATGCCTATCTCGGCGACCCCATCACGCAGATGTCCCTGCGGGAGGAAAGCTTTGCCACGCTGGGGGAATGGCTGCGCACCTCCGGGCTGCCGGCCGCCGCGCTGCTCGAGGGCGGATACAGCCGCGAGCTGCCGAAGCTGATCGACGTTTTTCTCAGTGCGTGGGAGCCAGCTTAAGGTCCGATGAACGGCGGAACGTAAGGCAGGGTTTTGGCGAAGTACCAGCAAAGCAACAAAACGATCGGGGTGTGGACCATGAGTTGCAGGATGGAGTAACCGATCAGGTCGCGCGCCTTCACCTGCAGCACCCCCAGAATGGGCAGCATCCAGAACGGATTGATCAGATTCGGCAGCGCCTCGGCGATATTGTAGATCTGCACGATCCAGCCGAGGTTCACTTTGAGTTGGTTGTCCGCATCGAGAACATACGGAGCCTCGATCACCCATTTGCTTCCGCCCGAAGGGACGAACAGCCTGAGCACCGCGGAATAAACGGCCACGAGCACCGGGTAACTTTCGGCGGTCGAGATCCGCACAAAGAATTCGGCCAGCGTCTTCGAGAGCGGTGAAAGCGTGCCCATGCCGAAAATGCCGGCGTAAAACGGCTCGCGCGATCAAGCCGCGAATGCAATTCACCCGGCGAAATCTGCCCCCGCCGCCGGGCGCGGAACCGCCAGAGCTGACCGATTAGTCCGTCGCGCTTTTGACCAGGTCCTCAAACGTCTGGGCCGAGGACTTCACCACGTCGCCCGGACCCGTCATCTTGATGAAGACGTCGCCGTTCGGGCTCTCGAGGATGACGCCGAGGAGGGCGTAGCCGGTGAGCGGGGTCGTCGGACCACCCGGCATGCCGCTGGCAAAAGTGCCTTCCATGCGCACGCGCGTCAGCTTGACGCCTTTCACGTCGGCCTTCTCGATGATGGGCTTTTGTTCCGCGCTCGCCGGGGTGAATTGCCCGAGCCAGCGCTGAATGTTCGCGTCCACGCCGCCGCCGGTGCCGGGGCCAAAATGGAAGAACGTAATGTCGGCGCGTTTGGCCGGATCCTTGGGATCGCCGGCCACGAGCTGGGCCTTGCGCATACTCCCCGGGTCCACCGCAATCCAGGAGAACGTCGCGGGTCGCTTGAACTTAAAGGAGCCCACTTCAAAGGTCGTGGGATCGGCCGCGGAGACCGCGCGAACGAAAGCCAGGGAAACGAGCAGCGTGGCAAAAAGCGATTTCATGGTCGGAGAAAACACGGGAATCCGTGCGTGAAAACCGAAATTCCCAGCCGCCCTTGCGCGCAGGTGAGCGGTTCGTGACTTGCCGCCCCGGGGACGCTAGGGTGCGGGCACATGATGGAAATGCCGTTGCGCGTGCTGGTCGTCGAGGACGATCCGCATATCGCGGACGTCCTGGAATACGCGCTGGCGGCGGAGGGGCACGAGGTGCGGAAATGCAACCGGGGACACGAAGCGATTGCGCTCTGCCAGGGCAGTTTCCCGCCGGACCTGGTGATCCTGGATGTCGGACTGCCCGATCTCGATGGGTTCGAAGTCTGCCGGTCGATTCGCCGCTTTTCCGACTTGCCGGTTCTCTTCCTCACTTCGCGCTCGGACGAGATCAACCGGGTGGTCGGCCTCGAATTGGGAGGCGACGACTACATCACAAAGCCCTTCAGCACCCGCGAACTGGTCGCGCGGGTGAAGGTCATCCGCCGGCATCTCACGGCGCTCCGGGCGCGGAGCGCTCCGCCCGCCGAGGCCGACGTTGTGCGGCATGGGCCGATCGAATTGGATCGCCGGCGATTCCGGGCGCATTGCGGCGGGATGGAGATCGTTCTGACCCGTCAAGAATTTCGTCTGCTCGAACTCCTGCTTTCCGCCCCGGGCCGGGTCTTCACGCGCGCACAGGTCCTCGACCAGGCGTGGGAGGACGGCGGAGTGGTCACCGACCGCACGATCGATGCACACATCAAAACCCTGCGGCGCAAGCTCGGCGCCTCCGCCGCGCTCATCGAGACCGTGCGCGGCATCGGTTATCGTGCCCGTGAATCATGATTCGTCTCCCTGGCCTGCACAGCCTCCACTGGAAGGTCTTCATTTTTCATCTGGCCGTGCTTTTTCTGCCGGTGGCCTATTTGGGTTGGCAGGTCCGGCTGAACCTCGAGGCGACCCAACTGCGCGCGACCGAGGAGGGCATGATCGATACGGCGGCCGTGGTGGGCGAACTCTACGCGCGCGTCGCGGCGCAGGCGGGCGGCGACGCGGCGAAGATGCGGGAAAGTTTCGCGCAAATGTTCGTCGATTTCGAAAGCAATCGCTCGACGAAGGCGCGCCTGTTTGGCTTCAGCAAGGAAGACGCGGATACCCGGATCGTTTTCTACGACCCGCGCGGGGCTATCTTGTACGATACGCAGAATCCGGGGGAGACGGGGTTTGCCGAGGGCCGGCAGGTCGAAGTCTGGCAGGCCTTGCAGGGACGATACGGCAGCCGCTGGGCGGTCGACTCCCCAGGTGCTCGGGTGAATCTTTTCAGCACTCTCCCCGTCTGGAGCGGGGCGCAAATCGCCGGGGCGGTGACAATCGTGAAGCCGACGGTGCGCAGCCGCATCGCGATCATCCGGGCGTTGCGCGATCTGTTGGTGCCCGGGCTGGCGGCGATCGCGATGGCCACGTTGCTGGCTTACGTCCTTTCTGCGTATTTGACTGGCATCGTCGGCGGCTTGGCCGAGCGCGCGGAGCGCATTGCGGCCGGGGAAGCCGGGGTGGTGCTCGAAACGTGGACGCGGAGCGAAATCGGCAGCCTCGCCCGGGCGGTGGAGAAGATGCGCCAGCGACTGGAAGGCAAGGCGTACGTGGAGGAAATGGCCACGAATCTCTCGCACGAGCTCAAGACGCCGCTCGCGGCTATCCGGGGTGCCGCGGAGGTGCTGGAAGACGGGGCGATGAACGATCCGGCGGCCCGGGCGAAGTTTCTCGGCGCGATCCAGCTCGAGGCTTCCCGCTTGAACCGGATCGTCGATAACCTGCTCGAGCTTTCCCGGATTGAGACCTCGCCGCCGCGGACGGGCAGTGGGTCGATCGACCTGCGCGAGGTCCTCAACGATTCGTGCACCCGCCTCCACGCAGCGCGGGCCGAACGCCGTGCGCTTCGTTTCTCCTGGCGAGTGCCGGAGGTGCCGGTGCCGGCGCGCATTTCGCGGGAGCACTTCGAGCAAGTGCTTGGCAATCTCGTTTCGAATGCCTTCCAGTTTACCCCCGAAGGAAAAGCGGTGGAGGTGTCGCTCCGTACCGACTCGGCGACCGGTCAGTCGGAACTCCGCGTGCGCGATGAAGGCTGCGGCATCGAGGAAGCGATCCAGCCCAGGATTTTCGACCGATTTTTCACGACCGTGAGTCCGCGCAGCGGACAACGCGGCACCGGCCTGGGACTTGCCTTGGTGAAGTCGATCGTGGAGTCGCACGCCGGCTGCATCGCGATGCGCAGCACGCCGGGCGAGGGGAGCGAGTTCACGGTGCGGCTCCCGCGCGTCTGACCCGAAAGCCTACTGGTAGTCTCCGATTTCCGGGATTCGGCGGAGATAATCGAACGTGTAGAGTCCCGTGGAGTGTCCGTCTCCCCAGGTCGGCTGAACGGCGTAGCCCCCGACGATGGCCCAGCCCTGCAGCCGGAAACTGCGCTCCGGGTCATAGGTGATCGCCGGGCGCACGGCCTGCCGCGTCGCGTCGCCTTCCCCCGTACAGGTCGCGCACGGACAAAGCCGGCGAAACTTTTCCAGCGGCAGGTACGTTTCCACCCCATCGTTCCAGGCGATGGCCAGTTCGTCACCGATGTGGGCGAGATGGGAGGGGCTGAGGCGCATGCCACGAGGATGGCGGGAAATCGCAGCGGCGCCAGTCCGGGAGTCCGGAAGGGAATGCCTTGTGGTTTTATGACTCAAACGACAGACTTTGCGGGGTACGTGCCAACTCGCGCGTTTTTCGCAGGATTCCAGCGTATCTCTGTAATCTCTGACCCTACATATTGTGCGGCGCCGCCCGCATTGACACCCAAAGGTGACCCCGTAGCTTCTGCGCTCCATTTTTTATGAGATTCCCACTGGCCTCCACGGCCAAAATTGCCTCGCACATCATCAAGCATAAGCTGAAGCGGACGCCGCGTTTCGCGACCGTTTTGCAGCTCGAGCCCTTGCATACCTGCAATCTGACCTGCACCGGCTGCGGGCGAATCCGGGAGTACTCGACGAACCTGAAGGACCTCATGTCGCTCGAGGATTGCCTCAGTGCCCCGATCGAATGCGACGCTCCGATGGTTTCGATTTGTGGGGGCGAGCCGCTCATCTACCCGCAAATTGAAGCGCTTTCGACCGGGATTCTGGCGCAGGGGCGGATCGTGTACCTCTGCACGAACGCCTGGTTCATGCGTAAGAAGATGCGCGCGTATCTGGCGAAGCGCTATCTCACGGAACCAAAGGCCGTCGAGGAATTGCTCGGGACTCTCGTTGGTTCGGAACTCGTTTCGGAAAAAGACGCTGGCGAGATCCGCAAGGGGCCGAAGGATCCCAAGGCGCCGGTCATGGCCCCCAACCAATACTTCTACTGGAACGTCCACCTCGACGCCATGGAGTACACCCACGATCTGATCGTGGAGCGCGAAGGTGTCTTCCGGGAGTGCATTCTCGCCATGCGCATGGCGAAGCTCCTCGGCTACCAGGTGGCCACGAACACCACGGTGTTCATGGAGACCGACATGAAAGAGATCGAGGATCTTTTCGAGTTTCTCTCCGAGCTTGGGATCGACGGCCACACCATTTCTCCCGGCTACGACTACGACGCCGCCAAGAAGGACATGGTGCAGCGCTTGAATCTTCAGCCCGAGGATTTCTTCCTCACCCGCAAGGCGACCCGCGAGAAATTCAGGGACAGCCTCGACTGGGCCAAACGCTTTCCGTTTCTGAACACCCCGGTGTTCCTCGAGTTTCTGGCCGGCCATCGGGAGCTGACCTGTTCGGCGTGGGCGGTGCCGACCCGGAATATCGGTGGTTGGAAGGGCCCCTGCTACTTCATGACCGACGCGCACTACTCGACCTACAAGGATCTACTCGAGAAGGTCGACTGGACCAAATACGGCTACGCGGACGGCAAGGCGCGCGACCCGCGATGCGAGAACTGCATGGTGCATTGCGGCTACGAGCCCAGCGCCACCCTCGGCGGGAAGGAAAACGCCAAACCGGGTGATATGTGGAAGAACATCAGTTTCAATTTCGGCCCCAAGCCCAAGCCCTCCGGCCGGGGCAAGACGGTGAATGCCTTTAACGGCGTCACCGCGGGCAAAGGCCATCTCACCGGCAAGAAGTCCGAAAAGCCGGTCGCAGAAGTGGCCTGAAGTCCCGCCCTTTCACTCCTTCCTCTCCGTTCTGAGCGTTCCTCGCATATCGCATATCGAGATTCCCTGAACCATGTCTGCTCGCACCGCCGCGTCCGCCGCCACCGTCACCAATGTCATTCCGCTGGTCCGGGGACCGCTGGTGGCGGTGCCTTCGCAAGATGAGGAACTCCGGGCGGCGATCGCGGCAGCGCAGCAAAATCTCCTCTCCCGGCAAAAGCCGGATGGTCATTGGTGCGAGGAACTGACCGCGGACAGCACGCTCTGCTCTGATTACGTACTTTTCATGCATTGGCGCGGGAAGGTAAACCGCGACATCGAGGCCAAGTGCGTCGCGCACATCCGCCGGCGTCAATTGCACGACGGCGGTTGGAACATCTACGAAGGCGGGCCGAGTGAGATCAATGCGTGCGTGAAAGCATACTTCGCGCTGAAGCTGGCGGGACATAGTCCGGATGATCCGTGGATGGTCGAGGCACGGGCCAATATCCTGCGCCTTGGCGGGATTCCGCGGATGAACACCTACTCGAAACTCTACCTGGCGTTGCTGGGGCAGTTTCCATGGAAGTATCTGCCCATCATTCCGATCGAGATCGTGCTGCTGCCGGACTGGTTGTACTTCAACATTTACGATCTGTCCTCCTGGAGCCGGGCGATGCTCATTCCGCTCGGGATCATCAATCATTTCAAGCCGACGCGGGCTTTGCCCGAACATCTGCAGTTGCACGAGCTCTATCCCGTCGGCACCGAGGACAAGGATTTCTCGTTGCCGCGGGATCCGCGCTTTCTCGCCTGGAAGAATTTCTTTCTCCGCTGGGACGGCATTCTCAAGACCGTCGACAGCTTCTCCTGGCGGCCGGTCCGGCAGCGCGCGCTCAAAAAAGCGCTGGCCTGGATGACGAAACGGATGGGGGAGGGGTCGGATGGCCTGGCGGCCATTTTCCCCGCGATGCTGAATGCGCTCATCGCGCTCGAGGCGTCGGGTGTGCCGGAGGATGACAGCCTCTACCAAAAGGCCACGCGCGATTTTGAAGACCTGTTCGTGCACGATCCGGAGGATTTCCGGATCCAGCCCTGTTTCTCACCGGTGTGGGATAGTTCCATCAACACCATCGCGCTGGCGGAAAGCGGGCTGGATCCCGGGCATCCGGCGCTGCGCCAGGCCTCGAACTGGCTCTACGGGAAGGAAGTGCGGATCCGCGGGGATTGGGTGAAGCAAAACCCGCATCCGGAAGCCAGCGGCTGGGCTTTCGAGTACAACAACGTGTACTATCCGGATACGGACGACACCATGATGGTGCTCATGGCGTTGCGCCTCGTCTCCCCGGAGGACCAGCAGGGGGCGGCCGCCTGTTTTCGCCGTGCGGTGCCCTGGCTCTTGAGTTTCCAATGCGAGGATGGCGGCTGGGCAGCCTTCGACAAAGACGTCACGAAGCGCTGGCTCGAGGACGTCCCGTTCGCCGATCACAACGCGATCCTCGACCCGACTTGCAGCGATCTCACGGCCCGTGCACTCGAGTTGTTCGGTTACCTCGGTTATTCCCGGAAGCTTCCCTTCGTCCAGCAGGCCATCAACATGCTGCAAAAGACGCAGGAGGATGATGGTTCGTGGTATGGACGCTGGGGCGTGAACTACATTTACGGAACCTGGCAGGTCCTCCGTGGACTGCGGTCGATCGGCATCGATATGCGCGCCGACTGGATCCGGCGCGGGCGCGACTGGCTCGAGAGCTGCCAGAATGAAGATGGCGGCTGGGGGGAGACGTGCGTGAGCTACGAAGATCCCGCCATGAAGGGCAAGGGCCCGAGCACTGCTTCCCAAACCGCCTGGGCCTTGATGGGGCTTTGTGCCTGCGGCGAATTGATGCGCACCAGCATCCAGCGCGGCCTGCAGTTCCTGATCGATACGCAGGAGGAAGATGGTTCCTGGACAGAACCGTGGACCACGGGAACGGGCTTCCCCCGCGTTTTCTACCTCAAATACGACAGCTATCGGAACAACTGGCCGCTCCTCGCGATGGCCACCTATTGGAACGAGAAGCACCGCATTTTTCACGCGACCCAGGTCACCGTTTGAGGGGAGTCCTTGCGGCGGTGGCAGCGCTGGCAGGAGCAAATGCGGCGCCGTGGATTGCGGCAGCTTGCCGCCGGTTCAGTCGGAGTGGGCGGTTTTCTGGACCAGATCCGCCATGCCCAACGCAAAGCCAGTTCGGCTAATCGATTTCGCCGAAAAGCAGCGATTGGGCTCCCGTCCCGGCGTCCGCCTCGAGGCACGAAGGATCGTCAAAATGAAGGTTATTCACGCGGTTCGAGACGGGCGTCATCTGCATTTCCTGATCGGGCCACCCTTCCGTACGAAGCCGGTCGAGCAGCGCCGGTCCGTCGGCACGTGGATCGAGCCAAGCATCGATTCCCTGGCGTGTCCTCAGCCAGAGCGGTGTTCGTTCCGGCAACTCTGCCCCGGCTGACTTTACCGGCCGCGTGAGGACAGTGGCCGTGAGCAACGGCGAGCCATCGGGTGAGCCCCATTCCTCCCACAGGCCGGCGAAGAACAACGGCCGCTGGTCCACCGGGCGAAGGAGAAATGGATGCGTCTCACCGCGCTCACGCATCTTCCGCCAGACATACCAACCGGTCGCCGGCAGCACACAGCGGCGATAAAGGAGCGGCCCATGGAAGGCGCGGTTCGTGAGCGCGCTCTCCGCCCGTGCGTTGAAAAGTACCGGACCGGAAAAGGGATCGCGCGACCAGAACGGCACCAGTCCCCACCGCGCGAGCAGCCAGCTCCGCGGCGCGTAGGGCGGCCGGCAGACGATCGGAATCGGCTGCGTCGGCGCCAAGTTGAAGCGCGGCGCTAGATCCGAAGGGGTGGGAATGCCGAGTACTTCCGCGAATTGCTCCGCGGGATTCGCCATCACGTAGCGCCGGCACATCGGTCAGCGGCGGCGCACCTCACGCGATCCGCCGGGCGCCGAGCCCAGCCAGCGCCTCCCGCAGTTCGCGTTCGAGGCGCGTCATCACCTCACGGGTCGATTCCACCCGCGCCATTCCGGCGGCCTGGCCCGCCCACAGCGTGAGGTATTCCGCTTCGTTCGCGCGCGCGGCGGCCGCCCGGATCTCGGCGGTGAGTGCGCTCTGGACCGGGAGGGGCGGCAGATCCGCCGCAAATGGTTCCAGCGCGCGGCGGAGCGCGTTATCGATCCCGCGGGCGGGCCGGCCGGTGTAGTTCCGTGAAACGCGCGTCGAGGTGTCCGCGGCCTTTCCCAGCGCATCTTTCCAGGCAGTCGCGATCCCGCTTTCGGTTGTGCGCAGGAAAACGCTCCCCATTTGGGCGCAACCGGCGCCGAGCGCGAGCGCGGCGGCGATGCCGCGACCATCCATGATTCCACCCGCGGCGATCACCGGCAGGCGCACGGCATCGACCACCTGGGGGACGAGCGCCAGCGTGCCGACCATTCCCGCCTCGAAGTCGTGCGCGAAACTCCCCCGGTGTCCACCGGCTTCGCTGCCCTGCACGACCACCGCATCGGCGCCGACTGCTTCCCACGCCCGCGCCTCTTCCGCGGAGGTGGCCGTGCCAATGACAAAACTCCCCGCGCCATGGAGGCGCTCGATTTCCTGCGCGGTGAGAATATCAAAGGTGAAACTCGCCACTGGCACCCGCAGCTCGACCAGGGTCTCGAACTGGGCCGCAAAATCCTCTCCAAAGCGCGTCGGCGGCGGCGCGTCTGGCAGGCTGAAACGCTGGCGCAGCGGCTGCAGATGCGCCCAGGCGCGGGCGACCTGGGCGGGATCCGGGGTAAAGGGCCGCAGGACGAATAAGTTGATGTTGAAGGGCCGCGCCGTTTTTTCCCGGATCGCGGCCACCACCTCACGCAACGCCGCAGGCGCCGTCATGGCCGCGCCGAGTGAGCCCAGCGCACCGGCTTCGCAGACGGCGGCAACGAGCGGCGGATTCGTGGCGCCGCTGGCCATCGGCGCCTGAATGATCGGAAGTCGAAGCGAGGAGAGGGGATTCATGGGAAGAGGCGCAGGCTCGCATGCGGTCGGCGCCCCGTCAGGCGCCGCACGCGAATTGACTTTCCTGCCCGGTTGCCGAATCCGAAGATCGGCCATGTCCTTCGAGTTCCTGACCGAGAGCACGCACCTCCCGTTCTCGATTGCGCTCGTCCTGCTTTTTCTCTTCGCCGCGCTCGAGCTGCTTGGTCTCCTGCTCGGTCATGGACTATCGCACGTGCTCGATTCGTGGCTGCATCTCGATGCTGCCGCCCACAGCCTCAATTCCGTCGAAAAATTGCTCGGCTGGCTCTTCGTCGGACGGGTGCCGGCGCTCGTGCTCGTGACCGTTTTTCTCGCCGCTTTCGGGGTTGGAGGGATCGTCGCCCAGGAAATCGCCCGCACGTTTCTCGGGCACCCGCTTTCGGCCTGGATCGTGGCGCCGATGGTGCTCGTGCCTTCGCTTTTTTTGGTTCGCACCGTGGGCAGGCTGGGTGCCCGCGTCCTCGGGCGCCGGGAAAGTGACGCGGTTTCCGCGGATTCGCTGGTCGGCCGGAGCGCAGTGATCATGCTCGGGACGGCCCGGCGCGGTTCCCCGGCGCAAGCCAAGGTGCAGGATGAGCATCGCCGCTCGCACTACGTCATGGTGGAACCCTCCAGCGCGGACACCGCCTTCATTCAGGGCCACACCGTCACGCTGGTCGAGCGGCGGGGAAGTGTTTATACCGCCGTCTGACTCCCTCTTTCCGACCCCTGACTCTGTTCCCCCCGCCATGCAAAACTACCAGATCCTCGGCCTCATTCTCGCGTCGGTTGTCGCGGCCTTCTTCATCATTGGCATGGTCTTCGCCCGGCTTTACCGGAGGTCGACCAAAGAACTCTCTTTCGTGCGCACCGGCTTCGGCGGGCAGAAGGTCATCATGAGCGGCGGCACGCTGGTCATGCCGGTGCTGCACGAGACGATTCCGGTGAACATGAACACCCTGCGCCTCGAAGTGGGGCGGTCGCGCGACGCCGCCCTGATCACGATGGATCGCATCCGGGTGGATGTGAAAGCGGAGTTCTTCGTGCGGGTGCGGCCCACGGAGGAGGCGATTGCGGATGCGGCGCAGACCCTGGGCTTGAAGACGATGAATCCGGAGGCGCTCAAGGAGTTGATCGAGGCGAAATTTGTCGACGCTCTCCGCGCCGTGGCAGCCGAGATGAAAATGGAGCAAATGCACGAAAAGCGGGCCGATTTTGTGCAGAAGGTCCAGCAGGTGGTGTCGGAGGACATCCTGAAAAACGGTCTCGAATTGGAAGCGGTCTCCTTGACCTCGCTCGACCAGACCGGCATGGAATTTCTTAATCCGCAAAACGCGTTCGACGCGCAGGGCCTGGCGCAGCTCACGCAGATCATCGAAAGCCGGCGCAAGCAACGCAACGACATCGAGCAGGACACGCGGCTCGCGATCGAGCGGAAGAACCTGGAGGCGAACCAGGAATCCCTCCAGCTCTCGAAGCAGCAGGAATGGGCGAAGCTGGAGCAGGAGCGCGAAATCTCGCTGAAGCGCGCCGCGCAGATGGCGGACATTGCCTCGGAACAGGCCCGCAAATCGCAGGAGGCGAAGCAGGTGGAGATCGCCAGCGACCAGCAGATCAAGCAAAGCGCCATCATGAGCGAGCGCGCGATCCGCGAGGAGCAGATCAACACGGATCGCGAGGTGCAATCGCGCGAGATCGAGAAGAAGAAATTGCTCGAACTCGCCGAGCAGGAGCGTTCCATCGCGGTGGCCGAGCGCGAGCGCGCGCAGAGCGAAGCCAAAGCGACCGCTGCGCAGGCCAGGGCCCTTGCCGTACGTGACGAGGAGGCCGTGACCACCGCTCGGGACCGCGAGATCGCAGAGCGCCAAAAACTCATCCAACTCGTCGAGGCGCAGAAGGAGGCGGAGCGAATCGCGATCGGCGTCACGGTGGCCGCGGGGGCGGAGAAGACTGCCGCACTCGATCATGCCGAAGCGGTCAAGACGATCGCGCAGGCTGATGCCGATCGCGTGCGCATCGCGGCACAGGGCGAGGCCGATGCGACAAAGCTCCGCGCCGACGCCGCGCGCGAGACCTACAACGTGGACGCTGAAGGCCGGAAGGCGCTGAATGCGGCCTCGAACCTCCTCTCGCCCGAGATCATTGCGATGGAAATCCGCAAAGCCCTAATCGATGCCCTGCCGGGAATTATTCGTGAGAGCGTGAAACCGCTCGAGCGCATCGAGGGGATCCGCATCGTGCAAGTGGGCGGACTCGGCGGTGGCGCTTCCGGCGATGGTGCGAGTTCCTCGTCAGCCAGCGGCCTGCCCTCCGCCAATCTTTCCGATCAGGTCGTGCAAAGTGCGTTGCGCTATCGCGCCCAGGCCCCGCTGGTCGATTCGCTCCTCAAGGAAATCGGCCTGGGGAGCGTCTCGCAGTTGGCCCATTTGCCGGAACAACCCGGCGCGCCGGAGCCGGAGCATCGGAAGCTCGAGCATCCGAAGAAGGGCTGATCCGTCCGACTCGACTAATCGAGCGCCTCGAGCATCGCGCGCAGCTTTACCAGCCGGGCTCCGCCTTCGCTGACGCGGCGTCGGAATTCCTCCACCACATTAGCCGGGGCATTGGCGACGATCGAAGGATTCGAGAGTTTCACCTCGGCCGCGGCGATGTCAGACGTGGACTTCGCGATCTCCTTCTCGAGCCGCGCTTTCTCCGCCGCGGGATCGAGCAGACCTTCGAGCGGGAGGTAGAGCTCGCCCAGCGGGGTGAGCGCCGAAGCGACGCCGCGCCCGGCCTTGAAGGCGGGATCGAGGGCGAGCGACTCGGCGTTGAGCAACAGGCGCAGGCTTTCGAGGTCCGCGTCGGCCATCGCCGAGGCGGGCTTGAAGACGAATTTCACCCGCAGATTCGAGGCGAGGTTGAAATCGCGGCGCAAGGCCCGCCCCGCCAGCACCACGTCGTGCTTCGCAGAAACGAACGTCTCGTCGCTGGCCTCAAGCCCGAAATAACCCAGCTCGTCTTCATTGAAGATCTTGGGCCAGGGCGCAAACATGATCGTCTCGCCGCCCTGCTTGGGCGGCATGTCAGTGGCAAATCCCAGCGCGTGCCAAAGCTCTTCCGTGATGAAGGGAAGGAAGGGATGAAAGAGCCGCAGGGCCTGCCCCAGGACGTAGTCCATGACCGCGAGTGCATTCTTTTTGCGCTCGGCATCCGGGCCGTTGAGTGCGGCCTTGGAGGACTCGAGGTACCAGTCGCAGTACTCCGTCCAGAAGAAACGGTAGAGCGCCTGAGCGGCATCGGAGAACCGGTATTCCTCGAGTGCAATCGTCACGTCCCTAACGGCTCTATCCAGGCGGAGCAGGATCCACTTGTCGTCGCTCGTGAGCAGCGTCGGCTGAATCTCCGCTTCGGTCTCGCCGCCCTGCATCTGCCGGAAACGCGCGGCGTTCCAGAGTTTCGTGCAGAAGTTCCGGCCGAGTTCGACGTTTTTGTCGTCGAAGAGAATATCCTGCCCGAGCGGCGCGGAACGCATCACGCCGAAGCGCAGGGCATCGGCCCCGAACTTGCCGATGAGGTCCAGCGGATCGGGTGAGTTGCCGAGGCTCTTCGACATCTTGCGGCCCTGTTTGTCGCGGATGATGCCGGTAAAATAGACGTTCCGAAAAGGCTGCTCCCCCTTGTATTCGAATCCGGCCATGATCATCCGGGCGACCCAGAAAAAGATGATGTCCGGGCCGGTCACCAGATCGGTCGTGGGATAGAATTTCGCGAGCGTCGGATTCTGTGCGTCGATTTCCTTGTCGCCCGTCCAGCCCATGGTGGCGAAAGGCCAGAGCCAGGAACTGAACCAGGTGTCGAGGACATCGGGATCCTGCGTCCAATTCTCACCGGGTGACTCAATTTGGCAGCGCACGAAATCAGCGCTGGTATTCACGTCGGCTCCCAGTTGGCCACGAGTCACATCGGAGCTTGGTGCAGGCTGCGTGGGCAAACTTCCTTTATCGGAATGACCCGCCGGAGACTTGTGACCGCCAAGCTCCGCCTTTTTTCCCGCTACGATCCCGGCGCTTTGATCGACCTCGCGATCCTGCTCCCGAAGCCCCCTTGAGTACCACACCGGAATGCGATGTCCCCACCACAGTTGCCGGCTGATGCACCAGTCCTGCAGGTTGCCCATCCAGTGGTCGTACACCTTGGCCCACCGCTCGGGATAAAACCGCATTCTGCTGTCGGCCACCACGTCGCGTGACTGCGCCTGGCTTGGGTATTTGAGAAACCACTGCTCGCTCAACCGCGGCTCGATCGGCACGCCACCCCGCTCGCTGTAACCCACATTGTTCTGGTAAGGCTCACTCTTCACGAGGGCGGGGGCACCATCGGAATAGAGCAGCGACTCGAGCAGGCCTGCGGCCACCTTGCGGGCCTCGAACCGATCCAGCCCGTCGAGATCGCGGCCGGCCAGCGCATTCATCTTGCCGTTCGGATGGAGCACATCCACGGCCGGCAACCCGTGCCGCTGGCCAATCTCGTAGTCGACCTTGTCGTGTGCGGGCGTGACCTTGAGCACGCCCGTGCCGAAAGCGATGTCGATGGCTTCATCCGCCACGATGGGAAGGTGCGCCTGATTCTCCAGGGGGAGTGGGCGGCGCGCATGCTTGCCAATGAGACCCGAGTAGCGGGGATCCTTGGGATTTACGGCGATACCTGTATCGCCCGGAATGGTCTCGGGGCGCGTGGAAGCGATCGTCAGGAAACGGCCCGGCTCTTCGACAATCTCGACGCGGAAGTGATACATGAGCCCATTCTGGACCCGCATGTCCACTTCCTCATCGCTCACCGCCGTTTGCGAGGCCGGGCACCAGTTCACCATGCGCTTGCCGCGGTAAATCAGGCCCTTTTTGTAGAGATCCACAAAGACGAGCGACACACAGCGCGAGTACGCCTCGTCCATGGTGAAGCGGGTGCGCGTCCAGTCGCACGAAGCTCCGAGGGCCCGGAGCTGCTGGAGAATGATGCCGCCGTATTTCTCCCGCCATTCCCAGATCTTCGCGACGAGTGCTTCGCGCCCGAGATCGTCGCGATGTTTCATCAGCCCGTCCTTCCGGAGCGTTTTCTCCACCACACTCTGGGTGGCGATGCCGGCGTGATCGGTTCCGGGCAGCCAGAGCACTTCGTGCCCGGTCATGCGGGCGCGGCGCGCCAGGATGTCCTGGATGGTGTTGTTCAGGACGTGGCCGAGCGTGAGTACGCCCGTCACATTGGGGGGCGGGATGACGATGGAAAACGCGGGTTTCGGCGAAGCGGGATCGGCCGTGAAGAAGCCCTTTTCATCCCAGCGGGCGTACCAGGATGGCTCCACGGCCGTGGGATCGTAGGTCTTGGACAGTTCGTTGGACGCGGGCGTGCTCATGGTAAAACGGGCTGCGAAGGTGGCACGACTTGGGGAAAACTCGAAACTCGAAAAGCGTCCTGCGGCCTCGACGTGATCCCCGTTCCGGACGAATCGCATTTGTTTCGAGATTGCCCCTTGGACAATGGCGGGAAGTTTGGATGGTCCCGTTGCTGCTGGCCTTGGGGCACTTGTTTTGTATCCTTGGTGGGAGTTTCGATTTTTACCCGTGCGCAGACTCTTCGTCGTTCTTCTCCTGCTCCTCGGTTCACCTGTGGCCCGGGCCGACTGGGATCTTGTCACGCTCGAGAATCGCGAATACGTGCCGCTCTCGAACGTCGCCTCGTTCTACCAGTTGCGGTTTCTCGCCAGCGGGCCGGCCAATCACGTGCACCTCGTCTCCCCCGGGCGCAGCCTGCGCGGCGCGGTGAACTCCAAGGAGTTCTACATCAACGAAGTGAAGTTCATCCTGAGTTACCCGCTGCTCGCCTCCGGCGACACGGTGTTCCTCTCGCGCAATGACCTGACGAAACTGATCGAACCGGTCCTCCGGCCGCATCGTCTGCGCAATCTCGGCGCCGTACGCACCATCATTCTCGATCCCGGCCACGGCGGGCACGACCGCGGCGCGGTCAGCGCCCACGGCTTCGAAAAGGATTTCGCGCTCGATGTCGCTCTGCGCATTCGCGACCTCCTGCAACGCCGCCGCGGCTACAAGGTCCTGCTCACGCGCACGGACGACACCTTCATTCCCCTCGAGGAGCGCACCCGCATCGCCAACCAGTTTCGCGACACCGGCATTTTTGTGGCGATTCATTTCAATGCCGGGAGCGGAATCGGCACGGGCATCGAGACCTACCTCATGGCTCCCCGCCTGGTGCCAAGCTACAACGGCGACGGTGCGCCCACCCTGGCGGAACTCCAACAGTGGCCGGGCAACGCCCACGATCCCGAAAACATGGCGCTCGCGACGGCCATGCACTCCGCCATGCTGAGCAAACTCCCGCTCTACGACCGCGGCATCAAGCGCGCCCGTTTCCATGTGCTGCGCGAAAACATCCTTCCTTCCGTGTTGGTGGAGGGCGGCTTCGTCTCGAATGACGCCGAGGCGCGCAAAATCGCGGAACCCTCCTACCGCCAGGCGCTGGCCGACGCGATTGTCGTCGCAATCGAGAACTTCCGCAGTGCCACGGAACCCGCCGCGCAGGGCGCGCCGAATGCCCCGATCGCAAGCGGCGGCGCGTTCGGCGAGGAGATCGACCGGATCATCAAGGAAGCGCAGACGCAGAAACAGCCGGCGGGTCCGAAGGTGAACGTGCCGAATCGGAATTAGTTTTTTGCCGAGCCCGCACATGGAAGACGACAAACTCGGGCAGGATCCCGCGACGCCGGATTTCGGCGCCGCCCCCGCCCAAGTCGGGCGATCGTTTGCTCCACGCGATCCGGAACCGAGCGTGAAAGCCCGGCAGACGGCGCGGCAGAATGCGTCCAGCTTCGATACCTCGCTCATGGCGCCGGAGACCCCACACGGCGTCCCGCCGTGGGCGGAGCGGCTGCTCACGCGCTATTTTGTGCCGCCGAAGACGCACAGCCCCCGGGTCGAATCCGCCCTCATCGCGCATCTTTATCGGCGCTTTCGCTGGCTCAGCCTGCTACTTGTTCTTGGGCTCCTGGCCGCTGTGTCCGCGCTGCCGGTCTCCCGACGGGTGGGCAATTACCGAGCGGAGCGCGCGGCCCGGGAGGCCCTCGCCTTGATGGATGCGGGCAAGTGGCAGGAAGGCGCTGCACAAGCGGCCGCGGCGTACGAATTGCGTTCCCAGAACGAACTGGCGATGCGCGCGGCTGGACGCGCGCTGGCAAACGCCGGCAATGCCGACGGCCTAAAGCTCTACGAAGAGCTGCGCGCGCGCAAAATTGCACTGACGCCGGACGACTGGCGCGCCTATATCGGACTGGCCGTGACGTTGAATCGGTTCGACGAGGCCGAAGGATTGCTGGCGGAATTTCTGCCCACCGTGCAGGGCGGTTCGCCCAGCGACCGTTTTGCCGTCGCCGGGCTGGCGGCGCGGCGCGGCCGTCCCGCCGAGGCGGTGTCCGTAGCCCAGACGATTCTGGCCAACCCGGCGGCAAATGGCGAGGCCCGGGTCAACGCCGCCCTTTTGATCCTCGATTCGCCGCTCGATGAGGCGCATGGCGAGGCCTGGCGCGCGCTCGAGGAACTGGCGCGCGGAACGGAGCTGCCCGCCCTGCAGGCGCTGTCCCGTCTGGCCCTCCGGGAGCTGGCCCTGCCGCCAGAAGCGCTTTCGCCCTTGCAATCCTGGTCGGTGGCGAATCTCATCGGTGGGCTCAAGAACCATCCGCTGGCCCGGCAAGCCGAAGTCCTGCAGGCCTTCGATCTGGCCATCGCACGAGGGCACGAACCGCGCGAGCGGGCGATTGCCGAAGCCGGTGAGCGCTTCGGCCTGAAACAGGACGAAGAAACCGTACGCACTTTCGGACAGTGGCTGATTCACCAGCAGGCTTTCGAACGCGCGCTTATCCTTGTACCCGTCAAGCGCGCCGCTGGCTCCAAGGTGCTTTCCCTCGTGCACATGGACGCCCTTTTCGGCTTGGGCCGCTGGGCCGACGCCCGCTCCCTGGTTCAGAGTCAGCGGCTTCCGTTGGAAACACGGCAGCAGGATGTGCTCATCGCGGTCTGCCAGACCCGCTTGGGCGAACCCAAGGCTGCGGCCAACCGCTGGAACCGCGTTCTCGCGGCGGCTGCCGGGCGCCCACCTGAGCTCCTGGCCATCGCGGCCATTTGCGAGACGCACGGGGCGACGGAGGCGGCCCGTCAGGCGTTTCGCGACGCTGTGACCACTGACCCGACAAGCCGAATCGCGTGGCTTGGACTTCTGCGGCTGGCGGAGACGGCCGGCGATACGCGCGCGGCCTGGGTGCTCCTCGGCGAAATGGGCGCACGTTTTCCAAACGACGCAGCCGTGCGAAATGACCACGCCTACCTCTCTGCCCTTCTGGGGGAAGACCTCGAAAAATCGGAACAGAACGCGGCAGCGGCCGTGGAGGATCGTCCTCGGGACTTGCGGTTGCGCGCCACTCTCGCGTTGGCGCGCCTGCGTCTGGGTCGGAAAGCAGAGGCCGCGGGGGTCTTTATCGGCACGGCGCTGGAGGATGCGCGTGCGCTCGAGGGCGTTTCCACCCCCGCCAGCACCATGGCAGTGCGGGTGGCGGTCTTCGCGGCGAATGGGCAATTGCCCGAGGCTGGAGCGCTCGCGCGTTTGGTGCCCAACGCAAAGCTGCGACCGGAAGAGCGCGCCTTGGTCCAAACAGGCGCCAAGCCCTGAGCTGGGACGAGGCAATTAGGCGACACGGATCTGCTCGATTCAACCCGCCCAGCCGAGTGCAAAGGGTAAAAATTTCAACCGTTTCCCCCGAAAATCGTTGACTTCGGAAGCGAATTTGTTGAGATCGGTTTGGCATCGGGTCCGCCCCGATGGTTCGCATTCGCAGCTGAAGCAATTCGGCGCCGGCGCGAGAGCGCCGTTCGGATTTCAGTCTGATTGGTTGTTTCTGTTGTTGTTTTGGCCGCGCCGGGGTGGTTCCCGGCGCGGTTTTTTTTGCCCGCGCGCCTGACCTGCCTACGGGCTCTTCGCCGAGCGAAACTTGAACGTGGCCAGTCCCCTCGCGATCAAGATCCCGTCGGCATCCGTCACGTCCCCGTCGCAGCAGCAGAGGGTGCGACCCTGCGGGACCGCTCGCGCCGTGGCCATGAGGCGGTGACGGCCGGGGGCGAGAAAGTTCATTTTCCATTCCACTGTGGCGCCGACGCGCCGCTCGGGGTCGAGCGAGCGCCCGGCCGCGCTCATGGCGATGTCGAGCAACGTCGCCGTGACCCCGCCATGCGCCACACCCCAACTGTTCAGTAACTCCGGTTTCACGATCACGGCAAAGACCGCCCGACCCTCGCCCAGTTCGAGGCACTCGATGCCCAAGAGTTCCGCGAAAGGAATGCGACGCGTGAAAGGGATGGACATGTGATGGAGGAAGCATTTCGAAACACTGCGACCGCGCACCGACGTGAGAACCTCCTCCGATAGAGCAAATCGAGTCTGGCGTCGATCCTGCGGTGCCTGCCGCCGGGCAAATCGTTGCGCCTCGGACACTGGCCCAGCCCCTCTCGATGTCGTTGCTCCCCCGAGACTCCGTTCGCTCACGGGTTCGAAGATCGCAGCGGGCGGGGGCTCGACCTCGCGCCGTGGTCGAGGCCATGGGCATTGTTCCCCGGCAGGCGAAGTAGCCGCGGAAAGCGGCAGAAGACTTCCGCACTCCGAAGCCCGCGCCCGCGCGGCGACGAGTACTCTTCGGATAAAAGCGCCGGCTCTTCTGGCAAGAGCGCCGGCTCTTTGGATAAGAGCGCTGGCTCTTCGAATAAGACCGCCGGCTCTTCGGATAAGAGCGCGCGCTCTTTCGGAATGAGCCGTTTTGACGCGCCGGAGAGCCCCTTTTCTCTGAAGGACGACCAAACCAGCCCACAAAAGGGGCGGGTGCCTCTTCCGGTGACGTTCGCCTGTCCTGCTCTTTCGCGGCCGCACCCTGCCCAAGCATCGCCCCCTTAACGCTGCGCCTTGACCGCCTTCCGCGGCTTGGACGCCGGGGTCGGCGTCGCCCGCGGGGCGTTGTCGTCCGGGTACTTTTTCGTGACCGGGAAGATCACGCGCCAGGGCTGGCGCTTCAGCGTGTCGGTCAGTTGCTCCATGTTGTGCAGGGTGCTGCTGAGCGCGGGCTCGAGCTTGGCCAGGGCCCGATTCGCGCCTTCGGCAAAGCCGCGCAGATTCGAAATCGCCTCGGCCAACTGGCGTTTGGCGACGAGTTGATCCGCGGCGTCCTTGAGTTTCGCCAAGGTCACCATGAGATCGCCTTTGTCAGCGGCGAGCTTGCCGGTGAGTTGTCGGATATTCTCGAGGGCGATCCCCAGGCTCCCGTCCTTGGCGGTCAGCATCGTGATATTTTCGCCCACATGGCGGATGCTGGTGATGCTGGTCTGCAACTCGGAGCCCTGACCGAAAAAGCCGTTGAGCGTACCGATCGTGACGCGCAAATCCTTCAACGTCGTTTCCGCGGCGAGGGCCACGGGCTCAAGGGTCTTGATCGCCTTCGCGGCCGCATCGGTCAGGCTGCCTTCGCGCTCGCCGATAAACGTGCTGCCGCGCTCGGCGAGTCCGGACTCCTCGTTGCCTTTCACAAAATCGACCTGGTACTCGGCCAGCAAACCAAAGGCCACGATCCGGGCGGAGGCGTCGCGATAGACGCGCGCCGTCGCATCCACCCGGAGGCTCACCAGGACTTCGTAAGTGGGCTGGCTGGTCGGCCGCAACTTCTTGGGCACCGGCGATTCGATCGAGAGGACCTGGCCGATCTTGCGGCCGGCCAGATTCACCGCGGCACCGGGCTTGAGGCCGCCGGTGTTGTCGAGGAAGATCTCGAATTCCTTCTCGTCCCGAAAGATTCCGGGCGCCGAGAGGTAGAGCACCACCAGGAGCAAAAGCCCGAAGGTGGCGACGACAAAAACGCCCGTCTTGATCTCAGAACGCTCGAATCTCATGGGACGTGGAAGCTGCTCTCACTGAATGGGGCCGGCCGTACTGCCGCTGACAAATTGGGCGACAATGGGATTTTCGGAGTGGCGAAACGCGTCGGGCACATCGTCGAGAATGATACGCCCCTCGTAAAGCATCGCCATCCGGGTGGCGATCCGGAAGGCACTCTCCATTTCGTGGGTGACGATGATGCCGGACGCGTCGTTTGCCTGCGAAGTTTCGATGATGAGCGAGTCCACCACCGAGCTGATGACGGGATCCAGTCCGGCGCTCGGTTCATCGTAGAGGATCAACTCCGGCTTGAGCATCAGGGCGCGCGCCAGGCCGATGCGCTTGCGCATGCCGCCCGAAAGTTCCGCCGGGAGTTTACTTTCGGAGCCGCTCATGCCCACCGCTTCAAGCCGTTCGCTCACCATCTTGTCGATCTCCGCCGTCGGGGTGTCGGTGAGTTCCTCGAGTGGCAAAGCGAGATTGTCGCGCACATTCAGCGAGCTGATCAGGGCGGAATATTGATAGACCATGCCGATCCGCGAACGCATCCGATTCAGGTCGCGGCGCGCGAGCTGGGTGACATCGTGCCCCGCAAAGCGGACGCGCCCGGAGGTGGGACGAAGAATGCCCAGGATCAGGCGTAAGAGCGTGCTTTTGCCGCTGCCGGACTGACCCATCACGACGAGTCGCTCACCGCGTTGCACCTGCAGGTTGACGCCGTCGAGCACCGTCTTGTCCCCGAAGCGCAGGACCAGGTCCTCGATCTCCACGAGGGGACCATCAGGGGGTTCGTCGGCCATTGCTTCGGGAATCAGAATACCCCGACCTGCTGCATATTGATGAACGTGTCGAAGCCGATCACCGTGGTGATCGACGTGACGACGCTGCTGGTCGTGGCGGTGCCGACGCCCGCTGCCCCGCCTTTGACCGTGAGTCCGCGGTAGCAGGCAATGAGGGCGATGAGGAGCGCGAAGAGAACCGACTTCCCCGTGCCCTGCACGACATCCTTGAGGATGAGGGCTTCCTTCACGAGATCGATGAAGACGTTCAAGTTCATGTTGAACGAAAGCTGGCAGATCAGAAAGGTCCCGAGAAGGGCGGCAAGATTCGCCATCACCACCAGGCACGGCATGAGCAGCACGAGAGCGATCAAGCGGGGGCCGACGAGGAAACGCAACGGACCGATCCCCATGGCCTCGATCGCCTCCACCTCTTCGGAAACGGTCATGGTGCCGAGCTCGGCCGTGTAGGAAGCGCCGATGCGGGCCGCGATGACAACGGAGGTCATCAGCGGTCCGAGTTCGCGCCAAAACGCGATCGTAATCAAGCCCGGGACGAGACGTTCGGTGCCAAAGGTGCGGAGCTGGTAACCGGTCAGCAGCGCCATGGTGAGGCCGAGGAAGAAGGTCACCATGCAGACGAGCGGCACGGAGCCGAGCCCGGCGCGATCGGTCTGCTGGAAAAAAATCTGCCGCCGGAACGGGAGCCGCCCACGCCGCATGTGATCGATCATCTCCGCCACCATGTCGATCAGCATCCAGACGAGGCTGCTGACCGTCTGGAGGAAACCGCGCAGCGCCTGGCCGGCGGGACCGATCACAAGGCCTCCTTGCCCGAAGTTGTTTTTGTCCAGCGTGGTGTCGAGTTCGCCATACAGGTGGGCAAAGACCGACACCTTGCGCCATTCGAATCGCCCGACAAGCCCGGAATGCGCGCGGGAATGCTGGATTCATGGGCATCGGGGAGAGTTGGCCGGGGCTGGCACGCTCGCTGCTAGGGGGTGTCGGTGATCAGTTTTCAGGGCGCGGGGCGGTTGCACTCGGGGGTTTGTGACCGCTCCGCACCCAAAAGCTTTTGCGCGAACTCCCGACCAAACCCGTGAAGAAACTCGAAGCCGTCATAAAGCCCTTCAAACTCGACGAAGTGAAGGAGGCGCTGCATGACCTCGGGATCGACGGCATGACCGTATGCGAGGTGAAGGGTTATCAGCCCATGACCGGCACCGGCACCCGCTTTGGCAGCGGCCATCTTTCGGACCTCCACCCGAAATTCAAAATCGAGGTGGTCGTGCCGGAGGCGTTGCTGGACCTCGCGGTCGCGAACATCCTGGCCGCAGCGCACACCGGGCTGATGGGCGATGGCCGCGTCTTCGTCAGCAGCGTGGAACAGGCGATCCGAATTCGGACCGAGGAGACAGGGTTGGCGGCGATTTAGGGCAACTTGTACACCTCGACCAATGCGATTCCGCTCGAACCGTTCTTCCCGCGCACGATCGCGGTGTAGGCGCCGCGGGGCAGCGTGACGATGAGCGCCGCTTCGGCGGCGGCAGTCGGGACGAAGCCGCTCGCCTGAATCTCCGCGCGCTGCGTGGCGGCCCAGTCATCGTTCGAGGCGACGAGCGCGCCGCTCGCATCGCGCAACTCGAGCGTGGGATCGGCCAGGACACCGGTCAGCCCGAAGGGCACGAGCGACGGGCCGATGGCTCGTACCAGCACGCGCGTCCCGCCAGATTCGGCGGCGCCGAGACCCGCTCCGACCACGAAGCCACCGATCATCACGTTATCGCCGGATTCGACGCGGCCGCGCGTGCTGATGTTCACGAGCTGCGCATCGGCGGTGGGCGCGAGATCGTAGACCTCGACCAGAGCCACGCCGGAAGTGTTCCCCGCCCCGCGCACGATCGCCGTGTAGGCGCCGGGGTTGAGCGTCAGCACGACGGCCGCTTCGCGATCGTCGGCTGGGGCGAAGCTGGTGGCTTGGATTTCGGCGGCCTGGGTCTCGCGCCAGTTGTCATTCCGGGCGACGGAGACTCCGGCGGAGTCGAAGACCTCGAGGGAGGGGTCCGCGAGCGCGCCGGTCACACCGAAACCCGAGAGCGAAGGCCCGATCGCGCGCACGATGACTCGCTTGGGCTGCGCGCCGGTGATAACGAAGCCGCCGATCAGGACATTATCGCCGGTTTGCGCACGGAGGCGGGTGGAGAGGTTGATGGCGCGGCCGCTGCGCACCACGGAGGCAGCGGCGCGCGGATCGGAGAGCGAGTTGAATTCCGACTGATTGTCCTCGCCGTCGCCATCGGGATCGGCGTTGGGCGCGCTGATCGCCGGGTTGGCCAGTTCCGCGGCGGTGAAATGGCTTTGCTGCCACTGCGCGAAAGTCGCGGCAGGGAGCGGATTCTGGAGTGCAAGAGGCGTTCCGCTGCCCGGAGCGGTGCCCACGACTGTGAGTGTGAGACTGCCTGCGGAGACGAGGGAACGCAGTTGTTCGCGGCTGAAGGGCCCGAGCCCGGCCCGATCGCTGGCGTAATCATTCGAGGCCGGGCGGAAAAGCAACCCGCGTCCTTCCCCGGTGAATTGCGCCCGCACCATGAGATCGATGTTTCCGCTGCGCGCCTGCGTTTCGAGCAGAGTCCAGTCCGCGTCAGTGGTCGCAAGCGTCGCCGCAGTGACGGTGCGCGCGTAGCCGATCGCGGGGGCGGTGCCGGTATCCAGGCACATGACAAAAGCGCTTAGGTTCCGCTTTCGCGTGATGTCATTCGAAAAGGTCGCGAAGACGGGGCGCGAGAGGAAAGTGAACAAATCCTGGTCCAGGCCATCGTGCGTAAGGCCGAAGCCGCTGAGCGAGACCGCCGTGGAACTCCGGACGAAGAAGCGCTTGAGGAAGACGTCGCGCAGTTGCGGCACCTTGAAGGCCTGGCTCTCCCGGAGCGCGAAGGCGGGAATGATGGTGCCATTCGTGCCGAAGGGAAGCTGATGGCACGTGTTGCAGCGCAATCCCGCGGTGTAGGTCTCGTTCAGGTA
>JBBRQH010000059.1:0-33989 GCA_038226705.1 Chthoniobacterales bacterium | reverse complement strand
AGTTGGAGCCCGGAGGGCTCGGAGAGATTAGCCGGGTCGGTCGAGCGAGTTCGGGAGCGAACACCCCCGGAAAAGGAGAGACCGAGATTCCGGCAGACACGGCGGGAAAAGGGCCTAAACCCAGCGCGGAAGAACTGCGGGCGCGCCCGAAGACGGAGGACCGGCGGGTTTCCGTGACCCGAATGCTCAAGATTCATCTGATCATCGAGAAAGCGACCAAGTCGGACTTGAAGAAGCTCCCCTCGGCGGGCGATCTGGCGAAGGCTCTGGAGGTCTCCGAGGACACCATCAACCGGGACATCAAAACCATGGACCAGAGGCTCATGCTCCCGCTCGAGTATGTGCCCAACCGCTGGGGTTACCGCTACACCCGGCCCTGCAAGTTTCCCACGCTGAATGTGGCGAAGAACGAGTTTTTCGTCATCGGCATTCTGACCCAGGCGGTGCGCGCCTTTCCCTCGGCCAGCCTGAGCGAAGGCTGCCGCAGCATCCTGCGCAAGCTCCACAACGAATTAGGCGACGGGGTGCGTTACGACCTGGAGTCGATCGCTTCTGTCGTCTCGTTCCGCGGCTTGGGTTTCGATCGTCTCGACGATCTCACGCTTTATCACACGCTCGTGATGGCTTCGCTGGAGTGCGCGGAGATGCAATTCTCGTATCGAAGCATCGGCAAGACCGAGGGCCGCGTGCTGCAGGTGCGTCCGCTGCACGTGTATTGCGGCGACAGCGCGCTCTACCTGCGGGCGGATGATGTGAAAACGGGCCTGCGCACCTCCTACGCGCTGGTGCGCATGAGCGACGTGGTGGCGACGGGAGAGACTTTTGTGCGGCCGGCCGATTACGATCCGGATGCGGAGTTCGACGATTGTCTTGGGCTCTTCCTGGGGCGGAAGCCGGAGGTGGTGAAGCTGCGGCTGCGCGGCGTGCGCGCGCGGGTGGTGCAGGAGCGCACGTGGCATCACAGCCAGTGCGTGACGGTGCGGGCGGATGGAACCGTGGATCTCACGATGAGAGTGGCCGTGACGCCTGATCTCGAAGAACTCATCAGAGGATGGGGATCAGATGTGCTCGTGGTCGAGCCGGTGGCGTTGAAGGAGAAGATCGAGGAAGAAGCGCGGAAAGTTGCGACGCCCAGCGGATGGGGCACCGATTGAGGAGTCGGGCAGAAGTTCAACCACGCGGATGATTCGGATGAAGAAGGGACAGACAAGAGCCCGAGGCGGTGGCTGAAATCGCTTCTTTTCCTGGCCGATTCGATCCTCTACGAATCGGCTATGCTTCTCCGCCAAATTGTGGACCCGCACCTCGCGCAAAACGCTTACCTCATCGGCTGCCAGCGCTCCGGGGAAGCGATCGTGATCGATCCGCAACGGGACATCGCGACCTACCGAGCCCTGGCGCAGGAGGAGGGGCTGCGTTTGACCGCGGTCGCCGAAACGCATATTCACGCGGACTTCGTGAGCGGCGCAGCCGAGCTCGCGGCGGATCCCGCGGTCAGCGTCTATGTCTCGGCCGAGGGAGGCGCCGACTGGCAGTCGGAATGGGCGGCGGGCAAATCCAACCTGCATCCTCTCCACGACGGCGATCGCTTCACGATTGGCCAAATCGAATTTGAAACGCTGCACACGCCGGGCCACACCCCCGAACACATCTGCTTTCTGGTCACGGATCGCGGCGGGGGTGCGAGCGAACCGATGGCATTGGTTTCGGGGGATTTTCTTTTCGTGGGTGATGTCGGCCGACCCGATTTGCTCGAGCAGGCCGTCGGGCAGTCCGGCACGCAGGAAGCTGGCGCGCGCCATTTGTTTGCGAGCCTGCAAAAGGTCACGGCGCTCGCGGATTATGTCCAAGTCCTGCCGGGACACGGCGCGGGCAGCGCCTGCGGGAAGGCGCTGGGAGCCATCCCATCTTCGACGATCGGATACGAGAAGCGCTACAACCGCGCGCTCGGCCTGGCTTTGGGCGGGAAGGAACGGGCCTTCGTGGACTACATCCTCGAGGGTCAGCCCGAACCGCCGCTTTATTTCGCCAACATGAAAGTGTTGAACCGGGGAGGGGCTCCTCTCCTCGGTGGCAGTGACCGCCTGCCGCCCGAGCTGAACCTCTCCGAGGTCATCGCGCATTTGGACGAACCGGACTACGTGCCGCTCGACACGCGCTCCGACCGCCCAGCGTTCGCCAAGGCTCATCTGCGCGGGAGCCTCTTTGCGCCGGAGCTCGGGGATTTTACCGGCTTTGCGGGGTCATTCCTCCGCCCGCAAGATCGGGTGCTCCTCGTCGTGGAAACTCCGGCGGAAGTGCTGCGGCTGAGCGGTCTGCTGGCGCGAATCGGATTTGACGGGGTCGTGGGCTGGCTGCCGTCGGCAGCGCTCGCAGGTGCAAGGGAGCCGCAGGTGCAGAGCGTGCCACTCGTGTCGTTCGGCGACCTGGAGCGGTTGCTGGATGCGATCCCGGAAGCGATCGTGCTCGATGTGCGGCGCGCGGGGGAATACGCCCGGCGTCATGTGCGCGGCGCCCGGAATATCGCGCATACCCGGCTGAGCGCGCGAGCGGGGGAATTGGCGGGCGACGGCCCCATCGTGGTGCACTGCCAGACCGGCAAACGGGCGGGCGCCGCCAGCGCTTACCTGCAGCGGGCGGGGCGCAGCGTATTCTGGGTGGACGACGACTTCGAAAACGCGCCTCCCGCGCTTCTCACCTGAGTCAGACTGCTCTAATCCGTGAAATTCGCCCACGGATTCGTCCCGGCGGCGAGCTGGCCGGTGGCACTCACGACGATACCGAACTGGCAGGGCGCATCGGCCTGGATGTTCGTGGTGCAATTGCGAATCTGATTCCGCACGATGAGCGCGTGGGCGGTGTTCGATCCGCTGACGACGGAAATGCCAAACGCGCTGGTGCCGGCGATGTTATTGCCATCGATCACGTTGCGGACGCCGGTCGCCTGAATCGCGGTGGCGGCGGTGCTGATGTTGCAACCGGTCACGATGTGGGCGGAGGTGATGGAAATGCCGAAATCCCCGGTGCTGTCCGCATTGATCGCGATGGCGGATTTGCCGCTCACGCCGGCAATGTCGGCGGTGAGGTAATAAGAGCCCGCCTGATTGATGACGAACTGCGTGGTGCCGTCGCCAGCGAGCGACTGCACGGGGTTTGGCGCAGCCATCGCGGAACGTGCGCGCAATGCTGGTCGCGCTCCCACTTTCTTTTCCGGTTTGTAAGAAATCCGCCCGCAGCGGCTACTAATGCTGCAAATCAACCTTACGGCATGGAGAAACCTGAACAAAAGCGCGTCTTCGACGAATGGCTGGCCCGGCACAAGGGCCTGCTCTTCAAGGTCGTCCGCGCCCATGCGTTCACGCCACATGACCAGGATGATCTGTTCCAGGAAATGGTCACGCAGGTGTGGAACTCCATCCCGCAATTCCGGGCCGAGTCCGCCGTGACAACCTGGCTGTATCGGGTCGCGCTCAACTCTTCCCTGGCGTGGTCGCGGAAAGAACGAAAGCACCGGAACCGCACGCAAGCGCTCGATGGTTCCGAGACCGCGCTCGTGGAATTGTCGCACACGCAGAGCCCACGCCTTGCCTGGCTCTATGAAGAGATCGCCCGGCTGGACTTCATCGATCGCTCGCTGGCCCTCCTGCTTCTCGATGGCTTCAGCTACCGCGACATGGCGGAGACTCTCGGCATTTCGGAAAGCAACGTGGGCGTGAAGATCCACCGGATCAAAGCCCACCTCACCAACCAAGCAAAGGAGATCCAACCCCATGGACTTTGAAGAAATGAAAGTAATCTGGGATTCCCAAAATCAGGAACCCCTCTACACCTTGGACGAAACGGCCCTGCACGCAGTCGTGCGGCGTCGCAACCAGGAATTCCAGCGCTGCGCCGCTTGTCGCTACGCCGCCGAAATTGGCATCGGTCTCGCCTGCGGTGTCCTGATGTTCGTCTGCGCCGGGGTCTTCGCCTTCGGCGACGCCGCCTGGCTCGCGACTCTGCCTTGGCCGAAAGTCGCGGTGTCGCACTGGGATGCCGTCGCGCTTTTCACCGCAGCCGGCATCTGGTTTTATTTCGCCGCTTACATGCGTGGCGCCCGCCGGCGGCAGAGCAGCCGCGGGGAGGAATTCGCGCCGACCATGCGCGGCGATATCGATCGCGCCCTCGCCCAGGTCGGATTCCAAATCCGGGTCGCGGAGGGCATCCTCTGGCGGGGTTTCGTTCCGGTCTGGGTGGCGGCTGCGCTCTGGGTGGCGGTTGTGTTCCGGCTGACCGACGCCCCGGCGTGGACCTATGTCTTCATGGCGTCCACGATGGCCGGTGCGCTGGTTACGACTGTCTCCGGCCAGCAAAGGCGGATCAGCGAGCGGTATCAGCCGCACCAACGCGAACTCGAATCCCTCCGGCGCAAGCTTCTCGACCCCCAACCCTGAATCAACCGTTCGCGTCCTCCCCCGGCCTTTCCTCAGATGAAAACCATCCGCCAATTTCTCTCTTCGGTTCTCGCCTTGTTGGGCGCATTCAGCGCGTTCTCTCCGGCCCGCGCCGAGACCGCTCCCGCGGGCCATTGGGAAGGGGCGATCAATCTGCCCGGCACCAAACTCGAAATCCGGCTCGATTTTGCCGCCTCCAGCGAAGCCGGCGGGTGGTCGGGCACGATCGACATTCCCGCGCAAATGTTGCGCGGCTTCAAGCTCGCCGAGATTTCGGTCCAGGGCGGCCGCATCGTGTTCAAGCTGCCGGGGATTCCGGGTGAGCCGTTGTTCGAGGGCACGCTGGCCGCGGACGGGGTCCATTTCACCGGCGATTTCCAGCAGGGCGGGCAGAAATTTCCCTTCGCCCTCGAGCGCCGGGCCTCCACCGCTCGGGCCGGTGAAACGCCCGCCCAGGGAATCCCCGGGAGCGGACTGGCGGGTCACTGGCAGGGGGCCGTGCGCGTCGGCCCGACCGAGCTGCGCCTCGTGTTCCATGTTACGGCAGGTAAAGCGAGTGCGCTGAGCGCCACGCTCGACAGCATCGATCAAGGCGCGAAAGGGATCCCCGTTTCAGCCGTCACACTCACGGACAAGACGGTGCGGATTGAACTCGCCGCGCTCCAGGCTCAATTTGAAGGCCGGCTCTCGCCCGATGGGGCTGAGATCGAGGGCCGTTGGAAACAGGGTCCGCTCGACTCGCCGGTGGTGTTTCGCCGACTTGCCTCGGCGCCGGAGGTGGCGCGGCCACAGGAACCCAAGAAACCTTACCCGTATGAAGAAAAAACGGTGAGCTTTCCCGGCGGCGCGACCGGCGTCACGTTGGCCGGCACGCTGACTCTGCCGCCCGGAAAGGGCCCGTTCCCGGCAGTGGTTTTGGTCACGGGTTCAGGTCCGCAGGATCGGGACGAAACGCTGCTCGGCCACCGGCCTTTTCTGGTGCTGGCGGATCACCTCACCCGGCATGGGATCGCCGTGCTGCGCTTCGACGACCGGGGCGTGGCCCGCTCCACGGGAAACTACGCGACGGCGACGCACGAGGATTTCGCGGCAGATGCACAGGCGGCGTTCAAGTTTGTGAAAACGCAACCGGGCGTCGACGCCGCCCGGGTCGGATTGTGCGGACACAGCGAGGGCGGGCTGCACATTTCGATCGTCGCCGCCGCGAATCAAGATGTGGCCTTCACGGTGATGCTGGCGGGGATGGGCGTGCCACTGGAGCAACTCCTGCTTCGTCAACGCGAAGCCTTTCTGCGCGTCACGGGAAATGCGGGCGCGGCGAATCCGGAGGGACCGGCGATCTTTGGAAAAATGTATGCGGCCATTCGCGCGCACGGACCGACCGCGGAAACCCAGGCCGAGGTCCGTCGCCTCCTGCAGCAGCTGGCTGCACATTACCCGCCGGAGCGGCGTGAGGCGATGGGCTTCTCCGAGAGCTCGATCGAGCAACAGATCGCGATGGTCTTGAGTCCCTGGTTCGTCAAACTGCTCGCCTACGATCCGGTGCCGGTGCTGGCGCGGGTCAAGTGTCCGGTCCTGGCGCTCAATGGAGAAAAAGACATCCAGGTCGCCTGTGAGGAGAATCTGACCGCCATTCGGAAAGGTGTGGCGCCCGGCGGCAACCGGGCGGTGACGACAAAAGCGTTTCCCGACCTCAACCATCTTTTGCAGCACTGCCAGACCGGCGCGGTTTCGGAGTACGGCGCCATTGAGGAAACCATGAGCCCGGAAGTCCTCGCGCTCGTGCGCGACTGGATTCTGCGGCAGGAGCCAAACCAAAGCGGCCGAAAGGGAACCACGCATTAACGCGAATTGGCGCGCAGGAATTGCCGGGGAGCGCGCGGGAGATTTGGAGTGCGGCAGTCCTCTGCCGCATTGGGGGAGAGCGACGCGGGTGCGAGGGGTCGTGCGTGAGTTCTGCACCCCAACTTGAAAGGAGCGCCGTGGGGCGCTACCAACTGCGCTGCATTCATGGGAGTCGAGTCCAAGTTCTACATCCTGCCGGAATCCAGCCGCTTCCGTCCCGAGCCGGCAAATGTCGCCGACTTGGTTCGATGTCTCCGGGCGGCGGGATATCTATGTGATCCCCAAGCCCGCTTATTCAACTTGCGTGCACACGACAGGGACGCATTCAACAGCCTGAGTAACCGCGAAGGGGTGTCGCTCGCTCAACCCTTGTTGTCGCTGCCAGCCCTTCGGGCTGGAGTATCGCTGTCAGCTTTCGGGCTGGAGGCGGAGCTCTTCGGCTAACCCGCACCGATCAGCACGGACTTGAGGATTCGCTCGGCGGCGGGGGCCGAATCGGACGTCGTGGTCATCACGAGGACCTGCCAGCAATCCTGCCCACGCCCGATCACCAGCAATTCAATGCGGAGTTCCTTACCGTTCGAGGTGTAAGCGTAAGACGCCCGCCGGGCCTCCAGGTTGGAAATGCGCACGGGAACAGCCGGGTACTTGGGGGCGTTGTCGCCAAGGGTTTTGGCCGCGGACGTGATCTCGCCTTCGACGCCGCCATCGAGGTTGAGCGTGACGCTGGGTCGTAGGTGATTCGGGTGACCTGGACGCGGAGCGCCTTGGAAGCGTCCCCAAAATCAAAGGTTTCCAGCGAGGCAATCAATTTGCGAACCTCCGGTGCCAGAGACTTGGAAAGATCCGCCCCTGCGCCCAACGCAAAGGGGGATTCAAAGGAGACCTCAGGTGCGGTCTGTCTTTGCCAGGTCGCCGCGGCGAGGGAGCGTCCGGCGAAATAGTTCGTCACTTTTCGGTAGAGGGCATCGCCTCCTTCCCGGCCGAGCACCGTCGCCCCAATGATGATAACGGCCGCGCTGGTCGCGCCGAGGAGGCCGCGGAAAGTGACGCTTTTCCGCTTTTCAGGTTCGTTTGACATGGCGCGAGAAGCGAGGTGAAGGCGAGGTCCACGCCAGCATTGCCAAGCTTGAGCGAAGCAAAATTCCGCCGGCGCGGCCAAGGCGATTTGGGTCGGGCGCGAAATGTCGCGAGCCCGAAAGCGACCATCGGGCGGGGTCGGGGCGTTGTCCCGGATGAATGGCAGGCAGTTAAGACGATTTTGGCGGGTTTCACGCGCAGCCGAAAAGCAGCCCAGCCAAGCGCGCGGGACAAATTTGGAGTGCGGCAGTCCTCTGCCGCTTTCTGTGACGGCAGTGTCCGCTGAGAACGATCGACAAGTTCCAGGGATCCGTTGCAGAACGCGCTTCCGCCCAGTGCCTTGAAAGCCGTTGAAACGGCTGCCCCGCGCGCGAGCCACGGGACACCGTGCTGCAGCATCGGGGTTAATGAGAGGAACGCCCCCGGAGTAGGGCCGGTCGGAACGAAACCCAAATTACTTCTTAACTGGGCGCCATTCAGCCCATCGGCTGACACACTGCAGCCGTCGTCCGGCGAGTTCTGTTACTTTTGTCCAAGACGGGTCAGATCTGCGTGGAGACCGCAAGAACAAGAGTGTCGGACCTACCCCCGCTAAACCCGCTCGATGATCGTCGCAATCCCCATCCCGCCGCCGATGCAGGCGGTGGCGAGGCCGTAGCGGAGGGAGCGCCGCTCCAATTCATCGAGGAGCGTGCCGAGCAGCATCGCGCCCGTGGCGCCAAGCGGATGGCCAAGCGCGATCGCGCCGCCATTCACGTTCACCTTTTCGGACGGCACGCCAAGCTCGCGCAGGAAGCGCAGTGGAACGGCGGCGAACGCTTCGTTCACCTCGAAAAGATCCATGTCGGCGAGCGTGAGTCCGGCCTTGGCCAGCACCTTGCGCGTGGCGGGCATCGGCCCGGTCAGCATGATGGTGGGATCGGCCCCGGAAAGCGCGGCGGCGACGACGCGGGCGCGTGGTTGCAGACCGAGCGCTTTGCCTTTGGCGGCGGAGCCGACGAGAAGCAAGGCGGCGCCATCGACGATGCCGGAGGAATTGCCCGCATGATGGACGTGGCGAATTTTCTCGACCTGCGGATAGCGCCGCAAGGCGACGGAATCGAACCCCATCGCTCCCATGGCCTCAAAGCTCGGCCGCAGTTTTGCGAGCGTCTCCACAGCCGATCCGGGCTTGATGAATTCGTCCTCGGCAAGAATGACGAGGCCGTTCGCATCGCGCACCGGCACGAGGGAGCGCGCAAAAAATCCGGCCGAGCGCGCGGCGGCCGCCTTCTGCTGCGAACCAACGGCGAACGCATCCACGTCCTCGCGGCTGAGTCCATCGAGCGTCGCGATGAGATCGGCGCCGATCCCCTGCGGCACGAAATCGGTGGCGAGACTGGTCTCGGGATCGAGCGCCCAAGCCCCGCCATCGGATCCAATCGGCACGCGTGACATCGACTCCACTCCGCCGGCGACGACGAGTTCCTCCCAACCGGAGCGGATCTTCATCGCCGCCAAATTGAGGGCTTCGAGGCCGGAGCCGCAGAAGCGGTTGATCTGGACGCCGGCCGCCTGCCAAGCCCAACCCGCCGCGAGCGCGGCCGTCTTGGCAATGCAGGCGCCCTGGTCGCCGACGGGCGTGACGCAGCCGATCACGACGTCGTCCACTTCGGCAGTGTCGAAGCCATGGCGCGCCTGCAATTCGCGGAGCAGTCCGGTGAGGAGCGAGACGGGTTTTACCTCGTAGAGGGAGCCGTCTTTCTTGCCTTTGCCGCGAGGCGTCCGGACTGCGTCGTAGATAAAAGCTTCGGTCATGGGGGAGTGCGCGCAGCGTAATGCGTCATCCGCTCCTGTCGATTGGTCGAGTTTTGTGCGATGCGTGCGCGGAATCCCCCATGACTCGAACTCATTACACGGAAGAACAATCCATTTTCCGCCGCAGTTTCCGCGGCTGGTTGCAGAAGAATGTCGTCCCGCACCAGGAAGACTGGCGCAAAGCGGGCCTCGTGCCGCGGGAGGTCTGGCGGGCAGCCGGTGCCCAGGGCTTTCTTTCGCCGATGGTCGCAGAAGATTACGGCGGCGCCGGTTGCGACGACTTCCGCTACGACCAGATCCTCGGCGAAGAGCTTTCCTACATCGGCGAAACGGGACTGATGATCCCGTTGCACAGTTGCATTTGCACGCCGTACCTCGTCGCCTTCGGCACGCTGGAACAGAAGCAGCGCTGGCTGCCCGGCGTGGTGACGGGCGAAGTAGTGCTCGCGGTCGCCATGACCGAGCCCGGCGCAGGCTCCGATCTCGCGGGCATGCGCACGAACGCGGTCGACAAAGGCGACCATTGGCTGCTCAACGGTTCGAAGACCTTCATCTCAAATGGGCTCAATTCTGAACTGGTCATCGTGGCGGCTCGCACGCATCCGGAGCAGAGCCATGGCATTTCCCTCTTTCTGGTGGAGAAGTCGCGCGCCGGTTTCACGGTCGGGCGCAAGCTCGAGAAGCTCGGCCTGCATTCACAGGACACCTGCGAGTTGTTCTTCTCCGACTTGAAACTGCCGAAGGAAAACCTTCTCGGAGACCTCCATGGCGGCTTCAAGCACCTGATGCAGATGCTCGCACCCGAACGGCTTTCGTGCGCGATCGGCGCGGTGGCGGCGGCGCGGGCCGCGCTCGACGTGACCGTCGCCTACACCAAGGAACGAACCGCCTTCGGCAAGCCGCTCGCCGCCATGCCGACCACGCGCCATCGGCTCGCCGAGATGAAGACCGAGGTGGAGATCGGCGAAGCCTATGTCGATCGCCTCGTGCTGGCGCAGAATGCGGGCGACCTGACGGTGGTCGATGCCGCGCAGGGGAAGCTGTGGACCAGTGAAATGCTGGGGCGCGTCGTCGATGCCGGCGTGCAACTGCACGGCGGCTACGGATTCATGATGGAGTATCCGATCACCCGCATGTATGCCGATGCCCGGATCATGCGCATTTACGCCGGCACCTCCGAGATCATGAAGGAAATCATCAGCCGGGGCATGGGCTTGGAAGCATAGGAGCAACCGCCACGGTCGATGCTCACGCCGGAAAGCACCGCACTCGAGTGGCTCTATCACTGGGAGAGCACCACGCCGGACCGCGTCTATCTGCGCCAAGCGCTCGCGGGAGCCTGGCGGGAGTACACCTGGCGTGAAGTGGGTCAGCAGGCGCGGCGGATGGCCGCGGCGTTACGAGCCCGCGGCATTGTCCCCGGCGACCAGGTGTCGATTCTCTCCCGGAACTGCGCCCATTGGCTGCTGGCGGATTTCGCGATCATGCTCGCGGGCGCGATCAACGTACCCGTCTATCCGAACCAGCATCCGGATGAGATCGCGTATGTGCTGGCGCACGCCGGATCGAAGCTGCTTTTCGCCGGCCGGCTCGAGCAAACGGCCGCGGTCGAGGCCAGGCTGCCGCCACTGCCGCGCATCGTTTTTCCGTATCCCGGTGCGCTTGGCGGCGACAACTGGGACGACGTTGTGGCCGGGCAGCCGCCTCTCGCGGAATCCCGCCGGCCTGATCCGGAGGAGCTTTGCGCGATCTTCTACACCTCCGGTACCACCGGGACGCCCAAAGGCGTGCCGCAGGAATATGGCGCGATGGCCTTCGCCACGGCGAATTTGCAGGCGTTGCTGGGGTTCGGGGCAGAGGATCGTTTCTTCTCGCATCTGCCACTCGCCCACGTGGCGGAGCGGATCATTGTGGAGGCCTTCAGCCTGCGGGCAGGAGCAGCCGTTTCATTTCCGGATTCGTTGGAGACATTTCAGGCGGATCTCCGCGCGGTGCGGCCCACGTTGTTTTTCTCCGTGCCACGGCTTTGGATGCGCTTTCAGCAGGGTGTCCTGGCCCAGAGACCGGCGAAGCGTCTCGACTTTATCCTCGCTGTGCCGCTGCTCGGCGCGCTTGTCGCGCGCAAGATCCGGCGCGGACTGGGGCTCGATGCGGCCCGCTGGCTCCTGACCGGCGCGGCCCCGACGCCTCTGAGCTTGCTGCATTGGTATGAGCGGCTCGGCCTGCCCATCCTCGAAGGCTACGGAATGTCGGAGAATTCCGCTTACGCCACCTTCAATCATCCCGGTCGACGAAAGCTGGGGACGGTCGGCGCGCCGTTGCCTCATTGCGAACTGCGTTTGAGCGAGGACGGCGAGATCCTTACGCGCCACCGCGCGGTCATGCGCGGCTATTATCTCGATCCCGAACGCACGGCGGAACAGTTGCAGGATGGCTGGCTGCATACCGGCGATCTCGGCGAGATCGATGCCGAAGGATTCGTCACGATCACCGGTCGGGCGAAGGACACCTTCAAGACGAGCAAGGGCGAGTGGATCGTACCCTCGGGCCTGGAGGAAAAGCTTGCGCGCAATCCGCTGCTGGAACAAATCTGTGTGGTCGGGGCGGGCCTGCCCCAGCCCATCGCGCTGGTCGTGCTGGGCGCCGCCGCCGGCAAGCTCGCGCGCGCAGAAGTGGAAAATTCGGTACTGGAAACGTTGGCGACGATGAACCGGGAACTTCCCTCGCATGCGCGGGTGGGGCATTGCGTGTTGACCAGCGAGCCGTGGACAATCGAAGGCGGCCTGCTGACGCCGACGCTCAAGCTCCGCCGCGCGGCCATCGCGAAACGCTTCGAAGCCCAAGTGCAGGCTACCGCCGGCGCGCCGCCCGGTTGTGTGTGGTCAAAGGAGTCGAAATTGTCATGAGCCAGCCTCTCGCCGGATTGAAGGTTCTCGATTTCTCCGCGCTGCTGCCGGGGCCCTACGCCACGCTCATGCTCGCGGATCTGGGCGCCGAGGTCTTGCGGGTGGAATCTCCTTCCCGGCCAGACCTCGTTCGTTTCGTGCCGCCTTTCGTGCACGGCACTTCGACTTCGCACGCGTATCTCAACCGGAACAAAGAAACGCTCGCGCTCGATCTCAAGCAACCTGGCGCGGTTGCGCGCGTGCTCGAGTTAGTCACGGAATTCGATATCGTGGTGGAGCAGTTTCGCCCGGGCGTAATGGCGCGGCTCGGAGTCGGATATGAGATCCTGAGCGGCGTGAATCCGCGCCTCATATATTGTTCCATCACAGGCTACGGGCAGACCGGACCGTTCCGGGACCGGGCCGGACACGATATCAATTACCTCGCGGTCTCCGGCGTGGCCGGGAATAGCGGGCGCGTCGTGGAAGGCCCGCCTCCGCTCGGCGTGCAGATTGCGGATCTTGGCGGGGGTTCACTGCACGCGGTCGTCGCGATCCTCGCGGCCGTGATCGAGCGACAGCGCAGCGGGCTGGGCCAGCACATCGATATCAGCATGACCGATTGTGTCTTCGCCCTGAATGCGCTCTCGGCGGCCGCGCTGGTGGGGGCCGGGGAAGTGCAGACGCCGGAGCGCGGCCCGCTCAACGGCGGCACGTTTTACGATTACTATCGGACGGCGGATGGACGCCACGTTGCGGTGGGCAGCCTCGAGCCGAAGTTCCTCCTCCGCGTCTGCACGGGGCTCGGCTGTCCCGAGCTGGCCCCGCTCGGCGCCAGTGCGAAGCCCGAGGATCAACTCCGCCTCCGCAGTGCGTTGGCGGCCGCCTTTGTGCAGGAGCCGCTGGTCGCGTGGCGGGAGCTTTTTGTCGACGAAGGTTGCTGCGTCGACCCCGTGCTGACCCTCGAGGAGGCCGTCGGCTCGCCGCTCTCCGAGGCACGCGCCTGGATCGTGAACGTCCCGGTCGGCGCGGGCGTTTCGGTGCGCCAGCCGGCCCTGCCCATTAAGTTTTCTCGGAGCGCACCGGTATATCGAAAGACCGGGTCGTAGGTAAGAACCACGACCCCGCGAATCGCGGTGGACGGCGCCCGATCCGCTCTCCACGATGCGCGCGATGGGAACATTGCGCGTGCGAGATCTTCCACCGAACGAGCGTCCGCGCGAGCGGCTCGCCCAACTGGGCGCGGAGGCACTGAGCTCGGCGGAGTTGATCGCGATTCTCCTCGGCACCGGGACGACGGCGTCGGACGTCATGGAGACGGCCCAGCGATTGCTCCTGCGTTTCGATGGCTCGCTGCCGGCCATCGCACGTTGCACGGTCGCTGAGTTGGAGCAGTCCAGCGGCATCGGCGCGGCCAAGGCCACGGTGATTTGCGCGGCCTTTGGGCTGGCGGCGCGTTTCTCCCGCGAAACGGTCTCCGCCCAAAAAATCGATACGCCGGCGGAAGTCTGCCGCCTGCTCGCGGTCGAATTCGGCGCGCTGCATCGCGAATCGTTGCGGGTTCTTCTCCTCAATACCCGGCATCGCCTGCTCCGCGTGGAAGAGATTTCGCTTGGGACGATCAACGAAACTCTCGCCCATCCTCGCGAAGTCTTTCGTCCCGCCATCCTACATTCCGCCGCCGCCATCATCCTCGCGCACAATCACCCCAGCGGCGACGCCACGCCTTCCGATGCCGACCGCCGGCTCACGACGCGTCTGGCCGAAGCCGCCTTGCTTCTCCAAATCAAGTTTGTCGATCACGTCATCGTCGGCGTACCGCGTCCCGGACAAGCCGGGTATTTCAGTTTCCGCGAGGCGGGGCTGTTGTAGCGGACGCTTGCCCGCTTTGCCGGACTTTGTTCGGCCGCAGCACCCACCCAACCGGCACATCCCTGGTGGCATTGGGCGGCCCCTTCCAATGGGTCAGTGCGTATTCTCGAACAACCTTATCGAGGGTCGGATGCATCGGGTTGAGGACGGTGGCACGCACGACCTTACCCGTGGCGTCGGTGCTGACTCGAAGGATGATTTTTTCGCTCAGCGGCGGGCTTGGAAACCCTGCGCAGGCGCCAAGACATACCGACGCGAAGGCAAGGAACAGCGCAGGGAGCAGCGAAATCGCTCGCATTTTCGGCCTTCCCGCCCGCTTCACTTTGCGGTACCTCCAATCGCGAGCGGCAATCCCTTGGCACCAGCGGCCGGCTGCACGTCGAGGAGTCGGGCCACGGTGGGATGAACGCGATCCCACGTTACCTCGCCCAAGTCGAACCCGCGCGCTCCGGGACGGCTCGCTTCCCAGAAGGCCAGAAAACCGAGCATCTCCGGGTTCTCCCGCGGATCGTAGCCGTGCATGCCGCGCGAGTCCGTCGCATCCGGCGGGAGAGGGGCGACGGGTTCGCCCTCTGCCGACATGTGGAAAGTGTACCCCTTCGGCAAGATGACGATGATGTCGCCGCAGCGCGTCGGATGCGCATAACCCCAGGCGGGAGGCATCTCTTCGCGATAAAAGGCGCGAAAGTTCTTCTCCGGTCCAAGGGCGAGTTCCTTGAGCTCTGCCAGGCGTTTCTGCCGGATTTCGCTGCCCATCGGAAATGACGACGGATCAAGAAAAATGTGACCGATGTTTCCGGTCGTGGTGGTGCGGACAATGGGGTCTTTGCGTGGTACACCCAGCATCCGGTCGAAGCTGACAAAATGCGAAACAGTGGACATGCCGTGATCCGCGGAGAAGACGAAGAAAAGGCGATCGCGCGGAGATCGTCTCTGCTGGAGCCAGAGCGCGCGCGCTTTCGCGCAAAAGCTGGCGAGCAGGGTGTCGGTCTGGCGCATCGTCGCGCGCAATTCCTCGGAATCAGGCCCGTATTTGTGGCCCGGTTTGTCGGTGGCAATCACGTAGCCCATGACGAGTCCAAGTGGCTGCGGCACCGGCTTGGCCAATTGGGACTGCCAGGCGGCGAGGAGAATCTCCAAGCGTTGATCGTCGGGGAGAGAGCCATCGAATTTCTCCCCGAAAACCACGGTCTGGACCGCCCCAAGCTGGTGGTTCGAAAGCGGCCAGTCGAGCACTGCGGTGGGAACGCCCTGGCGCTGGGCGGTCAGCCAGATCGGCTCGGCCTGGAGCAGCGCGGCCTCGCTCGGATAGCTGTAAACCACGCGGGTCGCGGCATCGTAAAAGGTGTTTGCCGGTATGCCGTGCGCCCCGACAGTCACGCCGGTCGCGAGTGAGCAATGGCTCGGAAACGTGATGGACGGAAAAACCGGGACGAGTTGCCCCGTCCAGGCGGCTTCCCGCCGCAGGCGCTCGAAGAACGGGAGCCCGGGTTGCAGCACATAGTCTCCGCGCAAACCGTCCACGCTGATCCAGACCACCGTGGTCCTTGCATTGGCCTTCAGCACGTTTCGAGACATCCACCAGGCGAGCGAGAGCCCGAGAATTATGGCCCCGAAGACGACGAGCAAAGGCGTGAGCGCGGTGCCACGCTGGCGGGATTGTGCGAAGGGCATGATTACAGTCTCTTGGGCGATGTCGTTCGCCAGATTACATGCAGGATGTCGTGCAAGTCTTGCCCTGATTGTGGCTTTTGCCTGCACGGGCGCGGCGTGGGATGCCGGCGTGACGCGCGCTCCCGTGGGAACGTTTCCGCCCCTCGACCGGGGCTTGTCCGCCACCTACCGCGTCGGCTGGGGCGGGGTCGCCGCCGCGCGCGCGAAATTAGAGATCAAACGCAACGGCTCGAACTTCGAGGTCCAGGCTACGACCGTGACCCAGGGAGCCGCCCGCGTGCTCTTTTCTCTCGATGCGAATCTGAAGTCCACCGTCGCGGCGAATACTCTCCGGCCCATCCTGACGGCGCAGGACGAAGAACGCTCAAATCGGACCATCCGCGAACGCGTTCGGTTCACCGGACAGTCCGCCGAGCGCTGGCGGCTCGTGCTGAATAAATCCGGCGATGAGTTCAAGCCAGCCGAGCGCAAGACCTACGCAAGCGAGGTGCTGCACGATTTCTTCAGTGCCTACCTGTTTTTGCGCAGCCAGACGCTGGCGGACAGTGAATCGTACACTCTCGCGGTGATGTCGCCGAGTGTGCCGTACATTCTGACGATGACGGTGCGCGCCCATGAGGAAATCGCGCTTCGGTCTGGAAAAATGCGCGCGATCAGATTCTCGGTCGATGCGGTGAGCAAGGTGGGCGACGAAGGGGTGGCCCGGCCACAGAAGAAGTTTCGCCGTGCCACAGTGTGGGTCGCAGACGACGCGAGCCGACGTATTCTGCGCGTCGAGTCGCAGGTGTTTATCGGGTCGGTCTTCCTCGAGATCGACTGAGCGCCGGGCAAGAAAACGTCCCCCGCGGGAAAAATGGCGGTGAGGAGAGGATTCGAACCTCCGGAGAGCTTTAGGCCCTCAGCGCTTTAGCAAAGCGCCGCTTTCGACCACTCAGCCACCTCACCGTTTACGCCTTTGAGAAGGCGAGGCTCAAAAAAGCACAGGGCTCGGCGCACGCAACGTGCAAATGCGCGTCGTTCCTGATCCGCGCGCGCCGGGGAAGAACGATTGCGTCCGCGCATGGCCGGGAAATTGTTGGGGATGCGCTCTCTCCTGGCTCGCGTTCCGAAACTCATCGCCTGCCTCGCGCTGCTGCTGGAGGCGGGCTGCACGCTGACGGTTCGCCGGACTGAAGACGAGTCAGCGGCAGGCAATGCACCGGGTCCGAGCGGCGCAGGAGCCACGGCGCTGCAGCGGAAGGCGTTGCGCGTAGGTAACGTCAAAACCGTCCCGGCGGGCGCGCATTTCGTTTTAGTCGAAGGAACCCTTCTGCCCGCGGATCGCGCGACGCTCGAAGTGCGCCGGGGCGGATCGGTCGTCGCGCAGTTGCGGGCAGGACGGGAGCGCCGAAACCACCTTTTCGCGGCAGAAATCAGCGCGGGCGAACCGCGGCCAGGGGACGAAGTGTTTATCTTGCCGGGAGCAGGAGACCGGCCCGTTGTGCCGCTGGCACAGCTTCCCCCAGCCGAACGCACCCCCGACCCGGCAGGGGAAGCGCGACCCCTGCTGCTCTACCCGCCGCTGGTGCGAACGGGAGAGCCGCATTGAACCGCCCAGCAAAAGGCGCGAACTCGTAAGCGCGCGCCCTTCTTGAGGGGAACTCTGTCAGGTCAGGCCGTTGCGCCCGCTGGCTCGGGCGTCGCGGCGTCTGCCGCCCCGAGCACTTCCTCGAGCGTATCGAGGAACTCATCCAAGCCCGTGCTGGGGATGATGATCGTATTCCGGCGCCCATGCGCTTCTTCCGTGATGCGCAGGAATTGACCGCGCTCATTCTCACGGAACTCAATGTAGAAGTGCTTTCTCTCTACCTGGAGTTCCTTCGTGGCAATAATGTTGTCCATTTGTGGTTGTCGAGTGGATGGCCGAATTCATTCGGTTCCGGTTGCACAGCCCAGTGTGCAGATTCGATGCCAAGGACAATTGGGGGGATCCTCAGCCCGGACCGAGCGCTCGCGCCTTTTCTCCATCTATCCCGCTTCAGACCGAACTCAAGCGGGGATGTTCAAGGAAAACTTGGGAACCCTGACAACGAGCGGACGCTGCAAATCGTCGAACGCCAGATAGGCGCCTTCAGCTTCGGCGTCGGCCGCCACCACATGATAGCTGTTGTAGGAGAAGCTTCCGCCCGGCTCGATGCGCGGCCGCTGCCCGACGACGCCGTCGCCTTCGACGACCAGGCATTCCCCCTGGCCTTCCCGCACCACCCATTTCCGGCCCACCACGGTCACCGCGGAATCCGAGCCATTGTGGATGGTGATATGATAAACAAACGGGTGCGGACGATTCGCGGGCGCATCGAGAGAGGGGTCGTATGACACCTCATCGATCGTCGCATGGAGACCATCGAGCTCCTGCACTTGCGCGGCCAGCTTCGAATCTTCGGGGAACGGATTCACTGCGGGCAGGGTAGTCGTTCGAGGTCGAAGAGCAAATGGCGCGGCAAACTTGCGGGCCGTGCACCGCTTGCCACGAGGAGTGTTCCTCCGGTATGTGCAGGAAGTGGAAACGACGCCGACGCCCCCGCCAGCTCCTGCCGCCCCGCCCGTGGTGCTCAGCATCGCAGGTTCGGATTGTTCCGCTGGCGCCGGGGCGCAAGCGGACCTGAAAACGTTTTCGGCCGCGGGCGTGTACGGACTCACGGCGCTCACCTGCGTCGTCGCGGAAGTTCCAGGACGCGTTGCCGCGATTCAACCGGTCGACCTCGAGATCGTGCGGAAGCAGATTGAGTTGTCGTTCGCGAGCTTTCCCGTCGCGGCGATCAAGACCGGCATGTTGCATTCGCGCGCGGTGATCGAAATCGTCGCAGAAATGTGCGCCGCCCGCTGCGCGCCCCGCCCGCCGGGAACCGTTGGCGCGGGGCTCGACCGCATCCCGCTCGTGGTCGATCCAGTCATGATCGCATCGAGTGGCGATACGCTGCTCGAGGCCAGCGCGATCCAGGCCTACACGCAAAAGCTTTTTCCGCTCGCGGCGCTCCTCACGCCCAATCTGGATGAAGGCAGCGCGCTGCTCGGACGCAAACTCAGCTCGCTCCTTGCGATGCGCCTCGGCGGCCGTGAGCTGGCGGAGCGCTTTGGCGTTCCCGTCCTGCTGAAAGGCGGGCACCTCGGCGGCGACACAGCGACGGATCTGCTGATTTATCCGGACGGTCGAACGGTCGAGTACGAGATGCCCTTCACCCGCGGCGTTTCCACGCACGGCACGGGTTGCACGCTTTCCGCCGCCATTACGGCGTGCCTCGGGATGGGCGTGGAGCTCGAGGAAGCGGTTTCGCTGGCCAAGGAATTCGTGAGCACCGCGGTGTTGAACTACTTCCGGTGGCCGCGTCAGGACGGGTCCACCGATGCCTTGAATCACTTCGCCCTCCCGGCATGAGCAAGGCGGTGCTCCGGGCCGGTCTGGGTGCCCTTCTGCTCGCGCTGGACGCGTGTGGAACTCCTCCGCCGCGGACGGCACCACTGCCGGGCGACGCCATTCGCGTGCGCTGGCTGGGGCATGCCTGTTTCCTCATCACGAATGCGCTCGGCGTCTCCATTCTGACCGATCCGTTTGAAACCAAGTATCTCGACTATCCCGTGCCGCCCGGACTGCGGCCGGATTTGATTCTGATCTCCGGGGAGGATCCGCTCGTGAGCAATGACGAGATGGCCGGCGGGTCAGCGCAAGTCTTCCGCAGCCAGGCGGCCATCGGGGATTTCACGGGAAGCGGTATCGTGTTCCGGGGAGCTTCCACCAACGCCCCAGGCACGGAGACCAACGTGGCGTTTTCCTGGACGATGAACGGACTGCGGTTTTGTCATGTCGGGCTGCCCGCGGCGGCGATGGATCTTTCCTCGCTGGCGGCGCTCGGCGCAGTCGACGTGCTTTTTCTTCCGATTGGCGCGCCGTTCGATCTAAGCGACGACACCCGGCGCAGGATCGTGGGAACGCTTTCGCCGCGAGTCATCATTCCCATGGCGTATGCAAACGCCCGCACGACCCGGCTCGGATTTGGCGCCCCGGAGGCATGGCTGGCGGGCCAAGGCTCGGTTCGCCGGCTTGAGACAAACGAGTTTGTCATTTCGAAAAGCAAGCTCCCCGCCCGCCAGACCGTTTTTCTACCCGCGGTCCCCTAGGGCGCGCGGCGCGAGCCTCATTTTTTTGCCATGCATTTACTCGTTGTTGGTTCCGGAGGCCGCGAGCACGCGCTCGCCTGGAAACTCGCGCAGTCGCCTCGTGTCACGAAGATTTTCGTCGCACCTGGAAATGGTGGCACCGCCGCGTTGGGCGAAAACCTGCCCATCGGCATCCATGAGCACGACGTCCTCGTCGCCGCCGCCCGGCGCCTCCGGATTGAGTTTGTGGTGATCGGTCCGGATGACGCCCTGGCGGCCGGGCTGGCCGATCGCTTCGCGGCGGAAGGCATGCGCGTATTTGGACCCTGCCAGGCGGCGGCGCGCCTCGAATGGTCCAAGGCTTTCGCCAAGGATTTCATGCGCCGGCACGGCATTCCGACGGCGGACGCCGCGGCCTTTTCCGATCTCGGCTCCGCCGTGGCCCACTGCCGGGCGGCAGCGCGATGGCCACTCGTGCTCAAAGCGGATGGCCTGGCGGCGGGCAAGGGTGTCGTGGTGGCAGCGTCGGCGGAGGCAGCGGAGGAGGCGCTGACGGCCATGATGAGCGCCGGGCGTTTCGGCGCGGCGGGCGAGCGGGTTGTGATTGAAGAATTTCTCGAAGGCCCGGAGGCCTCGCTCCACGCGCTGGTCGACGGCGCGCGCGCCGTGCTGCTGCCGCTGGCCCAGGACCACAAGAAACTGCGGGACGGAAACGCCGGACCGAATACCGGCGGGATGGGCACGTGCAGCCCGCCGGCGGCGCCGGTCCCGGCGGGATTCACGGAGCGGGTCGAACAGGAAATCCTCGCACCCTTCCTGGCGGGGCTGCGGGCTGATGCGCTCGACTTTCGCGGACTCCTCTTCCCGGGACTCATGCTGACGGCGCAGGGTCCTCGGGTGCTCGAGTTCAACGCACGCTTTGGCGATCCGGAGACGCAGGTGCTGCTGCCGCGACTCCGCAGCGATCTTCTTCCCATCCTCGAGGCGACGGCGAACGGCACGCTGGGCACGGAGCCGATCGCATGGGATCCGCGCGCTGCCGTTTGCGTCATCCTCGCGTCCGAGGGCTATCCGGATAAGCCGGTGACAAACCGGCGCATTCGCGGCCTCGAAGCCCTGGCGAACGTGCCGGAGGTTTTTGTCTTTCATGGCGGAACGCGCCGGGCCGATGATGGCTCGATTGTCACGTCGGGTGGACGGGTCGTGGGCATTACGGCGCTCGGGGCGACGGTCGCCGACGCGCGAGTGCGCGCCTACGAGGCGGCGGCGCAGGTCTCGTTCGAGGGCATGCAATTTCGACGCGATATTGGCTTGGTCGCACCGCCCGCCGGATAGCGGGCAAATTCCAGTTCAATAACCGGCGGCCTGCTCTTGCGGCCTCGCCCAAACCAATGCGATCCATTGTCATGCGCCGTTTGCTTCCCTTTCTTTTTGTCTTGGTGGCCGCCGTCAATTTCACGGGCTGTGCCACGACCGCGCCGAAGACCGCGGCGGCCAAAACCAAGAAGCCCGGACCGAATGAACCGCCGCCCAACCCTGGCCGCATCGTTTACCGGGGCTTTTCCCTCGCGCGCCCGAGCGAGGCCGGGTGGCAGGTGAAGCTGGAGGAGCAGAGTCCCACGCGAGGGGTGATTCGCCACGATCCGACCAAGACCGGCGGAATCGCCATCGTCGCCGCGACGTTACAATTGCTGGAACGCGCCCCGCAATCGCAGGCGGATTTCACCCGCCTCGTGCGGCCGGATCTGCTCTCGGACCCGGCGTTGAAGAATGCGGTTTACACGCCGAAACCCACGCTCGTGGCCGGCCAGTGGGCGGTCGAGTATGAGCTTACAACCAAATACGCCCAGCGGGATGGCACGAGCGGTACGCTGCGCAATCGCGGCCTGGTGATACGGCATCCGCTGAACACTACGACGGCTCTGCACGTGCTGCTTTCGCAACGCGGCGCCCCGGCCGAAACCGATAAGAAGATTGCGGAGGAAGGCTGGCGGCTGGTCGAAAGCGCTCAGCCGGAGGCGCAGTAGGCGCCTCCTGCGGCCTCATTCTTCCTTGAGCTCGATCGGCCCCTTTTTGTCGGGAAAGCGCGGCTGGATCGGCGCGTAGTGCTCGCGAATCTTGATGATGTCGGCGTGAATGTCGCCCGAGGGGTAAAAGAGGGGACCGATGCTGCCCACGCGGTTCCGATAATCGAGATACCCCAGCGAAATGGGCACGCCCGCGCCGTGCGCGATGTGGTAGAACCCGCTTTTCCAATGCTTCGCGGAGCTGCGTGTTCCCTCTGGCGGAACGGCAATGACGTAGTCGTCGTGCGTCCGCAGTCGCTCGATCGCTTGCGCCACGAGATTGGTGGTCTTGGAACGGTCGACGGCAATGGCGCCGAGCCAGCGGCAAAGCGCTCCCCAGGGCGGACGGAAAAAACGGTCCTTGACGAACCAGCGCAGGCGAATGCGGTAATGCAGGGCGAGCGCGAGCATGAGCGGAGCATCCCAGTTCGAAGTGTGCGGCGCGGCGATTAGCACCCACTTCCGCACGTTCGGTAAGCCGCCTTCCGCGCGCCAGCCCACGAGCTTGAGCAAGACATGTGAGATCGCCCGAAAGATCGGGGTAACGACGGGGGTGTCAAAAATCGTCGCGGCCATGCGGGGGGAGGCGGGGGAGCCAGGTCACGCCCGGAGGGCGCGGAATGATCAGAAGGGAAGACTCAAGATGGTTTGGGGGGAGCGATCCGGGTTCGGAAGACGGGATAGAGATTGAGCCGCTCATCGCGGGATGGATGGCGCTCGAGGAAGAACTTGAGCCGCTGCGCCGGTGTGCTCGCGAAGGCCGCATCCGTCCCCAGTCTCGACTCAAACTCCGCTTTCAGTTTCGGGTCCGCCGCGAGCATTCGGCGCGCTTCGTCTTCGGCGACGTAATCTTCCATGTATTCCTTCTGCTCAAAGACGCCGTTGAAAAAGCCCCAACTGAGGAAGGAGTCCGCGCCCGCCGGTTCGAAAAGGTGCATGGCAAGCACGGCTTCCGGTTGCCGGATCGGGACGAAAAGCGAGCCCGCCGGAATCTCGCGTGCCTCTTTCTGCCAGGCTCCTTTGACCGTTGCGTTCGTCCGGCCTTCGAAGGATTGCGGGGCGAGTTTCACACTCGCGACCCGGAAAACCTCGAGGTCCGCCTCGTTCAGCTTCCAGGCAGATTTGAGCCGGTCGAATTTGACCCCGTGCAGCGCGAGTTTCTCCGCGACCCAATTGGCATGGGCGGCATGCACGACGTAGCCCGCTTCGGGCGCAGTCGCTTCCGGCCCGGGGGAAAGGTCGTCGCGCAACGGCACTTTCCAAACCTCCGGCTTCGACTCGTCGTAACTTGTCCATTGTTTGCCGGAGATGTCCGACATGGTGCGGTGGAAGGCGTAGCCGAGGAAATCAATTATGCGTTCCTGGCGTGAAGCTTTCCACCCGAGCGCCACAGACTTTCCCGCGAGGTCGGCCGATGCCGTATCTGCCGCCGCGGCCGCCTGGAGCCATTTGGCGCCGGACCGACCGGTGCGTCCGATCACGCTCAAGATCGTGGTTTGGGTGGACCGCACCCGCTCCTTGTACGTATGCCAGGAGTGCGTCTCGACCAGGATGCCGATGCGATTCCGCACCCCCCAGTAGCCATCGGAGAAACGGGGCGGACTGATTCCGACCGTGAAGCCCGATGTGGGCACATCGGGAACCTCAAAATCCGGATAAAAATCGAGCGGGAGATTTCCGGCGTCGCGGAGGTCGGAGAGAATGCCATCGCTCAGCGCCCTGGCATCGGCCCGGAGCGCTTCCGGACCCGCGCGGGAGGGCTGCACGAGGACGGCAATGTCGTGCCGGAATTTGGCCCCATCCGTTACATGCAGATCCATATAGACGATGGGATCCCAAGCCAGAAGCAGCTTGAGCATCGCGACCATCTCCGGGGCGTCGGCCTTGGTGTAGTCGCGATTGAGATTGAGGTTTTGCCCCGTGGTGCGCCAGCCCATCGCGGCGGGCCCGCGTTGGTTGGGCCGCTGGTTGGGTCCGAAGCGCTCGTGTCCGTCGATGTTGAAGACGGGCACGAAAACCACGGTGGTCTGAGCCAGTGTTTCGCTCGTCGGCATGGCGGCGAGCAATTCCCGCAGCGCGCTGAACCCCGCGTCCTTGCCGTCAATTTCCCCGGAGTGAATTCCGCCCTGGAAGAGGACCACGGGCCGCTGCTTGGCCTTCACTGCGGCAGGCTCGAGGACCCCATCCTTGGAGACGACGAGCGCGAGCATCGGCCGCCCTTCGGGCGTGGTCCCGAAATTGATCGATTTGACCGACTTCGGGTACGCCTCGGCAAAAGCGCGGCACAACCGCTCGACTTCCTCATATCGTCCCGTCTCCCGAAAATCGGTGGCTTCAGCCTGGGTGGTGAGGACCGGGGCGGCTCGCAGCAAGCCGGCGCTGGCGAAGAGAAACGCGGAGAGAAAAACTCGGTTCATGAGCGGCGGGGGAGCACTAAAATGCAGATGTGGAGCGGCGACTCAGCTCCGGGGCAAACCGGCAAATTCCGCTTCGTAGCCGGTCATCCGTCGATCGATGACGAAAGGGCCAAACGGTAGAAGGGCCGCGAGGAAAACGAACGCTGAGCGTGCGATCGGCCAGCGCGCGACGAACATGGTGCGCAGGAGCGCCAGGCCAAAAACGACGAAAAGCACGCCGTGCGCCCAGCCCACGATCTTTACCGCCAGCGGCAGGCCGGCGAGATACTTGAGCGGCATCGCGACGCCCAGCAGCACAAGGAAAGAGACGCCTTCGATCCAGGCAACTCGGCGGAGGAAAGGGACGGGATTTTCCATGCGGGCCGCGAGTCTCCGCGCAGCGGGCGCAATCGTCCACCGCGGATCGCGGCAACGACACGCAAACCTAACCCGCGCGGCGCTCGCGGCCGAAATGCAATAACGGCTAAAACTCGGCCGCGTCGAAGGCCATCATGCTCGTCTTGCCCGCTTTGATGAAGGCGAGGATGGCACGCGTTTCGGGCAGCACGTTGCTGAAGTAATACCGGGCGGTCTTGAGCTTGGTCTGATGGAAGGCGTCGTCCTTGCCGAGGCAGGCTCTGGCCATCTCGCACCACAGCCAGGCCATGGCCGTCAGCGCGAAAAGATTCAGGTAGTTCGAAGCGACTGCGCCGGCGTGCTCGGGATCGGTCATACCCTTCATGGCGAGTTCCATGGTCGTGGCGTTGAGGATCTCGAGCGACTTCGCGGTCGGCTCGACAAATTCCTTCAACTGGGCGTCTTCCGCGTGCGCCTGGCAGAACTTGTGCACTTTCTTGGCGAAGGCCTTGTACATCCGGCCGCCTTCGACGGGGAGCTTTCGACCCACGAGATCGAGCGCCTGGATGTGATTCGTGCCCTCATAGATCATGGAGATGCGCACATCGCGCAGCATCTGCTCGATGCCCCAATCGCGCGTGTAGCCACTGCCGCCGAGGACCTGGAGGGCTTCACTGACATTTTCGAAGCCGCGCTCCGTCATGTAACTCTTCACGATCGGAGTCAGCAGCGCCACCATGTCGGAGGCATCGGCTCGCGACGCCTCGTCAGCGGCGTGATGGCTCATGTCGAGCTGCATGCCCGTCCAGTAGGCGAGCGCGCGCATGCCTTCCGTGCTGGCGCGTACGTTCAGCAGCATCCGGCGCACGTCGGGGTGCATGAGAATGATGTCGGCGCCCGCGCTCTTGTCTTGCTTGGCGCGATCGAGCGAGCGGCTTTGCCGGCGTTCGCGCGCGAACAGCACCGCATTCTGGTAAGCGACCTCGCTCATCCCGAGGCCCTGGATGCCGACCTCGAGGCGGGCGGCATTCATCATGACAAACATGGCCTGCATCCCTTTGTTCGGTGTGCCGATGAGCCAGCCTTCCGCACCTTCGAAATTGATCACGCACGTCGGCGAGGCGTGGATGCCCATCTTGTGCTCGAGACCGCCGCAGAAGACGGGATTGCGTTTGCCGTCCAGAAGCAATTTCGGGACCAGGAAAAGGCTGATGCCCTTGATGCCTTCCGGCGCATCCGGCAAACGACCCAGCACGAGGTGGATGATGTTGGAGGTGAGATCGTGTTCACCGAAGCTGATCCAAATCTTCGTGCCGGTGAGTTTCCAATGATCCCCCTCGGGAACTGCTTTGGTGGTGCAGAGGCCGAGATCGGTGCCGCATTGCGGTTCGGTCAGGCACATCGTCCCGCTCCATTCGCCCGCGATCATCTTCGGCAGGTACTGCTTCTTCAAGTCCTCGTTCGCGTGCGCGACGATCGCAGCCATCGCGCCCTGGGTGAGTCCCGGGCACATTGAGAAAGCCGTATTGGTCGAGACTTGGAACTCGCCCAGCGCGGCCGTCAGAAGGTGCGGCGCTCCCTGTCCGCCAAACTCCGGCGGGAAGGAGAGGCCATTCATGCCCTGCTCGCAGAATTTCTTGTAGAGCGCCTTGAATCCCTGCGGGGTCGTAACCTCCTTCGTGACCGGATCGTATTTCAGTCCTTCCAGATCAGCCGGACCGTTCAACGGCAGCATCTCGTTCGCGCAGAATTTCCCGGATTCGCTCAAGATGGAGAGGGAGGTCTCGAGATCGAAATCCTGGTACGCATCGAGCGCGCCGATGTTTTTTGGATAGTCGAGCACCTCCGCGAGGAGGAAGCGGATATCGGACATCGGAGCTTTGAAGACAGCCATGGGAGGACGAGTTTGGGTGTTCGGGAGTAAAGGGGGCTAGTGGTATGCGGCCTGACGCAACGTGCAAGCGCGGGAAAAGTGCGGCTACCGTCCCACCGGCGGAGCGACAAACCGAAAATTGCGGGTATGACGATTTGTTCGCGGCAAGCGGGAAGGGAGTCAGCTGCAAGGTGGCCCGTCAACAATCCGAACACAATCGGTCGAAACTTCGTCGTCTTCTCCTGCGTCGCACCTCTTCGTCATGGCTGTCTACAATCGCGCCGACCAATCGATTCCAGATGCGCACTACGATATCGCCGTGATCGGCGGTGGGCTGTGCGGTCTGGCTGCCGCGTTTCAGCTGCGGCAGCGCGAGCCGGAGAGCCGCTTGATCATCATCGAACAGGACGGGATTCCCAGCGAGGAAGGCGCGACGCAGTATTCGCCGGCGATCCAGCACCGTTTTTTCTCCGGTTCCACCCTGCGTGAAAGAGCCGCGCGCTGGCGCGAGGATCTCGGTCGGCTCGAGGAATTGACAGGTGCAAAGGTCCCGTTCAAGAACGGCTTTCGTCCCTGCGGCGTCTACTCGCGTGAACCGGCCCACCTGGCGCTGGCGCGGGAGCATTCCGCTGAGTTTAGTCTGATCACATTTGCCGAGCTTTGTCGGGAATGGCCCAATGTGCGGCATTTCCTGGCTGCGGAAGAGGACGCGGAGGTGGCGCACGATCCACTCGGGGGCTGCGGTAACGCCGATGCGGTGGCGCTGCATTTTGGGTACGGCGCGGTGGCGCTCGGCGCCGATCTTTGCCTGAACGCGCGGGCAGCTTTCTCCGCGGCAGGTGAGGTCTTGCTGGATCGGCTGACGATCAACAATCGCATGCAGGTGGAGGTGGCGCAGCAGACGAAGATCCAGGCGGGCCGGCTGGTGCTCGCGGCGGGCGCGGCGACGGCCTCGCTGGTCGAGAACTATCTGGGCGAGACACTGCCGCTGCCGCGGTATTTCACGCAGTTTCCGCGCCTGGGGCGAGAGGCGGAATTTGAAATAGGGGAAGACGGAGGGCTCAGGATCCCCGTGCTTTTCGATCAGGGCTTCGCGATTCGCCCGCATCATGATGGCGCGATCGTGATTCCGCCGGCGCTGCCGGCGGATCCGGAAGGTTATGCGCCCACCGGCGGGAAGTTTATGGGGGTCCAGGTGGGGTTGCGGAGAGAGCACCTGCTGGCCTTTGCCGCGGCGTTGCCTCTGCTTCCCGCTCTTTCGCGGAGCACGCTCAATCTCGGGAAGACGCCCCAGCATCTCCGGCGCATGTGGGAGGTGGTCGCACCCGGCGGTGTGCCGGCTTGGCTGCCGATCCCGGATGGGCCGCATGGGGCAATCGTGGGGGGAGCGAATGCGTTTGCGCTGGGGCCGTGGCGAGAGTGACTACTAGTAGCGGTAGTGACTCCGAGCTTGCGGACAAAAAGCGCTTCCTTGGAATTCTTGTCCCACATGGCAAGACCTCGCACGCGAAGAAAGTCGCGGTAGTCTTCGAGCAACTCCTCGAGACTCGCCCGCGCGACATTTACCAGTTTGATTTCGGCCTCTTTCGAGGTGCCGCAGGCTTGGCAACCTTCAAGAATGTTCTGCTTTCCAGATCGCGCGGCCTGTACCATTTGGTCGACGGTTCTGTCACGCTTTTCGGGGAAGCGCCGGCACAAGAGCACTGTGCTGTCAAAGACTACGCGCGCCTTCTCAAACGAAAGGAGGTCTTCGTACCCGCCGTGAGGCGGAATGAAACTCTCTGCCAGGCAAGCAGCGAACCGGCGTTCACCCCAGCGCAATCGGCGCCGCGAGCAACTCGTCCGGGATCCCAAACGCGTCCACGAGGGCGGCCGCCTTGGGTCGGAGATCGGCGCAGAGCTGATCCACTTCGCGCGCGATCGCCTTGGTCTTTTTCGAGCCGAGGTAGCCGTACTCGAGATGCCAGGCCGCGCTTTTCTCGATCTGCGACAGGCAGAAAAGATCGAGCAATTCCTTGAGCGTGGCCCGCAGTCCGGGATCGGTGACCTTGGCCACGGCCGCGGCAAATTGTTCGGCGATCTCGCGTTCGACGCTCGCCTGCGCGAGCTGCCCCAGCCGGACCTGGCAGCCGAGGAAGGCGCCAAAGGCGTCGTGCCCGTCCTTCGCCAGCCGGCGCATGCGCTTGGCCGTGCCTTCGAGGGAGCGTTGCTCGCGGTAGCGCAGGGCCGCGAGATGAAACTCGGTGTCGCGCAGATGCGCCTTGTCCACCTTGGAAACCGCGATGGGGTTCATCTCCGCGAGCCGCGTGCCGGTTTGCTCGCCGAAAAACTTCACCAGTTCGAGCGTGCTCATGCTCTTGAACTTTCCGCGCAATTCCAGCAGCAGATTCTTCGAGAGAAGCTGCATCAGGACCGTGTTGTCCCCTTCGAAAGTAGTGAAGATATCGGAATCCGCCTTCAAGGCCGCGAACCGATTGGCGGCGATGTAGCCTTCCCCGCCGCACGCCTCCCGGCAGGTTTGCAGGGTGGCGGTGCAGTTCCACGTGGCCCAGGCCTTGATCCCGGCGGCGAGGCCCTCCAGCGCACGCACGGCTTTCTCGTCGCGATCGGGCTTGGCGTAAGTTTCCCCCAGGTGGCGGACCGCAAAATGCAACGCATACGCGTTCGCGACCAGGGGCAGCAGGCGCCGCTGGTGCACCGGATAATCGAGCAGCAGCATTTCCACGCCTTTCTGCGGTCCGGCAAACTGCCGGCGGCGGCCAGCGTAACGGACGGCGATCGTGAGCGCGCTTTTAGCCGCCGCGACACCGCTGGAGGCGATGCTGATGCGCCCGCCGACCAGCGTCCCGAGCATGGTGAAGAAGCGGGAATTCTGATTCGCGATCGGGGAGGAATACGCGCCGTCGGTCGAAACGCTCGCGAAGCGATCGAGCATGTCTTCGCGCGGGATGCGGACGTGATCGAACCAGATGCGGCCATTGTCCACACCGTTCAGGCCGAGCTTCGTGCCGTTGTCCTCGATGCGGACGCCCGGCAGGAGGAAGCCCTCGACGCTCCGCAGCTGGACCACAAAGGCATGCACGCCGTGCCGCTCGCCGCCCACGATGAGCTGCGCGAAGACCGTCGCGGCGCGCCCGTGCAGGGCGGCGTTGCCAATGTAGGTCTTGCCGGCGGACTGGCCGGGCGAATGAATGATGAACTGCTTCGCGACGGGATCGTAGTTGGCGGTCGTCTCGATGTCCTTGACGTTCGAACCGTGGCCGATCTCGGTCATGGCAAAGCAGCCGGGCAGGGCGGCGGTTCCGCACGGTGCGAGATACTTCCGGTGATGATACTCCGTGCCGAGCTGCTGGATCGAGCCACCAAAGAGGCCGAATTGCACACCGAACTTGATCAGCAGGGAGAGATCATGGAAGGCGATGGTTTCAAAAGCGGCGAGGAATCCCGCCGTGTTCGCGTCTCCACCCGCCACCGTGGGATAGCCGAGGCGCCCAATTCCTTCCTGCGCCAATTCCAGCATCCACGCGAAAACTTGTTCGCGGTGTTCCTTGGTGTCAGTGCCCTGGTAGTAGCGGAAATGGGGACGGGTGAGGATCGCCTTCATCCGGTCGCGCATCGGCTTCTGCTCGCCATCGAGGACGTCCTGAAGCCGCTTGGGGTCGAAGGCCGGCGCTTCCACAGCGATGGCGGGATATTTCAACGGGCTCGTCTCCGCGATGGGACGGAGATCCTGCAGCTCGATGGACGAAGGCGACATTGCGGTTTCGACAGACATGACAGTGGGGAGTTTGGGATTCGGAGAGGATCGACAACGACTGCGAATGATTCACCTGCGCGGCCGGAATCTCAAGGCCGACGCTTGCTCAATTGTGCCAGCCCGCCGCGGGCGGCCGCGACAATGTCGGTCGCACCCGCCGCGAGTGCCTGCCGTTCCAGGAGGCGAAGGCGCGGTCGATCGCTGGCGAGGGCGAGAGCGAGCTCCCAGCGCTGGCGGCTGCCGGTCAGGTCGCCGCCGGCCGCGAGGATGCGGGCCAGGAGCATTTGCTGGAGGATTTGCTCAAGCGGATAGCGCGGGCTCTTGATTTCAATCTCCGCATCGCGCAGTCGCCCGAGTGCCAGGAGCGCCTCCACGCGCGCCAACGCCAGCTCAGGCCGGGCTAGGGCGCGTGTCCGCGAGACCAGTTCGAGCGTTCGCGTGGGAGCATCGTGGCGGTTCAACCAATCCGCCAGGCGCGCCAGATCGGTCTCGCTTCCACCCCAGGTCTTCGATTGATCGGCATCCATCACAAGAGCCGCCTTGCGGCCGGGTGTCTCCAGAATCTCGGCGTCGAGAATGGCCAGACGCTCCTCCAGGCCGCCCTTGAGGAGACGCAGCAGACGCGCGACCTCGCCCCGCTCAAAAGGTTTGGAAATTCGTTGCGACGAAACCGCGAGCAGGAGGGCGTCGCGCGCGATGGGCGTGTTCGAGCGGGCCAACCGGGCCAGCTCATTGGAGACCGCTTCTTCAATGCCCGCCCGGCTCGATGCCTCGGCGAGGGCCAAGCGGACCGCCTCAAGCCGGTCGGCGGGAGTAGCGCGTTCCGATTCGAGCACTGCGAGAAGAATTGGCGGCACGCTCTCCGCGGGGCCCAGTGCCCCGGCGATCCGGGCCCGGAGCAGTCGCTCGCGAATTGCCAGGGAGACATCCGAGATCTCCGTGGCGTCCAGCAGTTCGGCTGCGGCCGCGGGACTTTCTGTGTCCAGGAAGGCCGAGGCCCGCGCAAAACGGTCGGCATCGTCCAGACGGCCGCCCAAGGCCAGGAAGGCGTCCCAGGCCTTCAATCCCTCGTCGCTGCGGCCTTCGCGGACCAGAATCAAGGCTTGCGCACGGGCGACCGCGGGCTCTTCCGGGCGGAGGCGCTTCGCCTCGGCGGCGCGCGCTGCGGCCGCGGGAATATCGCCACTTGCGAGCAGCGCCAGGGCTTCGGCGGAGAGTTTCTGCGCGCGATACTTGGAGTAGTACTTCTGGGCCGGACGCGGCCCGAAGATGGCGGCAGCGACCAGGAGGGCAGAGACCACGCCGATCAGCTTCCAGTTCCGCGTTCGGACAAGGAAATACCAGAGCGCGGGACGTTCGTCTTGCATGCGCTCCATCCACTCTGAGGGCGCGCGCACGCTCGCTTTTTTCGGCGCAGATACCTCCTTTTTCTTCGCCCAGTAGTCCTGTCGATGCTTCTCCATTTTGACGACGAAAGGTGCCCTGGCACGGGCGGGCGGCAAATGCGGCCTTTTGGTCAGCCGCGCTCGTCCCAGACCTGTGCCAGGTGAATGAGCGTTTCGACGGACTTCGTCATGTCTTGCGCACTCACCCATTCGCGCTGGCTGTGGACGGCATGCATGCCGCAGAAAATATTGGGGGTCGGGAGTCCGCGTTCCGTGAGGACGGATCCATCCGTGCCTCCGCGCATGCGCTCTGAGCGCGGGGTGAGTCCGGCACGGCGCAAGGCTTCGCGGGCGTACTCCACGGGGCGCATGTCCTTTTCGAGCCAGTAGCGCATGTTTCGATACTGCTCCTGAAAGGAGAGCGTGATGGTGGCCCTCGGCTCGGAAACCCGGAGTTCCTCCACCAGCTTTTCGACAAGGGCGCGCTTGGCGGCCAGGCCTTCGAGTTCGAAATCGCGCAGAATCAGCCGCATCAACACGTGCTCGGGCGTCCCGTGACATTCGTTCGGATGAATGAATCCATCGGTGCCCGAGGTACACTCCGGCGATTGTTCCCGCGGGAGTGCGGCCAGAAAGCGTCCGGCCAGCCGGAGCGCATTGACCATGACGTCTTTGGCCCAGCCGGGATGCGAGGCAATGCCCTGAATCTCGAGGATCGCCGAATCCGCGCTGAACGTCTCGTAGTCGATGTTTCCCGGCAGTTCTCCGTCAAGTGTATACCCCACATCCGCACCCAGCTGCGCGAGATCGAGGGAATGCACGCCACGCGCGATCTCCTCGTCGGGGTTGAAGCAAATGCGGATCCGCCCGTGCGGGATCTCCCGGTGGCGCAGCAAATGCCTCGTCGCCGCCACGACCACGGCCACGCCCGCCTTGTCATCCGCCCCGAGTAGAGTCTTCCCGCTCGCGGTGATCACATCGTGCCCGATCGCTTCGCGTAGATGCGGCGTGGTCTCGATGGTGAGCCGTTGGGTCGGGTCATCCGGCAGGACAATGGGGCTGCCATCATACGCGCGATGCACGATCGGCCTGGCCTGGCTGGGCAGATTTGGGGCCGTATCGACGTGGGCGCACCAGGCCATGCACGGCACGTCGGGATTCGACGAAGTGGGCGGAATGGTGGCGAGGACGTACCCGAGAATCGTCACGGTCACCTCGGAAGCCCCAAGGGCGTTCAGCTCGGCCGCGAGCAGGTGCAGCAGATTCCACTGACCCGAGGTGCTCGGCGTGGTGGTCGAGTGAGGATCACTGCGGGTGTCGATTTGAACGTAACGGAGAAAACGCTCGACCAAGTCGGGGGTGTCGATCAGCACGCGCCGATCTTCGTCGGCACCGGCGAAAATACGAACGACAAATTTTCACGCCGGAGTTTTGCCGGCGAACCTCGAAAGAATTCTGGGAAAGACCCACGCAATGTGAATGATGTGCGCATCATGCTTGTCGAACGGGTCAAATACGTACTTTGGGCGGCGGATATGGCGCGCGCCGTGGCCTTTTACCGCGACGTCTTTGGCGGCGAGGTACTCAAACAGTCCGATGTAATCAGCGAAGTGGCGGTGCGCGGTGCTGTCATCGGGATTCACGGCGGCGGAGCCGGTGCGCGGACCTGGACCGGCCTGAGCTTTCAAGTGCCCGATGTCATTGCGGGCGCCGCCGAGATCAAAGCGGCTGGCGGGGAACTGGTGCGCGAGCCGATGCCGGAAAATGGGGAGCCGCCCCATCTGGCGATGTGCGTCGACCCCGAGGGCAATGAAATCATGCTCACGCGCAAGCGGACCTGAAGCCTGTCTCAGATTCGCTGATTTCCGGCTGCTGGTCAGCGGGGATCGAGATCGTAAACCTCGATGAGGCAAATGCCGCTGCTGTTGCTGGCGCCGCTTACTTGAATCGTGTAGGCGCCCGGAAAGAGCGCGACGAGGATGGCAGGTTCCCTTGGGTCCGTCGGGCGCAGAGTGGTCAGCGCATTGATCTCCGCCGCCCGCGCCGAATTCTGCCAGTTGTCATTTTCATCGACTTTGGCCGAGCCCACAAAGAGTTCGAGTTTTGGATCGGCCAGCACATTTGCGACCCCAAAGTTTGCCAGCGTGGGCCCCACGACTCGGATCAAAACATTCTTGGGTGGTCCATTGGCCACAACGATTCCAGCGATCATGCGATCCTCACCGGGACCCGTTCGGCCGCGGGTTGAGACATTGAGAACCGCCGAGGATGGGGCGGTGGGGTTGATTTCCGCCATCAGGGAGTAGCCCCAAAGTTCGATTACGTCTCCATACTGCGCGATGAAGCCGGCCGCGTTTTCGCTGATATCTCGCGGGGAGGCGCTGTAGGAGCGCTCGGGGAGGTCGGGGGGAGCAGTCGGATCGCCGGTGCCCGGT